>NZ_JBIUVD010000020.1:119645-151448 GCF_044742785.1 Streptomyces sp. NPDC087844 | reverse complement strand
GCCGCACCCGCCGGCGCCGCACCCGCCGGCGCCGCACCCGCCGGCGCCGCACCCGCCGGCGCCGCACCCGCCGGCGCCGCACCCGCCGGCGCCGCACCCGCCGGCGCCGCACTCACCGGCGCCGCACTCACCGGCGCCGCACTCACCGGCGCCGCACTCACCGGCGCCGCACTCACCGGCGCCGCACTCACCGGCGCCGGCGGCGCGGCGCGCGAGCGGATCGAGGTGGAGACGGACGAGCACTGCGCCGCGCTGTGGGCGCCGATCGGCGACGCGGGCGCCCGCCGCCTCGCCGCGCTCATCGCACCGATCACCGACGCCTTCACCACGGCAGGGACGTTCCAGAGTGTTCGTCCTACTTGAGTAGGCATCCACAGGGAAATTCCTGCGCAAACCATTGACGAGTAAGCGCTTCCTCTCTACGGTCCGTTCGAAGTTACGAGCACTAACCGAAATCTCGAACAGAGATATCTCGAACGGATGGGGCAGGGCATGGGACGACCCAGCCTGAATCGCAGGCAGCTCCTGGCGGGACTCGGCGGCGTGACGGTCGCGAGCAGCCTCGGATTCGCCGCGCTCGGCACCGGAGCGGACGCACTAGCCTCCGGCGCGGACACCCGCGTGCGCTACTGGAACCTCTTCAGCGGCGGCGACGGCTACAACATGATCGCGATGCTGGACTCCTTCCGGAAGGCGAACCCGGGCATCGACGTGAAGGACTCCACCCTCCAGTGGGGGAGCCCCTTCTACACCAAGCTGGCCATGGCGGCGGCGGGCAACCGCGCACCGGACCTCGGCGTCATGCACCTGGGCCGGGTCACCGGTTTCTCGCCGGGCCGGCTCCTGGACCCCTGGGACGTCGACCTGCTCGCCAAGTACGGCGTGCGGGAAGCGGACTTCAACCCCGAGCTGTGGAAGCGGGCCGTCATCGGCGGCAAGCTCTACGCGCTCCCGCTCGACATCCACGTCCAGCTCTGCTTCTACCGCAAGGACGTGCTGAAGAAGGCGGGCCTGCTCGGCGACGACGGCCGCATGGTGCCCGTGACATCGGTCGACGAGTGGTTCGACGTGCTGAAGAAGGCCAAGAAAGCCACCAAGAAGGGCCTGCAGACCATCGGCATGTGGTCCAGCGACCAGAACTTCCAGTGGTGGTTCTTCGTCGCCTTCTACACCCAGCTCGGCGGCACCTGGTTCGACGACGCCAACACCGAGGTCACCTTCGACACCGACAAGGCCACACAGGTACTGGAGTTCCTGCGCCGGCACCTCACCGACGGGTACGTGAACCCGGGCTTCGCGGGCGGAGCCGGCGCCGAACAGTTCGTCAACGGCGGGCCGTTCGTCTGGGAGGGCAACTGGTCGGTGCCCGTCTTCGACGGCGCGAAGATCGAGTACGGCGCCACCCCGCTGCCCCCTGTCTTCGGCGAACAGGCGACCCACGCCGAGTCGCACTCCTTCGTCCTGCCGCACCAGGCGGACCGTGGCGGAGCCGCCAACGAGGGCGCGCACCAACTCGCCGCCTACATCGTCCAGCACGCCCAGCAGTGGGCGGCCGGCGGCCACATCCCCGCCTACACGCCGACCCTGTCCTCGGCCGCGTACAAGAAGATGAACCCGCAGAGCGAGTACGTCTCGGCGATGGACCACCAGGCCACCGAGCCGAAGGTGTGGTTCGCCGGGTCCACCGGCATCCTCGCCCAGCGCGTCGGCCCGATCGTCGTGTCCTCCACGCTGGGCTCCGCCAAGCCGGACGCCGCCGCTCGCAGCATGAAGAGCATGCTCACCGAGCTGCTCGCCTCGAAGAACCCCATGGACGGCCGGACCGCCGCGCAAGGAGGTGCGGTCGCATGACGACGACCAGCGCACAGACCGTCATCACTCCGGCGCGCACGAGGGCGGCGGCGGACACCGCCACCGTCCGGCGCAAGCAGGGCTTCCAGCACGGGGCCTGGTTCGTCGCCCCGTTCCTCGTCCTGTTCGCGCTGTTCGTGATCTGGCCGCTGCTGCGCGGCGTCTACCTCAGTTTCACGGACGCCAACATCTCCGGCGACGCCACCAGCTTCATCGGCCTCGACAACTACCGCGAGGCACTGGACGACCCGCTGGTGTGGGAGTCGCTCGGCCACAGCGCGTACTTCACGCTCCTGGTCGTGCCCTGCATCACGGTCCTCGCCTTCCTCCTCGCGATGCTCGCCCACCACATCGAGCGCGGCAAGTGGCTGTGGCGGCTCTGCTTCTTCGCCCCGTTCCTGCTGCCGTCCACCGTCGCAGCCAACCTGTGGCAGTGGCTGTTCAACCCCGGTACCGGCATGGTCAACCACGTGCTCGGCATCGAGACGGCGTGGCTGACCGACAAGTCGTACGCCATGCTCGCCGTCGTCGTCTGCACCCTGTGGTGGACGGTCGGCTTCAGCTTCCTGCTCTACCTCGCCGCCCTCCAGGGCATCCCCGCGCACCTCTACGAGGCCGCGAAGCTGGACGGCGCGAACGCCTGGCACCGCATGGTCCACATCACCCTGCCGATGCTGCGGAACATCACCGGTCTCGTCCTCGCCCTGCAGATCCTCGCCTCGCTCCAGGTCTTCGACCAGGCCGTGGTGATGATGGACTTCCTGCCGGGACCGGAGGGCTCCACCCGCACCTTCGTGCAGTACACCCTCGAAGAGGGCTTCACCAGCTACCGCGTCGGCTACGCCTCCGCGATCTCCATCATCTTCTTCGTGATCATCGCGGCCGTCGCCCTCGCGCGGATGTGGCTGCTGCGCAACCGTGAGGAGGGCGGCCGATGAGCACCGCCGCACAGGCAGGCCCCGAAGCACCCGTACGCACCGGGGCACCCGTACGCGCCAAGGTCCGCAAGCCCTGGACGCCCAGCCAGATCGTGCTCACCCTCCTCGCCACCGCCGTCTCCGTGGTGTTCCTCGCGCCGCTCGTCTGGGCGCTGTTCACCTCGCTCAAGTCCGAGACCGAGGCCGTCGAGGTGCCGACGCACTGGCTGCCGAAGGAGTGGACGACCCAGGCCTGGTCGGCGATCTTCGAGACCGGCAACATCACCAACTGGTTCGTGAACTCGCTGGTGGTCTCGGTGTGCGTGACGGCCGTGGTCCTCACCGTCAGCGCGCTCGCCGGATACGGGTTCGCCCGCACGGAGTTCCGCGGCAAGAAGGCCCTGCTCGGCCTGGTCATGACCGGTCTGATGGTCTCCCCGGCCGTCCTCGGCGTGCCCCTCTTCACCACCGTCCAGCAGATGGGGATGGTCGACACCTACTGGGGCATGATCCTGCCGCAGTGCGCGCCCGCCGCGATGGTCTACATCCTCTACAAGTTCTTCCAGGGCATCCCGCGCGAACTGGAGGAGGCGGCCTTCATCGACGGCGCGGGCCGCTGGCGGGTCTTCTTCACCATCGTGCTCCCGCTCTCCCGCCCCTCCCTCGCCGCGGTCGGCATCTTCACCTTCATCGCGTCCTGGAACAACTTCCTGTGGCCGTACATGGTGACCAACAACCCCGACCTGATGACCATGCCGAACGGCATCGCGACCGTCATGAACTCCTACGGCATCCAGTGGGCCCAGCTGATGGCGGGCGGTCTGATGGCGGGCCTGCCGCTGATCATCGTCTTCGTCTTCTTCCAGCGCCAGATCGTGGCGGGCGTCGCGCACACGGGCCTCGCGGGCCAGTAGCCCCCGCACCTCCTGTCATCCAGTAACTCCCGCCAAGGAGTCACCAGTTGAAGCGCTTCAGACTCGCCGCGGTGCTTGCCGCGGCCCTCCTCGCCCTGCTGCCGGCAACGGCACAGGCGGCCGAGTACCCGGACCCCCTGCCCCTCACCGGCCAGCAGATCATCCACGACCCGACGGTCATCCGCCTCAAGTCGGGTGAGTACGCGGCCTACTCGACCGGCGGAATCATCGGCGCCCGCCTGTCGAAGGACCTCAAGCACTGGGAAGACGCCGGCAACGCCTTCGCCGCACCCCCTTCCTGGTGGTACGAGTACAACGACACCGGCGACCCCTGGGCCCCCGACATCTCCTACCGGGCGGGCCGCTACTGGCTCTACTACGCGGTCTCCTCCTGGGGCACCAACCACTCCGCGATCGGCGTCGCCACCTCCAGGTCGGGCAGGCCCGGCACCTGGACGGACCACGGCAAGGCCTTCACCTCGGAGACCACCGACACCTGGAACGCCATCGACCCGGCGATCACCAGGGCCGACGGCAGACTGTGGATGGCGTTCGGCTCGTACTGGACGGGCATCCGCATGGTCGAACTGAACCCGGCCACCGGAAAGGCCGTCCCCGCCGCGACCGTCCACCACCTGGCGACCCGCCCGGACGCCCCGTACGCGGTCGAGGGCCCGTACATCGTCAGACACGGCCGCTTCTCCTACCTCTTCGCGTCGTACGACGCATGCTGCGCGGGCGTGAACAGCACGTACAAGATCCGGGTCGGCAGATCGACCTCGATCACGGGCCCGTACGTGGACAGCACCGGCACCCCCCTCCTCCAGGGCGGCGGCGACCTCCTCCTGGAGGGCCACGGCAGATACATCGGCACAGGCGGCCAGTCGGTCTTCAAGGACCACGGCAAGGACTGGCTGGCCTACCACTACTACGACGCGGATGACACGGGCACACCGAAGCTGGGCCTCCACCGCCTCACCTGGTCAAGAGACGGCTGGCCGAAGGTTCTCTAGCTCTCAGGGGCGCGGGGAACCGCGCGACCAGCCACGAGGCACCCGCACACGCCACTGAACCGGAACCACCCACCCCGAAAGGCGAACAAGGCACCATGCAAGACAAGGCAACCTTCACCCTGGACCCCGCCTTCACGGTCGGCGAGGTGAACCCCCGCCTCTTCGGCTCGTTCGTGGAACACCTCGGCCGCTGCGTCTACACAGGCATATACGAGCCGGAACACCCCACCGCGGACGAGGCGGGCCTGCGCCAGGACGTCCTGGACCTGGTGAGGGAACTCGGCGTCACCACCATCCGCTACCCCGGCGGGAACTTCGTCTCCGGCTACAAGTGGGAGGACTCGGTGGGCCCCGCCGAGGACCGCCCCCGCCGCCTGGACCTGGCCTGGCGCTCGACGGAGACGAACCGCTTCGGCCTGTCCGAGTACATCGCGTTCCTGAAGAAGCTGGGCCCGCAGGCGGAACCCATGATGGCGGTCAACCTCGGCACGAGAGGCGTCGCCGAGGCCCTGGAACTCCAGGAGTACGCCAACCACCCCTCGGGCACGGCCCTGTCCGACCTCCGCGTCGCGCACGGTGACAAGGACCCCTTCGCCATCCGCATGTGGTGCCTGGGCAACGAGATGGACGGCCCCTGGCAGACGGGGCACAAGACGGCCGAGGAGTACGGCCGCCTCGCCGCCGAGACCGCCCGCGCCATGCGCCAGATCGACCCGGGCCTCGAACTCGTCGCCTGCGGCTCCTCCGGCCAGTCCATGGACACCTTCGCCGAGTGGGAGGCGACGGTCCTCAAGGAGACCTACGACCTGGTCGACCACATCTCGCTGCACGCCTACTACGAGCCCCACGACGGCGACGTCGACTCCTTCCTGGCCTCCGCCGTGGACATGGAGTCCTTCATCGAGAACGTGGTCGCCACCTGCGACCACATCGGCGCACGGCTGAAGTCGAAGAAGCGGATCAACCTCTCCTTCGACGAGTGGAACGTCTGGTACCTGTCGCGGACCCAGGAGGAGGCCGAGCGCAACCCGCTGGACTGGCCGGAGGCACCGCGCCTCCTGGAGGACAACTACAACGTCACCGACGCCGTCGTCTTCGGCTCGCTGCTCATCGCGCTGCTGCGGCACGCTGACCGGGTGACGGTCGCGTGCCTGGCCCAGCTCGTCAACGTCATCGCGCCGATCATGACCGAGCCGGGCGGCCCGGCCTGGCGCCAGACGACGTTCTTCCCGTTCGCCCAGGCCTCGCGGTACGGGCGCGGCCGGGTCCTCGACGTACGCGTGGACTCACCGACGTACGAGACGGCGAAGTACGGCGAGACGGACCTGCTGCACGCCACCGCGGTGCGGGCCGAGGACGGCTCGGTCACCGTCTTCGCCGTCAACCGCAGCCGGACGGACGCGCTGCCGCTGGAGGTGTCGCTCGGCTCGCTCGGCCTGACGACCGTGGTGGAGCACAGCGCCCTGTCCGACGCGGACCCGGACGCCCGCAACACCCTGGACGAGCCGGAACGGGTGGTCCCGCACGACATCACGGGCACCACCCTCCAGGACGGCAGGCTCACCACGACCCTGGAACCCCTCTCCTGGAACGTGATCCGCCTGGCGTGACGCGGGGACCGGCCACTGTGGCCTGTCGCCCGCCCTGTCGCCCGCCCTGTCGCCCGCCCTGTCGCACCCACGGCGGGCGACAGGGCGGAGTCCGGCGCACGCCCGATTCGCCCCGCCTGTGTGCCGTCCTCATCCCACGCTCAGGCAATCCTCAGTTCGGGCACCTAGCGTCCCGTCCGTCCCTTCCGCCTCTTCGAGGCGCTTTCCGGAGGGGCACCGCGACACGACGGGACGGACACGGCACGATGCGCACGCTGGTACTGCTCGCCCTGGCGGGCCTGGGCGCCCAGCTGGTGGACGGCAGCCTCGGTATGGCCTACGGCGTGACCTCGACCACCCTGCTCCTCTCCCTGGGCACCAACCCGGCCGTCGCCTCCGCCACGGTCCACCTCGCGGAGATCGGTACGACCCTGATGTCCGGCGCCTCGCACTGGCGCTTCGGAAACGTGGACTGGAGGGTCGTTGTCCGGATCGGTGTGCCGGGGGCCGTCGGGTCGTTCCTCGGGGCGACCGTCCTGTCGGGGCTGTCCACCGGGGTCGCCGAGCCCGTGATGTCCCTGATCCTGCTCGGGCTCGGGTTGTACGTCATGTCCCGGTTCACTTTTCGCGGCCTGCCCGCGGGCAATCTCGGCAAGCCGCTGCGCAGACGGTTCCTGTCGCCGCTCGGTCTGGTCGCCGGCTTCCTGGACGCGACCGGCGGAGGCGGCTGGGGCCCGGTCGGCACCCCGGCGCTGCTGGCCGGCGGCCGGATGGAGCCCCGTAAGGTCATCGGGTCCATCGACACCAGCGAGTTCCTCGTCGCCGTCGCCGCCAGCCTCGGTTTCCTCTTCTCCCTCGGCTCCCAGGGCCTGAACTGGCGCTGGGTCGCCGCGTTCCTGATCGGCGGCCTGATCGCGGCGCCCCTCGCGGCCTGGCTGGTGCGCCTGCTGCCCCCGCGGGTCCTGGGCTCGGCGGTCGGCGGAGTCATCGTCGTCACCAACGTCCGTACGCTGCTCAGGAGCGACTGGGTCGCCGCGCCCGGCGCGGTGAGCGTCTGCGTGTACGTGCTCCTGTACGCCCTGTGGGCCGGTGCGCTGACCTACTCGATCCGCGCCCACCGCAAGGAGAGGGCGGAAGAGAGGGAGAGGCCCCTTGCGCCCCTGGGCGCCTAGGGGCGCGCCCTAGGGGCGCGACCGCGGCGAATGACCTCCCCCGTGGGCCATTCGCCGCGCACTGTTCACGTTATGAGGCGACGTCCGCCGACGACCACCGTGCACGACGGCCAGATTCGGCCGGTGGGTGTGCACGCTGTCCACCCGTCACGCGCAGGGCGTGCACGAGGTCGTGGATGCCCGAACCGGTGGTCAGCAGATCGCGGTTGAGGAGGCGTTCGGCGGCCCGCAGGTGGGCGCGGACCGTGTTGCGGCTCAACCCCACCCGCGCGGCCGTCCGCTGGGCGTCGGTGTTGGCGTCGATCCAGGCCTCCACGGTGAGGTACAGATCGCGGTGCCGGGTGTCGCGCAGGGGGTGCAGGAAGGGTTCCGCCCACGCCGTGGCGGGGGAGGCGCGCAGGAGTTCCCCGAGCGGGGGCGCGACCAGCTGGACCGCGTCGGCCTGGGCGGCGCTGTCGGCGGGATCGGGCTGGAGTGCCGTCAGGGACAGGGCCAGATCGAGCGTGGCACGGGTGCGGACCTCGCCGAGGTCGACGCCCAGCGCCTCCTCCGCCCGGCGGCAGTGGGCCGTGACGGTGGTGCGGCTGAGGTGCAGCAGACGGGCCACGCCGGACCGGGAGAACGTCACGGCCAGCCGGACGACGTCCAGGGTGGGCTTGGGTACGGCCTGCAACGGCTCCAGGTGGGCGCGCGCCCAGGCGAGGGCCGCCCGGCGCGGCAGTACGTGCACCAGCGAGGGCCGGCCCTGGTAGGCGGCCAGCCGGCCGGGGGAGTTGCGGGCGACGGCCAGGGCGTGCACGGCCTCTCCGTAGGCCTCGCCCGTGGCGGCGAGCGGATGGGGCCTGCTGACGCCCAGCGCGTACCCCTGGTTCTCCGCGACGAGCCGTCGCAGCACCTCATCCTGCCGGAACCGGCCGCCCAGTTCCGGGTCCTCGGCCACGGGGCAGATCAGCTGCTCCTTGAACACCGGGCAGTTCACCATCAGCCCCGGGCCGTGGTAGCCCGAGGAGTCCAGATAGGTCCTGGTCAGCCGGTCGCGGTCGGCGGGCGGGCAGTGCAGGAGATGGACGCGCACGCGCTCGGCGTCCAGCAGCGGCGGGACGTCGCCCGTGGTCATCCGCCGTGCCATGGTGACGTCCCCGGCCAGCAGCGCGGTCAGTACCGCGAACCGCAGTTGCGCCGCCTTCGCCTCGTACCCCCGGGTGCCGCCGTCGGCGTCCGACGCCCTGCTCAGCAGGTCGACGATGCCGCCGGCCTGCGAGGCCAGCGCGGCGGCCTCCCGCGACAGCGCCGACGCGCTGACCGTCACCAGCACCGGGCGCGGCCCGCGTCCGCCGAAGGCCTCCAGGCGTACCTCCCGCTCGCCGACCCGCGTGGTGGCCGCGGCCAGCCGTCCGCCGGACAGCCGTTCCACGTGTTCCGTCAGCGCTTCCGCGATCCGCCGGGGGAAGCCGGCCGTGGCCGTCTCGACCGCGCCCGCACGGCCGATCCACGCGACGTGCGCCCCGGTCCGGCGGCCGAGCCAGTCCAGTACCTCCGCCGCGGTGCCCCGCCGCCGTACGAGCCGCAGCAGTTCGTCGACGTCCTCCCCGTGTCCCGGCACCCCCACGGCTCTCACGCACCTTCCCTGCCCCGCGTCCACGGTCCGACAGGGGGGCACCCTAGTGCGCCCCCCTGTGACGGTCACGCCACCGCTGTGGGCGCCAGTTCCCGGAGTTCGGCCAGGGCCGCCGCGACGGCAGGGCGCTCGTGGCCCCCGGCGCGGGTGCAGGTGAGGAGTTTGCGGTGCGGGTCGCCCGTGCAGCGGACGCGGGTGATCGGCAGGTGGGGGGTCAGATGGGCGAGCCGCGGGATGAGCGCGACACCGAGGCCGTGCGCGACGAGGTGGGCCATCACGTTCCAGTCCATCGCCAGGTGGACGACGTCGGGGGTGAATCCGGCGGCACCGCACGCGGACAGCACCTGCATGCGGCAGGGGCTGTCCTGGACCGGCGCGATCCAGTCCTCGCGCGCGGCCTCCGCGAGATCCACCCTGTCGCGCCCCGCCAGGCGGTGCGTGTCCGGCACGACCAGGTCGAACGGGTCGTCCAGCAGCGGCTGCTGGTCGAAGCGCGCATCTCCGATCGGGGGGTTGCGGGAGGTCGCCTCGACGACCGCGAGATCGGCGCCGCCCTCGAAGAGCAGGTCGAAGTGCTCGGGTACGACCGCCTCCTGGATGCGGACGGAGAGGCGGGGGTGGCGTTCGCGCAGCCGGGCCGCCATCGGGGCGATCAGCACCGAGACGGCCATCGGGAAGCCGGTGACCCGCAGCAGTCCGGCCGGATCGTCGTGGTCGGCGCGCAGGTCCAGTTCCGCCTGGTCCCAGCGGGCCTGGATCGCGTCGGCGTGGGTGATCAGGCTGCGCGCGGCGGAGGTCAGCCGTACGCCGCGGCCCTGCGGTTCCAGCAGGTCGACGCCCAGTTCCCGGGCGAGCTGGCGGACCTGCTGGGAGGCGGCGGAGGTCGTCAGGTGCAGGGCTCTGGCGGCGGCGGTGACTGTGCCGTAGTGCTCGACGGCCCGCAGGACATGAAGCCGGCGCAGATCAATCATGAAGCTCAGGCTTAAGGGTCACGTCCGGAAAGTCAACCTGGACGTGGATGGTCACGGGGTTACACCCTGGGTGTGTCGCGACGGTCCGACCCACCACCTTGCGGGAGGAATTCCGGATGACCAGCACAGCGCATCGCACGCCCGCCGTCGAGGCATGCCCCCACTGCGGATGGCCGGACCGCGCCGAGCCGTTCCAGGTGGTGTCCCGGCACGGGACCGCGGGCGGCCACACCGTCTGGACCCGCTGCGGGTGCGGCTCGCTCCAGGTGCGAGTCGTGGACGCGTGCGGGATGCGCGTGCTCAGCCGCAGTGGGCGGGGGTGAGGGGGTTGAGTCCGCACCCCCGCCCGCACCGGCCCGCGGCCGATCAGGAGGTCTCGACGCCCAGCGTCAACGCACCCGCGTACCCGGCGGTCGTCGAACTGCCCAGCGCGGTCAACGTCAGCAGACCGGAAGCCGCGCCGCCGTCGTCATAGATGCCGTCCTGCGCGAGCGTCGTCCGCGTCACGGTGTTGGCCGCGTACACCGGCACCGCCGCCACCTTGGTGGTGATGGCCTCGGCGAAGAACAGCTGTCCGGTGTGCAGCTCCTGACCGCCCTCGAACGAGCCGTCGGAGGTCAGCGTGACGTCGGTGTGCACCTTGATGTGGATGTGGACGCACCGCCCCCGGTACCAGCCGGGGTAGACCGTCGTGATCCTCGCGACGCCGTCGGAGCCCGTCAGGACCCCGCCGCGCAGGAACGTGCCGTTGTCGGGTTCGTTGTGCCCGTTCCCGCCGACGAATCCGGAGTACTCCCCCAGCGCGTCGCAGTGCCAGATCTCCACCAGCGCGCTGTTCTGCGGAACGCAGGTGTCGTCGTCGACGACGGTGAGCGTGAGCTTCAGCGGAATGCCGGTCTTGTCCTCGTGGATGTCGGCGCGGACGAGTTGTCCGTCGAGATAGTAGGGGCCTTCGGTCATCTCCTTCGTGAGGGTGCAGACGGCCGCGGCGGCGGCCGGCTGCTGGTCGGCAGCCGTAGTGGGGGCCGTGGTGGGGGCCTCGGGGAGGGTGGCACCGACGGCCAGGGTGGCCGCGGTGGCGCCCGTGGCGATGAGCACGGTTCGACGTCCGATCGATGTGTCTGTCATGAACACGGCACCATAGAAACGGAATCTGTCGAAGCGCTGTGGGTTGGGCAAAGTGACGAAGCGTCAAGTCTGTTGTGAGACAGCCGGGACGCCGAAAAACTTTCGACGCTTACCGGGGCGCGCGGGGCTGTGCGAACCGTTGACGCGCAAGGGGTTCGATTCTACGTTCCGGGTCATCCCATCCCGTTCGAAGTCATGACCATTGTCCGATATTTCGAACGAGTCTCCCCCTTGTCAGCCCTCCCCGTCAGTTTCCCCCCTCGTCGACTCCCCCCACTCCCAGGAGGATCCGCGTGAGTCCCACCTCCAGCAGGACTCCCCGCCGCACCGGCCGCAGGACCGCACTCCTCGCCCTCCCCGCGGCGGTCCTGCTCGCCCTCGTCCCCACGACCGCCTCCGCGTACCCCAACCCGGGCACCGTCACCGGCTCCACCGTCGTCCACGACCCGACGATGATCCGCACCTCGTCCGGCCAGTACCTGCTGTACGCGACCGGCGGCGGCCTCGGCCACAAGACGTCGGCCAACCGGATCGCCTTCAGCGCGGGCTCCGACGCCTTCGGCACCAAGCCGAGCTGGTGGTCGTCGTACGCGACCGAGGCATGGGCGCCCGACATCTCCTACCAGGGCGGCAAGTACCTGATGTACTACGCCGTCTCGACTTTCGGCTCGAACAAGTCGGCCATCGGGCTCGCCGCCTCGACGACCGGGCTGCCGGGCTCCTGGAGCGACTACGGGACGGTCTACACGTCCACCACCTCCAGCGACCACAACGCCATCGACCCGAACCTCTTCGTGGACAGCGACGGCAAGTGGTGGCTGTCCTTCGGCAGTTGGTGGACCGGGCTGAAGATGATCCAGATCAACCCGTCGACCGGCAAGCAGCTCTCGACCAACACCACGCGCTACTCGATCGCGTCCCGCCCGACCGGCACCAAGGCCGTCGAGGCGCCGTCCATCGTCAAGCGGAACGGCTACTACTACCTGTTCGCCTCGTACGACACCTGCTGCGCCGGCACCGGTTCCACGTACAAGGTCAAGGTGGGGCGGGCCACCAGTGTCACGGGCCCGTACTACGACAAGAACGGTGTCTCCCTGATGAACAACGGCGGCACACCCGTGCTGGAGTCGCACGGCCGGTACATCGGCCCCGGCGGTCAGTCGATCATGGCGGACTCGGACGGCGACCTGATCGTCTACCACTACTACGACGGCCAGGACAACGGCACTCCCAAACTCGGCATCAACCTCCTGAACTGGAGCAGCGGATGGCCCGTCGCCTACTGACCCTGCTGGCCGCGCTGGTGCTCGCCCTGTCGCTCGGGCAGTCCTCGGCGAGCGCGGCCTCCTTCACCAACCCGGTCAAGTCCGTGAAGGGCGCCGACCCCTGGATCTCGTACCACGACGGCAACTACTACCTGGTGACGACGAGTTGGACCGACGCCATCACCATGCGCAAGTCGCCGACCCTGGGCGGGCTCGCGACCGCGCCCAGCGTGCAGGTGTGGAAGGGCGACGCGGCCTCGCGGTGCTGCAACATCTGGGCGCCCGAGCTCTTCTACTCCGGTGGCAAGTGGTACCTGTACTTCGTCGCCGGGCAGAACGTCTCCGACTACGTCCCGACCCAGCGCACCCACGTCCTGGAGAGCTCCGGGTCCGACCCACTGGGCCCGTACACGTACAAGAACCAGCTGAACAGCGCCTGGATGCTGGACCCGAGCGTGCTGAACCTGAACGGGCAGCTGTATCTGCTGGGCAGCGCGAGCGGGGGTACGCAGAACCTCGTCATCGCGCCGCTGTCCAACCCCTACACGCTGAGCGGTTCCTTCTCGACGATCTCCACGCCGACGTACGACTGGGAGAAGTCGGGCGGGACGGTGAACGAGGGGCCCGAAGTGCTTCAGCGGAACGGGGTCACGCGGATCATCTACTCGGCGAGCGGGTGCTGGACGCCCGACTACAAGCTCGGGCAGCTGACGCTGACCGGCTCCAACCCGCTCTCCGCGTCCTCCTGGACGAAGAAGTCGACGCCGGTCTTCCAGCGCAACGACAGCGCGGGAGTGTACGGGCCGGGCCACAACGGCCTCTTCACCTCACCCGACGGGAGTGAGAGCTGGATCGTCTACCACGCCAATGACAGCGCGAGTGACGGCTGCGACAACGGGCGGACGACCCGGGCGCAGAAGTTCACGTGGAACTCCGACGGGTCGCCGAACCTCGGTACGCCGGTCGGGCTCGGGGCGAGCCTCGCGGGGCCGTCGGGGGAGCCGTCGAGCACGTCCACGACGTACACGCTGACCAATCGCAACAGCGGCAAGTGCCTGGAGGTGGCGGGCGGTTCGACGGTCGACGGGGCCAATGTGCAGCAGTACACCTGCAACGGCGGGAACCACCAGAAATGGCGGGTGGAGGACCGGGGCGACGATACGAGCCGGCTGGTGAACGTGGGGTCCGGGAAGGTGCTGGACACGGCGGACTGCTCCGTGGCGGACGGGGCGGATCTGCGGCAGTGGGCCTGGCTCGACAACACGTGCCAGCGGTTCCGGTTCCTCGCCACCAGCGGGGGTTACGTGCGGATCGTCAACCAGGCGAGTGAGAAGGTGGCGGACGTCGCCGACTGCTCCTCCGCCGACGGGGCGGATGTCCGCCAGTGGACTTGGCTGAACAACAACTGCCAGCAGTGGCGGTTCAACGCGGCCTAGCCCCGCGGGCCCGCGTGCCCCACAAGACTGCGCAGTTCCCCGCGCCCCTGAGAACCAAGGGGCGCGGGGAACTGCGCAGTCTTGGGGCGCGCGGGCAGCGGCGCGCGGTTCTGGGGGCGCGGGGAACTGCGCAGTCTTTGAGCCGGACGGGCGGCGGCGCGGGACTTGAGGGGCGCGGGGAACTGCGCAGTCTTGAAGCGCGCCGGCCGCACCCGGGGTCAGCCGGCCCGGTTGGCCCCGCCGGCCGCAGGCCACCCCGCTCCGTTGGACGCCCCCGGCGTGTTCGGCCAGCCGCCGGACTGTTGCTGAGGCACCGGCTGAGGCTGCGGCATCGCCTGAGGCTGCGGCGGGAACCCCTGTTGCGGAAACCCCTGCTGGGGGAACCCCTGCGGCTGCCCCTGGGCAGCCACGGCGGTCAGCCCCCCGGGCATGCCCGTCGTCCCCCGCGTCTGCGCCGCGGTCAACGGCTGCGGCTGCCCGACCATGCCGTTCGCCGCGGCGACGAGCGGTTGCGGCTGCTGCGGCAACTGCTGCGGCTGCTGGGGAAGTTGCTGCGGAAGCTGCTGAGGCTGCTGCACCATCCCGTTCGCCGCGCCCGCGAGCCCCGGATAGCCCTGCCCGTTGGTCGAGCCGACGAGCCGGTCGACCGCCGCGGTCCCCGAGCTGTAGTTGGTCGCTTGGTTCAGTTCGGGCACGGCGGCTCCCCGCCTGGTCGTCCCGTAGAGCACCGATTCCAGGCCGACCACCAGACGGCGTACGTCCTCCTGGGGGCGTACCACGAGCCGCACGAAGCGGCTGGACGAGCCGATCTTGTTGCCGCACTCGCGGACCAGGATCCGGTGCTCGGTGAGCAGTCGGTCCCGGACCACGGTGCCCTCGGCGCCCACGGGGAGGCGCACGAAGAGGAAGTTGCCCTGCGAGGGGTAGACGGTGAGGCCGGGCAGCGTGGAGAGCTGACGCGCCATGTCGAGCCGGTCGCGGCGCACCATGTGCAGGCTCTCCACGTACTCGGCCCCGTAGTCCTTGAGCATGAAGACCACGGTCTCCGCGAAGGCGTTGAGGTTCCACTTCGGCAGCATCGAGCGGATGCGTCCCGCCAGGCCCGGGTTGGCCACCATGTAGCCGAACCGCACGCCGTGCAGACCGAAGTTCTTGCCGAGGCTGCGCAGCACGATGACGTTGGGGCGCATCACCGCCTCCTCGACGATGCTCGGCTCGTTCTCCGCGTCGGCGAACTCCAGGAACGACTCGTCGATGACGATCAGGTCGAGGTCGGCGAGCGCGTCGCAGAAGGCCAGGATCGTCTGCTTGGGCAGGAAGCCGCCGTCGGGGTTGTTCGGGTTGCAGATGACGGCCGCCCGGGTGCCGCGGGCGCGGATGAACTGGATGTACTGCGCCGGGTCGAGCGCGAAGCCGTTGCTCTCCTGGAGCGGGAACATGTCGACGCGCTTGCCGGTCTCCAGCGGCTGGTCGGTCCAGCGGCCGAAGGTGGGGACGGGAATGGCGAGCGACTCCCGGACCAGCAAGTGGTCGATCCAGGTGATCAGTTCGGTGGACCCGTTGCCCATCGCCACGCACTGCGGGGGAAGTTGCAGCAGGTTGCACAGCTCGGCGGTGATGGTGTCCGCGCTGCTCGGGTAGTACGTGATGATCTCGCGCAGCCGGTGGGTCAGCTCGTCCATCATCCTGGGCGAGGGAAAGTACGGATTGCACGGGATACAGAAGTCCAGTGGACCCGCCTCCCCGCTCTCGCGTGCCAGCGCGGCCATCGAGGGGCTGTGCGCGCCGGTGCGGAACAGCGAGGTGACATTCTCGGCCATGGACCCTCCGTCCTTGAGGGGCGGCCCGAGCGGGTACGCGGGCGGCGGCCCGAGCGGGGATACCCGGGCCGCCTCTAAGTACGTGCGCCTGTGTGTCCCTGTTCAACGACTGTGAATCGATGTGGAAGTTGTGAACCACCTGTGAAGGGTGGTTACATGTTGAACGAATGGACCGTCGTCGAGCGGTACGTCCCACCGGGCCTGAGCACGGTCGACGGGAACTCCGGGCGGTTCGGCGAGTCGGGGAAGTGCTGGGTCTCCAGGCACACCGCGTCGCCCTGCCGGTAGGCCCGGCCGCCGGTCCCGACGAGGGTGCCGTCCAGGAAGTTCCCGGTGTAGAGCTGCACGCCGGGCTCGGTCGTCGCGATCCTCAGGGTGCGGCCCGAGACCGGCTCCCTCAGGTGCGCGATGTGCTCGGGCCGCTCCGTCAGGCCCTTGTCCAGGACCATGTTGTGGTCGATGCCCTTGGCGTACCGCAGTTGGGGATCGTCCCGCCGCAGGTCGGCCCCGAGTGGCCTGGGCGTACGGAAGTCGAAGGGTGTGCCCGCGACCTCGGCCAGCTCGCCGGTGGGGACGAGTCCCGCGTCGACCGGTGTGTAGCGGGACGCGGCGACCAGCAGCACATGGTCGTGGACCGAACCGCCGTCCTCGCCGGCCAGGTTCCAGTACACGTGGTTGGTCAGGTTGACGACCGTGGCGCGGTCGGTGGTCGCCTCGTAGTCGACGCGCCAGTCGCCCCGCGCGGTGAGGGTGTAGGTGACCTGCACGGTGAGCGTGCCGGGGTAGCCCATCTCGCCGTCGGGGCTGGTGCGCCGCAGGACCAGGCCCACGTCGGAGCCGGACGCGAACTCCTCCATGTCCCAGATCCGCCGGTCGAAGCCCTCGGGCCCGCCGTGCAGGTTGTGGCCGCCGTCGTTGACGGGCAGCACATGCTCCTCACCGTCGAGGCTGAACCGGCCCTTGGCGATGCGGTTGCCGTACCGGCCGATGATCGCGCCGAAGAACGGGCTGGACGTCTCGTACGCCTCGACGGTGTCGAAACCCAGCGAGACGTTGGTGTACCCGCCGCGGCCGTCGGGGAGTTCCAGTGACTGGACGATGCCGCCGTACGACAGGACCCTCAGCCGTGTGCCGCCGTTCTCCAGCGACCAGCGGTGGACCTTCGTTCCGTCGGAGAGCTCGCCGAAGAGTTCCTTCACCAGTTCCTTCACCAGTTCCTTCACCAGTTCTTTCACCGGTTCCTGTCTTCCCGGGACGTCAAGTGGTTCCTGACGCGCACAAAGCAAAATGGGGCCCCGTGGACCGTACGTCCACGGGGCCCCACCTGCACGTTACGAACCGACCTTGCGCTTGTTCCAGACGTCGAAGCCGACCGCCAGGAGCAGCACCAGGCCCTTGATGACCTGCTGCCAGTCGCTGCCGACGCCGACGAGGTTCATGCCGTTGTTGAGCACGCCCAGGACGACACCACCGATGATCGCGCCGAGGACCGTGCCCACGCCGCCGCTCATCGACGCGCCGCCGATGAACGAGGCCGCGATGGCCTCCAGTTCGAAGTTCACACCGGCCTTGGGCGAGGCCGCGTTGAAGCGGGCCGCGAAGACCAGACCGGCCAGCGCCGCGAGCATGCCCATGTTGAGGAAGACCAGGAAGGTGACCTTCTTGTCCCGCACGCCGGACAGCTTCGCCGCGGGCAGGTTGCCGCCGATGGCGTAGATGTGGCGGCCGATGACGGCGTTGCGCATCACATAGCCGAAGCCGACGACGAGGACGCCGAGGATGAGCAGCACCACCGGGGCGCCCTTGTAGCTGGCGAGCATCATCGTGACCGTGAGCACGGCGGCGACCAGGGCCACGATCTTCAGCAGGAACAGCTTGGTGGGCGCCACCTCCAGCGCGAACTCCTGCTGCCGCCTGCGGTCACGGACCTCCTGCAGCACGATGAACGCGATCACCGCGAAGCCGAGCAGCAGCGTGAGGTTGTGGTAGTTGGTGTCCGGGCCGACCTCGGGAAGGAAGCCGTTGGAGACCTTCTGCAGACCCTCGGGGAACGGGCCGAGCGTCTGGCCCTCCAGGAAGATCTCCGTCAGACCGCGGAAGGTCAGCATGCCCGCGAGGGTGACGATGAAGGAGGGTATGCCCAGATACGCGATGAAGAAGCCTTGCGCGGCTCCCGCGGCGGCGCCGATGAGCAGGCACAGCACCACGGCCAGCGGCCAGGGGAGGTCGTGCTTGACCATCAGTACGGCCGCCACCGCGCCGACGAAGGCGGTGAGCGAGCCGACCGACAGGTCGATGTGGCCGGCGATGATGACGAGCATCATGCCGATCGCGAGGATCAGGATGTAGCTGTTCTGCAGCACCAGGTTGGAGACGTTGCGCGGCAGCAGCAGGTCGCCGTCCGTCCACACCGCGAACAGCACCACGATCAGGCCCAGCGCGATCAGCATGCCGTACTGCCGCATGTTGCGGCGCATGCCGTCCACCATCAGCTGCAGCAGGCCGTCGCCGCCGCCTGTCGAGCCGCCCTTGCCGGCGGGTGCCGGCGCGGGGGACTTGGCGGTCACATTCGTGCTCATCGGTCTTACCTCTTGTCCTTCGTCATCTGGCGCATCAGCACTTCCTGCGTGGCCTCGGCCCGCTGGACCTCACCGGTCAGCCGCCCGGCGGACATCGTGTAGATGCGGTCGCACATTCCGAGCAGTTCGGGCAGCTCGGAGGAGATGAAGACAACCGCCTTGCCCTCGGCGGCCAGTTTGTCGATGACCGTGTAGATCTCGAACTTGGCGCCCACGTCGATACCGCGGGTCGGCTCGTCCAGGATCAGCACGTCGGGCCCCGCGAAGATCCACTTGCTGAGGACGACCTTCTGCTGGTTGCCACCCGACAGCTTGCCCACCGGCTCGAAGACGGTCGGTGCCTTGATGTTCATCGACTTGCGGAAGCCCTCGGAGACCTGCCGCTCGGCGTGCTCGTCGACGACACCGCCCTTGGCGACCTTGCCCAGCGCGCTGAGCGAGATGTTCCGGTTGATGGTGTCGATGAGGTTGAGGCCGTAGTGCTTGCGGTCCTCGGTCACGTACGCGATGCCGTGCTTGACCGCGTCGGACACGGTCTTCGTACGGATCTCCTTGCCGTCCTTGAGGACGGTGCCGCCCGCGTACCGGCCGTAGGTGCGCCCGAAGACGCTCATCGCCAGTTCCGTGCGCCCGGCGCCCATGAGCCCGGCGATACCGACGATCTCCCCGCGGCGCACCTGGATCGACACGTCGTCGACCACCTTGCGCTGCTGGTCGATCGGGTGGTGCACGGTCCAGTTGCGGATCTCCAGGGCAGGAGCCGCGCCCACCTCGGTCTCGTGCGGCGTGCGCTCCGGGAAGCGGTGGTCGAGGTCGCGTCCGACCATGCCGCTGATGATCCGGTCCTCGGTGGTCTCCGCGGCCTTCACGTCGAGGGTCTCGATGGACCGCCCGTCGCGCAGGATCGTCACCGAGTCCGCGACCGTCTCGATCTCGTTGAGCTTGTGCGAGATGATGATCGAGGTGATGCCCTGGTCCTTGAGACCCAGGATGAGCTCCAGAAGCTTGCCGCTGTCCGTGTCGTTCAGAGCCGCCGTCGGCTCGTCGAGGATCAGCAGCTTCACCTTCTTCGACAGAGCCTTCGCGATCTCTACGAGCTGCTGCTTGCCCACGCCGATGTCGGCGACACGGGTGTCGGGGTGCTCGTCGAGCCCGACCCGGCGCAGCAGTTCGGTCGCGTGCTTCAGCGTCTCGGTCCAGCTGATGAACCCGCGCGTGGCGTGCTCGTTGCCGAGGAAGATGTTCTCCGCGATGGAGAGGTAGGGCACCAGGGCAAGCTCCTGGTGGATGATCACAATGCCGTGCTGCTCGCTCGCCCTGATGTCCTTGAACGTACAGGGCTCACCCTCGAAGAGGATGTCGCCCTCGTACGTCCCGTGCGGGTGGACGCCGGAAAGGACCTTCATGAGGGTCGACTTCCCGGCGCCGTTCTCCCCGCAGATGGCGTGGACCTCGCCCGGCCGGACGCTCAGAGAGACGTCCGACAGCGCCTTGACGCCGGGAAAGGTCTTGACGATCGAGCGCATTTCCAGGACGGGTCCCGCCATGGTCGTGCCTTCCAATCCTTAGAGAACGGCGGTTGTCACTTGAGGTCGGCTTCCTTGATGTAGCCCGAGTCGACGACGATCTCCTTGTAGTTGGACTTGTCGACGTTCACCGGGTCCAGCAGGAACGCGGGGATGACCTTCGCGCCGTTGTTGTACGTCTTCGTGTCGTTCGTCTCGGGCTTCTTGTCGTTCAGCACCGCGTCGACCATCTTCGCGGCCACCTCGGCGAGCTGACGGGTGTCCTTGTAGACCGTCTGCGTCTGCTGGCCGGCGATGATCGACTTCACCGAGGCGACCTCGGCGTCCTGGCCCGTGACGATCGGCAGCGGCTTGCTCTTGGAGCCGTAGTCGTCCGACTTGAGCGCGGACAGGATGCCGATGGAGATGCCGTCGTAGGGCGAGAGCACCGCGTCGACCTTGGCGCTCTTGTACGCCGAGGTGAGCAGGTCGTCCATGCGCTTCTGGGCGGTGCCGCCGTCCCAGCGCAGGGTGGTGACCTGGTTGAGCTTGGTCTGGCCGGACTTGACGACGATCTGCTTCTTGTCGATGTACGGCTGCAGGGCGTTCATCGCGCCCTTGAAGAAGTACTGGGTGTTGTTGTCGTCGTTCGAGCCGGCGAAGAGCTCGACGTTGAACGGGCCCTTCTTGGAGCCGTCCTTCAGACCGAGCTTCTCGACGATGTAGCCGCCCTGGAGCTCGCCGACCTTCTCGTTGTCGAACGACGCGTAGTAGTCGACGTTCGGCGAGTTGAGGATCAGGCGGTCGTAGGAGATGACCGGGATGTCGGCTTCCTTGGCCTGCTTGAGAACGTTGTCGAGCGACTTGTTGTCGATCGCCGCGATGATCAGCGCGGAGACACCCTGCGTGATCATGTTCTCGATCTGCGAGACCTGGGTGTCCGGGTCGTCCTCGCCGTAGGCGAGCTTGGTCTTGAAGCCGGCCGCCTTGAGGTTCTTCTCCACGTTGGCGCCGTCGGCGATCCAGCGCTCGGAGGACTTGGTCGGCATGGCGATGCCGACGGTGGAGCCCTTCGCGTCTGCCTTGTCACCGTCACCGCTGCCGCCGTCACTGTCCTGCCCGCAGGCGGAGAGGGTGAGGGCGAGGGAGGCTGCCGCGGCTATGGCGGAGAGGGCTGCCTTGCGATTGCGCATGATCATCTTCCTTGATGCTCTGACGGAGGCTCGGTCTTCAGTTGTGAAGGTGGTGTAGCTCGGAACGACCGAGAGGAGGTGTGTGGGATTGTGTTCGGCCGCGTCGTCTTTTGTGAAGGGGGTGTAGTCGGAACGTTATGAGGGAATGTCAAAACGTTGGAGTGTCCCCGGCAGCCGCGAGCCGAGCGGCGCCATGTCGCCGTCCGCCCCGTGCCGTGCCAGCAGGTCCAGGGCGAGCCGGCCGCGCCGCACCCTCTCCCGTGCCGTGGACAGCGTCAACTCCCTCATGTGGTGGCCGTACGGGTAGATCCCGGGAGCCTTGGACAGGCCGAACTTCAGGTACAGCGGTGCGCCGCGCCGGATCAGCTCGGCGACCTCGTACATGCGCACGTAGCCGCCGAGATCGTCGGGAGCCTCGATGTACATGTCCATGGGGGCCGCGCTGACCCTGCGGATCTCCGTCAGATGGTCCAGCGTGAGATCGCTGGGCACGTTGATCGAGTCTCCGCCGAGCTGCTCGTACACGGCGTACGCGGCCGGGTTGACCGGACCGATGAGCGCCGAGACCTTGAGCGTGGTGTCGGCCGGGATGATTCCGGCGACACGGGCCCTGTGCAGAGTCCACAGCACGCCCTCGTCGGCCACGAGGAGGCACTTTACGCCCAACTCCGTTGCGCGTACGGCGTCTTCGAGACAGCCCGCCACCGCATCGTGACCACGGGCCCTGGTCCCGCCGCCCCGCGAGTCCGTACGGGTCGAGCCGCCGATGTCCCAGGTGCCGCGCGGACCGGTGAAGAGGCACAGCTCGATGTCGCGCTCGGCGGTGGCGTCGACCATCTCGGTGATCTCGGCGTCGGTCAGCATCCAGACGCCGCTGCCCTGGCTGATCCGGTGGATCGGCACATCGAGCCGCGAGGCCTCCTTGAGGACCACGGCCAGCGCCTCGGGACCCTCGCACGAGGGGATCTCGGTACGCCACCGGCCGCCGCCCGGGAAGGAGTGCGGTGAGGCGTCGGCGGGGGACAGGGCGGGAGCGCCCAGGCCGAGCGCGGCGAGCGCCTGCTCGCCGGGTCGACGGGCCGCTCTGGGAGAAGCGTCGGTCACAAGCGTTCCTTAGCTCTGGCAAAGTATGCGTTCGATATGTCGGACATGGTTCGTGTCGGTGGATGTACGCCGGTGCGGAGCGTCAGGTCTCCGCACCGGCGTACGGATCGGGGGGCCGGCGGAACTGGAACCCCTAGGGGCGCAGCAGCACCTTGCCGACCTTCGGATCGCCGGACCCCACCAGCTCGATGGCGTGGGCGAACGCGTCCAACGGAAGTTCATGCGTCACCAGCGGCAGCGGATCGAGGAGACCCGCGCCGAAGACCCGTACCGTGTGCGCCCAGGCCTCCGGCGGAGCGCCGAACACGGTGTGCACCTCCAACTGCCGTACGACGAGGTCCGTGGGGTCCAGACCCTCGGCGCCCGCGGCCGGGATGCCGGTGAGCACCAGACGCCCGCCGCGCCGCAGCAGAGCGGCCGCGGTGGTCGCCGCGGTCGCCGACCCGGCGGTCTCGATCACCACGTCGAAGTCGGCGGGCAGCTCCTGGTCACGGGTACGGAAGTCACTCGCGCCGAATGTCCGCGACAGCTCCTCACGGTCCGGGCGGGTGCCCACCACCAGCAGCTCCGAGGGCGAACCCGCCTTCAGGAACTGCACGGCGAACATGCCGAGCGTGCCGGTGCCGACGACCGCCACCCGCTCGCCGGGCCGCGCGTTCGCCTTCAGCGCCGCCGCCGCGATACAGGCCGCGGGCTCCAGGAGCGCCGCCGCCGTCAGGTCCGCGTCGTCCGGGAGGACGTGCAGCAGGCGGGCGGGCAGCGTGAGCGTGGTGGCCATGGCGCCGGGCTGGGTGAAGCCCGTCTCCTCGTAGCCGGCCGTGCACAACGTTGTCTCGCCCTCGTGGCAGCGGTCGCAGACCTGGCAGTTGCGGAACCCCTCACCCACCACCTTGCGGCCCACGAGGCCCTCGGGCACCCCGCCGCCGACCGCCTCGACCGTCCCCGACCACTCGTGGCCCGGGGTCAGCGGATAACGGACGTATCCCTCGGGGCGGTTGCCCTGGTACACCTCGCGGTCACTGCCGCAGATCCCGCTCGCGTGGACCCGTACCAGGGCCTCGCCGGCCGCGGGTGCCGTGGGCTCGTGGGGGGCCAGCCGGTGCTCGCCCGGCCGTTCGATGACGACGGCCTGGGGTGCGGCGCTCATGACTGCTCCGTGGCGGTGGGGCGGGGCGGGGTCCCGAGGGGGAGGTATCCCCTTCGGTCCGCCGCGGCGTGCGACCACAGCGGCCTCGACGGCGTCCGGCGGCGGTGCACAGCCTGCCACAGACCCCTGTACAACTCGGCGCCGGGCGGCGTCACTTGGCGGCACCCTTCGGCTTGCGCTGCTCCCAGCCGTCCGCCCACAGGTCGAAGCGCGCCTGCTGCTGCGGGAACTCCGCCGCCGCGTCCGTGTCCAGCTCGACGCCCAGGCCGGGCTCGTGCGACAGCTCGAAGTAGCCGTCGACGACCTGCGGGGCACCCTTCACGATCTTCTTGATGTCCGCGTCCGCGAAGTCGTTGAAGTGTTCGAGGATCTTGAAGTTCGGGGAGCTGAAGCCGACCTGGAGGGAGGCGGCGGTGAGGACCGGGCCTCCGACGTTGTGGGGCGCCACGAGCACGTAGTGGGCCTCGGCGGTCGCCGCCAGCTTCCGGGTCTCCCAGATGCCGCCGAGGTGGCCGACGTCCGGCTGGATGATGTCCACGGCCTGGCTCTCGAACAGCTCACGGAACTCGATGCGATCGTGAATACGCTCACCGGTCGCGATCGGGATGTCTACCTTCGCCGCCACCTTCTCCAGCGCCTTCAGGTTCTCCGGCGGGACCGGCTCCTCCAGCCAGGCGGGCTTGAAGGGCGCGAGATCGCGGGCGAGCCGGATGGCCGTGGCCGGCGAGAAGCGGCCGTGCATCTCCAGCATCAGCTCGGTGTCCGGACCGATCGCGTCGCGGACCGCCTCGATCAGCGAGACCGAGTACAGCGACTGCTCGTGGTCCAGCTCGAAGTGACCCGTCCCGAAGGGGTCGATCTTCAGCGCCTTGTACCCGCGCGCGACGACCGCCTGGGCCGCCTTGTGGTACGCCTCCGGGGTGCGCTCCGTGGTGTACCAGCCGTTCGCGTACGCCTTCACGCGGTCGGTGACCTTGCCGCCGAGCAGCTGCCACACAGGCACGCCCAGGGCCTTGCCCTTGATGTCCCAGCACGCCATCTCGATCACGGCGATACCGGACATCACGATCTCGCCGGCGCGCCCGTAGTCGCCGTACTTCATGCGGCGGACGAGGTCCTCGACGGCGAAGGGGTCGGAACCGAGAATGTGATTGGCCTGCGCCTCGCGCAGATAGCCGATCAGCGCGTCGGTGTGCCCCAGCATGCGGGTCTCACCGACCCCGGTGATGCCCTCGTCGGTGTGCACCTGGACATAGGTCAGGTTGCGCCATGGCGTCCCGACCACGTGTGTGCTGATTCCGGTGATGCGCACGGAGAATGCCCCTTGTCGTGCTCTGCGGCTGCTTTTACGAATCTGTTTCGACTGTTCGAGATTTCGTCACACGTTCGAAATGCTGGCCAGACAGTAAGGATTGCGCGGGGGAAGTGTCAATGGGTCGAACGAAGAACGGTTTCGGTGAGATGGCGAGGGAAGGCGGGGAATGGTCGGGCCTGTCCTCAACCGGCACACCGGAACGGGCAGTTCAGCACAGAACTTTCACAGCTGCGCCTGTGAACGTGACCCGAGCGGAGTTTAGTCTTCCGGCGTCATGGACTACTGCCTCCCGTGCCAACGGCACCTCAACGGCGCCCTCGCTTGCCCGGGGTGCGGTACATCGGCCGAAGCGTGCCGGAAGTACGCGGCCTCCCTGGACGACCGCGAGGACTCCGACGGGCGTGACGACGCGCCGGGCGAGGGCGAGGGTGAGGGCTCCGAGCCGGAGGGCGGCGCGGGGCGCCGGGCCGGGCGCGGGCGCGGGCGCGGCACGCGCGGCGGGAGCCGGGGGGTGCGGGCGAACCGGCGGGACCGGAAGGCCGCGTTGCACCGGCGGCGGCGTAGGCGGGTGCTCCTGGTGGCGGCGGGGCTGCTGCTCGCGGCCGGCGGGCTGAGTCTGGCCGAGCTGGGTATGGAGGCGCCGTCCTCCGAGCCGAAGGCGTCCGCCGGGGAGGAGGCGTCCGGGGGGTCCTCGGCCTCCGCGGACGGGGCGCAGGCGTCCGGGGGAGGGGGCGCCGGGTCGCCGGGGGTGTCGCCCTCCGCCTCGGAGTCGGAGAAGTCCGACAAGTCCGAGAAGGACGAGGACGGCAAGGATGACAAGGGCAAGAAGGGCGACGAGGAGCAGGACGAGGAGGGGGCCGAGTCGGTGTCGGCCGATCAGTCGTCGTCGGCGGCCCGTCCGACGTCCTCCGCTCCTGCCTCCGTCCCGTCCGGCCCCGAGGCGTCGGATCCGGGTACGCCGGATCCCGGCCCCACGACGGACGACCCGGCCCCCGACCCGGAACCGACCCCCACGGAGCCGTGCGACCGCTTCTTGTGGTGGTGCACGTAGCCGCTGGCCGCGGGGGTACGCAGCGGGCCTGAGAGGTGCGACCCGGCGGGGGTGGCCCGCGCCCCCAAAAAGATTGCGCCGTTCCCCGCGCCCCTGAAGGGGCGCGGGGAACGGCGCGTCCAGCCCCCACTGGGCCGCGAGTTACGTCCAAGGGCCAGCCGAACCCCTGAAGGGGCGCGGGGAACGGCGCGAGCAACCCCCACTGGGCCGCGGATCACGTCGAAGGGTCGAACCCCCACCCCCTAGGGGCGCGGGGAACGGCGCGAGCAACCCCCACTGGGTCGCGGACCGCGTTGAAGGGTCGGACCCCCACCCCCTGAAGGGGCGCGGGGAACGGCGCAATCGGCCCCCCGGGGGCCCGCCTACCCAGCGGGCGAGGTGGGGTCCTTCGGCCCGGTGGGATCGGCCAGCATGCGCAGCAGCAGGCCCCGCAGCGACATCCGCTCGTCGCGCGACAACCCGGCCAGCGGCTCCCGCGCGAACCGCAGGGACAACCGCAGGCTCCGGGCGACAGCCCGCCCCTCCTCCGTCACGGCGGCCAGCTTCACCCGGCGGTCGGACGGGTCCGGCCGCCGCTCCGCCAGCCCTCGCGCCTCCAGCCGGTCCACGATCCCCGTCACGTTCGACGGCTCGCACTTGAGCTTCTGGGCCAGCCGCCGCATCGGCAGCGGCTCCAGCGAGAGCAGACTCAGCAGCCGCGCCTGCGCCCCCGTCAGCGCGTGCTCCGCCGCCGCCTCCTCGTACTCCTCGTGGTAACGGGCCACGACCGTGCCGATGAGGTCGACGACCTCAAGGGTCAGTGGGTCGAACGAGGGAGTCTTCTGTGCGGACATGCCCGACAGGCTACCCGGTTACTTGACATCATGAAATATTCAGGAGCATGGTTGTTTCACCTACTGAAGCATTCTCATGTGTGGAAATCGTTGCACCAGGAAAGGCGCTCTTCATGACCGACACAGCCGAGCTCCCCACCGTCAACCGTGAATGGCACCTCGTGAGCCGCCCGGTCGGCGTCCCGAAGCCCGAGGACTTCGCCCTGGTCGAGGCCGACCTGAAGCAGCCAGGCAAGGACCAGATCGTGGTGCGCAACAAGCACCTCTCCGTGGACCCGTACATGCGCGGCCGCATGAGCGCGGCGAAGTCGTACGTCGCCCCCTTCGAACTGGGCAAGGTCATGCTGGGCGGCGCGGTCGGCGAGGTCGTCGCGTCGAACGCGGAGGGCGTCTCCGTCGGCGACCACGTCCTGCACCACTTCGGCTGGCGCGAATACGCCGTGTTCGACGCCAAGCAGGCCGTCAAGGTGGACCCCCAGGCCGCGCCCCTTACCACGTACCTCGGCGTCCTCGGCATGACCGGCCTCACCGCGTACGCGGGCCTGCTGCGCGTCGCCTCCTTCAAGGAGGGCGACTCCGTCTTCGTGTCCGGTGCGGCCGGCGCCGTCGGCAGCCAGGTCGGCCAGATCGCCAGGCTCAAGGGCGCCTCGCGGGTCATCGGCTCGGCCGGTTCCGACGAGAAGGTCAAGCTGCTGGTGGAGGAGTACGGCTTCGACGCCGCCTTCAACTACAAGAGCGGACCCGTGAGCGAGCAGCTCAGGAAGGCCGCCCCGGACGGCGTCGACGTCTACTTCGACAACGTCGGCGGTGACCACCTGGAGGCCGCCATCGGCTCCCTCAACCTGCGCGGCCGTGTCGCCGTCTGCGGAATGATCTCCGTCTACAACAACACGGAGCCCGCCCCCGGCCCGAAGAACCTCGCCCGGCTGATCGCCACGCGCGGCCGTATCGAGGGCTTCCTCGTCGGCGACCACTACGACCTGCAGCCGCAGTTCGTCCAGGAGATCGGCCCCTGGGTCGCCTCGGGCGAACTCAAGTACCGCGAGACGGTCGTCGAGGGCATCGAGAACAACCTGGAGGCGTTTCTCGGAGTCCTGCGAGGCGACAACACCGGCAAGATGATCGTCACACTCTGACAGCCAGAACCCCGCCGTGACCGACCGCACGCTCCCCCGCACCCCTGAAGGACGCCCTTCAGAGGCGCGGGGAACAACGCAATCCGCTGCCCTCAGGGGCGCGGGGAACGGCGCAATCCCTTGCCTTTAGGGGCGCGGGGAACGGCGCAATCTTGTGGCTCGGCCCCCACAGGCCCCCAGCCGACGACCCACCCCCCCCGGCGCACGAGTCAGCGCTCAGGCGAGCGCCAGCGCCGCCGCGTGCACCGCGAGAACCAGCCGCTGGTTCTCCGGCGCCGCACCCCCAGGAAACGCGATCCGCCGCCGCGTATACCCGTACGCCAACCCACTCCGCGGATCGGCGAACCCCTGGGACCCGCCCGCCCCACTGTGTCCGAAGGCCCCCGCCCCCAGAAACGGGTGCCACATGTCGGCCGTGGCCTGAAACCCCAGCCCGTACGACTTGTGCGCCCGCGCCACCAGGTCGTACCCCACGGAGTGGATCTGCCCCACCTCCGCCACCGTGTCCGGCTTGAGCAGCGCCGCCCGCCCGTCCACCTCGCCGACCGCCGCCGCGTACATCCCGGCGAGCCCGCGCGCGGAGGCGACCCCACCCGCCGACGCCTGCCCAAGGGCCCGCACCACACGCGAGTTGGGAAAGTCCGTCAGCGGAACGGCTCCCGGCGCATGCTCGTTGAAAGCGATCGAGGCCAACGTGTGCGGGCCCCTCGGCGTCGCGTCCAGCAACGCCTGCTCCGGCGGTGTCGGCGCCATCGGCCGCACCGACAGGTAGCGGTGCTCCTCCGACTCGGGCAGCCCCAGATGGAAGCCCAGCCCGTACGGCGCGCGGACCCGCTCCTCGTAGACCTCCTGGAGCGTACGGCCGGTGACCCGCCGGACGACCTCGCCCGTGAGCGCGCCGATCACCAGCGCGTGGTAGCCGAAGGCCGTGCCCGGCCGCCAGAACGGGCGCTGGCCCGCCAGCCGTTCGGCGACCACCCGGTCGTCGGCCAGTTCGTCCAGGGTGAAGCCCGCGTCCGACCCGACCAGACCCGCCCGGTGGGCCAGCAGCTCCCGCAAGGTCACCGCCGACTTGCCCTCCGCCGCGAACTCCGGCCAGTAGTACGCCACCTCGCGGTCCAGCTCCAGCGTGCCGTCCTGCACGAGCAGGGCGACCACCAGGTGGGCCGCCCCCTTCGAGGAGGAGAAGACACCGAACAGCGTGTCGCCGTCCGTGTCCGCGCCGGTCCACAGATCGACGACCCGCCGCCCCCGCACGTACGCGCTCAACTGGCCCGCGTGATCTGGGCGTTCGGCGGCGACGACGGACGCGAACTCCTCGCGCACCGCCTCGAAGCCTTCGGCGACGGTGCCGTGTATCTCCTGTGCCATCCGTGCTCTCCTCGGATCTCTGTGTGCTGGGTCCCTGTCTCTCAGGACACTGTCAGCAACGCCCGTGCCACCTGCGCGAATTCTCCCTTGGGATGATCGCGGAAGAGCGGTTCCGTGCCGAACAGCACGGCATGCGGCCCGCTCACCACCGCAGCCCGTCCCGCGGCCTGCGCGGGCCCGCCGCTGCCGTCCGCCAGCGCACGCCAGTGTCCGGAGACGAGCGGACTCCCGCTCACGCCGCTCGCATACGACTGCTCCACGCGCACCCCTGCTCCGAGGCCCGTGAACCACACCGGCGCGTAGACGAAACTGTGGTCGGGGGCGCCCGCGGTCACACCGCCGCCCGACGAATTGACCACCCGTACAACGCCGTTGGCGTCCGGGTTGCCCTCCACCACGTCGACCGTGAGGAGACCGGCGGCGGCGTTGAGGGCCGCTCCGGTGGCACCACGGCCCACCAGCCCCTCCCGGGCCAGGAAGGTGTCCAGTGCGGCGCGCGCGGCCGGGGCGAGCTCCGCGGGGTCCAGTCCCGAGGACGCGAACAGGACGTCCGCCCGCGACCAGTCGAAGCCCGCGTCGAGGACGGCCGTGGACACCGGGACCACGTCGAAGTTCATCTCCCGCAACGCGAACAGCTCACCCGGCGTGACCGCGGCGGCCACCCGGACCCGCCGCAGCGGGGCGCCGCCGCTCTCCTTCGTCGCGTCGAAGACCACGTCGTACGTCCTCGCGGCGACCACGGCCTTCCGGCGGGCCGAGACGGGCACGATCGCACTGCCGTCGGCCGCCCTCCGCACCGCGACCCCGTCCGCGAGCAGGGAGTTGAGCGCCGCGATCTCCCGCGCGTCGTCGAGGCGCAGCCGCAGCCACCGGGTGGAACCGGGCGCGACGTACCCGACCTTCGCGGCGGCGTGCACCGCCCGGTCCGGCACGGTGAGTTCCGAGGTCCGTACGGTGTCGACGGTCGCGCCCCACAGGCGGCCGAGGCTCCAGCCGGAGATGTCGTACATCACCGACACCTTGTCACTGATGTCCCGGCCGTCGGCCAGCATCACATTGGCCATGCCGCGCTTGGGCTGCCGAAGATCGACGACGTACGAGCCCTTCGCGTACGTCTTCCCGCCGACGCCGAGCCCGAAGTCCCGGGTGGCCCGCCGGACCTGTACGTCGTTGGCGAGCAGGTGGTCGACGAGGCGGGCCGCGGCCGGTGCCGAACGCTGGGCGCCGGCGCCCGTCGGAATCACGTACGCGCGGGGGAAATCGGTGGTGTACACGTCCTCCGGGCCGATACCCGGGACACCCGGCACCGTCTCCGGCGAGACCGGTACCTGCGCGGCGCCCGTCACGCTCCGGCGGAAGACCTCGATCTGGTCGGCGACGAGTGAACCGCGGTGCGTCCGGGCGTAGTCGAGGCTCGCACGCATCGCCGCGCCCGCGACGGCCACGTTGATCGACGCGCGGCGGCGCAGCTCGGTGACGGGCAGCTCGTCGTACTCGTCGTTGTTCACCGCCATCGGGAACTCGACCGTGTGCGCGGCGACCGTGCCGTGGAACGGCATGTACTGCGGGGTGAAGATCGGCGGCCAGTCGTCCCAGCCCTCCTCCTGGTCCCGGAAGGGGATCTGGGCGGGCTCGACACCGTCCGCCTCGGGCGTGTATCCGAGGCTGTTGACGGCGGCCTCCATGCCGAGGGCGTTGGCATAGGTGTTCTTCAGGAAGAGGTCGTACTCGTAGTTCTCACCGTGCGGGGGCGTCGTCGGCTCGATCAGGGTGCCGTTGACGTATCCGTGCAGGTCGACCATGAGCGCGGGCTGCTTGTCGATCGCGATCTGCCGCATCGCCCGTACCTCGGGCTGCGAGGCGGTCACGAAGTCCCGGTTCAGGTCGAAGCCGCCCGCGTTCGCGCGGGTGCCGGCGATACGGCCGTCCGGGTTCGCGGTGATGTTGAAGTACACGCGGTGGTGGGCGAGGAGGTCGGTGGTGGACCCGTCCTGGGCCGTGGCGAGCTTCTCGATCAGCTTGAGGGAGGCGTCCGTGCCCTCCCACTCGTTGCCGTGGATGTTGTTGTTGAAGAAGACCGGCGTCTTGTAGTCGCGCTTGACGGCGGGGTCCGCGGCGGCGGCGACGGGCGCGTTCTCGATCAGCTCGCGCAGACGCTCCTGGGCGCGCGCCTGCCGGGCCGACTCGGGCGCGGTGACGGTGACCAGATACAGCCGGTGCCCGCCGGCCGAACGGCCCGTGACCTCCACACTCACCCGGTCACCCAGCCGCTGCAGCGCGTTCAGCTCCGGCGCGATGGCGTGGTACGGGGTCAGGCCCAGCTTGATGGACTTGTCGGCCGGGTTCTCCGGGTCCGGGGTGAGGACCCGCTCGCGCGGATAGCCGCGTACGGTCCCCGCGTCGGGGGTGAGTTCGGTGACCGGGGCGGTCAGGGCGCGGGCGGTGGCGCTCTCGGGTACCTCGGCGGCGCCACCGCTGTCAGAGGGGCCGGATCCCTCGCGGACCGGTGCCCCCGGGCGTGGCGTCGGGTCGGCGGCGGCGCCGTTCGGGGTGAGCAGGAGCGTGGCCGCCGCGGTGGCGGTGGCCATGGCGATCAGGACGGGTCTCGGTAGGCGCACGCGTACCTCCACGGAGAGGGCCCGACAGGGGTCACTTCGGTACGGAGGTCTACCTGCTCGTCTCTCGCGCAACAAGGGGGCGTCGGCGTAACCAATGGGGCGGACGCCGATGGGCCTGGGGGGCCTGAGGCTTGGCGTCGGCTCGTACGGTGCGGGCCGGTGGGGGTCGGCCGCGGGGGGGGCCCCGCCCCCCCCCGGGCGGCGGGCGCGGGGGCGGGGGCCCCGGCGCCCCGGGCCGCCCCCCCCCCCCCCCCCCG
>NZ_JBIUVD010000020.1:0-119635 GCF_044742785.1 Streptomyces sp. NPDC087844 | reverse complement strand
GCGCGGGGCGGGCCCCGCGGTGGCGCGGGGCCCGCCCCGGGGCGGCCGGGCGGGGGCGGCCCCCCCGGTCCCCCGCCCCCTGGCGGCGCCCCAAGGGGGGGGGGGGGCCCCGCCGCGACCGGGCCCGGACCGACCCGCAGGCGACAGGCCCACGACCGGTAGGGTGCGGGTATGCGTGATCTTGGGGTGGGGTTCAGGTACTTGATGCGCGGCCAGCGCTGGGTGGCCAGGCACGGGAAGCAGTTCGGCTTCGGACTCGTCCCCGGCCTCATCACCCTCGTGCTGTACGCCGCGGCCCTGATCGCCCTGGCCCTGTGGGGCACGGACTTCGTCACCTGGGCCACCCCCTTCGCCGACGACTGGTCGAGCCCCTGGGCCGGCCTCTTCCGCGGCTTCCTGACGGCGGTCCTCTTCGCCCTCGCCCTGCTCCTGTCCGTCGTCACCTTCACCGCCGCCACCCTCGTCATCGGCCAGCCCTTCTACGAGAGCCTCTCCGAGAAGGTGGACCGGGACGTGTCCCCGGACGGCACGGCTCCCGAGTCCGGGCTCCCGCTCTGGCGCGAACTGCTGATCTCGACCCGGGACAGCCTCCGGATCGTGGCCAGGGCCGTGGTCTGGGGCGTACTGCTCTTCGCGCTCGGCTTCATCCCGTTCGTCGGACAGACCGTCGTCCCGGTGATCGGCTTCTTCGTCACCGGCTACTTCCTCACCGAGGAGCTGACGGCGGTCGCCCTGCAGCGCCGCAACGTCGTGCTCCGCGACCGCCTCACCATGCTCCGCTCCCGCAGAATGCTGGTCTGGGGCTTCGGCACCCCGCTGGGCATCGCCTTCCTCGTCCCCTTCGTCGCCGTCTTCCTGATGCCCGGCGCGGTCGCGGGCGCCACACTGATGGCCCGCGACCTGCTGGGCGAGGAGACCCGCGAGGAGAACGAGGAGTACGGGGAGGACGAGCAGGACAGCGCCCCCGTCAGTCGGTGACGTCCGCCGTCGTGTCCGTCGTGTCCGTCGTGCCCGTCGCGTCCGCCGCCACCGTCAGGATCGACCGCACCTGGGCGATGATGTCCAGCCGGTTCCGCACGAACTGGGCGTCGGTGACCGTTCCGCTCGCCGGATCCGTGTTGCCCGCCCCGAACTCCAGTACCGGCGTGTGGACATGGCCGCCGGGAAGCGAGCCGCCGAGCCCGAGCCGGTCCCGCAGGAGCGTCGCCCGGTAGGCGATCTCGTTGGACAGGTAGTTGCCCCCACCGCCCGCCCGGGCCGTCGAGCCCGCCGTCGGACCCTCGGGGCGTACGACGGGATCCGTCCCGCCCGCCGGGATCTCGGTCACCGACGTGTTGTCGTACACGGGGAAGCGTCCCGTGTCCGCCGCGACGATGGCCTTGTACGGCAGGGTCGTCGCCGTCCACTGCGGCTGCGAGGCGGGGTCGGTCACCGGCACGGTCTCGGTGCGGGAGAGGTTCTCGTTGTCCGGGAAGCCGCCCCGCCAGGCCCCGTTGGTGCGCTCGATGTCGATACGGCCCACCCGGCCCTGACTGACCGTCGTGAACAGGTCGACGTGGGGGAGATGCGGGCGCAGTGTCCGCTCCACGGTCTTGTCGGCGAAGTCCTGCCAGCGGACCGGGAAGACAGCCGTCTCGATACGCGCCGGACCGTCCGCCGTCCTGATCACCGTGCCGTCCAGCGCGAGCGCGGTCGCCCCCGACGGGTTGGAGATCCGCACGTCCCGGTCCAGTGTGAACGGGTCGAACCCGGTCACCAGGATCCGCTTGACCCTCTTGGACTCGGACTTGCCCTGGGACTGGGAACGCGGGTACCGGATGCTGTCCTGGCCCCGTGACGTCCGCTCCAGCGCGGCCAGCAGCTTGGCGCGCCGGGCCTCCGAGAGCCCGAACTCCGGCTGCCACTGCCGCACTTCACGCGTCATGCCGAGCCGGGCCCAGTACAGCGGCCGGTCGTCGTCCCTGCTGAGGTCACCGCCCGCGGGGCCGCGGCCCTGGGCCCGGTCCACCGCCCGCTGCCACAGCCGCGAGCCCTGTCGTTCGACCAGCCGCTCGGCCTGCGCGTACGAGCGGGCCCTGCCGAGGGCCCGGACGAACTCCGGTGCCACCGTGTCGAATCCGGACCGGGCGAGGATCTCCTGGGGCGCCGCCCGGTCGAGGCGCTGTTCCTCCACGGTGGGCGTGGCCGCGGGGTTCTCCGCGGCGAGGGCGGGCGGTGCGGCGAGTCCGGCCAGCAGAGCCAGGCCGAGGGCGCCGATCCGAACACGTATGTGCGTCAAGGTGGTTCAGGTCCTTCCGTCGCGAGTGGGGACGTCGTCGAATGGCGGCAGTATGCGCGACGCACGGGACGCACCGCCATAACGCGTGACCCGCGTGACCCGCGTGACCCGCGCGACTCGTGCGACCCCCGTGAAGGTCAGCCCTCGCCCAGCAGCGTGAGGAAGTCCCGGAACGCCGCAGGCATGTCCACCGACTCCGGTGCGAGCAGCCACTGGTACTGCAGCCCGTCCATCACCGCGACGAGCAGGGGAGCCGCCCGCTCCGGCGTGAGCCCGCTCGGCAGCCGCTCCCCGTACTCGGACCGCAGCACCTGCGCCATGTTCGCGCGTACGGCCTCGTACCGTTCGGTGAAGAACTCGCGTGCCGGATGCCCCTCCGTGACGCTCTCGCCGAGCAGCGCCGAGAAGGTCTGCACGATCCCGGGCCGCATGGCGTTGTACTCGACCAGCTGGCCGAGCAGTTCGAGCCGCCACCCGGTGCCGGGGACCGCGTCCCACTGGTCGCGCTCCGCCAGTACGGCGACGAGCAGCGCCTCCTTGGTGGGGAAGTGGTGCAGCAGACCCTGCGGGGTGAGGGCGACCCGCTCGGCGACCGCCGCCAGGCTCGCGCCCCGGTAGCCGCGCTCGGCGATCACCTCCAGCGCCGCCCGGAGGATCTCCGCACGCCGCTCCGTGCCCCTGGCCGATCTGGGCGCCCCGCTCGTCATGACGTCACCGTACGACGGACACGTCTCTCCGTGCGGTCCCGCCCGCAGGATTGTAACGTCGGGATAACGAAACCTACCGATCAACAGGTGACGCGGGCAGGATGGCAACAACGGAACGTATGCAACGCAACGCAACGCAGCGCAACGCAGCGCAACGCAGCGCAACGGACGCAACGAGGAGGCACCGCCATGGCGGGAACGCGGCCCACCCCGGCCGATCAGGCGCGCGAGGCAGTGGTCGAGGCGGCCCTTGCCCGCCTCGACCTGGACACGAAGGCGCGGCTGCTCGCCGGACAGGACATGTGGTCCCTGCCCGAGCTGCCCGAGATCGGGCTGAGGTCACTGGTCATGTCCGACGGCCCGATCGGCGTCCGTGGCGTGCGCTGGACCGCCGACGACCCGTCCGTCGCCCTGCCGTCCCCGACCGCGCTCGCCGCCACCTGGGACCCCGCCCTGGCCCGCCGGGCCGGCCGGCTCCTCGCCCAGGAGGCCCGCCGCAAGGGCGTCCACGTCCTGCTCGCCCCCACGGTCAACCTGCACCGCTCCCCGCTCGGCGGCCGGCACTTCGAGGCGTACAGCGAGGACCCGTACCTCACCGGACGGATCGGCACCGGATACGTGACCGGTGTCCAGGAGGGCGGAGTCGGGACCACCGTCAAGCACTTCGTCGCCAACGACGCCGAGACCGACCGCTTCACCGTGAACAACGTGGTCTCGCCGCGCGCTTTGCGCGAGCTGTACCTGGCCCCCTTCGAGGCCATCGTCGAGAACGCCCACCCCTGGGGCATCATGACCGCCTACAACTCGGTCAACGGCACCACGATGAGCGAGCACCGGTACCTGGTCGAGGAGGTCCTGCGCGGCGAGTGGGGCTTCGACGGCTTCAACGTGTCCGACTGGATGGCCGCCCGCTCGACCGTCGGCGCCATCGAGGGCGGCCTGGACGTCGCGATGCCCGGCCCGGTCACCGTGTACGGCGCCAAGCTCGCCGCCGCCGTCCGGGCCGGTGAGACCGGCGAGGCCAAGGTCGACGAGGCCGTGCGCAACGTCCTGCGCCTCGCCGCCCGCGTGGGCGTCCTGGAAGGCGCGGAACCGGTCGTCACGGACCTCCCCGAGACGGTGGACGGCGACTCCCTGGCCCGCGAGATCGCCCGCCGGGCCTTCGTCCTCGTACGCAACGAAGGCGCCCTCCCCGTCCCCGCCGGACACTCGGTCGCGCTCATCGGCGCCGCCGCCCGTGACGCCCGCGTCCTGGGCGGCGGCTCCGCGACCGTGTTCCCCGCCCACGTCGTCTCCCCGCTCGACGGCCTCACCGCCGCCCTCCCCGAGGGCACGCTGACATACGCGGTCGGCGCCGACCCGAGCCAGGAACTGTCCGCCGCCGACCAGGGGTTCGAGCTGCGCGCGGTCTGCCGCGACGCCGAGGACAACGTCCTGGGCACGCGCTCCGCGCCGAGCGGCCACATCCAGTGGATGGGCGACGACCTGCCCGACGGAGTCACCCACGACCGCCTCGACAGCGTCGAACTGACCGGCACGTTCACCCCGCGCGAGAGCGGCCCGCACACGTTCGGGATCAAGGGACTCGGCGCCTTCACGCTCACGATCGACGGCACGGAGCACTTCGACGGCGTCCAGAGCACCGACCTGGACGACCCGTTCGTGACGTTCTTCGGCGACCCCGTCGAGCGCGCCACGGTGGACCTGACCGCGGGCCGCGCCTACGGCATCTCCCTGCGCCACACCGTCGTCGTCCCCGACGACGTGCCCATGCGGGTCATCAGCTTCACGCTCGCCCACCAGGAGCCCGCGCGTGACCCCGACGAGCTGATCGCGGAGGCCGTCGAAGCGGCCCGCGCCGCCGACACGGCGATCGTCGTGGTCGCCACGACCGAACGCGTCGAGTCCGAGGGTTTCGACCGCGCGGACCTCCGGCTCCCCGGCCGCCAGGACGAGTTGGTGCACGCGGTCGCCGCCGCCAACCCGAACACCGTCGTGGTCGTCAACTCCGGTTCCCCGGTGGAACTGCCGTGGCGCGACGAGGCCGCCGCGGTGCTCCTCGGCTGGTTCCCGGGCCAGGAGGGCGGCGCGGCCCTCGCGGACGTCCTCACCGGCGCCCACGAGCCCGGCGGCCGGCTCCCCACCACCTGGGGCCCGCTGGCGTCCGCCCCCGTCACCGGGGTCACCCCCACCGACGGCGAACTGCCGTACACCGAGGACGTGTTCATCGGCTACCGGGCCTGGGAGAAGGAGAACCGCACCCCGGCGTACCCCTTCGGCCACGGCCTCGGCTACACCGACTGGACGTACGACGAGATCGACGTGACGGGCACGACGGTCACGGTCCGCGTCACCAACACGGGCACCCGCACCGGCCGGGAGACGGTCCAGCTCTACCTGGCCCCGACGGACCCCACCCCCGACCGCCCGACCCGCTGGCTGGCAGGCTTCGCGAACGTGCAGGCGTCCCCGGGGGAGTCGGTCCGGACGGCCATCGACCTTCCGACCCGAGCGTTCGAGGTCTGGGACGAGAAGTCCAACGCCTGGACACCGGTGAAGGGCGCCTACGAGATCGAGGCGTCCCACTCACTGACCGACACCAGGCTGAGGGCAACCCTCGTCTTCTGAGGGCTGTCCCGTAATCCCCGGCGGGCGCACGACGACAGCTACGGCACCTCGCCGCGTTGTCGGATCGCCCGAATACGCCCAGTATGAGGACGACCCTCCGCCTTGCGATGCACCGCATCTGACGCCGCGCGCTGATCCACCGGGGATTACGGGACAGCCCTTGGCCTTCAGCTGTGAGGGGCGCGGGGAACGGCGCAGTCTTTTCGCTTTTCGCCCCGGACCGCACCCGACAAAGCGACCCCTGTCACCGAGACGGCGTACGGGACGTCACCACCCCGTACGCCATCTCCGCAAGCCGCGCCTGCCCGTTCACACTCGGATGGAACCAGTCCCAGTGACTCAACTGCGCGGTCCCGAACCGGTACTCGAAAACCGCCCCACCATCGAACCGGCACCGCCGATCCTTCGCACACACCTCTTCCAGGACCGTGTTGTACGACTCGACACGGTCCTGCACCCGATCCCGCCGCGACGTCGCCGCCGTACTCAACGAGTCAGCGTCACCGAGCATCGAAGGACAGATCCCCAGCTTCCAGATCTGCTTGCCCATCTGATTCGTCCGCCCCTGTGACCACAGCCGCTTCAGATCGGGCACGCTGGACACGTACACCTGAGTCTTCGGCAGAGCGGACCGCAGCGTGCTCAGCGCGTCCTCGAACTGGGTGCGGAAGTCCGCGACCGACGTCATCGCGGACACCGACGAACGGCAGGCGTCGTTCGCGCCGGCCATCACCGTGACCAGCTGGGGCCTCTTCGCCGCGGCCTGCGCCAGCTGACCGGGCAGGTCGGCCATGCGGGAGCCGGTCACCGCGTAGTTCCAGCTGCGCTGCGAGGCCCCGGCCTTCCCCAGGAGCCGTACCGCCAGGCTCTTCACCTTCGCGTCGGTGCCGGTCGCCCACGAGACCTCGGGGCAGTCGGTCAGCACCGAGCAGGCGTCGAACCCGCGGGTGATCGAGTCGCCGACGGCGGCCAGCGAGCGCGGGCTGCGGTCCCAGTCCGGTGTGGGTTTCGGTGAGGGTTTTCTGCTCTGCGCGTCGGAGCCCGTCGGCCCGGAGGAGTCGCCGCCGACCGCGTCGCATCCGGTCAGCCCCGCGACGCCGACAAGAGCCGCCACGACGGCCGCGACCAGGCCCCGCGAACGGTGACCACGGTTCCGCATTCCCAGTTCCCCTCGTTCGTCGCGCAACGGCAGCTCACCCCTGAGCGTCCTCCTGGGTGAAACCTCCGTGTTTCCGGGCGCCTGGAGCGACGGTACGTCACACTCCTTGCGCCGCCGCACGGTAGCCTCGCCACGTGGCTGCCCTGCCACTGAACGATCCGCCGAGCCGCAAAGTGCCCGCTCTGTCCGGAGGTGCCAGGTGACGACACGTGGAGTTCTCTACGTGCACTCCGCGCCGCGTGCGCTGTGCCCGCACGTCGAGTGGGCAGTCGCGGGCGTGCTCGGTACGCGGGTCAGCCTCGACTGGATCCGGCAGCCCGCCTCGCCCGGCACCTGGAGATCCGAGTTCTCCTGGAAGGGCGAGGTCGGCACGGCCTCCAAACTCGCCTCGGCGCTGCGCGGCTGGCAGATGCTGCGCTTCGAGGTCACCGCCGAGCCGTGCGCCACCGCCGAGGGCGAGCGCTACAGCTGCACCCCCGAACTGGGCATCTTCCACGCGGTGACCGGCATCCATGGCGACATCCTGATCCCCGAGGACCGCCTGCGCGCCGCCCTGGCCCGCTCCCAGCAGGGCGAGACCCAACTGGAGTCCGAACTCACGAGACTCCTGGGCAAGCCCTGGGACGACGAACTGGAACCCTTCCGCTACGCAGGCGAGGGCGCCCCGGTCCGCTGGCTCCACCAGGTGGTCTGAGCCCCGCCGGGCCCACTTTGGGGGTGCGGGCAACTGCGCGACAAGCCCCCACCGGCCCGCACACACCCGCACACGCCAAGCGGCCCGGCCCCTCGAAGAGGAGCCGAGCCACTTGCAGCCAAGGCAGCCAAGGCAGAACGGGCCAAGTTCAGATGGTCCGGAACGCCAGTACCACGTTGTGCCCACCGAACCCGAACGAGTCGTTGAGCGCGGCGATCCGCCCCTCGACAGGCAACTTCCGGGCCTCCCCACGAACGATGTCCGCGGTGGCCTCCGCCTCGGGGTCGAGGTTCTCGACGTTGATGGTCGGCGGCGCGATCCGGTTGTAGAGCGCCAGCACCGTGGCCACCGACTCCACCCCGCCCGCGCCACCGAGCAGATGCCCGGTCATGGACTTCGTACCGGACACGGCGAAGTGGTCGGCGTCGTCGCCGAAGACCTTCCGCAGTGCCTTCAGCTCGGCCACGTCACCGGCCGGCGTGGAGGTCGCGTGCGCGTTGACGTGCACGATCTCCGCCGGGTTCAGGTCGGTGCTGTCGAGCAGGTGCTGCAGGGCGGCCGCGATGCCGCGACCCTCCGGCTCCGGCTGCACGATGTCGTGGCCGTCGGAGGAGATGCCCTGGCCGACCGCCTCCGCGTAGACACGGGCGCCACGCTTGGCGGCGTGCTCGGCCGACTCCAGGACCAGGACGCCGGAGCCCTCGCCGAGAACGAAGCCGTCACGGCCGATGTCGTAGGGACGCGAGGCGCCCTGCGGGTCGTCGTTGTTCTTGGACATCGCCATCATGTTGCCGAACGCGGCGATGGGCAGCGGGTGGATGGCCGCCTCCGTGCCACCGGCGACGACGACGTCGGCGCGGCCGGTGCGGATCATCTCGATGGCGTAGCCGATGGCCTCGGCGCCCGACGCGCAGGCGGAGACCGGGGTGTGCACACCGGCGCGGGCGCCGACGAGCAGACCCACGTTGGCCGAGGGGCCGTTCGGCATGAGCATGGGAACGGTGTGCGGGGAGACGCGGCGTACGCCCTTCTCCTTCAGCACGTCGTACTGGTCGAGCAGGGTGGTGACGCCACCGATGCCGGAGGCGATGACCGCGCCGAGCCGGTCGGGGTCGACGGTCGTACCCGGCTCGGCGGCGTCCGATGCCTCGGCGCCCGCCTTGCCGGTGAAACCTGCGTCGGCCCAGGCCTCCTTGGCCGCGATCAGCGCGAACTGCGCCGAGCGGTCGAGTCGGCGGGCCTGCGGGCGGGGGATGACCTCGCCCGGCTCCACGGCGATCTGCGCCGCGATACGGACCGCCTGGTCGGCGGCCCAGTCCTGCTCCAGGGGGCGGACGCCGGAACGTCCGGCGACCAGGCCCTCCCAGGTAGAGGCTGCGTCGCCACCCAGCGGTGTGGTTGCGCCGATACCGGTGACGACCACGGTGCGATTGGTCGGGCTCACGGGAATTCTTTCTCCAACGGATACGAGGATTCAGCGGCGCCACCGCCGGGTGGCGGGGCTGGGTCCTGTCGTCACATTCGCGTCGTACGCCCGGAGGGCGTGCCAGGCGTCGCCCGGCTGGAGGCACCTCCCGGCCGAAGGCTGGGGGAGGGAATGTGCCGACAGGACCTGGCAGCAGTCGGGGGTGAGAGGTTGCTCAGCCCTGGTGCTTGAGGATGTACTCGGTCGCGTCGCCGACCGTCTTGAGGTTCTTGACGTCGTCGTCGGGGATCTTGACGTCGAAGCGCTCTTCGGCGGCGACGACGACCTCGACCATGGACAGCGAGTCGACGTCGAGGTCGTCGGTGAAGGACTTCTCCAGCTGGACGTCCTCGACCGGGATGCCGGCGATCTCGTTCACGATGTCGGCGAGACCGGCGACGATCTCTTCCTGAGTGGCGGCCATGTCAGGCGCTCCTTCTTGTGTTTCCAGAGGGTGTGGCGGTACTGCCGCCCGGAAGGTTCCGGACGGTGTGCCTAGGGGAGGGTAACGACCGTCGCGGCGTACACGAGACCCGCCCCGAAGCCGATGACGAGCGCGGTGTCGCCGCTCTTCGCCTCGCCGGTCGCCAGGAGCCGCTCCATAGCGAGCGGGATCGAGGCGGCCGAGGTGTTACCGGTGGTGCGCACGTCACGCGCGACCGTGACGTGTTCCGGCAGCTTGAGAGTCTTCACCATCGAGTCGATGATCCGCTCGTTGGCCTGGTGGGGAATGAAGACGTCCAGGTCGTCCGCAGTGAGTCCGGCAACTTCCAGCGCCTCCTTGGCGACCTTGGCCATCTCGAACACGGCCCAGCGGAACACCGCCTGGCCTTCCTGCGTGATCGCGGGAAACTTGACCTCGCCCTTGGAGTCCAGGGGCAACTGGGACACGTCACCGCTCCTGAAACGGTCCCAGGAGACGGTCTGCTTGATGGTGTTGGACTTGTCGCCCTCGGAACCCCAGACCGTGGGGCCGATGTGCGGCTCCTGGGAGGGGCCCACGACGACCGCGCCCGCGCCGTCACCGAACAGGAAGGCCGTCGCGCGGTCCTCCAGGTCGGTCAGGTCGGACAGCCGCTCGACGCCGATGACGAGCACGTACTCGGCGGAACCGTCGATGATCATGCCCTTGGCCAGGGTCAGTCCGTAGCCGAAGCCGGCGCAGCCCGCCGAGATGTCGAAGGCCGCGGCCTTCGCCGTGCCGAGCTTGTCGGCGATCTCGGTGGCGACGGCCGGGGTCTGGCTGAAGTGGGAGACGGTCGAGACGACGACGGCGCCGATCTGCTCGGCGCTGATCCCGGCGTCGGCGATCGCCTTGCCGGACGCCTCGATCGACATCGCGGCGACGGTCTCCTCGTCGTTGGCCCAGTGCCGGGTCTCGATGCCGGAGCGCGAACGGATCCATTCGTCGGACGAGTCGATGCGTTCGAGGATCACCTCGTTCGGGACGACACGAACCGGGCGGTAGCCGCCCACACCGAGGATCCTCGCGAACGGGGCGCCCTTGCTGGCCTTGATCTTCGACATGCTCAGTCGGCTCCTTACGCGCTCAGGCCGAGGCGTGCTCGGCGAGGAGCTCGCGAGCCGCTTCGAGGTCGTCGGGTGTCTTCAGCGCCAGCGTCTTCACACCGGGCAGCGCGCGCTTGGCGAGACCGGTCAGTGTGCCACCGGGGCACACCTCGACCAGCGCGGTCACGCCGAGTTCCTTGAACGTCTCCATGCACAGGTCCCAGCGGACCGGGTTGGCTACCTGACCGACCAGACGGGAGACGACCTCGGCACCCGTGGCGACGGCCCGGCCGTCCTTGTTCGAGACGTACGTGACCGTCGGGTCGGCTGGCGACAGCTCCGTCGCGGCCTGCGCGAGGACGTCGACCGCCGGAGCCATGTGACGGGTGTGGAACGCGCCCGCGACCTTCAGAGCCACCACCCGGCGTACGCCCTCGGGCTTGTCCGCCTCCAGGGCGGCCAGCTCCTCCAGCGTGCCGGCGGCCACGATCTGGCCCGCGCCGTTCACGTTCGCCGGGGTCAGGCCCAGCTTCTCCAGGTGCGGGATCGTCACTTCGGGGTCGCCGCCGAGCAGCGCCGACATTCCGGTCCGGGTGACGGCGGCGGCCCCGGCCATCGCCAGACCCCGCTTGCGCACGAGCTTCAGTGCGGCCGTCTCGTCCAGGACGCCCGCGAGGACGGCGGCCGTGATCTCACCGACGCTGTGCCCCGCGACGGCGCCGGGTACCGCGGCACCGGGCGCCGCGGCACCGAGTGCCGACGCGGACAGGAGACCCGCGGCGACCAGCAGCGGCTGGGCGACGGCGGTGTCCCGGAGCGCGTCGGCGTCACCTTGCGTTCCGAAGTGGGCAAGGTCGAGCCCGATGGCGTCCGACCACGCGGCGACGCGGTCGGCGGCGCCGGGAAGGTCGAGCCAAGGAGTCAGGAAGCCGGGCGTCTGGGCACCCTGGCCGGGAGCGACGAGTACGAGCACTCTCACACTCTCTCTTGTGAACGGGCACGGCCGCCCGTGGGGACAGGGACGAAGAACAGGAGGGGGAATTGTAGGTCCCCGACAAAAGGCTAGAGCTGAGGATCTCCATCGGCCAGACGCCCCAGGATCAGCGCGATCCGCAGCGTGAACGCCGAACGTACGTCGGAAGGCGACCAGCCGGTGACGTCAGTCACACGTCGAAGCCGGTAGCGCACGGTGTTGGGATGCACGAAGAGCATCCGGGCCGCGCCTTCGAGACTGCTCGCCTGTTCGAGATACACGCTCAACGTCTCCAGGAGCGCGGACCCGGCCTCCTCCAGCGGTCTGTAGATCTCCTCCACCAGCTGGTCGCGCGCCGCCGGGTCACCGGCGATCGAGCGCTCCGGCAGGAGATCGTCCGCCAGCACCGGCCGGGGCGCGTCCTGCCAGGCGAAACACGCCTTGAGCCCGGCCGCCGCGGCCTGCGCGGAACGGGTCGCGGCCAGCAGGTCGGGCACCACGGGCCCGGCCACCACGGCGCCCGCGGCGTACGGGCCGATCAGGGACTTGGCGACGGCCAGCGGGTTGTCGCTGCCGCCCGCGATGACGACGAGACGGTCACCGAGGACACCGGTGAGCACCTGGAGCTTGGCGTGCCGGGCGGCCCGCCGGATGGCCTCGACGGTCAGCTCGCTGTCACCGTCGGGTGCCGTGCCCAGCACCACGCACACATGCTCGGGCGAGCTCCAGCCGAGAGCCGCGGCCCGCGACACCGCTCCCTCGTCGGCCTCTCCGGACAGGACCGCGTTCACGACCAGCGACTCCAGGCGGGCGTCCCAGGCACCGCGTGCCTCGGCGGCCTGCGCGTACACCTGGGCGGTGGCGAAGGCGATCTCCCGGGCGTACACGAGCAGCGCCTCGCGGAGCACGTTCTCGTCACCCGGGGCCGCGACCTCGTCGATCGCGGACTCCATCACCTCGATCGTCGTACGCACCATCTCCACGGTCTGGCGCAGGGTGATCGCCCTGGTCAGTTCGCGCGGGGCGGTGCCGAAGACGTCCGTGGAGATCGCCTGCGGGGCGTCCGGACGCCGGAACCACTCGGTGAACGCGGCGATACCGGCCTGTGCGACGAGGCCGATCCACGACCGGTTCTCCGGTGGCATCGCCCGGTACCAGGACAGCGTCTCGTCCATGCGCGCGATCGCCTGGGCGGCGAGACTGCCGGACGACTTCTCCAGCCGCTTCAGGGTCGCGGTGTGCGCGTGGGCGGCGCGCGCGGCGCGTTCGGTGTTGCTGGATTCGGGTTCGGGCACGGAACAAGACTGCCTTATCCGGACGGCGGGATGCGGCGGAGGGTCGCAGGTGGCACGCCCGGCGGGTCTACCGTGGGTCGCGTGATGGACGTACGGCGCGCAGACGACCGCTACCGCGGAGACGACCCGGCGGCCGGGATCGAGTCCCTGCACGCCTTCTCCTTCGGCCCGCACTACGACCCGGACAACCTCCGCTTCGGCGCGGTCCTCGCGTGCAACGAGGAACGCCTGGCGCCCGGCGCCGGCTTCGACGAGCACCGGCACAGCCACACCGAGATCGTCACATGGGTCGTCGAGGGCGAGCTGACCCACCGGGACTCCACGGGCCACGAGTCGCTCGTACGCCCCGGGGACGTCCAGCGCCTCAGCTCGGCGGGCGGGGTCCGCCACGTCGAACGCAACGACGGCGACACGCCGCTGCGCTTCGTCCAGATGTGGCTGGCCCCGCTGGAGCCCGGCGGCGACCCCGCGTACGAGGTCGTCCACGGCATCGCGGACTCCACGCCGTACGCGGTCCCGGAGGCGGGGGCGATGCTGCACGTCCGCCGTCTCGCCCCGGGCGAGCGGACCGCGGTGCCGGACGCACGCTTCCTGTACGCGCATGTCGTGCGCGGGGAAGTGCTGCTGGGCGGCGAGGTGGTGGGCGCGGGGGACGCGGCGCGCATCACGGACGCGAAGGACGTGGAGGCGGTGGCCCGGGGGAGCGCGGAGCTGCTGCTCTGGGAGATGACGGCCGGCTGAGCGTCGGCATCACCGCGCGGACAACCGGTCCAGTGCCGAGCGGCTCCCGTCGTCCGCGGCGCGGTAGATCACCAGCCGCTGGTCCAGATCCTGGATCGGCGTGAGCACTTCGAAGTCCACCGCGATCTCACCGGCCTCGGGATGCCGTACGACCTTGCGCCCGCGGCCCTTGACCTTGACGTCCCGCTCGGCCCACACGCGCGCGAACTGCTCGTCACGCGTCCGGAACTCGACGATGAGGTCGGTCAGGGCCCGGTCCTCGGGATGCGTGGCCCACGCGGCGCGCAGGTGGGCCACGCCCTCCCGGACGACGCGTTCGCGGTCGGTGGAGAACTCGCGGATCTCCGGATGCATCAGGCACAGCCACATCGTGTTGCGCTGCGACGGCGGCAGGGTGCCGAAGTCCAGCAGCAGCCCCGCCATCTCACGGTTCCAGTCCAGGATGTCGTAGCGGTGGTTCAGCACCATGGCCGGCAGGGGTGACAGGTCGGTGACCAGCCGGGCGAGGGTCGGCGCCGCGGTGGTGGCGGGCCCGTCGGCGTCGCCCGGACGGCGCCGGCGGGCCAGGTCGAAGAGGTAGGTGCGTTCGTCGGGGCTCAGGCGCAGCGCCCGGGACAGTGCCTCCACCACGTCCGCCGAGGGCCGCAGCCCGCGCCCCTGTTCCAGCCGTACGACGTAGTCGACGCTGACCCCGGCCAGTTCGGCGACCTCTTCGCGGCGCAGTCCAGGGGTCCGCCGCGACTGCCGGCGCGAGGGCAGACCGAGATCGTGCGGGTCCAGTCGCGCGCGCCGGGTCCGCAGGAACGCGGCCAGCTCCGATGTCGCGTCCACGGTGGGGGTCGTCATGTCGGACCCAACCGCCGGGGTAGGACCGATGTTCCCAGGAACGTCCTTCCCTTACCCCTGGTTCGGGGCGCTCGCAGACTCGCTGTCGACAACGGATCACGAGCACAGGAGGACACCATGTCGCTCACCCTCGACACCTACCGGCTGCTGGGCCGCTCGGGACTGCGGGTCTCACCGCTGGCCCTGGGCACGGCGACCTTCGGCACCGAGTGGGGCTGGGGCGCCGAGCGGGACGAGGCGCGCAAGCTGTTCGACCTCTACGTCGAGCGCGGCGGCAACTTCATCGACACCGCCAGCACCTACACCGACGGCAGCTCCGAGCGCCTGCTGGGCGAATTCACCCGCGACAACCGGGAGAGCCTGGTGCTGGCGACGAAGTACACGACGCTGCGCCGGCCCGGCGATCCCAATTCCGGCGGCAGCCACCGCAAGAGCCTGTTCGCTTCGGTGGAGGCCAGTCTGCGACAGCTGAACACGGACTACCTCGATCTGCTCTACCTGCACGTGTGGGATTTCACGACACCGGTCGAGGAGATCCTGCGCGGCATGGACGATCTGGTCCGGCAGGGCAAGGTCCTGTACGTGGCGATCTCCAACGCCCCGGCCTGGCAGGTGTCGCGCATGCAGGCGATCGCCGACCTGCGCGGGTGGTCGCCCCTGGTCGCCCTGCAGATCGAGTACAACCTGACCGAGCGCGCCGGCGAACGTGACCTGATCCCCATGGCACGTGAGATGGGTCTTGGCGTGATCCCGTACTCACCGCTGGCGGGCGGGGTGCTCACCGGCAAGTACAGCCGCGACGACCTGACCGCCACGGACGCCGTGTCCGGCGACAGCACGCGCAAGAACTTCAACCTCGCCCTGGGCACGGTCACCGAACGCAACCTCGCCATCGCGGACGTCGTGAAGGAGGTCGCCACGGAACTGGGCCGCACACCCGCCCAGGTCGGGCTGGCCTGGACCCTGCGGAACCCGGGCGTGACGGCGCCGGTCATCGGCGCCCGCACCCCCGAGCAGCTGGAGGGCAATCTGGGCGCCCTGGAGGTCGATCTCACCGCCGCCCAGCTGGCCCGCCTCGACGAGGCCGGCACCATCGGCCTCGGCTTCCCGCACGACATGCTCGCCAGTGACCACGTCCGCCGGGTGACGGCGGGGGACCTGCGGATCGAAACCCGCCGCTGACACCCGACGAGCGCAGGCTCAGCGCCCCAGCTCGGCCAGGACCGCGTCCGTGAACGCGGGCCAGACCTCCGTCGCCCAAGCCCCGAAGGGGCGGTCCGTCAGGGCTGCGCAGGCGATCCCCGCGTCCGGGTCGATCCACAGGAACGTGCCGGACTGGCCGAAGTGGCCGAAGGTGCGGGGGGAGGACGAACCGCCTGTCCAGTGCGGGGACTTGGAGTCGCGGATCTCGAAGCCGAGACCCCAGTCGTTGGGGTTCCGGTGGCCGTAGCCCGGCAGGACGCCCTTCGTGCCCGGGTACTGCACGGTCATCGCCTCGGCGACCGTCCGCGGGTCGAGCAGCCGCGGCGCCTGCACCTCGGCGGCGAACCGCACCAGGTCGTCGACGGTGGAGACGCCGTCCTTCGCGGGCGAGCCGCCGAGGGTCGTCGACGTCATACCGAGCGGTTCGAGGACCGCCTGCCTCAGATACTCGGCGAAGGGGATCTCCGTCGCCTTCGCGACATGGTCGCCCAACTGCTCGAACCCGGCGTTGGAGTACAGCCGCCGCTGTCCGGGCGGAGCCGTCACCCGGTGCTCGTCGAAGGCGAGCCCGCTCGTGTGCGCGAGCAGATGCCGCACGGTGGACCCCTCGGGCCCGGCCGGCTCGTCCAGTTCGACGGCCCCCTCCTCGTACGCCACGAGCACGGCGTAGGCGGCGAGCGGCTTGGTGACAGAGGCCAGCGCGAACGGCTGCGAGGTGGGGCCGTGGGCCCCGAGCAGGGTGCCGTCCGCCCGCACAACAGCCGCGGTGGCGGTAGGAACGGGCCACTTCTCGATCAGCGCAAGACTCTCCAAAGACATGACCCGAAGCCTACGGTCACCGTTCGGCTCCGGATCGGGCAGCGCCGGTCTCTCAGGGGCGCGGGGAACTGCGCGGCCGGCCCCCACCGGGCCCGCACCCACCCACCACCGGTCAGAACTTCAACCGCATCAACGGATCCGGCGTACGGACGAACCCCATCGACTCGTACAGCGGCGCGGCCTCCGGGGAGGCGGTCAGGTCGATCTGCCCGACCCCCTCCTCCCGGAACCACTCCACCAGCGCCTCCATACAGGCCCGCGCGTACCCCCGCCGCCGCGCACCGGGATCGGTCGCGACACTGAACACGTATCCGATCCGCCCGTGCGGGTTCCGGGGCCGGCCGATCCGGTACTCCAGGGTCCCCGCCACGAGCGCCGCCAGCGCCCCCACCCGCTCCGGGTGCTCGACGACGAACGCCGCGAAACCCCCGCCGGGATCGGCCAGCCGGCCCCGTACGGTAACCAGGGACGCGGCATGCCAGCCGGTCGACGTGTCCGCCCCGGGCATCGCGTCGATCAGCACCTGACGCAGTCGGAGCAGTTCCTCGGCGTCCTCGGGCACAGCCCGGCGTACAAGGCTCATGATCGGCACGCTAGCCAGCGCGGCGCCCCGTGTCGTCGGAATTTCATCCGCTTCCGCTTGCTTGGAGTGCACTCCAGGGTTTTAGCGTGGGGACCATGACGGTGATGGAGACCACGGAGCCCGGGACCGACATCTGCGTAGCCCCGCCGCAGACGCTGCGGCGCCCCGACGGCCGGGACCAGTACACGATCAGCGAGGTCGTCGCGTTCACCGGCCTGACGGCGCACACGCTCCGCTGGTACGAGCGGATCGGGCTGATGCCGCACATCGACCGCTCGCACACGGGCCAGCGGCGCTACAGCAACCGCGACCTCGACTGGCTCGACCTCGTCGGCAAGCTGCGACTGACCGGGATGCCGGTCGCCGACATGGTGCGGTACGCGGAGATGGTGCGCGCGGGCGACGACACGTACGCGGACCGTTTCGAACTGCTCGAAGCGACGCGGCGGGACGTGCGGGCCCGGATCGCCGAGCTCCAGGACACTCTCGCGGTGCTCGACCGGAAGATCAATTTCTATGCGGACGCCGGGCAGGCCCTGGCGTCGGAGGGGTCCCGATGACGGACAGCAGGATCGCGAAGGCACCGCTCGGCACGGGCGGCCCCGAGGTCGGTGTGCAGGGTCTCGGCTGCATGGGCATGAGCTTCGCGTACGGGCCGACGGACGCCGCGGAGGCCCGGGCCACTCTGGAGCGCGCGCTGGAACTGGGCGTCACGCACTACGACACGGCCGACGCCTACGGGCAGGGGGAGAACGAGCGGTTCCTGGCGCCCTTCTTCGCGGCGCACCGCGACGAGGTGGTCATCGCGACGAAGTTCGCCCTGACGATCCCGCCGGACGAGCCGACCCGGCGGATCATCCGCAACGACGGCCCGTACATCCGGCAGGCGGTCGAGGCGAGCCTCAAGCGCCTGGACGTCGACGTGATCGACCTCTACTACATGCACCGCCGTGATGTGAAGGTCCCGATCGAGGAGACCGTCGGCGTGATGGCCGAGCTGGTCCGCGAGGGCAAGGTCAAGCAGCTCGGCCTCAGTGAGGTGACGGGCGGCGAACTGCGGGCCGCGCAGGCGGTGCACCCGATCGCGGCCGTCCAGTCGGAGTGGTCGCTGTTCAGCCGGGACATCGAGGCGGGTGTCGTTCCGGCGGCCCGTGAGCTGGGCGTGACGCTGGTCCCGTACTCCCCGCTCGGGCGTGGCTTCCTCACCGGCTCCTTCACCGACGCCGACAAGGACCTGACCGCCGGTGACTTCCGCCGCCGGCAGCCGCGCTACACGGGGGACAACGCGGTGACGAACGCGGGTCTGCTGGAGTCGATCCGGGGGGTGGCCGAGGCGCACGGGGCCTCCGTGGGGCAGATCGCGCTGGCCTGGGTGCACCGGCGGGCGGCTGTGCACGGGCTGCCGGTCGTGCCCATTCCCGGCACGCGCAGCCGCACGCGGGTGGAGGAGAACACGGCGGCGACGCGTGTCGCGCTGACCGAGTCCGACCTGGCCGCGCTGGAGCCCATCGCCGCGGGGGTCGCGGGCAGCCGTTACGCCGACATGACCTTCTCCTCGGCGGGCCGGGAGTAGCCCTCCGGGCCGGGGGCCCGGGCCGGTTCGCCGGGTGCGGGCGCGTCGTGGCTGAGCGCGCCGTTCCCCGCGCCCCCAAAGACGAAAGGCAGGGGGCGCAGCCCCGTCTACCAGGGGCGCGGGGAACTGCGCGGCCGGCCACGGCGTACCCGCACCCGGCGCGCTCCCCGCCCCCCCCAGCCCAGCCCAGCCGCAGGCGTCAAAGCTCCGCCAGCAGCTCCGCCTTCTTCACGGAGAACTCGTCATCCGTGACAAGCCCGGCCTCATGCAGCTCACCGAGGTGCCGGATCCGCTCGGCGATGTCCGCCGGGTCCCGCCGGACCCGCGGCGCCACCGCGACCGCACCGGCGGACGCCCCCGAGCCCACCCCGTCGGGCAGCACCGCGGGCCCCCCGGACCGCGCGGCCGCCAGCACGGCCGCCGCGAACGGCAGCGACTCGTGCACCGGCCCGTACCCCAGCCCGAAGACGACGGCGGCCGGATCCTGATCCGGCTGCCCCGGCCGGGCACCCCCCGCGCCCCCCGCCTCACGGCGCAGCAGCCGCAGATGCCCCTCGAAGATCTCGGGCGAGCGCCACTCCACCCCGCACAGGTCGGCGACGGCGAACGTCTGGTCGCCGGCCTTCCACTTCGCGGACGAGGCCCCCGTCCAGAACCACCGGAAGGCCACGGACTTCCCGTCGAAGGACGCCTTCCCGTCGTACGCCTTGAACTGGAGCGGCGTCTCGGGCGCCCGCACCAGATAGCGCTCCACCGGCTCCGCGTCCGGCGGCCCCAGCATCGCGCGCAGCTCGTCGGCGTAGTACTCGGCGAGCGTCTCGCGCTCGGCGGGCAGCACGAGGCGGTAGGGGTCGCACACATCCCTCAGCTGTCCCGCGGCCGCCTCCATCAGCGGATCCGCGCCCGGCCTCGGCTCGGCACGCAGGACGACCGTCCCGCGTTTGCCGGGCGTCAGCGTCACCGACGCGATCGCGTCGAGCGGGATGCGCCGCTCACCGAGCGCCTGGAACAGCTTCGGTGTGCGGATCCCCCGTTCGAAGCGGATGAGCACGGAGTCGGACTCGAACTCCCAGGCGGCATGAAATCCGGCCAGTACGTCACCCATGCGGGCCATCGTATGCGGCATGCGCTTCCTAGTCCCCTCCCTGAGCAGACCGCACTTTCCTCGTCCTCTACGCGCGTCCGGCTTCAGCGGTGCCGGGCAGACCCTCCCGGCACGCGTCATCCTTGTGCGCGCAGCTGACCGCGCGGTATGCGCCAATACCGATCTCGGCGAAGTTCCGCAGGCTGTCGGTCCCGGGCTCGAAATACCCGGTGTGTCCCTTCGCCCCGCGCGCGGACAGCACCCGCGCGCCGAAGTCCGAGGACATCGGGTCGGCGCCGTGACCGAGCCCGCCGACCTCCAGGTGCGGTACGTCCTGGATCCAGTCGTCGGAGTCCCGTACGGCCCACACCCGGGCCGCGGTGCGCAGCTGCGCCGCCCGCTCGACCCGCATGCCCGGACTGCCCGCCACCGCTATGTCGGAGACCCGGGGCGGCAGTGAGTGGGCGGCCACACCGCAGACCACGGATCCGTAGCTGTGGCAGTACAGCGCGACACGTGAGCGGCCGGGCAGCGCGCGTACGAGGGCGTCGAGCCGGACAGCGCCCTCCTCGGCGCGGGTCCCGGTGGCGGCGTCCATGCCGAGCCCGTTCGGCGTCGTGTAGTCGGCCCACGCGATCACGGCCGTACGCGTCCGGGGGCTCGCTTCCCGCTCGGCGCGGTACAGGGCCTTGGCCATGCCGACCGGTGCCGTGTACCTGCGCTCGGTGCGCTGGAAGGTCAGCAGGTCGGTGTCGACGCCGGGCACCACGACCGAGACCCGCTCGGCCCTGCCGAGGTTCCCGAAGACCTCCGCGACCCGGCCCGAACCCATCGGGTCGAAGGCGAGGATGCGGCGCTTGCCGGCCATCAGGGCCTCGTAGCGGTGCATCCGGCGGCCCGCGTCGCGTCGGCCGACCGCGGAGAGCCGCTTGTCACGCATGCGTTCGATCTCGGCCTTGCGTGCCTGGCCGAGGGCGATCCGGTTGGCGCGGTAGCGCAGAGCCACCGGCGCCCCGTTCATGTTGCCGACCGCGAGCGGATAGCGGGCGGCGAGCCGGGTCCGCTGGTACGCGTCGAGCGAGGCGAAGAACTGGGCCAGCCGGATCGGCGTCGTCCCGTCCGGGTCGGGCAGCCGGTGCCCGCCCATGTGACCGCGTTCCCATGCGGCCAGGGAGGCCGCGATCGGTGTCGCCGCCCCTCTGTGACCGCGTACCGCGGTCCAGCCGGTGGTCCCGAGCATCACGAACACCACGGCCAGCGCGAGCAACATGCGCCAGACGTTGAGTTGGGGGGTGGAGTCGAAGGAAGTCACTGAAAGGACACACTAGGAGAACGAGAGGGTCTCGCGTTAACCGAGTGAGGCGTATCACGTTTCCGTTGGGGCGATTGGGGCAAAGTGGCCCTGCTCCCCGCCGGGCCATCACGCTGTGTACGCGCATGGGTGTTCCGTACCCATAAGGTCACTACGTTCCGTGCGGGCGCAGTTACTCGGTGTCCCGGTGATCGCTCTCGTCACGCGTGTGCCAGTTCGCGATCGACGCGGGCCCCATCTGGTCGAGGTACGAGGCGGTCAGCTCACGCATCGCGGCCACGCTGAAGTCCTCGCCCGCGCCCCACCGGCGGGCCGCCAGCCGCATCACGCCGCCGAACAGGGCCACCGCCACGCGCGGGCGCGGATCGGCGTCCACGTCGACGCCCTCCCGGTCCGCGATCAGCCGGGCCAGCTGCTCCTCAAGACCCTCGTGGCGGCGCAGGTGGGTGGCGAGCAGCGCCGGGGTCGACTCGATCAACTGGTAGGTGCGCATGTGCAGTTCGATGGGCACGACGGCCTCGATCGCTTCCCCGATGGTGTCCCAGCTCGCCATGACGGCCCGCCGCAGCGCGTCCAAGGGGGCTTCGTGGGCCGGGCGTTGGCGTACGGCGTCAAGGAAGTGCGACTCGGTCATCTCCTGGACGGCGAAGGCGGCCTCCTCCTTGCCGGCGAAGTACCGGAAGAAGGTGCGCTGGGAGACGTCGACCGCCTCGACGATCTCGTCCACGGTCGTCCGCTCGTACCCGTGTGCCGCGAACAGCTCCAGGGCGGACCGCACCAGCGCGTCCCGCGTGCGCTGCTTCTTGCGCTCGCGCAGGCCCGGTCGTGGTGCCGTGTCCATGAGTCCTCTTTCCCGTCCCGGGTGGGCACCCAGGTGTCCTTCGGTTGCGCGTGTCCGCCCCGCGGATGACGTGTCAGTTACCGAATTGTGAAGTGGTTTGTCAATTGTCAGCGACTGTCACTAACCTCGAACGTATGACTAGTCAGACCACCGTCGACAAGACGGGCCCGGCCGACGAGACCCCGGCCGCCTCCGGCCCGGCACCGGCCGAGGGGCTGCGCGGCCACCCGTGGTTCACCCTCATCACCGTGGCCGTCGGCGTCATGATGGTGGCCCTCGACGGCACCATCGTGGCCATCGCGAACCCGGCCATCCAGAAGGACCTCGGCGCCACCTTCGCCGACGTCCAGTGGATCACGAACGGCTACTTCCTCGCGCTCGCCGTCACGCTGATCACGGCGGGCAAGCTCGGCGACCGCTTCGGCCACCGTCAGACCTTCCTCATAGGCGTGGTCGGCTTCGCGGCGGCCTCGGGGGCCATCGGGCTCTCCGACAGCATCGCCTTCGTGGTGGTCTTCCGGGTGCTCCAGGGATTGTTCGGCGCGCTGCTGATGCCCGCCGCGCTCGGCCTGCTGCGGGCCACCTTCCCGGCCGAGAAGCTGAACATGGCGATCGGCATCTGGGGCATGGTCATCGGCGCCTCCACCGCGGGCGGTCCGATCCTCGGCGGGGTGCTCGTCGAGCACGTCAGCTGGCAGTCCGTGTTCTTCATCAACGTGCCGGTCGGCATCCTCGCGGTCGTCCTCGGCGCGGTGATCCTGACCGACCACCGGGCCAAGAACGCGCCGCGCTCCTTCGACCTGCTCGGCATCGGCCTGCTGTCCGGCGCCATGTTCTGTTTGGTGTGGGCGCTCATCAAGGCCCCGGCGTGGGGCTGGGGAGCCGCGCTGACCTGGACGTTCCTCGGGATCTCCGTGCTGGGCTTCGCCCTGTTCGCGTTCTGGGAGAACCGGGTGCGCGAGCCGCTCATCCCGCTCGCCCTCTTCCGCTCGGTGCCGCTGTCGGCCGGCGTGGTCCTGATGGTGCTCATGGCGATCGCCTTCATGGGCGGCCTGTTCTTCGTCACCTTCTACCTGCAGAACGTGCACGGGATGAGCCCGGTCGACGCGGGTCTGCATCTGCTGCCGCTCACCGGCATGATGATCGTCGGTTCTCCGCTGGCCGGCTGGCTGATCGGCAAGACGGGACCTCGCATCCCGCTCGCGGGCGGCATGGCGTTCACGGCCGTCGCGATGTTCGGTATCTCGACGCTGGAGACGGACACCGGCAGCGGGCTCATGTCGATCTGGTTCGGACTGCTCGGCCTCGGCCTCGCGCCCGTCATGGTTGGTGCCACCGAGGTCATCGTCGGCAACGCGCCGATGGAGCTGTCCGGCGTCGCGGGGGGCCTTCAGCAGGCCGCCATGCAGATCGGCGGCAGCCTCGGCACCGCGGTCCTGGGCGCCGTGATGGCCTCCAAGGTCGACAACGACCTCGCGGGCAACTGGGCCGACGCGGGGCTCCCGAACCTCTCCCCGGCCGAGCTCGACCAGGCCGCGGAAGCGGTGCAGGTCGGCGCGCCACCGGTGGCACCGGGCACACCGCCCGAGATCGCCGCGAAGATCACGGATGTCGCCCACGACACGTTCATCTCCGGCATGAGCCTCGCCAGCCTGGTCGCGGCGGGTGTCGCCGTCGTGGCCGTCTTCGTCGCCTTCCTCACCAAGAGGGGCGCCAACGCGGAGGCGGGCGCGGGAGTCGGCCACATCTAGTCCGGCTCCGAAATCCCCCTACACCCCGCCGAGTTCATTCGGCGGGGTTTTCGCCTATCCGAGTGACACCTCTACGTATGACTTTCATACCGCCCGTCACCCGGGTCAGAGTGGTCTCAACTGATCTGTACGGAACGGGCAGTTCGGTTGAAGTGGCGGCGTGCTGCCGGAGGGGGGCAGCACGCCGCGCAACCGCATCAAAGAAGTACGCGTCTGAATTGACATGACCGGGGTACCCGACTTCCGAGCCAGAACCGACCGGCATTCGGTCGGCTCAGAGGTCCAGGGAGTTGATGATGGCGGGCTTCGGTCACACCACGCGCAAACACCCTCGCTCACGTAGCCGTACGAGGTCACGGAGCGGGCCGGACAGCGCGACGCTCGGAATCATCGGAGTCATCTGCGCGGTCGCCGGATTCTTTGTGCTGGGGATCATCCTCGGCCCGGCGGCCATCGTCTGCGGCTGGCTGGCAATGGGGCGCCGCTGGAACGGCGCCCGCCCGGTACCGGCATTGATCGCCGTGGTGCTGGGAGCGATCGACACCGTTCTGGCCATCGTGTGGATGGTCGGAGCGGCGGCCCCCGGCGGCATGATGTTCTGACCGGGCCGCAGGATTCAGATGTGCCCCGCGCCCCTCCAGGGCCCGCGGGGCACATCTCTGTGCACGACCCGTGCGGGCCCGGCGGGGGCCGGCGGCGCAGTTCCCCGCGCCCCTTCGAGACGTGGCTGCGCCCCGATAGGAGCGCGGGGAACGGCGCGCTCAGCCCTCGCGCGCCCGCACGCACCTGGTGCTTTCAGGGGCGCGGGGAACGGCGCGCTCAGCCCTCACGCGCCTGCACGCACCCGGTGTTTTCAGGGGCGCGGGGAACTGCGCGACCAGCACCCACCGGGCCCGCACCCGCAGGTCTCCCTGCAGGTCACTCCCGAAGGTCACCCCCGCGCGGAGCGCTACGCGTCCCCGCCCGCGGCCCCGGGATCAGCCGCCGCCACATCGAGCAACTGATACCGATCGATCGCCTGCTTCAACAGCGACCGATCAACCTTCCCCTCGCGCGCGAGCTCCGTCAGCACCCCCACCACGATCGACTGCGCGTCGATGTGGAAGAACCGCCGAGCGGCCCCCCGCGTATCGGCGAACCCGAACCCGTCCGCGCCCAACGACTGGTAAGTCCCCGGCACCCACCGCGAGATCTGGTCCGGAACCGACCGCATCCAGTCGGAGACGGCCACGAACGGCCCCTCGGCCCCCGACAGCTTCCGCGTCACGTACGGAACGCGCTGCTCCTCCTCCGGGTGCAGCAGGTTGTACCGCTCCACCTCCACGGCCTCGCGCCGCAGCTCGTTCCAGGAGGTCGCCGACCACACGTCGGCCCGTACGTCCCAGTCCTCGGCGAGCAGCCGCTGCGCCTCGACGGCCCACGGCACCGCGACACCGGACGCCATGATCTGCGCCGGGATGGCGCCCGCAGTACCCGCCGCGAAGCGGTGGATGCCCGCGAGGATGCCCTCGACGTCGACGTCCGCCGGCTCGGCGGGGTGCAGGATCGGCTCGTTGTAGACGGTGAGGTAGTAGAAGACGTCCTCGCCGTGCGGGTGCGCGTCGGACGAGCCGTACATCCGCCGCAGCCCGTCCTTCACGATGTGCGCGATCTCGAACCCGTACGCCGGGTCGTACGCGACACAGCCCGGGTTGGTCGAGGCGAGCAGCTGCGAGTGCCCGTCCGCGTGCTGCAGACCCTCACCCGTCAGGGTCGTGCGTCCCGCGGTCGCGCCCAGTACGAAGCCGCGCGCCAACTGGTCGGCCATCTGCCAGAACTGGTCGCCGGTGCGCTGGAAACCGAACATCGAGTAGAAGACGTACACCGGGATGAGCGGCTCGCCGTGCGTGGCGTAGGCCGAGCCGGCCGCGATCAGGGAGGCCGTACAGCCCGCCTCGGAGATGCCGTCGTGCAGCATCTGCCCGGTCGGCGACTCCTTGTACGCGAGGAGCAGGTCCCGGTCCACGGCCTCGTACTGCTGCCCGAGCGGGTTGTAGATCTTCGCGCTCGGGAAGAACGAGTCCATGCCGAACGTGCGGTACTCGTCCGGCGCGATCAGCACGAACCGCCTGCCGATCTCCTTGTCGCGCATGAGGTCCTTGAGCAGCCGTACGAACGCCATGGTCGTGGCGATCGACTGCTGACCGGAGCCCTTCTTCACACTCGCGTACGTCTTGTCCTCGGGCAGCGCGAGGGGCTTCGAGCGCACGACACGCGTCGGGACGTACCCGCCGTTCGCCTTGCGGCGGTCGTGCATGTACTGGATCTCCTCCGAGTCCCGGCCCGGGTGGTAGTACGGCGGCGCGCCGGACTCCAGCTCCTTGTCGGAGATCGGCAGGTGCAGCCGGTCGCGGAAGCCCTTGAGGTCGGCGACCGTCAGCTTCTTCATCTGGTGCGTGGCGTTGCGGCCCTCGAAGTTCGGGCCGAGCGTCCACCCCTTGACCGTCTGGGCGAGGACCACGGTCGGCTGGCCCTTGTGTGCCTTGGCCGCCGCGAAGGCCGCGTAGACCTTCCGGTGGTCGTGACCGCCGCGGCCCAGGTGCAGGATCTGGTCGTCGGTCATGTTCTCGACCATCGCCCGCAGCCGGTGGTCGTGACCGAAGAAGTGCTCGCGGATGTACGAGCCCGTCTCGGTGGCGTACGTCTGGAACTGGCCGTCGGGCGTGGTGTTCAGCTGGTTGACGAGCACGCCGTCGCGGTCCTGCGCGAGCAGCGGGTCCCAACTGCGGTCCCAGACGAGCTTGATGACGTTCCAGCCGGCACCGCGGAACTGCGACTCCAGCTCCTGGATGATCTTTCCGTTGCCGCGTACAGGGCCGTCGAGGCGCTGGAGGTTGCAGTTGACGACGAACGTGAGGTTGTCCAGGCCCTCGCGGGCGGCGATGGACAGCTGGCCGAGTGACTCCGGCTCGTCCATCTCGCCGTCGCCGAGGAACGCCCAGACGTGGGATTTCGAAGTGTCCGCGATGTCGCGCGCCGCCATGTAGCGGTTCATCCGCGCCTGGAAGATCGCGCCGAGCGGACCGAGGCCCATGGAGACGGTCGGGAACTCCCAGAAGTCCGGCATGGAGCGCGGGTGCGGGTACGAGGACAGCGCGCGCGGGGCCTTCGACTTCTCCTGCCGGAAGGCGTCCAGCTGCGCCTCGTCGAGGCGGTCGAGGAGGAACGCGCGGGCGTAGATACCGGGGGAGGCGTGCCCCTGGAAGAAGATCTGGTCGCCGCCGTCACCCCCGTCCTTGCCGCGGAAGAAGTGGTTGAAGCCCACGTCGTAGAGCGAGGCGGAGGACGCGAAGGTGGCGATGTGGCCGCCGACACCGATACCGGGCCGCTGGGCCCTGGACACCATCACGGCCGCGTTCCAGCGGGTCGCGTTGAGGATCTTGCGTTCGATCTCCTCGTTGCCGGGGAAGAACGGCTCGTCCTTGGTGGCGATGGTGTTGATGTAGTCGGTGCTGCGCATCTCGGGAACGGCCACGCGCTTCTCGCGAGCCCGTTCGATCAGCCTCAGCATGAGATAGCGGGCCCGCTCCCGGCCGCGCTGGTCCACGGCGGCGTCGAGGGAGTCGAGCCACTCCTGGGTCTCTTCGGGATCGAAGTCAGGGACCTGACTCGGAAGGCCGCCAATGATGATCGGGTTGCGATCGGGTCCGGAAGCCACGCTGTTCCTTCGCTCTCGGGGGGGGCCGCTTCTTCTCGGTTTCTTCAGTTTTTACTTTGCTTTTTCTCTGGTTTCCTGGGCGTCTGCACCGTTCCCCATCGTGTACCTCGGGAGCGGAAACGTCATCTCTACCGAGAGGTAACCGACACGTTCGTACCGTTCTCCCAAGGGCGGGTCCGGCAAATCGCAACGATACGCCCGACCCGTGACGCGTACCGCAAAGGCATTCGAGTCTCGTACCCTCGTAGGGTTCCAGAATTCACAAACCGGGGCAGATTCCTGTGGTGTGCGTCACCAACGGCTGTGATTCCCTGACTGGAGTTGCGGCGACACGGCCTGGATCGTCACCGTTTCGGCGGTCTTGACGGCCGGGTACTTGCGCGATCCGCCCCGCCCGTGTGGACTACGGCCAATGCTGCGCGCACGCGCGTGGCTTGAACTTCCCCAGGATCTCGGCTTCGCCCGGGCCGGGGAGGACCCCATTACCGAACATGATCAGGAGGCAACCCGTGAGCGCGACCGCGGACCACGCGGAGGAGCGGACGAGCCTGGCCGCCAGGCTGGGATTCCAGCCCGAGCAGGTGGTCCAGGAGATCGGCTTCGACGACGACGTCGACCAGGAGCTCCGCTCGGCCATTGAAGAAGTAATCGGCAGCGAGCTCATGGACGAGGAGTACGACGACGTCGCCGACGCCGTTGTGCTCTGGTTCCGAGACGACGACGGCGACCTGACGGATGCGCTGGTGGACGCCACCACGTACGTCGAAGAGGGCGGCGCCGTCCTGCTGCTGACGCCCAAGACCGGCCGAGACGGTTATGTGGAGCCCAGCGACATCGCCGAAGCTGTGACGACCGCGGGTCTGTCCCAGACCAAGGGCATCAGCGTGGGGAAGGACTGGAGCGGCACAAAGCTGGCGACGCCGAAGACGGCAGCCAAGAAGCGCTGAGGCGCAGCCGAGGCCAGGAGGCCCCCGTCGACTCCGGTCGACGGGGGCCTTGTCCGTCCGCGGGTCGGTGGGGGCTGAGTGCGCGCCCCGCTTTCGGGGGCTCTGCGTAGGGTGGAGGTCACCCGAACAGCCCGGATCGACGGAAGGGACGCAAGGCCATGGCGATCGAGGTCGGCGACAAGGCTCCGGACTTCGAGCTGAAGGACAATCACGGTGCCACCGTGAAGCTCTCCGACTTCCGGGGCGCGAAGAACGTGGTGCTGCTCTTCTACCCCTTCGCCTTCACCGGCGTGTGCACCGGCGAACTGTGCGCGCTGCGCGACAACCTGCCGCGGTTCGCCGACCGCGACACCCAGCTCCTCGCCGTCTCGAACGACTCCATCCACACCCTGCGCGTCTTCGCCGAGCAGGAGGGCCTGGACTATCCGCTGCTGTCGGACTTCTGGCCGCACGGCGAGGTCTCGCGCGCGTACGAGGTCTTCGCCGAGGACAAGGGCTGCGCGGTGCGCGGCACCTTCGTCATCGACAAGGAGGGTGTCGTCCGCTGGACCGTCGTCAACGCGCTGCCGGACGCACGGGACCTGGACGAGTACGTGAAGGCGCTCGACGCCCTGTAGAGCCCTGGATGCGACACTTCGGGATTCTTCGTGCCCCAGGGACTGCGGTGGCGGGGAACCTCTCACTAGGATCGACACGTTGATCCGATACCAACGCACTACGGGGCTTCCCGCCCCCGGACACCAATGGGAGGACTCGTGGGAGTCAGCCTCAGCAAGGGCGGCAACGTATCGCTGTCGAAGGAGGCCCCGGGCCTGACCGCGGTCATCATCGGTCTGGGGTGGGACATCCGCACCACCACCGGTACCGACTTCGACCTCGACGCGAGCGCGATCCTGACGAACGCGGAGGGCAAGGTCAGCAGTGACGCCAACTTCGTGTTCTTCAACAACCTGAAGAGCCCCGACGGCTCCGTCGAGCACACCGGTGACAACACCACCGGTGAGGGCGAGGGCGACGACGAGCAGATCAAGGTCAATCTCGCCGGGGTCCCCGCCGACATCGAGAAGATCGTCTTCCCGGTCTCGATCTACGACGCCGAGAACCGCCAGCAGTCGTTCGGCCAGGTGCGCAACGCGTTCATCCGCGTCGTCAACCAGGCCGGCGAGGCGGAGCTCGCCCGGTACGACCTCTCCGAGGACGCCTCGACGGAGACCGCGATGGTCTTCGGCGAGCTGTACCGCCACGGCGCGGAGTGGAAGTTCCGCGCCATCGGCCAGGGGTACGCCTCGGGCCTGCGCGGCATCGCGCAGGACTTCGGCGTCAACGTCTGAGCCGTTCCTCGGGGCCGGGTCCGGCCCCGAGGAGCATCACCACTTCCCGTCCGGCGCCGCACCTCCTAGTGCGGCGCCGGACGTGCTGGTACCACGGCACGACCAAACGGCTTCACCGGGGAGGACCAAACATGGGTGTCACGCTCGCCAAGGGGGGCAATGTCTCCCTCTCCAAGGCCGCACCGAACCTCACGCAAGTGCTGGTCGGGCTCGGCTGGGACGCACGCTCCACCACCGGAGCGGATTTCGACCTCGACGCCAGCGCGCTGATGTGCAATGCGGGCCGGGTGCTCGGCGACGAGTGGTTCATCTTCTACAACCAGCTCAAGAGCCCCGACGGCTCGGTCGAGCACACCGGGGACAACCTCACCGGTGAGGGCGAGGGCGACGACGAGTCCATCCTCATCGACCTCCCCAAGGTGCCCGCCAACGTGGAGAAGATCGTCTTCCCGGTCTCGATCCACGACGCCGACAACCGCGGCCAGACCTTCGGCCAGGTGAGCAACGCGTTCATCCGGGTCGTCAACCAGGCCGACGGCCAGGAGCTCGCCCGCTACGACCTCTCCGAGGACGCCTCCACGGAGACCGCGATGATCTTCGGCGAGGTCTACCGCTACGGCGGCGAGTGGAAGTTCCGCGCGGTCGGCCAGGGCTACGCGTCCGGGCTGCGCGGCATCGCCCTCGACTTCGGGGTCAACGTTTCGTAAAGCCGGGTACGCGGAAAGCGACCCCTGTGATCAGAGGGTCGGCCGTGGTGTCACGAAGTGGTGCCACCCAGTGAGATGGCCCAGGTGGCGGAAGGCGCGTCACCTATGTTCGGGCCCCCTGGACCTGCGACTTTCCGAGCGGAAGGGCCCGGCCCTCTCCTCCGGGGAGTCGGCCCTCTAGACTTCGAGGTCAATGTTTCGTAAAGCCGGGTACGGCGGGGGGAAACCCCCTCCGGACTTCGTCCGGGGGTAGCCCCCCAACTCACGATTGGGTAGCCAGTGGTTCTGAAAACCTTCGGCTGGTCGTTCGCGGTCACCGCGCTCGGCCTGGTCGCAGCGGTTTTGATCGGCGGATGGACCGCGTTCGGGATCGTACTGATCCTGTCCATCCTCGAAATCTCGCTGTCCTTCGACAACGCGGTGGTCAACGCCGGAATCCTGAAGAAGATGAGTGCCTTCTGGCAGAAGATCTTCCTCACCGTCGGCATCCTGATCGCCGTTTTCGGAATGCGGCTCGTCTTCCCCGTCGTGATCGTCGCGATCAGCGCCTCGCTCGGCCCCATCGAAGCGGTCGACCTCGCACTGAACGACGCCGACCGATACCAGGAACTGGTGACCGACGCCCACCCGTCGATCGCCGCCTTCGGCGGCATGTTCCTGCTGATGATCTTCCTCGACTTCATTTTCGAGGACCGTGACATCAAGTGGCTGGGCTGGCTGGAGCGCCCGCTCGCCAAGCTCGGCAAGGTCGACATGCTGTCGGCCTGCATCGCCCTGATCATCCTGCTCGGCACCGCGCTGTTCCTGGCCCCGCAGGCCCATCTGCACGCGGGCTCCGCCGACAAGGCGGAGACGGTCCTGCTCTCCGGCGTCGCCGGCCTCATCACGTACCTGGTCGTCGGCGGACTCTCCGGGTTCTTCGAGAACCGCCTCGAAGAGGCGGAGGAGCGCGAGCACGAGGCCGAGGAGGAGGCCAGGGCCAAGGGCAAGGAGATCTCCGCCGGAGCCCTCGTCGGCAAGGCCGCCTTCTTCATGTTCCTGTACCTCGAAGTACTGGACGCGTCCTTCTCCTTCGACGGTGTGATCGGCGCGTTCGCCATCACCAACGACATCGTCCTGATGGCGCTGGGCCTCGGCATCGGCGCGATGTACGTCCGGTCGCTCACCGTCTACCTGGTCCGCCAGGGCACCCTCGACGACTACGTGTACCTGGAGCACGGCGCCCACTACGCGATCGGCGCCCTCGCGGGGATCCTGCTGATCACCATCCGCTTCGAGGTCAACGAGATCATCACCGGCCTCGTCGGTGTCGTCCTGATCGCCTGGTCCTTCTGGTCCTCCGTGCGCCGCAACAAGGCTCTGGAGGCCGCGGAGGGAAAAGCTGATCCCTCGGACGACAAGACAGAGGTCTCGTCCGGGGTGTGACACCGGTCAGGTTGAGGAACGCTCTGTGAGGGGCGGCTGCCGAGGAGTCCTCGGCAGCCGCCCCGGCGTATGAGGCCCCGGTCTCTGGTCGGGGCGGGGTGAACGGGCGAGCGTGGGGGCGGGAATGAGATTCTGGGAAGGCCTGTGGCGCGGGCGGTCGACGCAGTTCGACTCGGGCAGCGCGGCGACCAACGCCATCGAACTGACCAAACGGAACCAGACGATCTCACTCAGCAAGCAGGGTGCGGCCACCGGCAATCTCCGTATCAACCTCTCGTGGCGGATGCGGACCTCCGACATAGGCGGGCCCCAGCGGGGCAGTCTGCTGCGGCACCCCTTCAAGGCCCTGAAGCCTGAAGTGGTGCAGGCGCACACCCAGTCCATGGTCAACGTCGACCTCGACCTCGGCTGCATGTACGAGCTGGCCGACGGCACCAAGGGAGTCGTCCAGCCGCTCGGGAGCTTCCTGGGGGACCTGAACGGCGCGCCCTACGTGAAGCTCAGCGGTGACGACCGGTTCGGCTCCGGCTCGGGCGAGACGATCTTCGTCAACCTCGATCACCGCAAGGAGATCAAGCGGCTCCTGGTCTTCGTCTACATCTACGACCAGACCCCCGCCTTCGACCGTACGCACGCGATCGTGACCCTGTACCCGAGCAACGGGCCCCGGATCGAGATCGGGCTCGACGAGCGGCACTCCCAGGCCCGGTCCTGCGCGGTCGTCATGATCGAGAACGTCAAGAACGAACTCGTGGTGCGGCGCGAGGTGAAATTCGTGTACGGCTTCCAGGCGGAGCTGGACCGTCTCTACGGCTGGGGCCTCCAGTGGGGCCGCGGCTACAAGGCGAAGGCCGACCGTTAGCGGGCCCCGGGCCCGGCCCCGGCCCCGTAAGGGGCGCGGGGAACTGCGCGGCCAACCCCCACCGGCCCGCGGTCGAGGTGCTGCCCCGCGGTCGGCTCCGCCGGGGCGCTCCCGAGCTCGGGAGCGCGCGTTCAGGGGCGGGTGCGGGTCCATCGTGGCCGGCCGCGCAGTTCCCCGCGCCCCCAAGGGCGCTCGCGCCCCTGAAAAGGCCCTGCCCCTAGCGGCCGATGAACTGCGGTCCCTGCGGCGGGAGGCGGAAGTCCGGGTCGGGGGCCGGGCCCACCGGCTGGGGGTAGCCGTACCCGGACGGGGCCGCGGCGGGCCGGGGCGGCTGCGGGTACCCGTACGCGGGCGCACTGGTCGGCTGCGGATACCCGTACGCGGGCTGCGTGGCCGGCGGCTGCTGCCGGGTCGGCTCCGGGCCGGGAGCGGCCGGCGGATAGCCGTACGCGGGCTGCACCGGCTGCTGCGGCACCTGCGCGGTCGGCTCCTCGGGCGGCAACGGCTGCGAGCCGGCCCGCCCGGCGGACGCCGCCCTCTCCTCGCCCCCGGACTCGTCCACCGAGATGCCGAAGTCGGCCGCAAGGCCCTGCAGCCCGTTCGAATAGCCCTCGCCGAGGGCCCGGAACTTCCAGCCCTCGCCGCGCCGGTACAGTTCACCGCAGATCAGCGCGGTTTCCTCACCGGTCTCCGGCTTGATGTCGAAGTACGCCAGCGGCTCGGCGTCCCCGATCGTGGCGTCGAACACCACAATCCGCAGTGCGCGTACCCGGTCGAAGGTGACGTCGTCGGCGGAAGCGACAAGGAGAATCCGTCCCACACCGTTGTCAACGCCCGCCAGATCCGACTGAATCGTATCGGTGAGCCCCTCGGCGAGACCGTCGTTCACGCGCTTCTTGCCGAGTCGCCAGACCTTCCCCGAAGGATGCCGGGGCTGGTTGTAGAACACGAAGTCCTCGTCGGACCGCACACGACCGTCGGGACCGAGGAGGAGTGCGGAGGCATCCACGTCCGGGACACCCCGTCCCGGCGTCCAGCGCAGCACGGCGCGCACCGCCGTGGCATCCAGCGGGACGTTCGACCCCTTCAGCATGGCGTGCGTCATACGGTCATCCTGCCCTCTCGGCCCTGGTCACGACAACGTGGGGGTGCGCTCCGGTCGCGCTCCCGTCCGACCCGCCGTGTGAGTGGACGGCACAATGGTGTTTGTCCGCGTTACCTGAATTTCATGCCCGATGGGAACCCCGGACACGGATCTCTACGTACTATTACCGGCCACATATCGTCAGGCCATCTAGCCGCCCCGGGGGAGACTAATGCGTCATTTCGGGCATATTGCCCCTGAGGTGCGGGACCGCCTCTTCTTCCAGGAGCCGTGCGTCTTCACCGCGGACTCCTCGCCCCGGGTGCTGGCCGCAGCACTCGGAGCCACTCTCTACTCCCCCGCGACCAGGCCGAAGCTCGCCGACGACATCGTGAAGCAGGCCGGTGCCGGGGTCGTCTCGATGGTGGTGTGCCTGGAGGACTCGATCGGCGACGCGGACGTCGTGGACGCCGAGGAGAACCTCGTCAGGCAGTTCCGTGACCTGGCCGACCGCCCAGGGGACGAGCTGCCCCTGCTCTTCATCCGGGTCAGAGCGCCCGAACAGATACCCGACCTCGTCCGGCGGCTCGGTACCTCCGTGCGGCTCCTGTCCGGATTCGTACTGCCGAAGTTCACCGAGGAACGGGGGGTCCCGTTCCTGGAGGCGCTCACCGAGGCCGAGGGCGCGAGCGAGCGGCGGCTCTTCGCCATGCCCGTCCTGGAATCGCCCGAACTGCTGTACCGCGAGTCCAGGGCGGAGACCCTCGCCGGGATCTTCCGGGCCGTCGACAAGTACCGCGACCGGGTGCTCGCCCTGCGGCTCGGCGTCACCGACTTCTGCTCGGCGTACGGCCTGCGCAGAGCGCCCGACATGACCGCGTACGACGTGCAGATAGTGGCCTCCGTCATCGCGGACGTGGTGAACGTCCTCGGGCGGGCCGACGGCACCGGCTTCACGGTGACCGGGCCCGTGTGGGAGTACTTCCGCGTCCAGGAGCGCATGTTCAAGCCGCAACTGCGCCGCAGCCCCTTCACACCGGAGGCCGAGGACCTGCGCGCCGCCCTGATCGAGCACGACATGGACGGCCTGCTGCGGGAGATCTCCCTCGACCGGACCAACGGGCTGCAGGGCAAGACCTGCATCCACCCCTCGCACGTGCTGCCCGTGCACGCCCTGTCCGTGGTCAGCCACGAGGAGTTCAGCGACGCCCAGGACATCCTGCGGCCCGAGCGGGGCGGCGGAGGCGTACTGCGGTCCGCGTACACGAACAAGATGAACGAGGTGAAGCCGCACCGCGCCTGGGCGGAACGCACCCTCCAGCGCGCCGAGGTCTTCGGCGTCACCAACGAGGACATCGGCTTCGTGGAGCTGCTCGCCGCCGGAATCCCCGGCTGACACACATCCCGGCTGACACACAAGGAATCCATGAACAAGGCTGTGAACGACGGGTCCGGCGTCTGGTCCGCGACGGGCTTCCGCCCCGGAACCAGGGCCGGAGCGCGTGGGTCCTTCGGCGGGCCCGCCGAAGGACCCGACGAGGGGCCCGTCGGCGAGGTCTGGTCCGGGAGCTGGGTCGCCGGGCGCCTCGGCGTGGAGCTCGTCGGGGACGAAGGACTCGGGGAACTCCTCGGGCTCGCGCTCCGGCGCAACCCCAGGCGCGCGCATCTGCTCGTGTCGAACGTGCTGGGCAAGCACGTACCGCAGTCACCCGCCGTCGTGTACGGCTACGGATTCGCGCTCGGGCTGCGCGTACGCGCCCTGCTCGGAGAGGAGGCGGCGGGCCGGGCCGTCGTCCTCGGGTACGCCGAGACGGCCACCGGGCTCGGCCACTCGGTCGCGGACGGCGTGGGCCTCGCCCCCTGCCTCCACTCCACCCGGCGCCCGGTCGCGGGCGTCGCGACGGCCGGCGGCTTCGAGGAGTCCCACTCGCACGCCACCTCGCATCTGCTGCTCCCGGAGAACCCCGGCCTGCTGGCCACCGACGGCCCGCTCGTCCTCGTCGACGACGAGTTCTCCACCGGCAACACGATCCTCAACACCATCCGTGACCTGCACGCACGCTATCCGCGCGGCCGGTACGTGATAGTCGCCCTGGTCGACATGCGCTCGGCCGCGGACCTCGGACGCCTCGCGGACTTCGCCCAGGAGATCGACGCGACCGTGGACCTGGTGACGGCCGCCTCCGGCACCGTACGGCTGCCCGAGGGCGTATTGGAGAAGGGACAGGCGCTGGTCGCCGAGCACGAGGCGGCTGCGGTGGCCGTGGCGTCGCGCCCCGAGCCCGGCGCGATCGTCCGGGTGGACCTCGGCTGGCCGCAGGGCCTCGCCGACGGCGGACGGCACGGCTTCACGCCCGAGCACCGCGTCCGCCTGGAGGGCGCCCTGCCCGCCATGGCGGCCCGAACAGCCGAAGCGCTCCCGCCCGCCGCCCGGCGCGGCCGCGTCCTCGTACTCGGCTTCGAGGAGCTGATGTACGCGCCGCTGCGGCTCGGTGTCGCGCTGGAGAAGCTGACCGACGCCGAGGTGCGCTACTCCACGACCACCCGCTCACCCGTGCTCGCCGTCGACGACCCCGGCTACGCGATCCGCACCCGGCTCGTCTTCCCCGCCCACGACGGCCCGGCCGACGGACCCGGCGAGCGGTACGCCTACAACGTCGCGGGCGCCGGCTTCGACGCCGTCGTCGCCGTGGTCGACTCCACCGCCGACACCCCCGAACTGCACGCCCCGGACGGCCTGTTGGCGCAGCTCGCCGCGCATGCGGGCAGTGTGCTGCTGGCCGTGGTCCCCTCGTACGTCCCCGGCCCCTCCGCGTACGTCTCCGAAACCGCTGAAAGGTCTTCGATGCTGCCCGAGCCCCTCCGTGGCCCCGACTTCTCCTCGTACGCGGCGGACGAGGTCGGCTGGCTGCTGCAGGACCTCTCGGACACCCGCCTCGAAGCGCCCACCGAAGAGCGCGAGGAGGCCATCCAGAGCGGCGGCGCCCACTACGCGGAGTCGCTGCCGGTGGAGTACCAGCCGAGCCCCGAGTACCAGGAACTGTTCCGCGACGCGCTCGCCGGCTCCGCCGCCCGGATCGCCCTGGCCGTCGGCGCGGTCACCGAGACCGTCCTCGCGGAACGCTCACCGCGGCCCGTGCTCGTCTCCCTGGCCCGCGCCGGCACCCCCGTCGGCGTCCTGATGCGCCGCTGGGGCCGGCACCGCCACGGCCTGGACCTGCCGCACTACGCCGTCTCCATCGTGCGCGGACGCGGTATCGACGCCAACGCGCTGCGCTGGCTGGCCGCCCACCACGACCCGGCCGACATCGTCTTCGTGGACGGCTGGACCGGCAAAGGCGCCATCACCCGCGAACTCGCCCAGGCCGTCGAGGAGTTCGAGGCGTCCGACGGCATCGGCGGCTTCGACCCCGAGATAGCGGTCCTCGCCGACCCCGGCTCCTGCGTGCGCACGTACGGCACCCGCGAGGACTTCCTCATCCCCTCCGCGTGCCTCAACTCCACCGTCTCCGGGCTCATCTCGCGTACGGTGCTCCGCGCCGACCTGGTCGGGGAGCACGACTACCACGGGGCGAAGTTCTACCGCGAGCTCGCCGGCACGGACGTCTCCGTCGAATTCCTGGACGCGATCTCCGCCCGCTTCGACGAGGTCGGCGACGCGGTGGACGACCGGGTCAAGGAACTGCTCTCCGCCGACCGGGCCCCGACCTGGGAGGGCTGGGCGGCGGTCGAGCGCATCAGCGAGGAGTACGGCATCCACGACGTGAACCTCGTCAAGCCGGGCGTCGGCGAGACGACCAGGGTGCTGCTGCGCCGCGTCCCCTGGAAGATCCTCGCCAGGGCCGGGGCGGGCGCCGACCTCGACCACGTACGCCTGCTCGCCGAACAGCGCGGCGTACCTGTCGAGGAGGTCGCCGAACTTCCGTACACCTGCGTCGGGTTGATCCACCCCCAGTACACGCGCGGCGCGACCGGCGCCGACGGCAGGGCGGTGACGGTCTGATGCCCGGACCCGCTCCGCGCACGCTGGTCGCGAGCGACCTCGACCGGACACTCATCTACTCCGCCAACGCGCTGGCGCTGACCGGACCCGACGCCGAGGCGCCCCGGCTGCTCTGCGTCGAGGTCTACCAGAACAAGCCGCTGTCGTACGTGACCGAGACCGCGGCCGGACTGCTCACCGAACTGGGCGGCGCGGCGGACTTCGTCCCGACCACGACCCGTACCCGTGAGCAGTACCACCGGATCCGGCTCCCCGGCCCTGCCTCGAAATACGCGATCTGCGCCAACGGCGGCCACCTCCTCGTAGACGGAGTCTCCGACCCGCGGTGGCAGGCCCAAGTGACCGCGCGCCTGGCGGACGAGTGCGCCCCGCTGGACGAGGTGCGCGCGCACATGGCGGCCACCGCCGACCCGGCCTGGGTGCTCAAGCAGCGCGTCGCCGAGGACCTCTTCGTGTACTTCGTCGTCGAGCGCGAACTGCTCCCGGCGGACTGGGCGAAGGAACTGGCCGTCTGGGCGGAGAACCGCGGCTGGACGGTCTCCGTCCAGGGCCGCAAGGTCTACGCCGTACCGAAGCCGCTCACCAAGAGCGCGGCCATGCGGGAGGTGGCCCGCCGTACGGGCGCGGCCCGCACTCTCGCGGCCGGCGACTCCCTGCTCGACGCCGACCTGCTGCTGGCCGCGGACCGCGGCTGGCGTCCGGGCCACGGCGAACTGGCCGAGGCGGGATGGACGGCGCCGGGGGTCACCGCGCTTGCGGAGCGGGGCGTGGCCGCGGGGGAGCGGATTCTCCAGGAGTTCCTCAGCGCGAGCGCGACTCGGTAGGAGTACGAGGGTCCTTCGCCGCACGCCGTCGGCCGCCCCGACCGGGCCTGAAGAGGCGCACGCCCACGAGGACCAGCAGCGCGAGCGCGGCGCCGGCCAGCACCACCTTCGAGTACGCCGACACATAGCCGGCGACGTCGGTCCAGTTCTCGCCGAGGAAATAGCCGGCGAGGACGAAGACCGTGTTCCAGATGGCGCTGCCGAGGGTGGTGAGGCCGAGGAAGACGGGCAGCGGCATGCGTTCGACGCCCGCGGGAACCGAGATCAGGCTGCGGAAGACGGGGATCATCCGTCCGAAGAAGATGGCCTTGGTGCCGTGCCGGGAGAACCACGCCTCGGTCTTCTCGATGTCCGACACCTTGACCAGCGGCAGCCGCGCCGCGATGGCCACCGTGCGGTCGCGGCCGAGCAGCGCCCCCACGCCGTACAGCGCCAGCGCCCCGACGACCGAACCGGCCGTCGTCCACAGCAGGGCGGCGAACAGGTTCATCTGCCCGGTGCTCGCCGCGAACCCCGCGAGCGGCAGGATCACCTCGCTCGGGATGGGCGGGAACAGGTTCTCCAGGGCGATGGCGATGCCCGCGCCGGGGGCGCCGAGCGTGTCCATCAGGCCGTTGATCCACTGCGGTGCGCTGCTTCCGGTCACGCACCCGACGCTAGAGAACGGAAGCTGAAGGCAGACTGAAGCCGGGTTCGCCGGAGCCGGAGCCGGAGCTGGAGTCGGAGCCGAATTCGGAGCCGAATCCGGGCGCGGGCGCGGGCGTCACCGGCTGTGTGCGGTCAGCCGCAGCAGCCCCCGCCGCAGCAGCCGCCTCCGCCTCCGCCGCCCGGTGCGGGCGCGGGAGACGAGGCAGACGAGGCAGACGAGGATGAGCCGCCGACCGCCACCGTCGACAGCAGCTTCACCGTGTCGTCGTGGCCGGCCGGACAGTCCGCGGGCGCGGACGACTCGGCCATCGGACGGCTCTTCTCGAAGGTGTCGCCGCAGGTCCGGCAGCGGTATTCATAGCGAGGCATGCGCACAGGTTAGCGGGCGGAGCGCCGCTCTCCCAGAGGAGCGGGAGCGGGAGCCGGAGCGGCAGCGGGAGCGGCAGCCGGAGCTGGGCCGGGGCCCGTGGAATCCGTGCCCTGGGCCAGGGCCCTCGCGCGCAACTCGTCCCCCGCCCTCGCCCGCTGCTCCCGCTCGGCCTGCTCGGGATGGCGGGACCGCCAGTACGGGTTGTCGTGGGGCAGGGCCGAGCCGACCCGTCCGTACATCCCGAAGAACATCAGCATCACGCCGACCACGAAGCTGAACAGCACGTTCGGGATGCGGAAGGCGAGGACGTTGCGGTCCGTGTCGAGCAGGGCGAGGTTCACGAAGCCGCTGAGGATGAAGAGGACGCCGAGAACCATGTTGATCGTCGAGGCGACGTTGCCGCCGATGATCATGCCGCCGAAGAGCAGCAGCCCCACACAGACGGAGAGCACGCTGAGCGCGCCGTTGGTGCTCAGCCCCGACACCTTGTCCCCGTGGGTGTCGAAGAAACCGACCTTGTCGATCAGCCCCAGGATGCCGAAGGCGAGCAGCACGAGCCCCATGAGCCCCGCGCCGATCCGGTAGAACGTGCTGAGCCGATGATCGACCGGCAGGTGCTCGTCGAGCCTGGTCCGCCGCCTGGGTGCCGTCCGCAGTACATGCGCTGCCATGTCCGCCTCCACGGGTGCGATCCACGGGTGCGATCCCCAGGTGTGATCCCCGGGTGTGATCCTCGGTGCGAGGGAGGGCGTCAGTCCTGCTCCACCCAGCATCCGCCCGGCGAGCCGGTCCCGCCAGCCCTGAGATCCCCGGCCCCGAACGATCAGCGGTCGATCCGGTCAACCAGCGGTCGGTACCGTGCACTCGATGGGGGTGAATAGCGGCCGCGGACAAGAGCTTTTCGCCACTCACGCGCACCGGCGCGGTTGGATGGACATATGAATTTGCGTGCTGTGGCCTTGGTCGTCTGCTCCGTGGTCGCCTCAATTCTCCTGTTGGCTCTGCTGGTTCGCATCATTCCGCAGCGCTGGCGTGAAGGCCCCGCATTGAAGGATTCCGTCGAACATTTCTCCGCCCTCAATAGAACGTTGTTCAGTTTCATTCTTGCCCTCTCGATCGTTTCCGCCGGAACGAGTCTGAGCAAAGCCGCCGACCAGGTCAGCGACGAGGGCGCGAGCCTCACCAATCTCTACTGGGCGACCCGGCCGCTGCCCGACACCACTCGCGGGTCGGTTCGTGAGCTGACCCGCCAGTACACGGTCACGGTGATCAACGAGGAGTGGCCGGCCATGGCGAGGGGTGGGTCCAGCTCACAGGCGCAGGACCAGTACGACGAGCTGCGGCGGGAGCTGCAGGACGCCTCCGGCGGCGAGTCCGGGCGCGAGCAGGCCTACACGCGGGACTCGCTGGTGGCCCTCCGGGCGGTGGGGGACGCCCGGCGCGCGCGGATGATGTCGGTGTCCCAGGAGATCCCGAATTACCTCTGGATCGGACTGATCCTCTCCGCGATGCTTCTGGTACTTGCCGCCGCGGTCCAGATCCCGGCTCTGACAGGCCCGGGAATCGCAAGCATCGGCATGCTGACCCTGCTGGTCTCCGCGGTACTGGCATTGCTGGCGGCCATGAACCATCCCTTCGGCGGAGGAGTCCACGTGGAGCCGGACGCTCTGCAGTTCGCACTGCGGCGCTTCTCGGAAATCTGAAACCCCGCAGTCCGGGAGGCGGGCCCTGCGCGCTCGCTCGCGCACGCAGGAAAAGGCCCAGGCAGCCGGCGTCACACCGGTTGACCTGGGCCTTAACGGGCGCATGCGCAGCGCATTGATGATGAGCGACTCCGAGGAGGCGGGCAGCGATGTGACCGTGGGTTCAAATCCCACACCCACCGCAGGTGAACAACTCCTGACCAGGAGAACCGGTTGGGGTCGTTCTTGTATGCGGTGTCCGTCAAACACCGTGGTTCCCCGTCAGTTCCCGGACGATCGGGCACGACAGGGGCACGGCAGCCTTCTGCTCCGTAGCTCTAGCCCCTGCCCTGCCCCATGGAACGCGTGAAGACCATCCTCCCCTCCCTGAGATCCTCCTCGTGCTCGGGCTTCAGCGTGATCGGGGCCTCCGCGTGTTCCAGGAGGACGAGCGAGGTGATCAGTAGGTCGCGCGTCAGACCGCGCAGCACCGGATTCCCGGCCGAGGAGTACGTGCCGTACAGACCCTGCACGAAGGCCCGGAACGTCGGCAGCTCTATGTCACAGCTGCCCTGAGGGGCCGGTGTCAGGCCGGTCGGTAGCTCCAGGAACTCCGCCGCGCCCCGCGCAAGGGAGAGGTACAGCAGTCCGCTGTGGTAACCCGCGTCCCACAGAGTCTCTCCGCCCAGTTCGTACGGGTAACTCACTCTGTGATCTCCACACTCTGAAGCCGAGCCCGGGGCCTACCGCCCTGAATGTCTTGAACCGTATAGCTGACGCCGCACCGCTACCCACCACTCACCCCAGCTCCCATCCCGTCCGCCTTCGACCCACACACCGTGGAGCGGGCGTGGTTCAGGGTGTGTGGGTGGAGTGCGCCACTGTCCGAACGACCTTGACGCCCCGGGCCGCAAGCGCTCGGCTTGCGTTCCCGGCCTCGCTCGGCGAGGAGCTGGCTCATCAACTCCCCGAGTACGCGGGTGCCGGCCGGACCGGGCTTGTCTTCGTCGGGGCCCGCCACTCGTGAGCTGATGCATCGGATGGCTCACTCGTCCGTGCGGGGCGCTCCGCACGCCAACAACGATCAAGGCCCAGGCATCCGGCATCACACCGGTTGACCTGGGCCTTGTCTGTGTCCTGGACCTGGTGGGCGCGGACGGTTTCGAACCGCCGACATCCGCCTTGTAAGGGCGGCGCTCTACCACTGAGCTACGCGCCCGGGACGAGTCGACAGCCTACATTGCCCGGGGTGGTGCCCCGCAAACCCGTTCCGAGGGCTTGGACGGCTCCGGGGGATGCGGGGGTTTTCCCCACCCCGGATCCGGGAGTGGTCCGGATCCCGCGGCGGGGGACGGGTCCGTACGGTCGAGGTGTTCGGGGCGCAGGTGGGGCCTCGGGCGTTCGAATCTGGGGGAGTCCCGTTATGAGTGGTCGTCAGCCTTCTTCGAGTACGAGTACGAGTGCGAGTGCGGGCAGGGGTGTGCGTAGGCGTCGACGGAGCCTGGCCGTCGTCGGCGTGGGGGTGGTCGCCGTGGGGCTACTTGCCTCGGGGTGTGGGAACAGCGCGGATGAGGACACGGATCCCGAGACGCGGTCGTTCGCGATCGAGGGCCGGACCCTCACCGTCGACTCCGACGACTCGGCGCTGGAACTGGTCGTGGGGGACGTGGACGAGGTCCAGGTCACCCGGTGGTTCAAGGCCAGTGTCGCGCTCGGGAGCGACCCCGAGATCACCTGGAGCATGAAGAAGGACGACACCCTCAAGCTCCGGGTGCACTGCTCCGGGGTGGTCGCCGACTGCTCGGCCAAGCACCGGATCGTGGTGCCCCGCGGAGTCGCCCTCACGGTGAAGGACCAGGACGGGAGTGTGCGGGCCACCGGGTTCGAGGAAGCCCTCGACATACGGGCCGCGGACGGGTCCGTGCGGGTCGAGGATGTGTCCGGGCGCCTGACGCTGCGTACCGAGGACGGGTCTGTGCATGCCTCCGGTATCGACTCCCGGCGTGTGGAGGTGAACACCCAGGACGGCTCCACCCGTCTCGAATTCGCCTCCGTCCCGGACCGGGTCTCGGCGCGTGGGCAGGACGGTTCGCTGACCATCGGGCTGCCGCACGCCAAGTACCGGGTCACGACCGGCGCCCAGGACGGGTCCGTGGACGTGTCGGTGCCGCGTGACAGGAGCAGCTCCCATGTGGTGTCCGCCCACACCCAGGACGGGAAAGTCACGGTGCGTACCGCGAACTAACCGGCCCGTGTGTTCGTCCTTACCTGGTGGGAGAATGGAGCGGGGCCACCACCGGGGCAGGACGGATTTCAGCGCGGGAGAGGGAAGTGACGGCGACACCGGCGACACCTTCACAGCCGTACACGCCGTCTGTGCCGTGCGCACAGCAAGTACCTCGGGTCCGTGCAGTACCTCGGTCCCGTGAAGTGCCTCGGTTCCGTGCCGGGTTCGGGTCCACGAGGGCGAGCGGGGCGGCCGGGACGCGTCGGGGGAGCAGCGCCGGGCGTGATCTGTTGGGGCTTGTTCTGCTGCCGCTTCCGCTGGTCGCGCTCGTACTGCCCGCCGCCTTCGCCGGCGGGGGCACCCGGCGGTGGTTCGGTGGGCGTTCCGAGAGCCAGCGAGCCGAGGCGCAGGCCGCCAAGGACGCCGCGGCGGCCGCGTTCTACGAACTCGACACGGCGCAGCGTGATCTGCGGATCTCGATCGAGACCATCACCGCCGTCGACGACACTCCGCCCGCCCGGCGCGCGGTCGCCGACTTCGAGGCGCTCGGCCGGCGCATCGACGAGGTCAGCCATACGTACATCGACGCCGTGGACGCCCACGATCTCGACCGGGACGACCTGGAAGCCTCTGTCGCCGCCCATGCGCGTACGGAGCTGACCAGGGCGAAGGACGAGCTGGGCCGGGTCAAGCAGGAGCTGGATCGTTTCGAACAGGGGCTTGGGCCGCTCCTCGGCAAGGCCGAGACGCAGCTCGCCCGGCTCGCACCCGCCGTCGAGCGGGCGCGGCAGTCCCTGCTCGCCGCGTCGAACGCCCTGGACGCGGTGCGGGGCAGCGGCCTCAAGGCCGACGACCTGGCCGCCCGTCTCGCCGCGCTCGCCCCCGAGCTGACCAAGCTCAACCAGGGCGCCGGGCAGCACGGCGTGCCGGAGACGCTGGAGCGGGCCGACCGGGTCGCCCGGGACGCCGGCGCCGTGCGCGCGGAAGCCGAGCGGCTGCCGGAGCGGGCCACCGAGATCGACCGCCGTCTCGTGTCGCTGCGTACGCGCGCGCAGGCGCTCACCACGCGGTCCGGGCAGGTGAATCCGGTGCTCAGCGAGTTGCGGCGGCGGTTCGTGGCCGAGTGCTGGCAGGACCTCCAGCATGTGCCGGACCAGTCGGCGGAGGCCGTCCGGCAGGCCGAGGTGAGGCTGGCGGAGGCGCGGACCGCTCGCGAGGAGCAGCGCTGGGCCGACGCGACGGCCCTGCTGTCCACCGTGCGCGCCCTGCTGAACACGACCGATGAGGCGGTGTCCGCGGCCGGGGACCGGCTGCGGCGGCTGAACGAGGTGTCGAAGGACCCGCAGCGGGAGATCGAGCGGACGCGGTTCGCGATCCGGGACGCGCAGCGGCTCGCCATGGCCGGACGCAACACGCCCGATCCTCGGCAGGCGCGTCCGCTCGACGACTCGGTGGCTCGGCTGGAGCGGGCGATCGGGTCGTTGGAGGGGCGGCATCCGGATTACTGGCACTTCCTTACCGAGCTGGAGGCCGTGCGGGCGACTGTCGCCGAGGTGGTCTCGCAGATTCGGGAGGAGCGGGGGGCCGGCGCCTGAGCGACCGGTTCCGTTCTGTTCTGTTCCGTGCGGGCCGGTCGGGGCGCCCTGACCGGGGTGCGGTTCCGCTCGGGCGAGGGGGCGGGCGGGGTGCTTCGTGTGCGGGTTCGGTGAGGGCTCGTTGCGCAGTTCCCCGCGCCCCTGGGAGTGGGGCCGCGCCCCTACTTCCGGGTCGGACGGGCTGGGGTGGGTTATGCCCCGACCCTCGGGCCGGACGGGCTCGGGGTGGGGTGTGCTACGGCTTCCGGCCGGACGGCGGATGGGGAGGATCAGCTGAAGCAGCTCGGCTACGACGGGCCCCGGTCCTCCGTTTCTCGTGTGTGCTTGACGCTCATTCGGGCGGCCACCTTCTCCGTGGGCGCTACCTCCGACCAGAAGCGGTGGCAGGTCACGAAGACCGCCAGTTCCCTTTCGCGCTGCCGGAGCTTTTCCACCTCAGCCTGTTCGTCGGGGGTCCAGCCCGGGGAGGCGGGGCGTTCCACCTTGCGCCAGCCGTGGTCGTCGCTGAAGCCGTCCAGGGGCTCGACCGACCAGGGGAGCCGCTTCAGCAGGGCCAGAAGTTCGGCCCGGACCTGATGCAGCTCCTCCTGACCGGCCAGGAGGTCGCTTGGGAAGTCGTAGGTCGCAGCCACCCGGCAATGGTACGTCTGTTCGATTTTGCGATGCGAGTTCTTTGGGGGACTTCGCAGGGGGACTTCACTCGAACGCTCGCGATGTCAGTGCCGCGCGCGAGACTGGACGCATGTGCCGCAGCATCAAGACTCTCCGACCGCCCGTCCTGCCCGAAGAGGCCACGGAGGAGGACATCCGCGCCGCCGCTCTTCGGTACGTCCGCAAGATCTCGGGCTTCCGCGCCCCGGCCGCCCACAACCGCGAGGTCTTCGAACGCGCCGTCGACGCGGTCGCGGAGGCCACGGCCGAGTTGCTGGCCGGGTTGGAGGTGCGAGGCCAGGCCGCCCGCACGTCGTAGCGGCGGCTCTGCCCCGGTCTCAGGCGCTCGGGCCCGTCTCCGGTAGGGGCGCGGGTACGGGCGCGGGTAGGGGCGCGGATACGAGTGCGGGTACGAGTGCGGATACCGGCGCCGGTGACGGGCGTCGCATCAGATACGCCGCCCCCGCGCCCGCCCCGAAGAGCGCGACCAGCGAGATGCCCGAGGCGAACCACGTCGCGCCCAGCCACTGGCCGCCGAAGTAGCCGAGGGCGACGCTGTACGCGGCCCACGCGAGGCCCGCGAGGATCGACCAGGGCAGGAACTCGCGTACGCGCCGGTGTGCGGCCCCCGCGCCCAGGGAGACCAGCGAGCGTCCCGCGGGGGCGAAGCGGGCGAGCACGACCAGCGTGCCGCCGCCGCGGGCGAGAGCCGCGCCGAGACGTTCCTGCGCCCCTCTCAGGCGTCGGGAGCGGGCGATGGCACGGTCGAGCCGTTCACCGCCTCGCCAGGCCAGCCGGTACGCCACCAGGTCGCCGAGGACCGACGCGGTCGCGGCGCAGAGAATCAGCGAGAGGATGTCCGGCACGTGCCGCACCGCCGCTCCGGTGCCCGCCGCGGCAGCCGTCGCCGCCGTGATGACCAGTACGCCGCTCGGCAGCACCGGCAGAAAGACGTCGAACAGGACCGACAGCGCCACTACGGCATAGATCCATTGGCTGTAGATCCAAGGGGTGCCGGACAGCGACCCCACACTCTCAAGCACCGAAACTCCCCTGTGTCTCCCCCGTAGGCCCGAACCGTGCCGTGTGCCGCGGTGTGTCGCGGGGGAGCGGCAGGAGCGGCCTGTGACAGCCATACAGCGTACGCCTCGGGTGCGACAGGAGATCCACAGGGGGCTCGTGTGTTCGCCACACCATGTTCACCCGGCTGCCACACCCCTGGGGCGGGCCGCCCGGACGTCCCGTACCAACGGAAAGGGCGGGGCACGCGTACGGGGTCCATGTGCACCGGGATCCGTGCGGCGCCGGTCCGGCCGCGGCGGGGGCGGGGCGCGTGCGCGTCGCGACTGGAACTTCCGGCGCGGTGAGGCCGGCTCCGTCGTGCTGCACGCCGAGCCGGGCGGCACGGGCGCCCGGCCGGCGTGCTTCAACGTGCCCTTCGGGTGGGCCGGCTGAAGCCGTGCCGCTGTCGTCGCGAAGGGCACGGAGGCCCGCGTCAGGCCGCGACGGGCTCCGAGGGACGGTTCTCCCCGCTCGCCGTGGACGAACGGCCGGGGATCAGCCGGTCCAGGCCGAACGCGCCCGAGCCGGTGAAGACGAGCAGGAGCATCGACCAGCAGTACATGGCCGCGCCCTCACCGCTGTTCTCGATCGGCCACAGCGCCTCGGGCTGGTGGACCTTGAAGTACGCGTAGGCCATCGCGCCCGAGGCGATGAACGCGGCGATACGGGTGCCGAGGCCGAGCAGGACCAGAGTGCCGCCGACGAGTTCGATGACGGCCGCGTACCAGTTGGGCCAGGCGCCGGTCCCGACGGTGGCGCCCTTGCCGTCCAGGCCGCCGAGAACACCGAGCAGCGCGACGGCGCCGTGGCAGGCGAAGAGCAGGCCGACGACGATGCGGAACAGGCCGACGGCGTATGGCTGGGCGCTGTTGAGGCGTCCGGTCATGTGGGGTGACTCCTTCGGTGTCGGTACGGTCCGTGCAGGACGTAACCGAGTGAGTGCTCTACGTTAGGTCTGCCTATTCAATGCTTGCAAGTTCAACTTTGGGCCATGGTTTTTCCGTCGATACGGGTGTCGATACGGGGTCCGCGTTCGCCCTCGCGTCCCGTCCGACCTCGGCGGCAGCCGTTCGCAGCACGGCCCGCGCCACCGCGTCGGCGTCCGACAACGTGACCGAGTCCACCCCCGGACGGGCCCCGGCGGCGGTCACCCAGTGCACCCCCTCCGTGGGCACGCCGATCGCGAACCGGCGCCTGTGCGGGCGCCCTTGACGGTCGATCAGGTGATAGGGGCGCTGTGTGACGTCCAGCCCTCCGGTCTCGTAACCGTCCACGGTGTGCGGGCGGCACTGGCCCGTCTTCAGCAACCGGGCGAGCAGCGCGTCGGCGGTGCGCCGCAGGTCCGGCTCGGGCAGCCGGGCCTCGACGAGCGTGGTCGCCGACACGGCCGAACCGGGCACGTCGGGGGAGTGCGCCACCCACGCCCCGTCCTCGGCCCGCACCTCAAGGCGCGGGCCGATCACCTCCAGCACGCCCGCCTCGATGAGCGCCGCCATCTCCTCGATGCGGCGCCGGGGCGGGCCGATGGACAGGAACGCGTTGAGCGGGGTGTACCAGCGGTCCAGGTGCTCCCGGCGCGAGGGACCCGCGAGGCCGCCGTGGTCGACGATCTGCCGCAACTCGTTGCGCAGGTCGCGCAGCACGTCGAGAGCCGCCTTGAGCGGGCCGTCGACATTGCCGAGCGCGGCCTGTTCGGCGTCCTCGCGCAGATGGGCCAGCAGCCAGCCCCGGAAGTCGCGGGGGCCGGTGAAGACCCGTCCGCCGTGGGGGCGTGAGACGCGGTCCCAGGACCAGTGGTCGGCTTCGGGGATCCCGAACTCCGCGAGCACCTCGGCCTCTTGGGGGTCCCGGTGCGGCACGGCGAGGAAACGCTCACGGAAGTCGCGTACCGCCGGAGCGCCCGGAGCGCCCGGAGCGCCCGGAGCGCCCGGAGCGCCCGGAGCACCCGGGGTATCGGCGGCGACGCGGGTCAACAGGGTCTCGTAGTAGACCGTTTCGACCTCCTTGGCCACCAACGGCCATATCTCCGTCAGGAAGTCGGGGGCTTCGCCCGAGTCCGCGCGCTTGCGGAAGGCGGCGACGGCCTCCGGGGTGAGCACGAGCGGGAGGTGACGGCCGTACGGGCCCTTCGCGTTGTCGCCGCGCGCCTGGTACGGGATGCCGCGCCGGGAGCCGGCCGCCAGACGGGGCTCGCGGCCCGAGGGGAGGTAGCGCGTACCGGCCGGGGTGCGCACGAAACGGCCGCCGCGGCCCGTCGTCAACAGGGCCATGTGGTCGAAGAAGTTGAGGCCCAGGCCGCGCAGCAGGACGGTCTCGCCGGGGGCGACGCGGGAGAGGTCGAGGTCCGCCGGGTTGGCGGGCGGGACATGACGCAGTCCGTGCCGCTCGGCGTGCGCGGACAGCCGCTCCTGCGCCTGGTCCGCCACGGCGGGCAGATGGCCCTGGGCGAGGACCACGGCCGCCAGGTCCGTCAGGGCACGGCCGTTGTCGAGTACGAGGGTCTGCAGGCCGTCGGCCGTGCCGTCGAGGCGGGTCGCGCGCGCCCGGTGCGTCTCGATCCGCAGCGCGGGCGGCGCCCCGCGGACCACCTCGCCGAAGACCCACTCCAGGTACTGGCCGTACTGGGCGCGGGTCGGGTAGTCGTCCGGCCCCAGCCGTCCGACCGCTTGCCCGCTCGCCCAGGCGTGCAGTCCGGGGCCGGGGCGTATCGGGCCCGAGCAGTCCACGCTGTCGTCGGTGAAGAGGGTGACCTGCGAGGCCACGGTGTTCATCAGCAGCTCGGCCGGCTGGGCGGTGCGCCAGACGAGGCCCGGGCCCGGCGGTGACGGATCGACGACGTGGACCGTCAGACGCGTGCCGGGCGTGAGGAGTTCGGGTGCGGAGGCGCAGAGGCGTTCCAGCACGCTGGTGCCGCGCGGTCCGGCGCCGACCACCGCCACGGAGACGTGATCTCTCGGTTCCGTGGACCCGGTGGTCCTCGTCGGTTCCATCGGTTCCGTCGGCTCCGCGGTCGCTGCAGACAAGGGTGTGACTCCCGGACAGATGGGGCATACGCGGCTCACCGCCCCGGTGGAAGCGGACGGTCCGCATCATCATGCCGTCGCACACCACGGGAACCGACCCCTGAAGCGGATCAACGGTACTGGTTGTGGCATGCCTCACGGGACCAAGCACCAACATCACGGGCAACACGCGCAATAGGCGTACGAGGCCAGGTGCGGCGCCCCGTAGGGGGGCGGGGAATTACGCGCACAGCCCCACCGGCCGGCACACGCACAACCACCCCCGGCGGAGCGCTCAGCTGAGGACGGACTCCATGATCGTCCGCAACCGCGCCCCGCCACCCCGCTCCGCACGCGCGTGATCGAGCCGCAGCCGAGCCGAGCGCCCGCTCAGAGTCAGCGTCATCAGCTGGTTGCCGAACCAGGGCCCGCCGGTCTTCCGCCAGTCCACCGGCGGGGCCGTGACCCTGCCGTGCCGGGCGAACCGCCGGCCGAGCGCCCGGCCCACCCCGCTCCAGCCGAAGCGGAAGCCGACCTTGATGTACGGCGGGATGGAGTTGTGGACGGGGGAGCAGGTCAGCTGGACCACGCGGGCGTCGGGGCCCCGCAGACCCTCCCGCCAGACCGGCTCGGCGATGTACGCGTGGTGTACGTCCCCGGACAGCACGCAGACCGTCGCGGGCGCCTGGGGCCCCGAACCCGCCTCGGCGATCAGCCCGGCCAGCTTGTCGAAGGACGACGGGAACGCGGCCCAGTGCTCCAGGTCGGCCGCCCGCCGCAGATTCTCCCCGCGCCGCGCCCAGCGCTCACCCCGTTCGCCCCGGCACATCGCGGCGTTCCACGCCTCCGCGTCGTGTACGAGGTGGGGGAGCAGCCAGGGCAGGGAGGTGCCGATGAGCAGGTGGTCGTAGGCGCCGGTGCCCCCGGGTGCCTGCTCGTCCAGTACGTGACCGTCCCGTATCTGTTCGCGCAGCCACTCCCACTCCGCCGTGTCGAGCATCGAGCGGTTCTGCTCGTCGAGGACGCGGGCGGCGCGGCTGTCGACCATCACGAGACGGGTGCGGCCGAAGTCGCGGCGGTAGCTCCAGCGGACCGAGGCCGGGTCGGTGTCGGCCCGGGCGGCGAAGGCGCGCAGGGCGTCCGTGCCGTCGGGCGTGGCGCGGACCTCCTCGTACAGGGGGTCCTCGGCGAGGCGGTCGGGGGAGAGGTTGCCGAGGTGCTGGTGGACCCAGTACGACATCAGGCCGCTGAGCACGCGCTCACGCCACCAGGGGGTGTCCCGCATGTCGGAGACCCAGGCCTCGCTGGTGTTCCAGTCGTCGATGACGTCGTGGTCGTCGAAGATCATGCAGCTGGGCACGGTGGAGAGCAGCCAGCGGACCTCGGGGTCGAGCCACGATTCGTAGTAGAGGTGGGTGTACTCCTCGTAGTCCGCGACCTCGGCGCCGGGCGGCTGGTCCAGGCCGCGGCGGGCCTGCAACCAGTGCTGGGTGGCCTTGGAGACCTCGTCCGCGTACACCTGGTCGCCCAGCAGCAGGAGGACGTCCGGGCGCTCGCCCTGCGGGTCGGCGGCGATCCGGGCCGCGAGGGTGTCCAGGGCGTCCGGACCGACCGGGTCCTTCTCGCCCTCGGGCGGTGATGCCCAGCGACAGGAGCCGAAGGCGACGCGCACGGTCTCGTGGTCGTCCACGGGGGCGTGGATGGCCGAGGGCGGGAAGGGGGAGTCGGGGAGGGGCCAGACCCGCTCCCCGTCGAACAGCACCTCGTACGAGGTGGTCGTCCCCGGTGCCAGTCCGGTGACCGGGATCAGGGCGTAGTGGTGGCCCGACACCTGGAAGGTACGGGACTCACCGCCCGCGCCGTCCGCACAGCGCACCTCGGCGGTGGCCGGACGGCTCGCCTCGACCCAGACGGTCGCGGACGAGCCGTCGACGTACCTCAGCAATGGACCCAGGCGCAGGCTCGCCACGTGATCACCCTCCTCCGTCGCCCCGTACGGTACGGAACGACGGAGGCCGGTGGGGAGATTCCGGCGAGAGAGCACGTGAGATCCGGGCCCGGGGCCCGGTCGGCCGCCGTGCTCAGCAGCCGCTGAGGACCGAGGTGAGCTTGCTCTTCTCCGCGGAGTCGACGGAGAGGTCGTAGTAGTACTTCACCTGGACCCAGGCGCGGACGTAGGTGCAGGCGTAGGCCGTGCGGGAGGGCATCCACTCGGCCGGGTCCTGGTCGCTCTTCGACTGGTTCACGTTGTCCGTGACGGCGATGAGCTGCGGGCGGGTCAGGTCGTTGGCGAAGGCCTGGCGCTGTGCGGTGGTCCAGCTGTCGGCGCCGGAGTCCCAGGCCTCGGCCAGCGGGATGAGGTGGTCGATGTCGAGGTCGGAGGCGGCGGTCCAGGTGGCGCCGTCGTAGACGGAGTACCAGGAGCCGCTGGTGGCCGCGCAGGCGGAGCTGGTCACGACGTTCGTGCCGTCACGCTTCAGCACGGTCTCGCGGGTGTTGCAGGTGCCGCTGATGGTGATCCAGTGCGGGAAGAGGTCGCGGTCGTACCCGGTGCGGTCCTCGGTCGCCACGGTGAGCGAGGCGAGGTAGGTGCGGGCGGTGGCGGCGCTGACCGGGGTGGGCAGCGCGGCGGAGGCGGCCGGGCCGTTGAAAAGCCCGACCATGGCTATCAGACCGGCGAAGGCGGCCACTAGACTCAGCCGTCGACGCGCGTAGACTTTCGGCATGCGAACTCCCTACGGGTGGGGGGAAGTTGACCTGCGAGCGACTGAATGCTCGCGGGGGCCGGTTTCCGGGAGATGTGCGTCAGGTGAGAAGTTAGTGACGCGTTCATGACACGACAAGGCCTCGGGCGGGATTCGGCGGGATTCGGTGGGGTCCGCGGGGATCCGGCGAGGTTCAGCGTGATCCGATGGCGCTCTATGGGGTCCGATGGTGCTGTGGAGTCCGGGGATCTATGGAGTCCGGTGGCCATCTATGGGGTCAGGTGGCGCTCTATGGGGTCCGATGGGGTTTCGGGGTGGCTTGTCCGCGTTGTTCGGGACTTGCGTGGGGTGGGCGCGGGGCGGGGTGGAGTGAGTGTGCGGGGTGGGTAGCGGGATCACCGTTTCGTTTTGTACCGTGGGTGAACAAAGTGGTCCCCGCTCGCACTCCCTGACCGGCGGGCGGGGCCACCTTGTCTCCCGGAGGCGTGCGGGGTCCCCCTCCGCGCCGTGATTCCACGCTGCTTTGGAGCATGCCGATGACGGCCTCGACCGTGCTGACCGCCCGCGCGCTGCTGCTGGACATGGACGGCACCCTCGTCAACTCGGACGCCGTCGTCGAGCGCGTCTGGCGCCGCTGGGCCGACCGGCACGGGCTCGACGGGGACGAGGTCATGAAGGTCGTCCACGGGCGGCAGGGGTACGCGTCGATGGCCGTGCTGCTGCCGAGCCGGCCCATGGAGCAGAACCACGCCGACAACGCGCGCATGCTCGCCGAGGAGACCGCCGACATGGACGGGGTCGTGGCGGTCGAGGGGGCGGGGGAGTTCCTGGCGTCCTTGCGGGCGCTCGGGGTGCCGCACGCGCTCGTCACGTCGGCGGATGTGGGGTTGTCCGCGGCGCGGATGGGGGCGGCGGGGCTCGCGCTGCCCGAACTGCGGATCACCGCGGAGTCCGTGGGGGCGAGCAAACCGGATCCCGAGGGGTTCTTGAAGGGGGCGGCGGAGCTGGGGGTCGCGCCTGAGGAGTGTGTGGTGTTCGAGGACTCGGGGGCGGGGATCTCGGCGGGGCGCTCCGCTGGGATGCGGGTGGTGGGGGTTGGGGCTCGGGCCGGTCTTCATCGGCCTGATGCGGTTGTTCGGGATCTTCGGGGGGTTCGGGTTGAGGGGTTGGAGGGTGGGGGTGTGCGGTTGCGGGTCGGTGGGGATCGGGTGCGCCGTTCCCCGCGCCCCTGAGGGTGGGGAGGCGCAAGGTTGCGCCGTTCCCCGCGCCCCTGAAACGCAAAGATTGCGTCGTTCCCCGCGCCCCTGAAACGCAAAGATTGCGCCGTTCCCCGCGCCCCTAAGCGCGCAAGATTGCGCCGTTCCCCGCGCCCCTGAAAGACGAAAGAGTGCGCCGTTCCCCGCGCCCCTGTTGGGGGTGGGGGTGGGGGTGGAGGTGGGGTCAGGGTTTTGTTGTTTCTGATTCCAGGCGGGAGCGGGTTTCTTCGGTGTAGACGCCCTGGTCGTCGTCTATGCCTCGGGTGAACTGGTAGTTGCGGACGGCGTTCTCGGTGCGGTTGTCGTAGTCGCCGTCCGCGTCGCCCACGTAGAGGGCCAACTGTTTGAGGCGGAGCTGTAGTTCGGTGACCTCGGGGCCCTCGTCGCCGCGGCGCAGCACCGCCGGGTCCGTCTTGTCCGTCGGGTCGGCGGACGACGGGGCGGTGCTGACCGAGTTCTCGGGCGACGGCGCACGTGTCGTCGCGGACGTCCTGGACGGAGTGGCCGAGGCGCTCGTCGATTCCGAGGCCGAGGGCGTGGGGCTCTCGTCGGCCGACGCGGACGACGAGGTGGATGCCGATGCCGACGGTGACTCGGAGGCCGACGGGGACGGCTCGTCCACCGCCGTGTCCGGCACGCTCGCGCGTATGTCGTCCGGGGCCGCGCCGTTGCGCGACGGCGACTCGTACGAGAACAGTCCGCTCGCGAACCCGGCTGCCGCGACCACGACGGCCGTGGCACCGGCACCCACGAGCATGAAACGACGCCGGCGACCCGTGTTCTCGGGGATGTCCGAGAGGTCTGCGGGGGCGTCGTAAGCGCCGTCGCCGTCGCCGTCGCCATCGCCATCGTCGGCGTGGGTGTCGGTGAAACCGTCGGACGGGGTGCGCTGGAGAGGGATCGAGATGGTTGCCCGGTCGTCGGGTCCCTGGCGGGCCTCCGGTGGCGGCGCCTGCGACCCGCCACTACCGGGGTCGGCGGTGGAGCCCTCCGCGTGCACTTCCAGGTCCACGTAGGGGCGTATGCGCAGCGGGTCGAAGTCCTCCGCGGCTGCCGTCTCGGCGGACCGGGTCTCCAAAAGTTCGTCCGCCGCTCTGCGGGCGCAGCCGCATGTCGGGGAACCCCCGGACTCCCTGGGTGCCCCGCATTCCGGGCATATATGACCGCTCCGGTCGCTCACGTCGTAGATCCTTCCCCATGCGAACTCCAGCGATTATGCAGACCCCCTCCACACAATCTCCCGGTTACCCCCGGAATCCCGAACTCCTGGCCGGATTCAACAGGCCATAACCGGTCACACCGACCAGGATGGAAGAGGAACGGGATTCTCGTGGCCGGGAGGTCTACATGGCCGAGGATGCGCACGGCAGGGGTGACAGGGGTGACAAGGGCGGCCGAAGCGGCAGGGGTGACAGGGGCGGCGGGGGTGACCGGGGCGTACCTGCGGTGCCTCCCGATGTTCTTCAGCCCCGTCGTCGAGGGGACCACGCGCGGGGCGCCGCCGCCGTTCCGGAGCACATGCGGGGCGGTGTCCTCGTCTCCATCGGAGCGCTGCTCCTGGGGCTGCTGCTCGCCGCGCTCGACCAGACCATCGTGTCGACCGCGCTGCCGACCATCGTCAGCGATCTCGGCGGACTCGACCATCTGTCGTGGGTCGTCACGGCGTATCTGCTGGCCTCCACGGCCGCCACCCCGCTCTGGGGCAAGCTCGGTGACCAGTACGGACGCAAGAAGCTGTTCCAGTTCGCCGTCGTGATCTTCCTGATCGGCTCGGCGCTGTGCGGCATGGCGCAGAACATGCCCCAGCTGATCGGCTTCCGCGCCCTCCAGGGCCTCGGCGGCGGCGGCCTCATCGTGCTGTCGATGGCGATCGTCGGCGACATCGTCCCGCCCCGGGAAAGGGGCAAGTACCAGGGGCTGTTCGGCGCGGTCTTCGGTGCGACCAGTGTCCTGGGGCCCCTGCTCGGCGGGCTGTTCACCGAGCACCTGAGCTGGCGCTGGGTGTTCTACATCAACCTTCCCGTCGGGGTCGTCGCGCTCGCCGTCATCGCCACCGTCCTGCACATCCCGGTCCGCTCCCGGCACCACACGATCGACTACCTCGGTACGTTCCTGATCGCGGCCGTCGCCACCTGCCTGGTCCTCGTCGCCTCCCTCGGCGGCAACACCTGGGGCTGGGGTTCGCCGCAGATCATCGGCCTCGCGGTCCTGGGCGTCGTACTCGCCGTGCTGTTCGTGGCCGTCGAGCGCCGCGCCGCCGAACCCGTGCTCCCGCTGAAACTGTTCGGGATCCGCACCTTCACCCTCGCCGCGGTCATCAGCTTCGTCGTCGGCTTCGCGATGTTCGGCGCCATGACGTACCTGCCGACGTTCCTCCAGGTCGTCCAGGGTGTCTCGCCCACCATGTCGGGCGTGCACATGCTGCCGATGGTGGCCGGACTGCTGGTCTCCTCGACGGTCTCCGGGCAGATCGTCAGCCGCACGGGCCGCTGGAAGGTGTTCCCCATCGCGGGCACCGCCGTCACGGCCCTGGGACTGCTGCTCCTCCACCGGCTCGACGTGGACAGCTCCACGGGCGAGATGAGTGTGTACTTCCTCGTCTTCGGCCTCGGGCTCGGTCTCGTCATGCAGGTCCTCGTCCTGATCGTGCAGAACGCCGTCTCGTACGAGGATCTGGGCGTCGCGACCTCGGGCGCCACCTTCTTCCGGTCCATCGGGGCCTCGTTCGGCGTGGCCATCTTCGGCTCGGTGTTCACGAGCCGGCTGAGCGGCGAACTCGCCGACGTGCTCCGCGGGCAGGAACTGCCGGCGGGCCTGGGTGCCGACGCGCTCAAATCCGACCCGAAGATCATCGGCGAACTGCCGGCCGCGCTCCGGCCACCCGTCGTCGAGGCGTACGCCGTCTCCATCACGGACGTCTTCCTGTACGCGGCCCCGGTCGCCGTCGTCGGATTCGTGCTCGCCTGGTTCCTGCGCGAGGACAGGCTGCGGGGCTCGGTGACGGCGCCCGACGCCACCCAGACGCTCGCCAGCAACCCCGTCGAGCGCTCCTCGTACGACGAGGTGTGCCGCGCCCTGTCCGTGCTGGGCACCAGGGAGGGGCGGCGGCACATCTACGAGAAGATCACCGCGCGCGCCGGGTACGACCTGCTGCCCGCCGCGAGTTGGCTGCTGCTGCGCATCAGGCGCTACGGCTGGGCCGAGCCCGCCGCCCTCGCCGATCACAGCGGGGTGCCCCTGCAGATCGTCATCGCGGCCGCACGCCAGGTGGAGGAGCGGCGTCTCGGCGTACGGGAGGGTCTCGACCTCGTTCTCACCGAGGAGGGGCGTGAGGTGGCCGAGAAGCTGGCCGCGGCCCGGGAGGAGTCCCTGGCCGAACTCCTCGGCGACTGGTGGGGCCCGGACCGGCCCACCGACCTCGCCCAGCTCGTGACGGAACTGAACTCCGAGCTGTGCGGCTCCGATGCCGAGCGGCCCTGCGTGGAGCCGGTGGTGAAACCGGCCGGGCGGACATGGCTCGGCAAGTGAGCTGACCCGGGGCCCACTTGGGGACCCTCATGACGTGGATCCGGCCACGGCCGTTTGGTAGCCGAAGTCCGGGCAACCTGAAGGAGGAAGCGGCCCGCTGGGCCCAGAACCCGGAAGGCAATCCATGTCCACAGGCGTGATCATCGTTCTGATCGTGATCGTGGTGGCCGTTGTCGCCGCCGTGATCGCTCGGCTCGTGATGGCTCGCGGGGCGGGCGGCGGGCAGAGCCTGAAGCGGCGCTTCGGGCCCGAGTACGACCGGGTACTCGCCCGGCACGACGGCGACTCCCAGGCCGCCGAGCGCGAGCTTGAGGAGCGCGTGCAGCGGCACGGGTCGCTCCGCGAGCAGCCGCTGGACGCCGCGGCGCGGGACCGTTACACGGTCCGCTGGACCGCGATCCAGGAGCAGTTCGTCGACTCGCCGCGCGACGCCGTCGTAGAGGCGGACCGGCTGCTCGGCGAGGTGGCGGGCGCGCGCGGCTTCCCGGCGGGCGACCGTTACGAGGAGCAGGTCTCCGCGCTCTCCGTGCACCACGCGCACCACGTGAACGGCTACCGCCGTGTCCACCTGGCCGCGCACCCGAACGGGGCCGGCGCCGACCGGGCCGGCACGGAGGAGCTGCGTGAGTCCCTGGTCGAGGCCCGCGCCCTCTTCGAGGCCCTGACCAGCTCCGCGCGCGACGACAGGGCGCAGCTGCGGAAGGCCGACAGGGACGGTGGCGAGGAAGCAGCCGAGACCACTCGAACCGACGACAGCTCCCGCGGCCGTTCGCACGCGCCGTGGGCGCTCAACAAGCGCCACGTGAAGGGGAGTTGAGACGCATGCCGGACAACACCGCGGCAGGTCCTTCCAAGGATCAGCGGAACGAGCGCGATGAGCGGGACGAGCGGGGCAATGTGACCAGGACGCCACGAACCGGCGGCGCGGCGCACGGCGGCGGGTCCGCGGCCGGGCGGCTCACGGGCAACGCGGGCACGGCGGGGCCCGAGGCCTCGACGCGGGCAAACTCCGCCGCGCGCGACGATGTGCTCGGCGGCCGGGACACGGCGGCCCAGGAGCGTGCGCGGGACGGCCAGGACACGGTGGTCGGCGGGCGGATTCCGGCCGCCGGTCCGCGTACGCCGGAGCAGGACCGCTCACCGGCGCGTGAGGGCGTTGCCGGGAAGGTCGCCGGCGGCACCGGCAAGGCGGCTCCGGGCGGCGGCCGGGGCGGCGCGTCCCGCGAGGGCGTCCGCGGTGCCGAGGCGAGGGTGAACGCCGGGACCGGGACCGGGACCGGGACCGGGGGCGGTGTGAGTACCGGCGGGCGGCTCATGCCGCACGACGAGGGCGACAAGTGGTCGCTGCGGCTGCAGCACGCGGTCGCCGGGTTCGTCGACGGGCCCCGAGGCTCGGTCGAGGAGGCGGACCAGGTGCTCCAGGAGGTCGCTGAACGGTTCACCGACGCCGTCACCCAGCGACGGCGCGCCCTGAGCACGTCCTGGCAGAACTCCGCCGACGACACGGCCGACACGGAGCAGTTGCGGCTTGCCCTGAAGGACTACCGCGAACTGACGGAACGGCTGCTGAAGATCTGAGCCCGGCCGGCCGGGTCCGCGTAACTGACGTGCGCGGCAAGTCGGTTGCGGTGGGTTTTATGAGTGAGGAGGCCCCGCCCGGGCGATGTGCCGGGGCGGGGCCTCGCTCGTGAGCGAACCCGTGCCATGGACCTGTCGCGTGGACCTGTGCCATGGACCTGTGTCACGGGTCCGGGGCCGGGGCCGGCCCAGGACCGGGGTCATGGACCCGTGCCCGTAATCCACGCCCGGCCGAGGAGGCGCCGACCGGTCGGGCATCCCGTAGCGGGCGCCGCGATGGCGCGCGACAGCCACGGGTGCCCACCTCGCCGCTACCCGCTGGCCGCTACCCGCCGACCGCTGGCCGCTGCCCGCCGACCGCTGGCGCGTCAGCGGGCGTGGTGGCGGCCGGGCGTCCCGCGAGGGCGGCGCGGGCTCGCGGCGGCGGTGTGCCTGCCTCGCCGGTGGCCGGGCCAGTCGGATCGGCGGTGGCGCGTCAGCGGGCGTGGTGACGGCGGCCGGGCGTCCCGCAGGGACGACGGGAGGGTGCGACGGCGGCGGTCGAGTGTCAGGCGGTGCGGTGGCGGCGGTCGGGTTCAGTGGGCGCCGCGATGGTGGCGGTCGAGCGTCGACCCGACCGGCGTGGCCGTCGGCCGTCAGGCCGCGTGGCGTTCGTGCCAGGCGCGGACGATCTCTTCCACGTCGTACGGCTTGAGGCCCAGCGGTGGGCCGGGTGGCGGCTTGAACATCATCTCGCGGATCTTCGCGTTGATCTCCGTGACGATCCGCCGCACCACCCGCTCCGACGGCGCGGTGGCGGCCTGTTCCAGCGCGTCCTCCGCCTCCTTGCGCAGCGCCAGCGTGGGAGGCAGTACGGACATGCCCTCGCGGGCCATCTTCTGCTTGATCCACCACAGTTCGTCGTACGACGTGTCGGGGCCGCTCGGCAACGGCTTGCCCGCACCGACGAGTTCGGTGAACTCGCCGCGTGCCTCCGCCTCGCGGATCTGTCGGTCGACCCAGGACTCGAAGCCGACCCCGGGAGGTTTGCGCTCGGTCATGCGTCCATTGTGCCGGAAACCGTGCCGGAAGCCGTTCCCGAGGCCGTTCCGGAGGTCGTTCCGGCAGGCCGCGCGGGGACCTGCGAGCGGTATGCGACCGTGCCGCACGGTATGGACTGTGCGGAGCGGTATGCGACTGTGCCGGACGTCGTACGTCCCGGCGCTCTATCATTCGGCGGCGATACGTCGCCGGGCGTCGAACACGTCCCGGCGCGGGACAGTCGGAACGTCGGAACGCGGGAACGCGCGGGAACGAAGGAGCGCACGTGCTCGAACTCACCATGGCCTCGGTGTCCGGGACGGACGCCGGCGCGACGGCCGGAATGCAGATGGCCGACGCGCCGAGCGAGCCGGGCGCCATGCTGCGGGTGGGGCGCGACCGGGGCGCCTGCCGCCTCGCGACGCCCGACGACTGGCTGTTCGTCTCGCGGGTCCACCTGGAGTTCCTGTGCGGGCCCGAGGGGACCTGGCAGGTGACCTGGCTGCGGGGCACGCACGACGACCCGTCGTCCGAGGTGCGCTTCTCGCTGGTGGGCGGAGGCGGCGGAGTCCAGCAGCCGCTGCCGTACGGCGGGACGGCGACGCTGCCCATGGGCGGTTCGGGCGAGCTGGTCATCCACGACCGCACGGGCCCGCGCAGCGTGAACGTGGGCTTCTACCACGAGGTCTGACGCCCTGGGGGTGCGGCGAAACCTTCGCCGGCGGGGCCTGTGGCAGTCGGCGCCCACGACAGGCGCCGCCTACGGCAGTACGCGCGCCAGCGCGAACCCGTCGTACCCCTTCACTCCCACCGTCTGGATCGCCGTGGCGGTCACCCTGGGGTGCGCGGCGAACAGGTCGAGCGCCTCGCGGGTGCCGCGCACGCTCGGGTCGTCGCTGGTGGCGTCGGTGACGGCGCCCCCGCGGACGACGTTGTCGAGGATGATCAGACTGCCCGGCCGGGTGAGCTTGAGGGCCCACTCCACATAGCGCGGGTTGTTCACCTTGTCCGCGTCGATGAAGACCACGTCGAAGGGCGCGGGATTCTCCCCGGCCAGTGTCCGCAGGCCGATCAGGGCCGGCCCCACCCGCACTTCGGTGATCTTGTCCAGACCGGCGCGGGCGAGGTTGTGCCGGGCCACCTCGGCGTGTTGTTCGCTGTACTCCAGGGTGATCAGCCGGCCGTCCTCGGGGAGAGCGCGGGCCAGCCAGATGGTGCTGTAGCCGCCGAGTGTGCCGATCTCCAGGATGCGGGTCGCGCCCTGGATCACGGCGAGGAGATGCAGCAGCTTGCCCTGGTTCGGGGCGACGTTGATCTGCGGAAGTCCGGCGGCGTCGCTGTCGCGCAGCGCCTCGGTCAGGGCGGCGTCCGGCGGGGCGAGGAGCCCGGTGAAGTAGTCGTCCACGTCGTGCCAGAGCTGCGGCTCGGTCATGCGGTAAGCCTTTCGTCTGCCTAGTTAGATGCGCTAACTAGTTCCGTAGCCGAATATAGCCGGTTATCGGCATGTCGGGTGGTTGTATTCCCGTCACGGCCTCGCGTGGCGGCGTGCCGTGGGCTCTCTTCAGCCTTACAACACCTCCATCGGGACAAAAGAATGGAGGACGTCAGGTGAAGAGGGGGTTGCCCGCGTCTCACATCGGGGGTGGTGCGAGCCTCTTAGAGTTCGAACAGGAAACAGACGCACGGGACCCCAGGGACTCATGGGGCTCATGGGGCGTAGAGGACGAACGGGGCGGGAGGGCCGACGGCACGTGGCAAATGTGGAGCACGGCGGACGACCAGGTGATCCCTTCGGGGCGACGGCGCCCGCGGCGGCCGGAGCGCGGCTGGGCATGGTCCGCGCGGGCCTGTGGCTGGTCGCCGCCGTACTGGCCGTCCGACAGGTCGCCGTCGTCCTGAGTACGCCTAGGGGCGAGCGCCTGACGGATCTGGAGACCTGGGTCGGACCCGACGGCGTGCTGCATGTGAACGGTTCGCTGTACGACTCGACGCGCTTCACGGGCACACCCTTCGGCGGGCTCGTCCTCAAACCCCTCACCAAGGCGGCCGAGCAGGCCCTCGGCTGGGGCTGGACCTTCGGCACGCTGCTGCTGGTGGTCGCCCTCGGACTGCTCGCCGCCCGCGCCCTCCCCCACCCCGTGAGCCGCCGTACGGCCCTGCTGGCAGCGCCCGTCGCGATCAGCCTGCTGATGCTGTCGCTGCCCGTGCGCAACACCCTGTATCTCGGCCAGACCAGCATCATCCCGGTCCTGCTGGTGCTCCTCGGCTGCTTCGCGGTGCGCGGGGAACGGGCGAGCGGGGTACTGATCGGCCTCGCCGCGGCCCTGCAGCCCACCGTCCTGCTGTTCGCGCCGCTCCTGTGGTTCACCGGCCGCCGCAGGGCCGCCGTCTCCTCCGCGCTCACCTTCGCCGCGCTCACCGCGCTCGCGTGGGCGGCGATGCCGCACGACTCGTACACGTACTGGGTGCATCATCTGGCCGGGGCCGGGCTCGGGCGGCCCGCCGACGATCTCGCCAACCAGTCGCTGCACGGGGCGCTGCTGCGCCTCGGTGTCGAGGGGCCACTGGAGATCGGGCTCTTCCTGGCGCTCGGCACCGCCGTCGCCGTGCTCGGCCTGCGCCGCGCCGTGCGCTACGCCCGCGACGGGCAGCTGCTGCTCGCCGTCGCGGTCACCGGCTGCGTCGCCGTCGCCGTCGCGCCGACCACCTGGCAGCACCAGCTGCTGTGGGTGCTGCTCGCGCTGGTCGGCCGCGTCGGCAAGAAGGCGGGCGACCGTTACGTGTGGCCGGTCGCCGTCATCCTGGTCATGACCCTGCCGGCCAAGATGATGCTGCCGAACATGGCGTCCCTCTACCCGCTGCGCGACAACGTCGTGCTGCTCGCCGCCCTCGCCGCCGCGACCGTGGTTCCGTTCCTGTCCCGTACGTCGGAGTACTACCGGTCGCCCGTCCCGACCGAGTACGCGCGGCCGGTGCCCACCCGGTGGAAGCGCGTCCCCCTGCTGCCGTTCCTGCGCCGGGTCCTCACCCGGCCGAACCTGCTCCTCGAACTGCTGCTGATCCGCGTCGGCTACTCCGCGTACCAGCAGGTCAGGCTCGCGGCGACCGGCGGTACCAACACCGGGGGCCGGGCCACCGCCGAACAGCACGGCGAACAGATCCACTCGATCGAGAAGTTCCTCTTCATCGACATCGAGCACTGGGTCAACCACACGGTCGTGCGGATCGGCTGGCTGGAGGACTTCTTCAACTTCTACTACACGTCGTTCCACTTCGTGGTCCCGCTGACCGTGCTCGGCGTCCTGTACGCCCGTCGGCCCGCCGAGTACCGCTGGGCCCGCTCGGCGCTCGGCTTCGCCACGCTGTTCGCGCTCGTCGGCTTCTGGCTCTACCCGCTGGCCCCGCCGCGGCTGATGCCCGGCCTCGGCTTCATCGACACCGTGCACGGCGTACAGGACTTCTCCCAGCCGGACTACGGCACGCTGACCGCGCTCACCAACCAGTACGCGGCGATGCCCTCGCTGCACTTCGGCTGGTCGCTGTGGTGCGGGCTCGTCATCGCGATCATCGCCCCCAGGTGGTGGATGAAGGCCCTCGGGCTGCTGCACCCGCTGTTCACGGTCTCCGCGATCGTGGCGACCGGCAACCACTGGGTGCTGGACGCGGTGGGCGGCGCGGCCGTCGTCGGCGCCGGCTTCGGGCTTACCTACTTGCTCCAGGGACCCAGGCCCCGCTCGCTCGCACTCACGAAAGCGTCCGAAGGAGCCTCGGAGGAGGCCGGGAGGGCCGGGAAAGCCGGGAGGGCCGAGAGAGCCGAGAGAGCCGGGGAAGCTCAGAGGGTCGAGGAAGCTGAGACCGGTGAGACCGGTGAGACCGGTGAGATCAGTGCGGCCGGTGAGACCGATGGAGCCCGTGCGGCCGGTGAGACCCGTGCGGCCGGTGAGGTCAGCACCGCGGGGCCGGGCCCGGCGAAGGGCCGTACCCCGAGCTGATCCGGTACTCGCCCGGCTCGGTCACCGTCAGCCGCGTGAACTCGCCCTCCTTTTCGAGGCAGCCCCCCTCCGCGTGCAGCCACGGCGAGAACGCGACCCGCACGGTCACCGGGCCGGGGCGCGGGACCCGCACCACGACCGCCGCGCTGTCGGCCCGTACGACCGAGGCGGGCGCCGACACCAGCGGTACGGCTCCCCGCACCCGGTAGACCCGCCAGTTCGCGTCCCGCCACACCGGCTCCAGCCACGGCGTGCCGTTCCTGACCAGGCGCGCCTCGTCCTCCGCGAAGCCGTCCGGTTTCCCCGAGGGCAGTACCACGAAGCCGACGGCCCACCGGTCGAGCCAGGCCCGGTAGGTCCTCTCCGAGAACGTCCCGTCGTAGAAGAGCCGGCCGCGCTCCATGTCCAGCTGCCGGTTCCAGCCGCGCGCCAGGTTCACGTGCGGGGCCAGCGCGGTGGCCTCGCGGTGGTTGCGGGCCGGGACCACCTCGACGCGCGTACGGTCCGCGCCGAGCCGGTCCAGGGCCTCCACGACGCTGGTGGTGTCGTGGGCCCAGGCGGGCACCACGGTCGACACCTCCAGATCGTCGACGGTCTTCTTGCCGACCCAGCCCACGGAGAACACCAGCGCCATGGTCAGCGCGACGCGCCGTCTCGCCAGGGCGGGCCCCGACCTCGGTACCGCGAGCAGCGCGGCCAGCAGCGCCGCCGGGGCGAACAGCTCCGCCAGCCGTTCCACGTTCGTGCCGACCGGCGAGGGCACCAGGTACGTGAGGACCGTCCCCGCCGCGTACACGAGCGCGCCCCGGCGCAGCACCCGCCAGCCGCGCGGGGCCAGCGTCAGCACGACGAGAGCGAGCAGTACCGGCGGCCAGATCCGGGCGGCGGGCATCAGTTGCTCGCCGGTGAACGGGAAGAGCAGGGTCGTCGCACCCACCACCAGGACCGGCGGTGCGATCAGCGCGGCGGCCCGCGCCCGGTCCCGTACGAGGGCGTGGCCGGCCCCCGCGACGACCAGGAACAGGCCCGCGACCGGGCTCGCCATGGTCGCGAGCGCCGCGTACGCCCACGCCGGCGGTAGACGCCGCTGCCGGGTCAGCAGCACACAGGCGGCGAGTCCGAGCGCGACGCCGAGCGCGAACGTCGTACGCCCCGACGCGACGTTGCACCACAGGGCGAGCGACGCGAGCAGCGCCGGGCCCAGGGGGCGGCCGATCCCCGTACGGACGAGGAGGGCCGCGGCCAGCCAGGCGGCCAGCAGCCCGGCCGCGACGGTGACCGTCCGCACGCCGACGGCGGCCATCAGATAGGGCGAGATCAGGCTGTAGTTGGCGGTGTGCATCCCGCCGTACCAGAACAGGCTGTACGCCGATCCGCCGTGCCGGGACGCGAAGTCGGCCCAGGCCTCCTGGGCGGCCAGATCGCCGCCGCCGGTGGCCAGGAACAGCCACCAGACCACGTACAGCGGGACGGTCGGAACGGTGGCTAGGAGCGGCACGCGGTGCCGTGTCCATACCGGCCCCCACATCGACCCCCACATCGGCCCCCAAACCGGTCGGAGGTCCCGCTTCCGGGCGGTCCGCGCGCCCTCCTGTCTGACGGGGGACAGTTCGGCTGGGACCACGGCTCGGCGTTTCCGTTCGAAGTCTTCGAAGGTGTGGGTTGGCTGTGCCACCTGTGAAGACGCGTAACGGGGCAAAAACGTTCACCGGCCGGAGGAATCCTCCGGCCGATCCCTCAGTCGACGCCGATCCGCAGTTCCTTCACGCCGTTGATCCAGGCCGAGCGCAGTCGGCGCGGGTCGCCGACCAGGCGCACCCCGGGCATCGCGTCGGCGATCGCGTTGAAGATGAGGTCGATCTCCAGCGTGGCCAGGGATTTGCCGAGGCAGAAGTGCGGGCCGCCGCCCCCGAAGCCGAGGTGCGGGTTCGGGTCCCGGTCGATGTCGAAGATTTCCGGCGTGTCGAAGACCTCCGGGTCGTTGTTGGCGGACGAGTAGAAGAGGCCGACGCGGTCGCCCTTCCTGATCTGCTTGCCGCCCAGTTCGGTGTCCTGGGTGGCGGTGCGCTGGAAGGCGACGATGGGCGTGGCCCAGCGGACGATCTCCTCCGCGGCGGTCGCCGGGCGCTCCCGCTTGTAGAGGTCCCACTGGTCGGGGTGGGTGAGGAAGGCGTGCATGCCGTGCGTGATGGCGTTACGGGTCGTCTCGTTGCCCGCGACGGCCAGCATCAGTACGAAGAAGCCGAACTCGTCGGAGGCGAGGTTGCCCTCGTCCTCGGCGGCCACCAGCGTGGTGACGATGTCCTTGGCGGGGCACTGCTTGCGGTCGGCCGACATGTTCATCGCGTAGGCGAGGATCTCGGTGGCGGCCTCCTGGCCGATCTCCTCGGTGATCGCGTACTCCGGGTCGTCGTACGCGATCATCTTGTTGGACCAGTCGAAGATCTTGGCGCGGTCGTCCTGCGGGATGCCGATGAGTTCCGCGATCGCCTGGAGGGGCAGCTCGCTGGCGACCTCGGTGACGAAGTCGAAGGAGCCGCCGGGGCCGGCGTTCGCGAGGGCGGTCTCGACGATCCGGCCGGCGCGGTGGCGCAGGTTCTCCTCCAGGGCGCGGACGGCGCGCGGGGTGAAGCCGCGCTGGACGATCTGGCGGACCCGGGTGTGCTCGGGCGGGTCCATGTTGAGCAGGATCAGCCGCTGGGCGTCGATCGCGTCCCGCTCCATGTGCGGGCCGAAGCGGATGATCGCGGTGTTGAGGGTGGAGGAGAACAACTCCGGGTGCGTGGAGACGTACTTGACGTCGGAGTGCCGGGTGACGGCCCAGTAGCCCTCGTCCTGGAAGCCGGCGACATTGGCCGGCTGCGGGATCCAGCGGACCGGTTCGGCCTGACGCAGCTCGGCGAACTCCGGGAGGGGCACGCGGTGGTGCAGCAGATCGGGGTCGGTGAAATCGAACCCGTCGGGCAGCGCTGGACAGGGCATGGGCAACTCCAGGTCGTGCGACGGTCGGGTCACTCCAGGTCGTGCGACGGTCGTGTTCTGACGGTCCATCAGGCACCGGGAATTGCCGTGAAGGTAGTAACGGGTTCTACAAGAGGCAAGAGGCGCGGCACCCCGAATCCCGATGCGTGCTTCGTTCCCCCGCGGGCTGCTTCCGCGCTGGTGCCTGTCGCGGCACCAGGTCCGTGCAGATCGTGACTTCGGGAGCTGCACGACCCTTGCGGTGACGGACGCCGGGTCAGCAGACTGCACACAGAACTAGAACGCGTACTAGTTCAGCGTGGCGGGTGGGCCGGGACGCCCGCGCCGCGCGGGTGACCCGAGGAGAGGAACCTCCCATGGCCGCGGAACCCGTGATCGTCGAAGCCGTACGCACCCCCATCGGCAAGCGCGGTGGCGCGCTCGCCCATCTGCACCCCGCCTATCTGCTGGGCGAGACCTACCGTGAACTCCTCGGCCGTACGGGCATCCACGCGGACTGCGTCGAGCAGATCGTCGGCGGCACGGTGACACACGCCGGTGAGCAGTCCATGAACCCCGCCCGCACGGCCTGGCTGACGATGGGACTGCCGTACGAGACGGCGGCGACCACGGTCGACTGCCAGTGCGGTTCCTCGCAGCAGGCCTCGCACATGGTCGCCAACATGGTCGCGGCCGGAGTGATCGACGTCGGCATCTCGTGCGGCGTCGAGGCCATGTCGCGGGTGCCGCTGGGCTCCGGGTCCAAGCACGGACCGGGTAAGCCGTTCCCCGACGAGTCGAACGTGGACCTGCCGAACCAGTTCGAGGCGGCGGAGCGGATCGCGCGCCACCGCGGGCTGACGCGCGAGAAGGTGGACTCGCTGGGGCTCATCTCCCAGGAGCGCGCGGCCGTCGCGTGGTCCGAGGAACGCTTCAAGCGTGAGACGTTCGCCGTGCAGGTGCCCACGACGGAGGACGAGCAGCGCGCCGGGCAGGGCATGTGGCGGCTCGTCGACCGCGACGAGGGGCTGCGCGACACGTCCATGGAGGCCCTGGCGAAACTCAAGCCGGTGATGCCCACGGCCGTCCACACGGCCGGCAACTCCTCCCAGATCTCCGACGGCGCCGGCGCGATCATGTGGGCGTCGAAACGGATGGCACGGGCGCTGAAGCTGCGCCCCCGTGCCCGGATCGTCGCCCAGGCGCTGGTCGGCTCCGACCCGCACTTCCACCTCGACGGACCGATCGACGCGACGAAGGCCGTCCTGGGCAAGGCCGGGATGTCCCTGAAGGACATCGACATCGTCGAGATCAACGAGGCTTTCGCGTCGGTGGTGTTGAGCTGGACCCAGGTCTTCGAGCAGGACCTGGCGAAGGTGAACGTGAACGGCGGCGCGATCGCGCTCGGGCATCCGGTCGGGGCGACGGGGGTGCGGCTCATCGCCACGGCACTCCATGAACTGGAGCGCAGGGACAAGGAGTTCGCACTCATCGTGATGTGCGCGGGCGGGGCGTTGTCGACGGGGACGATCATTCAGCGGCTCTGAGCGGAAGGAGTCCGGACGGCGGCTGAACCCCACCGGCCCCCGGCTCGGAACACCCTCCTACACCTGGTCGAGGTTCCTGGACGGAGTGGCGACCGGTCTTGCTGATCGCTGATTGCTGAGCTGGAGCCGGTCGCCGAACCCTTCCGTGCCCAGGATGGCGGAGTGCTCCGGGAGCACGCCCCAGACGTAGAGCCCCAGGTCGGGCAGGTCCTGCAAGTCCGTCAGATCGAGTACCTCAGGACCACCGCCGTCCAGCCCCAGGTCCAGAGCCGTGAGGTGGGGAAAGGCCCGGCGCACTTGGCCGATGCGGGCGTGGTCCCGCAGGCCGCTGATCTTCAGGCTCCGCACACGAAGGTTCGGGTCCAGGGAGGCCAGGTCGTCGAGGGAACCGATTCTCAGCTCGATCCGGGTGAGCCGGGGCGCGCGGAGCGCGGCCCGGAGAATATCCGGCACGTTCCGGTTGCCCCAGAGGGTCAGTTGTTCCAGGGACGTCCAGGACTTCAGGTCGGGGAACACCTCGCCGTATTCCGCCCCCAGTACCAGTTCGCGAACGCCCGGATGCGGTGGGAGTACCGCAGAGCCCGAACTGAGCCTGAGGTACGACAGATTGAGGTCCCGCAGCGCAAGGAGGTCCGTGAGTGACTGACAGTCCCACACCTCAAGCCGTGTCAGACCCACGCGGCCGCGGAGGAAGTCGAGGTTTTGGATCAGATGGTTTCCGCGCAGCGCGAGCGAGGCCATGTCCACCGGTAGACAGGCGTCCAGTTCGGACTCCGGATGCGAACCGCTCACCGAAATGTCGGCGATGGACCCGAAGACGCTCAGCCGCTTGAGTCTCTCCCGCTGGTCGACGGCCAGATAGGGCACGTGTATACCCGCCAGCACCTCATTGGCGTACGCCTCCAGGGGATGGGCATCCCATACCCTGGCGAGTTCGCTGCGAACCTGCGGATCCGGATGCGTAGCGTACTTCCGAAGTTTCTGCCTCGCCTTGTCACTGCGCACGAGCGCGAGCAGCCGCACGGTGGACCGGGTCACCGAACTGTCAGGACCGTCCGGCTGTACTTCCACGGCCCAGTCGCCCAGCATCGCCATGTCCTCGACCTCCGTGTCCAGCGGCGGCATCAGCGCGCCCACACGAATCTTCAGCGCCCACGTCAGCCCGGAGCTGAGCTGCCGCAGGCTGACCGCACAGCGGGCCGCCAAGACGTGCAGTAAGCACCGCTGCTCCCGTCTCGTGGCCTCGTCTCCGAAAACGATCAGGCGCTCGATGAACCTCTCGGCGTCCCAGCGTGAGGCGTGGCCGACGCCGAGCACGATCACGTCCTGCCAGGCTTCGTCGACGGCGTGGTTCAGGAGTTCGGGGAGGTATCCGCTCTCGTGGAACTCCTTGGCCGCCAGGAAGTCCTGGAACGTACGGTGGATGAACTGGACCGCGCTGTCCGCACGTTCCTGGAGCAAGCCGCTGCGGTCGAGCAGGAAGCGGAGGATGCGGTCGGGGGTGCCCTGTTCCTGGACTTGCGGCATGTCCCGTACCGGCGCGACGAGTTGGTGGACGGCCTCGTCATGGGTCATCTGCTGCTGTCCGGTCCGCACCAGCCAGATGGCGAGCCGCTGGAGCAGCGCGTGCTGGTCGTCGGGTTCCAGCGTGATGTGATCGATGTGCCGGACGCCCCGCCCCACGTCACGCCCACCGAGGAGCATCGCGAGGGCGGCCCGGTACAGCGACCAGCGGGTGGTGGGCAGCAGTCCCCGGCGGCGGCGGTGCAGCGCGCAGATCACGGCACACAGCAAGGGGGTGCGGGCGAGGTCGCCGAGCGCGGGGTTCTGCTCCAGTTGGTGCAGTAGGTCCTCTTCGAGGAAGGTGAGGAGGTCCTGTTCTTCGCCGCCGCGACCGGTGTCGTAGAAGTGATCGCATTCGAGGCGGGCCGCATTGTGCCAGGCATGGACGAAGGCACGGATGTCCTCGTAGCTCATGGGCAGCAGCGTGAGCTCGGCGAAGTGGTCCCGTTCGAGCCACTGTTCGTCGACGGCGTTGGGGCGCACGGTCGCCACACAACGTGTACGGGGGTAACGGTCGAGGAGGTTCGAGAGCCAGCTCCGGGCCTCCTCCCGCTGTGGCGCCGACACCTCGTCCAGGCCGTCCACCAGGAGCAGTGCCCGGCCCGCCGTGAGTACCCGCGCGGCCCAGCCGTCGGGCGGGCCGCCTGTGATGGACCGGCTCGCGGAGAGGAGGTCCGCCACCGAGGGGAAACCGCCGCGTGTGTGCACTTCGCGCAGGGGGATCACGAACGGCACGAGCCCGTTCAGTTCGGTGAGCTGCTCGCCGAGGGTGCCGCTCGCGGCATGGGCCGCGAGCCACCACACGAGCGTCGTCTTTCCGGCCCCCGCCTCCCCCCGGAGCAGCACGCGGGGCCGCCCGGCCAGCAGATCCTCGATGCGCCGCGTGATGCCCCAGTCCGGTTCGGCCAACGACCTGTCCGCGTGCGTGTTGGATTCGGCCCGCAGACTCAGGTAAGCGGTGTCGAGGTCCCAGCGGGCCTCGCTCCGGCCGAGTTCCTCGATGCCGAAGATCTCCGTCTTGCGGTACTGGGAGCTGAGATCACTCGCGTACTGCGCCTCGAAGTGCTCGTCACGGGGGTGTACGTGAGTGATCTTCTCCCAGCGCAAGTGGTGAGAGAACGGCCCGCTGCTCACGTTGGCGGCGGACTTGATCGGCGTCCCTTCGACCCGGAGGTGGTCGCGGCCTTGCGGCACCTGGGTCACCACGCCGAGCAGCACAGGACCCGCGAAGACCGGAGCGCCCGACAGCCCGGCGAGAGGCGTGGTTCCATCCCCTCGTTCCTCGGCTGCCGACCCGTCCAGTGCGCAGACGAGGCCGCCTCTCCTCCGTCCGGCCATCGGCAGCACGGTCGCGCGGTACTGGTCGTACTCCAGGTCCTCACACCGGTCCCCATAGCGCTGGACCTCGGGGAAGCCGACGATCTGGCAGTGCGTCAGGGGGGAGTCGGTGGCGATCTCGCCGTACCGTAGAAGACCCAGAGGCGCGGCGCGCTCGGCACTGATGATGTCTCTCTCGGCGAGCATCACCGCCACGTCGTGTTCCTCGTCCGCCCAGCCGAGCTTGCACATCACCGGTTCGCCCGACAGGGGATGAACCACCTCGACGCGCCGGCTGTACGCCACCACGTGCCACGCGGTGAGCACCTGCCGCTGGTCGAGCAGCACCCCGCTACCCTGTCCCTCGCCCCACATCACAACGACGCGGTCCAGAACGCTCCCCCCGATCACCGCCCGTCCTCACCCCCGAATTTTCTTACGCTCCCCAGGTTCTCGTTCCGTACCTTCCACGGGCGCCCGGTCCGTGAGTCCAGCGCCCTGAGTGTGACCGCGACCCGATGGGTACGGGTACGGCTTCCGCCCGCGTCCACCCCCGCCTCGAAGACCCACGCCTTCACCTTGGCGCCACCCTGTTTCTGTTTCTGCAGCTCGACATTGAACTCCAACTCGATGTCGCCGACTTCGAAGGCCACGTCCTGCCCGGTCGCCCGGGACGCCGCGAGGATCAGCTGATCCCGGACGACCTGCACGGCGTCGGCCAACTCGATGCGGCTGTCGCTGTGTCCATCAGTCATGCGTCCCCCTTGACGGCATTTCGGCGATGCCACGCTAGCGTCGCGGCCGACGGCCCGTCAGGACTTCACCTGGAACGGGGCCGCCGGAGAAGAGTTCGCAGCCTTGTGCGAGACCCTTCAGGCGCGGGCCGAGGGAGCGTCGGTCGCTGGGATTAGTACTCCAGCAGGATTTCGCTGTGTGACCTGTGGGGTTTGGCTGGGCGGCTGGAGTGTAGCGGGCGGGGGCATGGTCAGGGACGGTCTTACGGAGGCCGCCCCTCGAACGTGCGACAGCGCCGCCGGTAGTGACAGCGACGAGCGACTGCCTGGCGTCGTCGGCGCCAGTTCGACCAGTTCACCGCGTGGTGTCTGCCTCGGCGTCCACGCAGGTGAGGGGGTGGGGGACGACAAGCTGCCAGGAGTCGCCGAACCTCCGCCACTGTGAGCGCGATGGCCCCGGCTCTCTCACCGGTTGCGCCCCCTTTTCGTCGGCTTGGTGGGCTGTGACCGCCTCCAAGGGGGTGTAGGCGAGGTAGTAGGCGATTTCGTCGGGGCGGGAGATGCTGCGGCGGGCCAGCGCCCACCGCATCCGGTGCGGGACTTCACCCTGGTAGTCGAACTCGGCAACGGCCGGCAGCCGCACTGCCTCCCAGTGGTAGGCGCGAGGTCCCTTCGCGCCGTCGCCGCAGGAGAGCTTCTCCCACGCCTCGGCCGGGGCCTGCGCAAACAGGCCGTCGATGCGGGGACAGCCCACGGTGAACTGGGACTTGGGGACGGCCAGCACATAGCCGACGCCGGACTGCTCCAGCAGCCGGCGGAAGCGACTTTCCTGCCCGTAGGCGCAATCCGCGGTGACCCAGGTGATGGGCAGCGGCGAGGCGAGGGCCCGCAGCACCACGCGCCGGCCCAGATAGAACACCGGATGTTCTGTCACATCACCGCGAACTGGCGAGGGCGGCCGCTGACCAGCTACCAGGTCGTCCTTGAGACCATCACTGCCACAACAACCAAGACAGGGCTGGCCATTGGGGCCGAACTGGACACAGGCAGCTACGGCCTCGGCATCAGCATTACGCCGGCGGAGTTCCATGCCCTTGCGATCAGACCCAACGCCTTCCACGGCGACTGGAACTACACACTGGATCCCGTTCCACCGCGAGCGCCAGACGCGCCGGCAACGACACACCGGACCGCCCCGGCCCTGACCGCGAAGCTCATAGATCCGGCCCTGACCGGCATGTCACGAACCGCCTTCGAGCATCTGGTGAATGTCTCGGAGCCCTTCTGGGACGCCTTGGCCGAGGCAGCATTCCAGCGACGCTTCCACCGCCCGCGCGGCTACCGCCATCCGCAGACAAGCAGTGTCGATCACACCCACCGGCTCCTGGCAGCCATCCTGCGCCGCCGCAGAGTGGTGACCATGACGTTCCTGGCCCAACTATTGGGCGTCAACCGCACCAACCTGTCCATCCAGTACCAGGACGCAAAACGGCTCCTGGACCTGCACCGGATCCTGATCACGCCGATACCCGGATCGCCCGCCCGCACGCTGGAACAACTACACGCCCGAACAACCCCTGCGGAACTCCATCGCTGACAGTTATTGAAATGCGGGCCCCGGCGGTGCCGGAATATTGGCGCTGGACCCCGGCGGAAGCTGTGCCCTTCTTGATGAAGCCGGTGTCGTCGATGAGCAGGACACCGTCGTCCTCGCCGAGCCTGCCGGCGACGTATTGCTGCAGGTCATCACGAATGTCGTCGGGCTCCCGCTTCGCGCCGGCCAGCAAGTGCTGCAGGCCGTCGGGAGTGGCGTGGCCTGCCTGCTCGGCCAGCTGCCAGCTGTTCTTCCGGGCGACCGGGGCCAGCAGCCCGCGTACGTAGTCACGCATGCGACGCCGGAGCTCCACCCGGCCGAAACGATGGCCGATGCTGATGAAAAGGTCGTCGAGCTCCAGGTCCCATTGCGCGGCAGAACGCTCGGTCATCACGAGGAATCTGCCCTCGTCGCTGTCACTACTTGCGGCGTTGTCGCACGTTCGAGGGGCGGTCTCCGTGAGACTGTCCCTGACCATGCCCCGGCCCGCTACACTCCAGCCGCCCGGCCAAACCCACAGGTCAGACAGCGAAATCCTGCTGGAGTACTAGGTCTCATGCCTCATGCGGGCCGGTGAGTTGCTGGCTAGGTTCGACAACCATGCGGATCACGGGAACGGAACGTCGCGGGACGCCGGAGCGCAGGCGCGACACGCTGGAACGCCTCGGTAGGGAGCGGGACGTCTGGGTGTCGACAGCTCATCCGGATCACGGGCCGCACCAGGTGCCCCTGTGGTTCCTGTGGGACGGACGAGCGGTCTGGATGTGCACCGGTGCGACCTCCGTGACCGCACGGAACGTCCGTGCGGAGCCGCGCGTGCGCCTGGCGCTGCCGGACACCTTCGATGTGGTGCTTCTCCAGGGCGAGGCGGAGTGCTTCCCCGACCAGCAGGTGCCCCCGGACGCGGCGGAGGCGTTCGCCGGCAAGTTCGGCTGGGACCCGCGTGCCGAGGAGGGGGCCTTTCTGTACGTACGCGTGGTGCCGAAGACCGTGCGCGCCTGGCGCGGCGAGCCGGAGCTGCGCGGCAGGGTCATCATGCGCGACGGGAAGTGGCTGGGTCACCCCCGCCAGAGCGAGGATGACCCGCCGATCAGCCGCTAGCCGCTAGCCGCCAGTTGCCAGGTGCGAGGCGGTGAGGTGTTGGTGATCGGGAGCGACTGGCTCGCGCCGGACACGTACGTGCCCCTCGTGGCCGTGCGCAGCGTGCACGTGTCGTCGTAGTCGCGGACCCGCACGGACGGTACGAAGAAGCCGTCGTCCTCGGTGGTCGTCTTCGCCCGGTACCGGCTCTCCCGGTAGGTCTGCAGGAAGACCTCGGTGTCCCCGGGCTCGACCCCCTTGGGGAGAGTGACCCTGCCCTGGACGACGAGGACGTCGCCCGCCCTCACCTTTTCACCTGGACGCAATCCAACAGGCGTGTTCCCGCGAATGCTCAGAGGTGGCAGCGAGGCGCATCGCTGACATGGGCATGACCTGCTGCTGGACGTCACGGCAGGACCTACGGGAGCCTACGGAGGAGCGATCGTGCGGGATATCTTCGACATCCTGGAGAGCCAGGTCACGCAGAACGCCAAGAACGCCGTCGACATGTACGCGAAGGAACTCCCCGAATACCAGCGGGCGCAGAGTGAGCCGCGACTCTACGACGCGATCATGGAATTCGCGGTCTCCATCCGGCGCCGCACCATCTCCCTCGCCCGGGAGGGAGATCCGCTTTCGGCCGAGGATCTCTCCTTCATCTCGTCGATCGGACAGGACCGTGGGGCGAAGGGGTTCTCCGAATCCTCCCAGCAGTACGCCCTCACGCTGCACACCAGCTCCATGCTGCGGGAGATCAGCGAGGCGCCCGCCACGCACGACATGGACGGTCTGCTGCGCATGGTCACCTGGTTCTCCGCGCAGGCCGGGACAGCTCGTGGCGCCTATGTGCTCGGATTCGAGAAGGGGCGCTCCCGTGCGCTGTCGGCGGTGGCGCGGGTCCAGTCGTGCGCGAGGATGCTGCTGGCCGACGATCCCGCCGCCCCCGACGTCACCCGGAACCTGGGCCTGCCCACTCCTGGCCGCTACGCCGTCACCGTGCTGCGGTTCCCGGCGTCATGCTCCCTTCCGGACAGCGGGGCGCGTGCCGCGCTGCTCGAACCGTTCCTCCCGGCCCATCGGGTGCCCATGCTCTGGCGGCGGCCGGAGGAGTTCGTCGCGCTGGTCCCGGCCGATGACACGGACCAGGCCGCGGTGGACGGGCGCGTCCTCTCCCTCGCCCAGGACTTCTCGGCTGCCGTCGGACTGCCGTGCGCCGTCGGCACGGCCACCGGAGCGGTCTCCGCGCTGGCCGAGACCGCGCAGACGGCCAGGCTGGTCAGCAGGGCCGCGCCCGTCACGAGTCCCCCCGACCGCGCCTGCACGGCCGCCGACGTCTTCGTCGAGATGGGTCTTGTGCAACTGCCCCAGCTCGACGACTGGTTACGTGACCTCACAAGACGCCTGGCGGAGGGACCCGATCTGGTGGCGACGCTGGACGCCTACTACCGCGCCGACATGAACCGGCTGCGGGCTTCCACCGCGCTGCACGTCCACCCCCGCACCCTGGACTACCGGCTGAGCCGGGTACGGGCTCTGACCGGCGTGGACCCCGGCTCCACCAGGGGTGTCCGCCTCCTCAGTACCGCCGTCACCCGGGTGCGGGCCGGCGCCTGGGGCTGAGCGTGGCGCGCAGTGCCGCGCGGCGCATGGCGACGGCGGCGGCCCGGGGATCGGGGCCGCCGCCTTCGCGTACGGGGGGTGGTGCGGGTCGGCTCAGTACCAGCCGTTCGCCTGCCAGAAGCTCCAGGCGCCGACCGGGCTGCCGTAGCGGGAGTTCATGTAGTCGAGGCCCCACTTGATCTGGGTCTTCGCGTTCGTCTTCCAGTCGGAGCCCGCGGAGGACATCTTCGAGCCGGGCAGTGCCTGGACCAGGCCGTAGGCGCCGGAGGAGGAGTTCGTGGCGTCGACGTCCCAGCCGCTCTCGTGCTCGACGATCTTCGAGAACGCCTTGTACTGGGCGTCGTCGTGGATCATCTTCTGCGCGATCGTCCTGGCCGACGCGGAGGAGGCCACCGTGGGGGCCGCGGCCTGGGCGGGGCCCGCCGCGAGGACCATGCCGGCGGTGGCGGCTGCCACGGCGGCGCCGGTGAGGGCCTTCTTCGGGGTGGCGACGAGACGGATGCGGGTGGAGAAGGACACGGAGAACCTTTTCTTCGGGGACGGGGCGGTCGCTCGTACGCCCTGACGTCAGCCCTGGCATGCGGCGGCGCCGAGGCCCTGAGGGGCACGTCGGCGCCTTGCGACTCCACCAATGAACCAGGCCGACGACGCGTCCGCAATGCCCCCTTTTGCTAGTTGTGGCCGTATCCGCCGCGAAAGGTCCTGCTGTGACGTGGCTCTCAACCCGCAGGTCAGCGGGGCTAAGGCCGTGGGCATGACAAGAGCTGCGGTCTACGATCGCCCATAGTGGAGGACCAAGGTCCTGTGGGCCGCCTCACGAGGTGCGCACGGTGCGCGTGACAGCACGTAGTTGCGGTTTCTACAGTGTGCGGCCGGGTGGTGTGACGGGCGCCGCACCACCGTGGTCGCCATCGGGGCCCGCGAACGTGACCGGCGTCTCGAAAGCCGCCCTGCGCGTGGCCCGGCGGAGCGCCTTGAGGACCGTCGCGCCGAGGGTGAGGGTCAGGACGACCGTCACCGTCGCCCGGCCCAGGTCCCAGCCGAGCGAGGTGGCCAGGCAGTACGCGACGAACCGGGCCAGGTTGGTGTGCACGGCGTCGTGCGCGTCGAAGGCCACGTTCGACGACAGCGCGTCCATGAAGGGCCAGCCCGCCAGGTTCATCGACGTGCCGTACGCGAAGGCCGCCATGAAGCCGTACGCGGCCAGCATCGCCAGTTCGCCCCGGCCGCGCAGCCGGTCCGGGCCCGGAAGCAGCCCCGCGCCCATCGTGAACCAGCCCATGGACAGCATCTGGAACGGCATCCAGGGCCCGACCCCGCCCGTGAGCAGGGCGGACGCGAACATCGTGACCGACCCGAGCACGAAGCCGAACCCCGGCCCCAGCACCCGCCCGCTCAGCACCATCAGGAAGAACATCGGCTCGATACCCGCCGTACCGGCCCCGATCGGCCGCAGCGCGGCCCCCGTCGCGGCCAGCACCCCGAGCATGGCCACGGCCTTGGGGCCGAGACCCGACTCGGAGATCGTCGCCGCGACGACCCCGACCAGCAGCACGAGCAGCCCCGCGAACAGCCAGGGCGCGTCCTTCGAGTGGGCGCCCACCTGCGAGGTCGGCCCGCTGAAGAAGGGCCAGGTCAGCGCGGCGAGCCCGATGGCACCGACCAGGACGAGGGCGGCGACGGAACGCGGGCCCAGCCGGATGGGTCGGGCCTGAGGCTGGGCACGGGGGCGGCTGCTCATGAGCGCACGCCCTCCGTCGGCTCGGACGCGCTCAGAGCCTCGCGCACCTGGGAGACCGTCAGCCACTTCTGCGGGGAGAGGACCTTGGTGACCTGCGGGGCGAAGGACGGGGAAGCGATGACGACCTCCGCCGTCGGACCGTCGGCGACGGGTTCGCCGTCCGCGAGGATGACGACCCGGTGGGAGAGCTCGGCGGCCAGTTCCACGTCGTGGGTGGCGAGGACGATGGCGTGCCCTTCGGCCGCGAGGGCTCGCAGCAGTGTGACCAGACGCGACTTGGCCGCGTAGTCGAGGCCGCGGGTCGGCTCGTCGAGGAGGATCAGGGGCGGCCGGGCCGTCAGCACGACCGCCAGGGCCAGGGTCAGCCGCTGCCCCTCCGACAGGTCGCGCGGATGCGTGTCGTCCTCGATGCCCGGCAGCAGCTCGGACACCAGGGCCCGGCAGGTGCCCGCCCCGGCCCCCGCGTCGGAGTCCGCCGCCGCGCACTCCCCGGCCACCGTGTCCGCGTACAGCAGATCCCGGGGCTCCTGCGGTACGAGGCCGACGTGACGGATGAGGGCACCGGGCGCCGTGCGATGGGGCTGGAGCCCGCCCACGCGGACCGAACCCGCCGCGGGAGGGACGAGGCCGACGAGGGCGGAGAGCAACGTCGACTTGCCCGCGCCGTTGCGGCCCATGAGCGCGACGGTCTCGCCGGGGGCGACGGACAGGGTGACGTCGTGAAGCACTTCGGTGCGGCCACGGCGGACGGCGAGGCCGGTGACCACCGCCGGGTGGGCGGTGAGGGGTGCCTCGGGCGGGCGCTTGCGGAAGAGCCGGGGGCGGCGGGCGGATGCCGCGCCACCCGCCACCGATGGCGCGGGGGTGGGTACGGGGCCGCGGGCGCCCGATCCCGCGTACGGGATGCCCTCCAGGCGGTCCCGCAGCGGACCCGCCCGGCGCCGGGCGTCCCGGACCGTCAGCGGCAGAGGGGACCAGCCGCCGAGCCGGCCGAGGGCCACCACCGGTGGGTACACCGGCGACACGGCCATGACCTCGGCCGGTGTGCCGAGCAGCAAGGGGGCGCCCGGGGACGGGAGGAGGGCGACCAGGTCGGCGTACTGCACGACGCGTTCCAGGCGGTGTTCGGCCATGAGGACCGTCGTGCCGAGGTCGTGGACGAGGCGCTGGAGGACCGCGAGGACCTCTTCCGCGGCGGCGGGGTCGAGGGCCGAGGTCGGCTCGTCGAGGACCAGGACGTCGGGGTGCGGGGTGAGGACCGAGCCGATCGCGACCCGCTGCCGCTGTCCGCCGGAGAGTGTGGAGAGGGGGCGGTCACGCAGGTCGACGAGTCCGAGCAGGTCCAGGGTTTCCTCGACGCGGCGGCGCATCACGTCCGGCGCGAGGCCCAACGACTCCATTCCGTACGCGAGTTCGTCCTCGACCGTGTCCGTGACGAAGTGCGAGAGCGGGTCCTGGCCCACCGTGCCGACCACGTCGGCGAGTTCACGGGGTTTGTGCGTGCGCGTGTCACGGCCCGCGACCGTCACGCGTCCGCGCAGGGTCCCACCCGTGAAGTGCGGGACCAGCCCGCTCACGGCATTGAGGAGCGTCGACTTGCCCACTCCGGAGGGGCCGACGAGCAACACCAACTCGCCCTCGGGAACGGCGAGTTCGATATCGCGGACAGTGGGCTCCGGCGCCCCGTCGTACGTCACGGAGACATCCTCGAAGCGGATCATGAGGGCTCCTTGCCGGGGTCCTGGAGAGCGGGGGCGGGGGCGGGGGTCGAGGTTGGGGTCGGGGTCGGGGCGACGAAGGCGGGGAGGAGACCGAGGAGGATCGCCGCGGCGGGCATGAGCGGAAGGGTCGGCGCGGTGAGGGGGACGACGCCGGGGTGCAGGGCCGCGTAGGCGTACGCGTCGGACGAGGCGTACAGGACGAGGAGTGCCGCGACGGCCGCACCGGACGCGGCGACGAGCCAGGCGCGCACGCCCCACGTGTCCGGCCGGTACCGGGTGCGCAGCGAGCGGCGTCCGCCCAGCCGCAGGCCAGCGAGGGCGGCGGCGAGTCCGGCGAGCAGCACGGGCAGACCGTAGGTGCCGCCCTCCGCGGTGAGCAGACCGTACGTGCCCGCGCAGACCCCGACCAGGCCGCCGAGGGTGAGGGCGGCGGTGGTGCGGCGTACACCCGGGGGCACCTCGGCGGAACGGCCGTACCCCCGCGCGTCCATCGCCGCCGCGAGAGCCACCGAACGCTCCAACGCGCCCTCCAGGACCGGCAGTCCGACCTGGAGCAGCCCGCGCAGCCCGCGGTCGGGACGGCCGCGCAGCCGCCGGGCCGCGCGCAGTCGCTGGACGTCCGCGATCAGGTTCGGGGCGAAGGTGAGGGCGACCACGACGGCGACTCCCGCCTCGTACAGGGCGCCCGGGAGTGATTTGAGGAGGCGGGCCGGGTTCGCGAGGGCGTTCGCGGCGCCCACGCAGATGAGGAGCGTGGCGAGTTTCAGGCCGTCGTAGAGGGCGAAGACCAGGCCCTCCGCGGTGACCCGGCCCCCGACGCGGATGCCCTGCGCCCAGTCGGGGAGGGGGAGTTCGGGGAGGGTGACGAGGGTGTGCGTGCCCGGGATGGGCGAGCCGAGGAGGACGGCGAAGGCCAGCCGGATGCCGAGTACGGCGAGCGCCAGCTTCACGAACGCGCCGTAGGAACGGGCCCAGGGAGCCTCCGTCCGGCGCGCCACCACCACATAACCGGCGACGCCGATCAGCAGGGCGAGGAGGAGCGGGTTGGTGGTGCGGGACGCGGCGGTTCCGAGGCCCAGGGCCCAGATCCACCAGGCGCCGGGGTGGATGGCGTTGGTACGGGTCGCGCGGGGGGCGCGGAGGCGTGTCCGGGCTGCGCCGGCGCCGGCCGGGGCCCCGGCCCCGCGACCGCGGGGTCCGGCCCGACCGGCCCGACCGGCCCGACCGGTGCTCTCCGTGCGGTGGGCGGTCGCGGGGGCGGCGTCGCTGGTCGCGCTGGTGGCGCTGGTGGCGCGTCCGATGGTTCTGGCGCTGCTTGTGCTGCTCGCGCTGCCCGCGCTGCTCGTGCTGCCCGCGCTGCCCGTGCGGTTCGTGCTGCCCGTGGGCCGGGCAGTGGGGCCGGGACCGCGGTCCTGGCCCTGAACCCGGTCCCGGTCCTGGCCCTGAACCCAGTCCCGGTCCCGGTCCTGGTCCTGGCCGGTGTTTTCGCCGGTGGTCATCGTCTGTGTCCCGTCGTCAGCCGCGGCGACGGCGGGCCTGCCAGGTCGCGGCTGCGCCCAGTACGGCCACGGCGGCGATCCCGGTCACCAGGCCCACCGAAGGCCCGCCGTCCCCGTTCCCGTCCCCTTCACCCTCCCCGGGTTCGCTCGCCCGGCGAGGCGATGAGGAGGTCGTGGGGCGGTCGCCCGACCCCGTGTCGTCCGACACGGCCTCGCCGCAGCCCGTGCGGGGGTAGCCCGCGATGGCGCACAGCAGGGCGTTCGTGTCGTAGCGCAGGGGCTTGGCGACGGCGGCGAGGGCGTCCGCGGTCGTCGCGTCCTCGTCGACGCGGGCGCAGGCCGTGCGCGGGCTCGGGTCCGGCGGCGTCGAACCGGCCGGCGCGTCCTCGGCCGTACCGAAGTCGAGCACGAGCGCGACCCGTTTGGCGCCCTCCCGTGCGGGCGTCTTCGCGCAGATCGCCGCGAAACCGCTCTCCCCACGGGGCTTCGCCGAGTGCTTCGAGTCCTCACTCACCGAGAACCGGAAGCCCTGGACGTCACCGTCGGACGGCCGCGCGGTCGACGGGCCCTGGGTCGCGTACACCCACGTACCGGCGGCGGCATCGCGGTCCCAGAAGGACCAGTAGCGATAGCCGACCGCCTGGGCCTGCCCCGCCGTGCCGAGTACGGCGAGCAGGAGGCCCAGGGCCAGCAGGGCGGGCAGGGCCGGGCGGCGGCGGGTCACGGCTGCCGCTGCTTCTTGGTACGGCTGCTGAGGAGGAAACCGACGCCGATGCCACCGACCAGGCCGACCCCGACGATCCACCAGACGCTGACCCCGCTGTCGTCGTTGTTCGCGTCCGCGTCCGCGTCCTGCGTGGCCTGCTTGTCGTCCTTGTTGTTCTTGTTGTCGTTGTCTGCGGGTTCTGCCGCCGGGCCCGTCGCGCCGAGCTGCTTCACCAGGTCGGCGCCGCCGAAGTCGCGCGGGTCCGTACCGGTGGCATGCGCCGCGAAGATCAGCTGCGCGTACGCGGCCGGGCCGCTCTCCGCCGCCCAGGAGCCGGAGTTCTTCTCCAGCCAGGCCAGCGGCTTCCCCGCGTCGGCCGTCCGGCCCGCCGCCGCGAGCGCGACGACCGTGTCGGCGGTGTTGCCGTGGTCGGGCTGGTCCTCGGCGCCCGCGAGGGCGGACTCCAGGTGACCGGTCCTGGCGACCGCGCCGACGAGGTACGCGGCGCCGTTGGCCGCCGCCTCCTCCGGGGTGGGGGAGTCGCCGCCCGCGCACTCGGCGGCCTTGGAGGCGCTGGAGGGCGTGGCGGACTGCCCGTCGTCCTCGGGGCCCGTCACCAGACCCTCGCCGAGTGCGCCGAGCACGCCCGCCGCCGTGGCGTCGGCGTTCGCCGCGAGCTTGCCCCTCTTGTCGGGCTGGAAGGCGAAGGCGCCGCCGTTCTCGCTGTCCTCGCCGTTCCCGTCGCCTTCGCCGCAGGGGAGGGCGAGGCCGAGCAGGGCGTCGTACGGTGTCCGGTCGTCCTTCGACCGCAGGTCCCGCGTGTCGGTGTCCGCGGCCTCCAGAGCCCCGATCACGACGGACGTCGAGTTGGTGTCGCTGGCGCCGCCGGGGAGGTAACCCCAGCCGCCGTCCTCGTTCTGCACGGACTTCAGCCACTTCACGGCCGCGTCTGCCGCGTCTGCCGCGTCCGCCGCTCCGGGCCCGGTGTCGTCGGCGTCGAGCGCGGCCAGAGCCTGGAGTGCGGCGCCCGTGCTGTTCGTGTCGACCTGTGTCTTGGCGTCGCACTTCGTGGCCGGGTCCGCGCGGTAGGCCGCGAAGCCGCCGTTCGCGCACTGCTGTCCGGTGAGCCAGTCGACGGCCTTCGCCGCGGGCTTCACGCCCACGGTGTGCTGGGCGAGCAGCGCCAGCGACTGCCGCCAGACGCCGTCGTACGTGGGGTCGGTGCTGCCGTACAGGGCGGAGGGAAGCGTCAGGGACGGGGACGGGGACGGGGACGCGGTGGGGGACTCGTCGGCGAGGGCGGCCGGCGCGAACGCCGTGCCGATCACGGCGGTGGCGGCCAGTACCGCGGCGCTGCGGCGGACAAACATGATCGGCGGGTGCCTCTCTGTACTCAGCGGTTCGCCGACGGGGGTGCCCCTTCGGCTCTCCCGGTGCGGGAGGAGCCGGGCAGCCCGGAGCCCCGGGCGGCTCGGCTCCGTATGCCTCGACGGTGCCGGTCACCGGCGGTCCCGGCGACGCGAGCCGGTCACGTTCCGTACGAGGCAATCCGGCTTGCCGCCCGGTGAAGAGGGGCGGCACACGGCTGCGGGTCAGCGCCGGATTTGCACCGGCTTCCCCCCGTACGGGTGTGATGACGACCTGCTCACTGTACCGGCCCGTAGGAATGCGGGTGCGGGCCGGCGGGGGCTGTTCGCGCAGTTCCCCGCGCCCCTTACGGGGCTTTCTGGCGGGCCGGGGTAGGGAGGTGGGTGGGCTGGCAGAGGATCAGGGCCAGGTCGTCCGTGGGGGGTGTGATCGTGTGGGTGAGGAGGCGGGTGTACAGGGTGTTCAGGGCCTCGTCGGGGAGGGGGTCCCGTAGGGCGTGGGTAGCTTCCGTGAGGAAGGGGAAGAGCGTGCCGTCGGGAGCGCGTGCTTCCGTCAGACCGTCGGTGTAGAGGAGGAGGCGGTCACCCGGCTGGAGGCGTACGCGGTACTGGAGGGGGTCGGGACGTAGCCCCAACGGGAGTGCGGCGACCGCGGGTTCGAGCAGTTCGACTCGCTGTCCGGAGCGCAGCGGCGCGGGATGACCGCAGTTGACCAGCCGGACCTCGCCCGGTGCGAACTCCGCGAGAAGCGCGGTGACGAAGTCCTCCGGGCCCAGGTCCGGCGCGAGACGTTCGTCGAGGCCGGACGCGAGGGACGGCAGGTCCGGCACGGTGTAGGCGAGTTCGCGGAAGCCGGCCACCGTCTCGGCGGTCAGCCGGACGGCCTCCAGGCCGTGTCCGCGCACGTCACCGACGAGGACCCGCAGGCCGAAGGGCGTCACGGCGACGTCGTACAGGTCTCCGCCGAGCGTCGACTCGCGCACGGCGCAGTGGTAGCGCGTGGAGACGTGCGTGCCGGCGAGGTTCCGGGAGAGCGGCCGCAGGATGGCCTCCTGGGTGATCCGCGCGACCTCGCGCGCCTCGGCGAGCCGGGCGAGGAGCCTGTCCCGCTGCCGCACGGCGTGCACGGTGAGCCCGCAACCGAACAGCAGTTGCGTGAGGGTGACGGCGGGCGAGATCTGGTCCAGCAGGAGCGCGGGGCCTGCGATGAGCACGCAGATCGCCGAAGGCGCGAGGAGGCGGCCCTCGGAGAGCTTGCGGAGGTCGCCGGACGTGCCGGACCGGGGAGGCGCGCCGAAGTCGCGTAGGCGCAGCCATCGGCCGAGTCGCGTCTCCTTGCTGTCGCGGGTCATCCGCTCGCTCCGCCCCTTCTCCGCCCCTCACGACGGTCTTCGCGCGACGGTCTCCGAATATCCCCTTCCGCTCCCGCGACGACGGGCAGTTGATCGGATCTCGACGCAATGTGCCCGGAAGTGACGGCGTGGGACCGAGTTCGTCCGCGGGTCGGGGGAGCGGTTCGAAGTGGCCCGCCGGCCGCGTCACACTGGCCGGGTTGCGCGATCCCGCGGGGCTCGCTCGTATGCCGTGCAGGGAACTGCCGTGCAGGGAACCGTGCGGGGAGGGGCGTTGCCGTGCCGCAGAACACGACGGCCGGGAGGTGGCCGGGGAACCTGCCGCCGGAGACCCGGAGCTTCGTCGGCCGACGACGGGAACTGGCCCGGCTCGACGAGCTGCTGGATCCGACGGACGGAGGGCACGGACGACGCCTGGTGACGCTCGTCGGGACCGGCGGCGTCGGCAAGACCCGGCTGGCCCTGAACGCCGCCCGCCGCGCCTCGCACCGGTACCCGGACGGCGTCTGGTTCGTGGAACTCTCGCCACTGCGCGCCCAGGGCCTGGTGGGCTTCGCCGTCGTGGAGGCGTTGCGGCTCGCCGACCAGTCGACGTCCCCGGTGACCGAGGTGCTCGCCGACTGGCTGGCGGACAAGGAGGCGCTGATCGTCCTCGACTCCTGCGAACACGTGCTCCCCGACTGCGCCGACCTCGTCCGCGCCCTGCTGCCCGCCGCGCCCGGCGTGCGGTTCCTGGCCACCGGCCGGGAGCACCTCGGCCATCCGTCCGAGCTCCGTGTGGAGATCGACCCGCTGCCGGTGGGAGACGGAGAAGATCCCGGCGGCCAGGAAGGGCGGCCGGGTGACGCGCTCGACCTGTTCGCCCAGCGGGCCGCCGAGGCGTGTCCCGGTTTCGTGCTCGACGAGGACTCGGCCGGCCCGGCCGCCGCCGTCTGCCGCCGGCTGGACGGCATCCCACTGGCCATCGAACTGGCCGCCGCCCGCCTCGGCGAACTCTCCCTGGGCGCACTCGACGAACGGCTCGGCGAGCGGCTGCCGTCCCCGCTCGACCTCCTCGCGGCGGAACCCGACGAGGGTCCGCTGCGGCACCGCACACTGCGCACGGCCATCGGCTGGAGCCATGAACTGTGCGCCCCTGTCGAGAGGTTGCTGTGGGCGAGGCTCTCCGTGTTCACCGGCGGCTTCGACCTGGCCGCCGCCGAGGACGTCTGCTCGGGCGGCCCCCTGCCCGCCGGACGGATCGCGGCCCTGCTCGAACGGCTCGTCGAGCAGTCGATCGTGCTGCGCCACCGCACGGACGCGCGGCGCTTCCAACTGCTCGACAGCGTGCGGGATTTCGGGGCCGAGTGGCTGCGCGCACTCGGTGAGGAGCGGACCCTGCGGCTGCGTCACCTCGACCACTACCGCAGCCTCGCGCGCGTCGGTTGCACGGAGTGGAACACCGGCCGCCAGCTGCTGTGGTGCGAGCGCGTGATCGCCGAACACGCCAATCTCCGTACCGCCATGGACTGCGCGCTGTCCGAACGCGACCGCCCCACCGCCCTGCGCTCGGCGGCCGACATGGGCTTCCTGTGGCGCCACTGCGGATATCTGCGGGACGCGCAGCACTGTCTCGACCAGGTGCTCACCGCCGATCCGGCGCCCGGTCCCGACCTCGTACGGGCCCTGTGGGCGAGGGCCGCGGTCGCCCTCCTGCAGGGCGACCTGGACAGCGCCGAACGCTGGGCGGCGGTATGTACGGCGGCGGCCGTGGACCAGGGCGACGCGGTGGCGGTCGTCGGCGCCGCCTACGTCACCGGCGGGCATCTGCTCCTGCGCGGGCGGCTCGGCGAGGCGCTGGTGGTCCTGGCCGCGGCCGACCTGCTTCCGGTCCGCGACGACTGGCTGGGCTCCGCGCAGCTCCAGGTGCGGCTCGCGCTCTCGATGACGCACCTGCTGCGCGGGGACCTGGCCGGCGCCAGGGCGGTCGCCGACGAGGTCCGCGCGGAGAGCGTGCGGCGCGGCGAGCGCTGGGCGGGCGCCTTCGCCGACTGCTTCGTCGCCCACATCGACCTGGCCGAGGGCGACCCGGCCGCGGCGGCGCGCAACGCCCGTACGGCCGTCGTGGCGCACTCACTGCTGAACAGCACGCTCGGTGTCGCCCACACCCTCGACATCCTGGCCTCGGCGGTGGTGGCGACCGGTGACGGGCAGCGCGCGGCCCGGCTCCTCGCGGTCGGCCAGCGCATCTGGGAACGCCTCGGCAGCGCCCAGCTGCAGTCACCGGACCTGATGTCCGCCCGCCGCGCCTGTGAGGATCTGGTCCAGGAGAAGATCGGCGCCGAGGCCTACACGCGGGCGTACGCGGAGGGGCTGGCCATGTCGTACGAGCGGGGCATCGCCTACGCGGTGGAGGACGCCGACGGCAGCTGACGTTCCGTCAAACCGCTCTGTACGTCACCGGGTCGCTGCCCGGTACCGGCTCCGCGCGGCCCAGTTTCACCAGGCGGCGCAGATGGGCCTCCGCCTCCGAGACGGCGATGTTCCTGGAGCCGTACGGGATGTCGGCCCAAGGGCGGTTCCACTCCATCCGCCGGGCGACCTGCCACACGGTGAGCGGGGTGGAGAGAAGGTCGAGGAGGCCCGTGAGGCGTTCCTCGTGGTGGTCCAGCAACTCCCGTACGCGGGAGGGGGCGTCGGTGAAGGCGTGCAGATGGGCCGGGAGCACCTCGGCCGGGCCGAGGCTCCCGATCCGCTCCAGGGAGTCGAGGTAGTCGCCGAGCGGATCGGGCTCGCTGTCGTCGTCCGGGTCCTCGTACAGCCCGATGTGCGGGGTGATCCTCGGCAGGAGGTGGTCGCCGGAGAACAGCCGCCCGTTGCCCGGCAGTCGGGCTGGGTGGTCCTCCTCCAGGTGGAGGCAGACATGGCCGGGTGTGTGGCCCGGGGTCCAGACCGCGCGCAGGTGCCGGCCGGCGAGGTCCAGGAGTTCGCCGGGGACGATCTCCCGGTCGGGGAGCGCGGGGGAGAGGCCGGGGAGCCGCGAGCGGGCGGTGCGCAGCGGTGCCACATGCTCCTCGGGCGCGCCCGCGGCGGTCAGCTTGTCCGCCATGTACGTGAACCAGCGGCCGGGCCTGGTCTCGCGGGTCCGCCGCACGATGGCGATGTCGGCGGCGTGCATGGCCACCCACGCGCCCGACGCCTCGCGCACCTTGGCCGACAGGCCGTGGTGGTCCGGGTGGTGGTGGGTGATCACCACGCCGTGGATCTCCGCGACGGCCGTCCCGCAGGTGAGGAGCCCCTCGGTGAGCGCGTCCCAGGAGGCCGGATCGTCCCAGCCCGTGTCGATCAGCACCGGTCCGCGGTCGGTGTCCACGACGTACACGAGCGTGTTCCCGAGAGGGTTGTCCGGGATGGGGACCTCGACGGACCGTACGCCCCCGCCGTGATCGGTCACCTGTGGCATGGGCTCCCCTGTCGCCGACTCCCGACTCCCGGCCACTATAACTAGAACCGGTTCCAATGGGAGTGCTGTGCGCTCCGTGGACTCCTCCAAGTGGAACTGGTATCAGTTTCAGTGTCTGATGCACCGTCAGGAACCTACCGCCAGGTACGCACCGCCAGGAACGCACCGTCAGGTACGCACCGTCAGTGAATGTCCTCGGAGAGGCAGTCGGTCATGACCGAACTCGTGGAACACGCACAGCTGTTCATCGGCGGCGAGCTGACCGCTCCCAGCGGCCGGGACGTCATCGAGGTGGTCTCCCCGCACACCGAGGAGGTCATCGGCCGGGTGCCGCACGCCTCGCGGGAGGACGTCGACCGGGCCGTCGCGGCGGCGCGCACCGCCTTCGACGAAGGGCCCTGGCCGCGGATGTCCCTCGACGAGCGCATCGAGGTGGTCACCCGGATCAAGGACGCGATCGCCGTACGGCACGAGGAGATCGCCCGGGTCATCTCCTCCGAGAACGGCTCCCCGTACTCCTGGAGCGTCCTCGCGCAGGCGCTCGGCGCGATGATGGTGTGGGACGCGGCGATCACGGTCGCACGGGGCTTCACGTACGAGGAGACGCGCGACGGAGTGCTCGGGAAGATCCTCGTACGGCGCGAGCCGGTCGGGGTCGTCGCGGCCGTCGTCCCCTGGAACGTGCCGCAGTTCGTGGCGGCGGCCAAACTCGCGCCCGCCCTGCTGACCGGCTGCACGGTCGTCCTCAAGCCGTCGCCCGAGTCGCCGCTGGACGCGTACATACTCGGCGAGATCGCCAAGGAGGCCGGGCTGCCGGAGGGGGTCCTGTCGATCCTGCCCGCGGACCGCGAGGTGAGTGAGTACCTCGTCGGGCATCCCGGCATCGACAAGGTCTCCTTCACGGGGTCGGTCGAGGCGGGGCGGCGCGTCATGGAGGTCGCCTCGCGCAACCTCACCCGCGTGACCCTGGAACTGGGCGGGAAGTCGGCGGCCGTGGTCCTGCCGGACGCGGACATCGAGACCTCGGTGCCGGGCATCGTCTCGGCGGCCTGGATGAACAACGGCCAGGCGTGTGTCGCCCAGACCCGCATCCTGCTGCCGCGCTCGCGCTACGACGAGTTCGCGGAGGCGTTCACGGCGGCGGCGAACGCACTGGTGGTCGGCGACCCGCTGGACCCCGCGACCCAGGTCGGCCCGCTGGTCGCGCGGCGGCAGCAGCAGCGCAACCTCGACTACATCCGCATCGGCCAGGAGGAGGGCGCCAAGATCCTCGCCGGCGGCGGTCGCCCGGCCGGTCTGGACCGGGGCTGGTACGTCGAGCCGACGCTCTTCGGCGGCGTCGACAACTCCATGCGGATCGCCCGCGAGGAGATCTTCGGCCCGGTGATCTGCCTACTCCCGTACGGGGACGAGGCGGAGGCGGTGAAGATCGCCAACGACTCCGACTACGGGCTGAGCGGGAGCGTGTGGACGGGTGATGTGGCGCGGGGCATCGACGTGGCCCGGCGGGTGCGTACCGGCACGTACTCCGTGAACACCTTCAGTCTCGACATGCTCGGCCCGTTCGGCGGCTACAAGAACTCGGGGCTGGGGCGGGAGTTCGGGCCCGAGGGCTACGGCGAATACCTGGAGCACAAGATGATCCATCTGCCGGCCGGCTGGGAGGTCTGAGGATGGGCGACCGCTGGCATGTGGAGGTCGACCGTTCGCTCTGCATCGGGTCGGCCCAGTGCACGCATCTCGCCCCGACCGCCTTCCACCTCGACTCCGCCATGCAGTCCCACCCCACGGTCGCCGGGACGGACGCCAACGAGAAGATCCTGGAGGCGGCGGAGGGGTGCCCCGTGGAGGCGATCATGATCACCCTGCTGGGTGGCGGGGAGACGGTGTTTCCGCCCGATGAGTGAGCCGGCTCCGGCCGCCCGGGGCATCTGAGTCCCCCTCAGGTGAGTGACTCAGGAGGTCTGTGGGAAACTCCGTGTCACTGCCCCGGGCGCCTGGCCCGGGGGTGTCGTACAGGGGGCGGCGATGCGTGCAGTGGCGCTGACGGCGGGTGCCGCGGTGGCGGCCGTACTACTGGCGGGGTGCGGCGCCGGAACCGGTGACGGCGGTGCCAAGTCGCCCCGGTCGAAGGGCGGTTCCGCGTCCGCCTCTCCGGCGGAGGAGACGCGCCTGAGTCGCGCCACGGTGTGGCGGAACATACGGGTGGTGGTCGCCGCCGGCGGCTTCGACGGTGTCGACGACGGCGGGACGCCCGCCCGGTGCAGGGTGATCGCCACCGTGCGCACGGACGGCGAGCCGAAGGCTGCCGCCGTCTCGAAGGTGGTGGCCGATCTCAAGGGCAGAGGCTGGGAGCAGGTGTTCCGCAAACCGGAGGACGGTGGCGTCACCTGGTTCCTGACGAGGGCGAACTGGGGCATGTACGTCTTCCTGAGTGCCCCGTCCGCGGAGAACCCCGGCGCCCCGCTGTTCACCCTCTCCGCTATGCGACTCGACTGCTCCTCCGTGACGACTACCCCCTCTCCCTGACCTCCGGCAGGTCGATCAGGCGGCACACCGTCTCGATGTCGATCTTGACCTGGGCGATCGAGGCGCGGCCGGAGAGCCAGGTGATCAGGGCCGAGTGCCAGGTGTGCTCGATCACGCGGACGGCGGAGAGCTGGGCGGGGGTCGGATCGTCGAGGCCCATGGCGTCGAGGATGATCACCGTGGTCTGGCGGGAGACCTGGTCGACCTCCGGGCTGACGCTGCGGTCGGCGAACGTGAGCGCGCGGACCATCGCGTCCGCGAGATGCGGCTCGCGCTGCAGCGCGCGGAACGCCCGCATCAGCGTCTCCGCCACCCGCTCCGCCGCCGTGTCCCCCGACGGCGGCTTCTTGCGGAGCGTGCCGTGCATACGGGCCAGCTGGTCCTGCATGGTCGCGACCAGCAGATGCACCTTCGACGGGAAGTAGCGGTAGAGCGTGCCCAGGGCCACCTGGGACGACTCCGCGACCTCCCGCATCTGTACCGCGTCGAAGCCGCCCCGGCTCGCCAGCTGCGCGCTCGCGTGCAGGATCCGCCGTCGTCGCGCCTCCTGGCGCTCGGTGAGCGGGGGAGTGACCGGCTGCGCGGCCCGTACGGGCGGCTGCGCGGCCTTCGCCGCAGTCTTGGCTTCCGCAGGCATGGATCCCGTTCCGTGACGTTCGTGCGACAGAGGGCGGTGGGTGGGCGGGGGCGGGTCGGGTTACAGCAGAGCAGAGGTCCCGCCGTGGCGTGAATCACCCGATCCACCGCTCACAGGAGGGCTACCTGCCGGTAGATTCAATGCTCCCTGAACGATCAAGTCTGAAACTTGTTCTAGATTACCGTCCCGAAGTAATCTCGCGGGAACGTGCTGGAAGAAGGGGGCCGAGAGTGACCCATGAGGCCGTGGAGGCAGGCCTCCACGCGGGCTCGGCCGCCGACGCCGACCGACCGCTGCGCATCGCGCTCCTCACCTATAAGGGGAACCCGTTCTGCGGCGGCCAGGGTGTCTACGTACGTCACCTCTCGCGCGAGCTCGCCCGGCTGGGCCACCACGTCGAGGTGATCGGCTCGCAGCCCTACCCGGTGCTCGACGAGGGCGAGGGCCTGGACGGGCTCTCCCTCACCGAGCTGCCCAGTCTCGACCTGTACCGCTCCCCCGACCCCTTTCGTACCCCCGGGCGCGACGAGTTCCGCGACTGGATCGACGCCGTCGAGGTCGGCACGATGTGGACCGGGGGCTTCCCCGAGCCGCTGACGTTCTCACTGCGTGCCCGCCGCCATCTGCGGGCCCGGCGCGGCGACTTCGACGTCGTGCACGACAACCAGACGCTGGGGTACGGGTTGCTGGGGGACGTGGGTGCGCCGCTGGTCACCACCATCCACCATCCCATCACCGTGGACCGGCAGTTGGAGCTGGACGCCGCCGGGAGCCGCCGCAAACGGGCGTCCGTGCGGCGCTGGTACGCCTTCACGCGCATGCAGAAGCGCGTCGCGCGCCGGCTGCCGTCCGTGCTCACCGTCTCCGGCACGTCCCGCCAGGAGATCGTCGACCATCTCGGCGTACGCGACGAGCGGATCCACGTCGTCCACATCGGCGCCGACGCCGACCTCTTCTCGCCCGATCCGTCCGTGCCGAAGGTGCCGGGCCGGATCGTCACGACCTCCAGCGCGGACGTTCCGCTCAAGGGCCTCGTCTTCCTTGTCGAGGCGCTCGCCAAGGTCCGCACCGAGCACCCCGCCGCCCACCTCGTCGTCGTCGGCCGACGGGCCGAGGACGGGCCGGTCGCCCAGCTCATCGAGCGGTACGGGCTGGAAGACGCCGTCGAGTTCGTGAAGGGCATCTCGGACGCGGAACTCGTCGACCTCGTCCGGTCCGCCGAGGTCGCCTGCGTGCCCTCCCTGTACGAGGGGTTCTCCCTGCCCGCCGCCGAGGCGATGGCCACCGGTACGCCGCTGGTGGCCACCACCGGCGGCGCCATCCCCGAGGTCGCGGGCCCCGACGGCGAGACCTGTCTGGCCGTTCCGCCCGGCGACGCGGGGGCGCTGGCCGCCGGCCTGAGCAGGCTGCTGGGTGACCCCGGTCTGCGCGAGCGCCTCGGCTCGGCCGGGCGGGCACGCGTACTGGAGAAGTTCACCTGGGCCCGCGCCGCGGAGGGCACGGTGGCGCGCTACCGCGAGGCGATCGCGGAGACGGCCCGCTCCACGCCCTCCCACCGAAACCACCCGGCGACGGCCCCGCAGTCCCGCCCGGCGTCCGGCCCAGCGGCCGGCCCAGCGGCGCCTGCGTCCGTCGGCCCGGCGTCCGGCCCAGCGGCGCCTGCGTCCGTCGGCCCGGCGTCCGGCCCAGCGGTGCCTGCGTCCGTCGGCCCGGCGTCCGGCCCAGCGGCGCCCGCGTCCGTCGGCCCGGCGCCCGGCCCAGCGGCGCCCGCGCCCGCCGGCCCCGCGTCCGCCGCCCCCGCGACCCCGGCGGACTCCGCCGCCACCCCCGTGGACACCCCTCACCGCGAAAGCAGGACCACGTGCTGACCGTCGACTTCTCCCGGTTTCCGCTTGCCCCGGGGGACCGAGTGCTGGATCTCGGGTGCGGGGCGGGACGCCACGCCTTCGAGTGCTACCGGCGCGGCGCCCAGGTCGTCGCGCTGGACCAGAACGGCGAGGAGATCCGCGAGGTCGCCAAGTGGTTCGCCGCGATGAAGGAGGCGGGCGAGGCACCGGAGGGCGCCACCGCCACCGCGATGGAGGGCGACGCGCTGCGACTGCCCTTCCCCGACGAGTCGTTCGACGTCGTCATCATCTCCGAGGTGATGGAACACATCCCCGACGACAAGGGTGTACTCGCCGAGATGGTCCGGGTGCTCAGGCCCGGCGGGCGGATCGCGATCACCGTGCCGCGCTACGGGCCCGAGAAGGTCTGCTGGTCGCTGTCGGACGCGTACCACGAGGTCGAGGGCGGCCACATCCGTATCTACAAGGCGGACGAACTGCTTGGCAAGATCCGCGAGGCGGGCCTGCGGCCGTACGGCACGCACCACGCCCACGCCCTGCACAGCCCCTACTGGTGGCTGAAGTGCGCGTTCGGCGTCGACAACGACAAGGTGCTGCCGGTGCGCGCGTACCACAAGCTCCTCGTCTGGGACATCATGAAGAAGCCCCTCGCCACCCGGGTCGCCGAACAGGCGCTCAACCCGCTGATCGGCAAGAGCTTCGTGGCGTACGCGACCAAGCCGCACCTGCCCGTGGCCACCCTCGGCGACGCCGCCCAGACGGACGCTTCGTGACGACTCCGCGCACCGAACACCTCGTCCTGACCGGGGTGCTCACCGCGGAAGAGGCCGCGCAGACCGTCCGGGGCATCCTGGCCGTACAGCGCCCCGACGGTGCCATCCCGTGGTTCCGCGGTCACCATCTCGACCCGTGGGACCACACCGAGGCCGCCATGGCCCTGGACGCGGCCGGCGAGCACGAGGCCGCCGCCCGGGCGTACGAGTGGCTGGCCCGGCACCAGAACGAGGACGGCTCCTGGTACGCGGCCTACGCCGACGGGGACGCCGCCGACGTCACCGACCGCGGCCGTGAGACCAACTTCTGCGCGTACATAGCCGTCGGCGTGTGGCACCACTACCTGGCGACCGGCGACGACGCCTTCCTGGACCGCATGTGGCCCTCGGTGATCGCGGCGGTGGAGTTCGTCCTGGAACTCCAGCGGCCGGGCGGGCAGATCGGCTGGAAGCGCGAGGAGGACGGCACGGCCGTCGAGGACGCGCTGCTGACCGGGAGTTCGTCCGTCCACCACGCGCTGCGCTGCGCGCTCGCCATCGCCGAGGAGCGCGAAGAGCCGCAGCCCGACTGGGAGTTGGCGGTGGGCGCGCTGCGCCACGCGATCCGCCGGCACCCCGAGCGGTTCCTCGACAAGGACCGCTACTCGATGGACTGGTACTACCCGGTGCTGGGCGGCGCTCTGACGGGCACCGAGGCGAAGGCGCGCATCGAGCGGGGCTGGGACCGGTTCGTGGTCCCGGGGCTCGGCGTGCGCTGCGTGGTGCCCAACCCGTGGGTGACGGGCGGCGAATCGGCCGAACTCGCCCTGGCCCTGTGGGCCGTGGGCGAGTCCGACCGCGCTCTGGAGATACTGCAGTCGATCCAGCACCTGCGCGACCCGGCGACGGGCCTGTACTGGACGGGTTATGTCTTCGACTCACGGGCGATCTGGCCGGAGGAACTCACCTCGTGGACGGCGGGCTCCCTGCTCCTCGCCGTGGCCGCACTGGGCGGTGACGAGCCGACCTGCGCGGTCTTCGGCGGCGACCGCCTGCCGTTCGGACTGGACCCCGACTGCTGCCAGTAGGGGTCCAGCCGCGTACGCGGCCAGGATAAGGATCAGCTGCGTACGCGGTTGGCTATCGCGTGCCCGATGAAGAGGTAGACGACGGCGGCGAGACCGTAGCCCGCGACGACCCGTGCCCACTGCTCGTCGAACGTGAACAGGTCGTGCGACCAGCCGGCGAGCCAGCGTGCGGAGTCATGGATGAACTGGACGAACGAATTGCCCTGGTTGGCGTCCAGGAGATACATCAGGATCCAGAGGCCGAGAATGAAGGCCATGATGTCGGCAACGATGGCTACTACGCGGCCGGCTGAATGGGAACCGTTGCGATATCGAGAGGACATGTCATGCGAGTAGCCCTTGAATCCCGTATGAAACCTCGCGGCGCGGTGAAGAGCCGGATGACGCTCGTGTCCCGACTCTCCTCATGATGGTTCGTCAGCCTTTATCCTGGTCTCCAACTGCCGTTCGCCGTGAGGTGGTTCGGCGGTCAGCGCAGTCACCGACGATCCTGCCCCACAGTAGGGGGAGACGCCGGTGCCCGCGAACAGAGCCGAGAGACCCGCAAGCCCCGAAAGACCCGCACGGTCCGCGAGACCCGCCCGGTCCGATCCACCCACCGGGCCGGTGCGCCCCGCGGAGGAACCCCGGCTCGCCGTCGGCGGACCCGTTCGGAGCCGGCTGCGCCGCACCCTGGCTCTCACACTGCCCGTCCCCGTCATCGGCCTCGTCCTGCTCCTGGCCTCCGGCCATCTGACGCTGCCGCTCGACCGGATCGTCACCATCGAGGCGAAGATGGCCTCCAAGCGGGACTTCTTCGAGAATCCCGGGGTCCGGCGCATCCTCATGAAGCACGGCTTCCGGGTGCACATCACGCGCATGGGCTCCCGGGACATCGCCACGCAGGACGTCGCGGGGTACGACGTCGTCTTCCCCTCCGGACAGCCCGCCGCGGACCTGATCACACGGCAGCGCGCGAAGGCCGGCCATCCCGTCCTCACCTACCGGCCCTTCGTCAGCCCCATCGTCCTCGCCACGTACCGGGAGTACGCCGAGACGCTGCACGACGCGGAGATCGCCAGACCCCAGTCGGCCGGTGCCGCCGACGGCTCCTCCGAGCCGCTGTACTACACGCTCGACATGGGCAAGTTCCTGCAGCAGACGAAGCAGGGCAGGCGATGGGACGACCTGGGCATCGAGAAGCACGGCGTCCACAACGGCAACAAGATCCTCGCCCAGACCTCTGACGTCTGCGAATCCAACTCCGGTGGCACCTACCTCGGCCTCGTCTCCTTCGTGTGGCACGGCAACGAGGCCCCCGGCAACGGCAAGGACGCCGACAGGCACGCCCGGGACATCAAGGAACTGCTCATCGAACAGGGACTGCCGGGCTCCGAGCGTGCCGAGACCTACCTGTCCGTGGACGGCAAGAGCATCGCGCCGATCTCGGTGATCTACGAGCACCAGTTCCTGGCCCACCAGATCCGCTACGAGGCCGAGCACGGCACGCCGGACAACGGACGCCTCCTGCTCTACCCCTCGACCCGGTTCGTCACCGAACCCCAGCTCGTCGCCCTCACCAAGGACGGCGAACGGCTCGGCGAACTGGTCACCGAGGACCCCGAACTCCAGCACAAAGCCATGGAGTTGGGCTTCCGGGTGCGGGACGCCACCAGCGACTCGACCAGCGACCAGCTGGCGGCCTTCCTGGCGGACCGCGGTATCCAGGTGCCGGTCACCTCGGCCGACGACACCAAGGCCGTCCTCCCCCGCCTGCCCCTGCTGGAACGGATGATCCAGACAGTCGGCGAGTGCCCGCCCGCGCAGCCGTCGCAAGGGGGCGCCAAGTGAGGCGCGCGCTGGGCGTGCTGACGCTGCGTCTGACCATGGCGCTCACCCTGGCCATGACCGGCGCCTGCTCCGGCGGCGACGAGGACCGGACCACCCTGCGCGTCCTCGCCGGCCCCGATCTCGCCGTACTGGAGCCGCTGCTCGACGATTTGCGGTCCGAGACCGGGGTCGAACTGGAGATGGACTACCAGGCCGACGCCGACACCGGCGAGGCGCTGGCCGCCAACGGAAAAGGCGGTGGCGGCCACGAGGCCGCCTGGCTCTCCACCGACCGCTCCTTCCAGCTGCGCCACAAGGACACCGCCCGGGGGCTGCTGCGCACCCCGACCATGCTCTCGCCGGTCGTGGTGGGCCTGCGCCCGGACGCGGCACGCGCACTTCACGCGAAGTCGGCTGACGACGACCTCAGTTGGGCCGACCTCGCCGACGCCGCGGCCACCGGCACCGTACGCTTCGGCATGGCCGACCCGCGGCGGACGGGGACCGGCCTCGCCGCACTCGTCGGCGTCGCCACCGCGGCGGCCGGCACCGGCGGCGCCCTGCGCGAGGACGACGTCTCCTGCGACCGTCTGCGCGGCTTCCGCTCCGGGCAGCGGATCACCGCCGCCTCCACCCGCGACCTGCTCGACGACTTCGTCGACCACCCCGGCACGGCGAACGCGCTCATCACCTACGAGTCCGACCTCCTCGCCCTCAACTCCGGCGGCCGGCTGAAGGAGAAACTGGAGATCGTGCGCCCCAAGGACGGCACGGTCCTCGCCGACTTCCCGCTGCTCCTCCTCGACCGGGGCCGTCGGGCCGCCTACGAAAAGGTTGTGGAGTGGCTCAGGCAGGACTCCGTACAGCGGAAGATCATGCGGACGGCACTGCGGCGCCCGGTGAACCCGTCGGTCACCAGGGAGGGACGACTACGGACACCGGTCGGCAACGCGCTCTACTTCCCCGACCGGCCGGACGTCTTGGAGCGCCTCCTCGACGACTACGGAGATCCCGGCCACCGCGTCGCGGACCAGATCGTCTTCCTGCTCGACTTCTCCGGCTCGATGCGTGGGGAACGCATGGCGGAGCTGCGCGAGGCCTTCGCCGACCTCAGCGGCGCGGACTCCTCGGCGACGGGCGCCTTCGCCCGCTTCTACCAGGGCGAACGGCTGACCGTCGTACGGTTCGGCGAGCGGGTCCTGGAGGAGCGGACCGTCACGGTCCGCGGGCCGCGGGACCTCCGCACCCTCGCCGACGTCGTCGCACGCGGCGGCTACGGCGACGCGACCGCCGTCTGGACCGCGCTCGACCACGGCTACCGTACGGCCTCCTCCGCGAGGGCCGACGAACCCGAACGGCCGGTGTCCGTCGTGCTGATGACGGACGGCGAGAACAACGCGGGCATCGCGTACGAGGAGTTCGTACGCCGTTACGAGGCGCGGCCCGCCGAGACCCGTGCCGCCGTCCACACCTACCCCGTGCACTTCGGGGATGCGGACGCCGTGGCCCTTCGGCGCGCCGCCGCGAGGACGGGCGGTCGCATGGTGGACGCGGACGCGCGGGGATCGTCCCTTTCCGAGGCGTTCAAGGAGATCCGTGGCTGTCGTTGACGCGCAGTGGTGGGGTGTGTGGTGGGCGTGGATGACGGTGTGGCTCGTCACCGCCGCAGGTCTGGTGACGCTCGGTGCCGTGCTGGTGCGGCACGTGCGTGAACGCGGACGCGGACGGCGGAGCGTGGGGCAGCGGTCCGCGTACAGCGTCTGTTTCTACCTGGACGAGAAGGCGGTGATGGACCTCTACCGGATCGGCAACTACAGCGCGGCGCTGGAACAGGCCGTCGAGCACCGCACCAACGTCAACACCAGCGTGGGGCTGTGGGGCAGGCTGCTGCCGTGGACCGTCAAGGCCAGCCGGGACGTCACGCAGGAGAAGTTCAGCAGCTATGTGGCCAAGAGCGAGCCGATCTCCGTGATCGGGATGCTTCTGGACGCCTTCGAGCGGGCCGACGTCATCGTCCACGCGGACCTGCGCACCGGGGACGTCACCCCGAACCGCGCGCTCGCCGAGGCGCTCGGCCCCGACGCCGGGCGGGGCGGTGTCGCGCTCAGCGACATCGAGGAGTTCGTCTCGGTGCGCGGCCGCTTCCTGGTGGAGCCGGGGTCCGAGCCGGGCGCGGAGTCGGAGACGGCGGAGGGGATCGTGCTGCGGGCGCCGTACGGAGATCCCGGGCAGCCCGCTCACGTCCGTGTCACGTGCGCCGCCGGTGGGTTGCGCAACGAGCGCCTCAACGGCGGGACCTTCCAGGCGCGTTGCCTCGGCAAGATGACCGGGTGGCGGGAGGACACCCGCGAGGTCACGCTGGAGGCGATAGCCATTTTCCGCTGACGGCGCGCTCCGCCGTTCAGTTCAGGTCGGCCAGTGTTCGGAGCGTGTGTGGGTCGGGTGACAGGAGGAGCAGGTCCGTCACCGGCCCCTTGCGCCACAACTCCAACCGTTCGGCGATCCGTTCACGCGGCCCGATCAGGGAGATCTCGTCCGCGAACGCGTCCGGCACGGCGAGCACCGCCTCCTCCCGCCGCCCCGCCAGGAACAACTCCTGCACCCGCCGGGCCTCCTCCTCGAAGCCCATCCGAGCCATCAGATCGGCATGGAAATTGCGGGCCGCGTGCCCCATCCCCCCGATATAGAAGCCGAGCATCGCCTTCACGGGCAGCAGTCCCTCGGCGACGTCGTCGCAGACCTTCGCACGGGCCATCGGAGCGACAAGGAAACCCTCGGGCGCCGCGTCCAGCGAAGCCTCGTACACAGCCGTCCGCGTCGGCGACCAGTACAACGGCAGCCAGCCGTCCGCGATCCGCGCCGTCTGGGCGATGTTCTTCGGCCCCTCGGCCCCCAGCAGCACGGGCAGTTCGGGCCGGAGCGGGTGCGTGATGGGCTTGAGGGCCTTGCCCAGCCCCGTGCCGTCGGCGCCCCGGTACGGGTGCGAGTGGAAGCGGCCGTCCAGTTCGACCGGGCCCTCGCGCCTCAGGACCTGGCGTACGACATCGACGTACTCCCGGGTCGCCGTGAGCGGTGACTTCGGGAACGGGCGCCCGTACCAGCCCTCGACGACCTGCGGTCCTGACAGCCCGAGGCCGAGCATCACGCGCCCTCCCGACAGATGGTCGAGCGTGAGCGCGTGCATCGCCGTCGTGGTGGGGGAGCGCGCCGCCATCTGGGCAACCGCCGTACCCAGCTTGATCCTTGAGGTCTGTGCGGCGATCCAGGTGAGCGGGGTGAAGGCGTCCGAGCCCCAGGACTCGGCGGTCCACACCGAGTCGTAACCGAGCCGTTCCGCCTCCAGTGCGAGGGGCACATGGTCCGCCGAGGGGCCGCGACCCCAGTAACCGAGGGCGAGTCCGAGCCGCATACACCACTCCTGACGATCCGTCAGATGCCAGTTGGCCGGGCCGACTGTACGGGAACGGCCCTCCGCCCGGAAGAGCTCCGAAGAGCACCCTGGGCGGAGGGCCGTGACGGACCGGCGGTGACGGGGTCAGCCGCGCTGGATCCCGGACGTGTCCTGCAGCACACCGCGGCGGCCGTCCTGCGTCTGGGCCACCAGGCTCGGACCGCGCTGCTCGACGGCCAAGTACCACGTGCCCGGCGCCAGTTCGGCGATCGGTGTGGGCGAACCGTCCTCCGCGAACAGCGGACGGGCCACCGGCACCGCGAACCAGAACGGCGCGAAGTCCCCGGCGGGCTGCTGCGCCTGCGGGGCCGGCGCCTGCTGGGGCTGACCGGGCTGCGGCTGACCGGGCTGGCCACCGTACGGCTGGCCCTGCTGGGGCTGACCGGGCTGTCCGGGCTGTCCGGGCTGGCCACCGAAGGACGGACCCGGCTGCTGCTGGGCGCCCGGGTAGCCGTAGCCACCCTGCGGCTGACCGCCGTAGGGCTGCGGGGCGGCCGGCTTCGGGGGCGGCAGGAGCGCGCCCTTGAGGGCAGGGACCAGCGGGGTGGCGATCGCGGCACCGGCGAGCACCAGGGTGGCGATGAAGCTGAGGATGAGGCCGGTGCCGCTGCCGATGGCGTCACTGCCACTGTTGTTGTCGAAGCCGCCGGCCGGGTCGAAGATGTTCCCGAGGGCGCTCCAGGCGGCGAACACCGTGAAGGCGACACCGAACGGGCCGAGGTCGAGACCGGCGACCTTCGGCGCCTGCGGCAGGCCGCGGGCGACGACGATGAGCGCGGCGCCGATGATGCCGGCCAGGGTGACGCTCAGATGGACCGGGCCACTGCCCCAGGCGTTCGGGATGTCGGCGCTGTCGGGGGCCCCGTCGATCGAGTAGATGTCGAGGAACGACGCGATCAACAGCAGAACCGCTGCTCCGATCACCACGCCGTCGCCTCGACTGAGGGAGCGGATATTCACTTCAGGTCCTTCGTCAGTCGTCTCGTCATCGGTAGAGGCGTCGCCGTCACCACGTCGTCGTCCGGTCGTGGTGTGAGGCGAAGGGGTGGCCCCTTATCGTAGGGAGGACACTATCGCCCGCCCTACAACGGTGTCCGCCCGGATGTCCCCTCTGATCGCTATCTGATCGCTACCCGCGCAGGAAACTCACGATTCCCTCAGAGATTCCCTGCGCCGCCTTCTGCCGCCAGGCGCCGCTGGTCAGCTGCGAGGAGTCCTTGGCGTCGCGCATGTTGCCGCACTCGATGAACACCTTCGGAACCGTTGACAGATTGAGACCGCCGAGGTCTTCGCGCACATCGAGGCCGGTGCCGTCACCGATGTAGTTGGAGGGCGGGCCGCCGGTGGTGCGCAGGAAGCCGCCGGCGATGCGTTCACCCAGCGCGCGGGACGAGGCCACGATGGGGCGGGTGTCGGCGGCACCGGAGTGCACCGAGCCCGGCAGGATCACATGGAAACCGCGGTTGCCGGCCGCCGAACCGTCCGCGTGGATCGACACGACGGCGTCCGCCTCGGCCTTGTTGCCGATCTCGGCCCGTTCGTCCACGCACGGGCCCCAGGCGCGGTCGCCGTCCTGGGTGAACTTCACCGTGGCGCCCTCCTTCTTGAGGATCGTGCGCAGCCGGTGCGAGACGTCGAGGGTGAACTCGGCTTCTGTGTAACCGGCGTTGGTCGACGTACCCGTCGTGTCGCACTCCTTCCAGTTCGTCCCGATGTTCACCTTGCGGTTGATGTCGGACGGGTGCCGGAAGTTGCCCGGGTTGTGACCGGGGTCGATGACGACGACCTTGCCCTGGAGGGGCCCGGAGCCGGCGGGGGCGGGGGCCGAGGAGCCGGACTCCTCGCTGCCGCCCGACTGGCCGTCGCCCGACTGGCCGGTGCCGCCGCCGGTCTGTTCCTTGCTGTCGTCCGAAGGGCCCGGCAATTCGGACGCGCTCGCGGACGCGCCCTCCGAGGCGGACGTCTGTGCGGCCGCCGGTCCGTCCCCGTCGGAGTCGCCCACGGCCTGCCACACCAGCCAGCCCACCAGGGCCCCCGGTACGAGCGCGGCGACGGCGACGGTCAGGGGGCCGCGCAGGGGGTGACGCGAGGGGCGTGGGGGTTCGAAGTCCGGGCCTACGTATGACACGGCCAACACCTTACGGGTCGACCGGCCGGTGTGCGGGCCGGGAGGGGCCGGGAGGGGCCGGGAGGGGCCGGGAGGGGGCCGGGGTGGCTCTCGCTCAGATCCCCGTGCCCGTACGGCGCAGCACTCGCAGGGAGTCCGTCGCCGAGACCTCCGTGAACGCGCCGGACTCCAGCGCCCGCAGATACACGCGGTACGGCGCCTGCCCCGTGAACTCGTCCAGCGGATCCGGGAACACATCGTGGATGAGCAGCAGGCCGCCCTCGGCGACATGGGGCGCCCAGCCCTCGTAGTCGCCGCTCGCGTGCTCGTCGGTGTGGCCGCCGTCGATGAAGACGAGTCCGAGGGGGGAGTTCCAGAAGGCGGCGATCTGCGGGGAGCGGCCGACGACCGCGACCACGTGGTCCTCAAGGCCGGCCCTGTGGAGCGTACGGCGGAAGGTCGGCAGGGTGTCCATGCGGCCGAGCTCCGGGTCGACCGTGGAGGGGTCGTGGTACTCCCAGCCGGGCTGCTGCTCCTCGCTGCCGCGGTGGTGGTCGACGGTGATCGCCGTGACACCGGCCTCGCGGGCCGCGTCGGCGAGCAGGATCGTGGAACGGCCGCAGTACGTGCCGACCTCCAGCAGGGGCAGACCGAGCCGTCCCGCGGCAACGGCGGCCCCGTACAGGGCGAGCCCTTCCCTCACGGGCATGAACCCCTTGGCCCCCTCGAACGCGGCGAGTGCTTCGGGCGCGGGTGCCGGGGGCATGGAGTTCCTCCAGGTCTTCACGTACACGGTATGCGTGCCCGCCATCGTGCCGTACGCCCGCGACAGCACCCCGCGAGGGGCCGCGGGGAACGACACGGCCGACCACGAGGTGCCTGCACCTGACGACTTGCCTGGCGGGGCGCTTCCAGGGGCGCGGGGAACGGCGCGGCCGGCCACGAGGTGCCTGCACCTGACGACTTGCCCGGCGGGGCGCTTCCAGGGGCGCGGGGAACGGCGCGGCCAACCACGACGTGCCTGCACCTGACGACTTGCCTGGCGGGGCGCTTCGAGGGGCGCGGGGAACGGCGCGGCTGGCCACGAGGTGCCTGCACCCGGCGGTCGGCCTTCTTGGGGGCGCGGGGAACGGCGCGGCCGGCCACGAGGTGCCTGCACCTGACGACTTGCCCGGCGGGGCGCTTCCAGGGGCGCGGGGAACGGCGCGGCCAGCCACGAGATGCCTGCACCCGACGACCTGCCCTGGGCTTGCTGCGCTTTGTCTTTGTATGCGGGTCCGTTGTGGCTGAGCGCGCAGTTCCCCGCGCCCCTGAAAGGCGCCCTTCGGGCTGCCCCGCCGGGCCGGCCCGATCGTGGCTGCACGTACGGCGTGGCCGGCCGGCCACGCCGTACCCCGCTCCCCTTACGGGCGGGCGCTGCGCGCTATGCCAGTACCGCGGCGCCCGGAAGCGCGAGGTCCACCTCGATCGATCGGTCGTCGCCGGGGTGGCTCGCCCCGGACGCCAGCGGGCCGTGGCTGCCCGCCGTGACGGCCAGGACGTACGCACCTGCCGCAGGCACGGCGAGCGCATAGCCGCCGTCGGGCGCGGACAGCGTAGCCCCCGCCTGCCGCCCCCGCCGGTCGATCAGCGTGACCTTGGCCCGCGCGACCGGCTCACCGTCGGAGGCGAGGACACGGCCACGGAACCCGGCCGGTGCAAGGTTCGTCGACTCGGACTCGGACTCGGACTCGGACTCGGACTCGGGCAGAGGGTCGCTGGAAGCGACCAGATGCGGCTTCGCCGGGTTCGCCGCCGCGCGCCGCCCCGGCAGGAACGCCGCGAACACCAGCCCGAGCAGCACCGCACCCGTAGCGATCATGAACGACACCCGGAAGCCGTGCATCGTGGGAACCGCGACACCGCCCACCTGGTTCGCGGTGTTCGCCAGGACCATGCCGATCACGGCACTCGACACGGACGTGCCGATCGAGCGCATCAACGTGTTGAGCCCGTTGGCCGCACCCGTCTCCGAGGCCGGCACGGCGCCGATGATCAGCGCGGGCAGCGAGGAGTACGCGAGACCGATGCCCGCGCCCAGGACCACCGCGATGATGATGGTCTGCCAGGCGGCGCTCATCAGGCCGAGCCCGGCGCCGTACCCGATCGCGATGATCAGCATGCCGATCATCAGGGTGACTTTGGGACCGTACTTGGCGGAGATACGGGCGTACACCGGCGCCGTGAACATCATGGTCAGGCCGAGCGGCGCCACGCACAGACCCGCCACGACCATGGACTGGCCGAGGCCGTAACCGGTCGACGCGGGCAGCTGGAGCAGCTGGGGCAGGACGAGGGAGACGGCGTAGAAGGCGACCCCGACCATGATCGAGGCGAGGTTGGTGAAGAGGACGGCAGGGCGGGCCGTGGTGCGCAGGTCGACCAGCGGAGCCTTGAGGCGCAGCTCCATCACGCCCCACAGGAGGAGGACGGTGGCCGCGGCACCGAACAGGCCGAGCGTCGTGGCGGACGTCCAGCCCCAGTCGCTGCCCTTCGTGATCGGCAGGAGGAAGAGGACAAGGCCGGCGGACAGTCCGAGCGCGCCCGCGACGTCGAAGGTGCCCACGGCACGCATCGGCGACTCGGGTACGAAGATCAGGGTGAGCACGATCGAGACGACGCCGAGGACCGCCGAGCCGAAGAACAGCGCGTGCCAGTCGGCGTGCTGCGCCACCAGGGCCGCGGCCGGCAGCGCGAGTCCGCCGCCGACGCCGATCGAGGAGCTCATCAGGGCCATCGCCGAGCCGAGCTTCTCCCGCGGCAGCCCGTCGCGCATCAGACCGATGCCGAGCGGGATGGCGCCCATCGCGAAGCCCTGGAGGGCGCGGCCGACGATCATCACGAGCAGTTCGCTGGTGAGTCCGGCGACGAGCGAGCCCACGACCATCACGGCGAGGCTCGCTATCAGCATGCGCCGCTTGCCGTAGAGGTCACCGAGGCGGCCCATGATCGGCGTGGACACGGCGCCCGCGAGCAGGGTCGACGTCATGACCCAGGTGGCGTTGCCGGGGGAGGTGCCCAGCAGCTCCGGCAGGTCCTTGATGACCGGCACGAGCAGGGTCTGCATCACCGCGACAACGATGCCCGCGAAGGCCAGTACCGGGACGATTCCGCTGCCGCTCGGCTTTCGGGTGCGCGGATCCGTCGTTGTCCGGGTCATTACGTGCGGCCTCCAGAGGCATGGGACAGGTGGGTAGGTAAGTAAGTAGGTGCAGGGTGAACCCCGTGCGCCCAGGCAACTATTCCGTTGCTTCGAGCCGCTAACGAATTCTTGACCTTCTCATTACATCTATCCCCACATCCGACCGCCCCGGATCTTCCCTCGGAATGGAACGTGTTCTAGTCTCCCGCCGTACCGGACCGTGGGGAGAGCCATGAGCGCGAAGGCCAGGGCGAAGGCGTACGTCGTCGGTGTGGGCATGACCAAGTTCGAGAAGCCGCAGACGCGGGACCGGCAGTACTGGGACATGGCGCGGGAGGCGGGCACCGGCGCCCTCACCGACGCCGGAATCACATACGACGCGGTGGAGCAGGTCCCCGTCGGGTACTGCTTCCAGGCCTCCACGGCCGGGCAGCGGGCCGCGTACGAACTCGGCCTCAGCGGTGTGCCCGTCTACAACGTGAACAACAACTGCGCGACCGGCGCCACCGCGCTGATGCTCGCGCGGCAGTTCGTCGAGGGCGGCGCGAGTGACTGCGTACTGGCGCTGGGCTTCGAGAAGATGGCGCGCGGCGCGCTGGGCGGAGGGGCCGACGGAGGGTCTGGCGGAGGGTCCGGCGGAGGGGACTTCAAGACGTCACCCGTCGCTCGCCACTACGCAGTCATGGCGGCCCGGCACGGCTTCGAGATGACGCCGCCCACCGCCCAGATCTTCGGGAACGCGGCGCGCGAGCACATGGAGAGATACGGCACGACCCAGGCGCAGCTCGCGGCCGTGGGAGCCAAGAACCACCGGCACTCGGCGAACAACCCTTACGCGCAGTTCCAGGACGTGTACACGGTCGACGAGATCCTCGCCGCGCGTACCGTCCACTCCCCGCTGACCAAGCTCCAGTGCTCACCCACCTCGGACGGGGCCGCCGCCGCCGTCGTCGTGTCGGAGCGCTTCGTCGAGCGGCACGGGCTGGGGGAGCGGGCCGTGGAGATCGTCGCGCAGGCGATGGCCACGGACACGGAGGAGTCGTTCGCCTCCGGGTCGTGCGTCGACGTCGTCGGGCAGCCGATGTCACGGGCCGCCGCCCGGCAGGCGTACGAGAGCGCCGGGCTCGGCATCGAGGACGTCGACGTCGTGGAACTGCACGACTGCTTCTCCGTCAACGAACTGCTGACCTACGAGGCCCTCGGCATGTGCGAGCCCGGGGAGTCCGGCAAGCTCGTCGAGTCGGGCGCCACGACGTACGGCGGGCGGTGGGTGGTGAACCCCTCGGGAGGGCTCATCTCGAAGGGGCATCCGCTGGGGGCCACCGGCATCGCGCAGGTCGCCGAGCTGACCTGGCAGTTGCGGGGCGAGGCCCGGGCACGGCAGGTGGCGGACGCGCGCGTGGGGCTCGCGCACAACATCGGGCTCGGGGGCGCGGCGGTGGTGACACTGCTCAGGCGCGCCTGAGCGGCCCCCGGGCCTGTACCCGGGCCTGCGGACGGATGTGTGGACTGGCCTGTACCCGGGCTTGCGGACGGATGTGTGGACTGGCCTGTACCCGGGCCTGCGTACGAGCTTGTCGACGGACCTGTCGAAGGACCCGTCGACGGGCCTAGGTCCTGCGGCGGACCGGCCGTGCGGCGAAAATCTGATGTACGGGGCAGGAGGCCACTGCGACCATGACCTCTATGCCCCCGCCCAGAGCCACCGCAGCCGCAACTTCCGACATACCCGTGTCCCGTCGCCCCGCGCCACCCACCTGGGTGGTGGTCGCCCTGGCCTGCGCGGGCCAGTTCCTCGTCGTCCTCGACGTGTCGGTCGTCAACGTGGCGTTGCCGTCGATGCGGGCCGACCTGGGGCTGAGCGCGCCGGGGCTCCAGTGGGTCGTCAACGCGTACACGATCGCCTTCGCCGGTTTCATGCTGCTCGGCGGCCGGGCGGGCGACCTGTACGGGCGCAAGCGGATGTTCCTGGTCGGGCTGGCGCTCTTCACACTGGCCTCGCTGGCGGGAGGGCTTGCTCAGGCGGAGTGGCAGTTGCTGGCCGCGCGGGCCGTGCAAGGGCTGGGCGCGGCCGTGCTCGCCCCCTCGACGCTGACGATCCTGACCTCGGCCGTGCCCGAGGGGCCTCCGCGTGCGCGTGCCATCGCTACGTGGACGGCGGTCGGCGGAGGCGGCGGCGCGGCGGGCGGGCTCGTCGGCGGACTCCTCGTCGACGCGCTGAACTGGCGCTGGGTCCTGCTGATCAACGTGCCGGTCGGTGCCGTGGTGCTGTTCGGCGCCCTCTTCTGGCTCACCGAGAGCCGGGCCGGCGGCAGCCGGCGGCTCGACCTGCCGGGTGCCGTACTGGTGACATCGGGCCTCGCGACCCTCGCGTACGGGATCGTGCAGACCGAGGCCGAGGGGTGGGCGTCGGCCGCGACGCTGGTCCCGCTGACCGCCGGGGCCGCCCTGATCGGGCTCTTCCTGCTCGTCGAGGCGCGCACCAAGGCGCCGCTGATGCCGCTGAAGCTGTTCCGGCTGAGGTCCGTCTCCTCGGCGAACGTGGCGATGTTCCTGTGCGGCTCGGCGATGTTCTGCATGTGGTTCTTCATGACGCTGTACGCGCAGAACGTGCTGGGCTACACGCCTCTGGAGGCCGGGTCGGCTCTCGTACCCAGCTCGCTCGCGGTGATCCTGGGCTCGAAGGCCGCACCCAGGCTCATGCCGGTCATCGGGGCGCGCAATGTCGCGGTGATCGGGGCGGTGGTGGCGGCGGTCGGGTTCGGCTGGCAGTCCACGATGTCCGTCGACGGCTCCTATCTCACCGCGATCATGTTCCCCGGCATCCTCATGATGCTCGGCGCGGGTCTCTCCGCGACACCGCTCGCCGCGCTGGCGACGTCGGGAGCGGAGGCGGGGGACGCGGGGCTGGTTTCGGGGCTGGTGAACACCTCCCGCACGATGGGGGGTTCGCTCGGCCTGTCCGTGATGGCGACGATCGCCGCGGCGCGGACGGGTGGGGAGCCCTTGCCGGGGGCGTTGACGGAGGGGTATGCGCTGGTGTTCCGGACCGGGTGCGGGGTGATGCTCGGTGGGGCGGTGCTGATGTGGGTGTGGCTGCCGAACGGCTCCGCCGGGGCGCGTCGCCGGCTGCGGGTGCGTGAGGGCTGAGCGCGCAGTTGACCGCACCCCCTGCAGCGGGGAGCGCAGCCCCGCTTTCAGGGGCGGGGCGCGGGGAACGACGCGGCCGGCCACGAAGCACCCGCACAGGACAACGCACGTCAGCTCCCAAGGCCGCGGTGCCCACGCCACCAGAGGGGCTACAACCACCCCTGGTGGCGAGCCTCCCGCAGGGCCTCCATGCGGTTGCGGGTCGCTGTCCTGCCGATCGCGGAGCTGAGGTAGTTGCGCACGGTCGACTCGGAAAGGTGCAGCTTGGACGCGATGTCGGCGACCGTCGCCCCGTCCGCCGAGGCCTTCAGCACATCGCACTCACGGGCGGTGAGCGGGTTGGGCCCGGCGCCCAGCGCGGCCGCGGCGAGTGCCGGGTCGATGACGGTCTCCCCGGTCAGCACCCGGCGGATCGCCCGCGCCAGCTCCTCCACGGGCCCGTCCTTGACCAGGAACCCCGCCGCGCCCGCCTCCATGGCCCGCCGCAGATAACCGGGCCGGCCGAAGGTGGTGAGGATCAGCACCCGGCAGTCGGGCGTCTCCTCCCGCAACAGCGCGGCGGCGTCGAGACCGCTGATGCCGGGCAGTGCGATGTCCAGCAGTGCGACATCGGGCCGGGACTCCAGGGCCGCCCCCACGATGGCGTCCCCCGTCCCGACCTGCGCCACCACGTCGATGTCCGCCTCCATCCCGAGGAGCAGCGCCAACGCGCCCCGCATCATCCCCTGATCCTCGGCGAGCAACACACGAATGGACTTGGCAGGCCGATGATCCCGGGGCATCTCATTCACACCCCAACACTAGGCGGCACCGACTCCAGTCTCCGGCTCCGGCTTCGGCTTCGGACTTTCGGGGGCGCGGGGAACGGCGCAGTCTCTTGGCATTCAGGGGGCGCGGGGAACGGCGCGGCCAGCCACAACGCACCCGCACCCGAAAAGAAGGCGCCCATACCCATGAGGAGCCAGGGCAGGAGCGCGAAACCGCTGGGCGGCGGGCCCAGGTGCTCAGGGAGCCTCTCGGTCCTGTGCCCGGTCCGCTCCTTTGGCCGGGCGGTCATCCGACAACTGACGCTCCGCAACCAGGACATCCCCAGCTCCCGTTCCTGAACCCTTTTCTGCCCTGTTCCCGATCCCGATTTCGGTCAGACGGTCAGACGGTCAGCGCGGTCCTGCGGTACGAGACCACAGCGTACGAGCCGAAGACCAGCAGCCAGCCGGTCAGCACCAGCACGGCTCCGAGCGCGGGCGCCCGCCCGTCGGCGACGGCCGTATTGAGCTGCGCTGCGCGAAGCGGTTCGTGGGTGTGTAGGACGACAACGACCGCAGCCAGCCGGGAAAGAGGGCCAGTGGGAACCACAGCTGCCCGCGCCGTTGCGGCCGAGCAGCGCGACCGTCTCGCCGCGGGCGGTCTCCAGGTCGACACCGTCCACAGCCCGTACCGCACCGAAGGCCTTGACCACTCCGGTGAGGGAGACAGCCCCCGCCCTCGCCCCCGCTGTCCTCGCACTCGCACTCGCACTCGTCCCAGTACTCGTACTTGTCCCCGTCTTCGTCATGGGGACGACGCTACGGAGCGGCGGGCGGGGCGCGGCAGATGCGCATGTACGGACTCGGGCAGGACAAATGTCACTGCCCAGGGCCGGGCGCGTGCGAGGCCCCGACGCTATCTGACATGGCGTCAGGAGTCTTCACATGTGCCCGGGGCTCGGCTATACAGGGGATCGCTGGTACTGGAACGCGTTCTAGAACGGGCGGGTTCCAGCTTCCCCCGGCCCAGAGTCGACCTCGGTGCGGCCGACGGTGCGGACGGCCGCACCGAGGTCTTCCCGTATCCCCATGTATCCGCACGTATCACCACGTATCCGCACAGAGCCGTATGGAGCCGAACGTATCCGCGAGTATCTGCACAGAGCCGCATGGAGCCGCATGGAGCCGCATGTGTCAGCACGTAGCCGCACGTATCCGCTTGCGTAAGCCCGCATACGCCCTTATTCGCCCGCCCGTGTCCTCGCGTGTCCTCCAGTGTCTTCCGCGAGGCAGTCAGGAGCCCCATGCCCATCGACGTTGCCCAGGCCCTCGCGGCCGAGCCCCGGTCCGCCGGGATCGCCTGGGGTCACAAGGACGTCCAGCTGTACCACCTCGGCCTCGGCGCCGGCGCGAACCCCGACAGGGACACCCCCGCGACCGACCCCGACGAACTGCGTTACACCCTGGAGTCCAGGCTGCACGTCCTGCCGAGCTTCGCGACCGTCGCGGGCGCGGGCTCCCCGGGCGTGATCAGCGGCCTCTCCATGCCGGGTGTCGACGTCAACCTCGCGCATGTCCTGCACGGCGGCCAGACCGTCACACTGCACCGGCCGATCCCGGTCGCGGGCGAGGCGGTCGCCACCGCCCGGATCGCCGCCGTGTACGACAAGGGCAAGGCCGCCATCCTCGTCGTACGCACCGACGTCGCCGACGCGGACGGGCCGCTCTGGACCAACGACGCCCAGATCTTCGTACGCGGCGAAGGCGGTTTCGGCGGCGACCGCGGCCCCTCCACGCGCCCCGCACCACCGACGGGCGCGCCGGACCGGACGGTCGAGCGCCCGGTCCGCGAGGACCAGGCGCTCCTGTACCGGCTCTCCGGCGACTGGAACCCGCTGCACGCCGACCCCGAGTTCGCCAAGCTCGCCGGCTTCGACCGCCCGATCCTGCACGGGCTGTGCACGTACGGGATGACGCTGAAGGCGGTCGTGGACACCGTGCTCGGCGGCGATGTCACCCGGGTCCGCTCCTGCGCCACGCGCTTCGCCGGGGTGGTGTATCCGGGCGAGACCCTGCGCGTCCGCATGTGGGAGGAGGACGGCCGGGTCCGGGTGACGGTGGGCGCGGCCGAACGCGACGACGCGCCGGTCCTCACCGACACCGTCGTCGAACACGCCTGAGCGAGCGCCGGTGGAGCACACCTGAGTGTCGTACGTACGTTTCCGAGGGGAGCCGCACCATGCGCGCAGCCGTACTGCACGAGATCGGCCAGGACAAGCTGGAAGTATTCGACGACGTCGAGGCGACGGGCTTCGGGCCGGGCCGGGTGAGGATCCGGGTGCGGGCCACCGGCCTGTGCCACTCGGACCTCTCGGCGATGGCCGGGGTGCTGCCGCAGCCCGCGCCGTTCATCCCGGGTCACGAGGGAGCCGGCGAGATCATGGAGGTCGGTGAGGGCGTCACGAACGTCAAGGCCGGGGACCGGGTCGTCGTCTGCTGGCTGCCCGCGTGCGGCGCGTGTCCCGCCTGCAAACGCGGCCAGACCGAGCTGTGTCTCGCCGGGTTCATGAATGCCGGCACACCCAACTTCAAACGCCCCGGCGGCGATGTGTTCGGCTTCGCGGGCACCGGGACCTTCACCGAGGAGGTCGTCGTCGACGCGGGCTGCGCCGTGCCGATCCCGGACGACGTGCCCTTCGACATCGCCGCCCTCATCGGCTGCGGCGTCACCACCGGACTCGGTGCCGCGCTCAACACCGCCGATGTGGAGGCCGGTTCGTCCGTCGCCGTCATCGGCTGCGGAGGAGTCGGCGTCTCCGCGATCCAGGGCGCCCGGCTCCGGGGCGCCGCGGAGATCGTCGCCGTCGACCCGGTGCTTTCGCGCCGCGAGGCCGCGCTGAGGTTCGGCGCCACGAGGGCCGTCTCGCCCGACGAACTCCCCGACGCCAAGCAGTCGGTGACCGCGGGCGAGGGCTTCGACTACGTCTTCGAGGTCGTCGGCCGCTCCGCCACCGCCCGCACGGCGTACGAGAACACCCGCCGCGGCGGCACGCTGGTCGTCGTCGGCGCGGGCGCCATGGACGACTTCCTGCAGCTCAACATGTTCGAGCTGTTCTTCGACGAGAAGCGGATCCTGCCGTCCATGTACGGCGGAGGGGACGTCCTGCGGTCCTACGAGCGGACCATCGCGCTGTGGCGCGCCGGACGCATCGACCTGGAGGGCCTGATCACGCACCGAGTGCCGCTCGGCGACATCAACGAGGCGCTCGACCAGATGCGTACGGGGGTTTCGCTGCGCACGTGCATCGAGATCTGAGGCCGTCCTGAACCTCCGGTCACCGGTCACGTCCGGTCACGTCCGGTCACGTATACGTCCGTCCAGTCACGTCTGGTCACAGTGGAACACAGTCGGTCGAGCTGAGGGGACTTCGATGTCATTGCCACTTGAGGGACGGGCCGCGGTCGTCACGGGCGCCGGGCGCGGGCTCGGCCGGGCGGAGGCACTGGAACTCGCCCGGCTGGGGGCTGCCGTCGTCGTCAACGACTACGGACAGTCCGGCCGGGACGGTTCCGGCGACGCGTCGGCAGGGCCCGCCGAGGAGGTCGCCGCGGAGATCCGGGCAGCGGGCGGCCGCGCGGTCGCGCACACCGGAGATGTGGCCGACCACGAACAGGCCCGGGAACTCGTCGAGTCGGCGATCGCCGAGTTCGGGCAGCTGGACATCCTCGTCAACAACGCGGGCATCCTGCGGGACCGGATGGTCTTCTCCATGTCCGAGGACGAGTGGGACTCGGTGATCCGCGTCCATCTGAAGGGCCACTTCAACACCACCCACTTTGCGTCCGCGTACTGGCGGGCACGGTCCAAGGCGGCGGACGCGCCGGTGTACGGGCGGATTGTGAACACCTCCTCGGAGGCGTTCCTCGCGGGTTCGGCGGGACAGCCCAACTACGCCGCCGCGAAGGGCGGGATCGTCGGGCTGACGACCTCGACGGCGCTGGCGCTGTCCAAGTACGGCGTCACGGCGAACGTGATCTGCCCGCGCGCCCGGACCCGTATGACGGCGGACGTCTTCGCGGGCTTCCAGGAGCCGGGGGAGGGGCAGGGACGGAGACCGGGACAGGGGCAGGGGCAGCGACAGGGAGAGCGGCAGGGGCAGAGGCAGGGACAGGGTGTCGGGGGGCGGCTCGATCCGCTCGCCCCCGATCATGTCGCCCCGCTCGTCGGCTACTTGGTCTCGCCGGCCGCGGCACAGGTCAACGGCCAACTGCTCGTCGTGCACGGCGGGATGGTCGCCGTCGTCGAACGGCCGCGGGTGGCGGCGAAGTTCGACACCAAGCAGGACGCCTTCACCTACGACGAACTGGACGCGCTGCTCACTCCGCACTACGCGGACCGGCCGCCGGGGGAGACGTTCGCGGCGGCGGAGGTGCTGGGCTTGAAGCACGAGTGACACGACTGAGCAGGAATTCCGCGCCCCCACGCGGAACGGCCCCGCCCGACGAGTGTCGGACGGGGCCGTGTCGTGTCGCGGCCCGAGGGTGGTCAGGCCCCTGGGTCGTACTGCTCGGCCGGCCTGCGGTGCCGGCCGCGGGGGATCGCCCCGTCCTCCTGTGCGGAGACGGGCCCCCGGTGCCGGCCCTGGCCACCGTCGTCATCGGCCTGCGCCGACGTCCTCCGCAGGTCGGTGGCCGCCGTCTCCATGGTGTTCGTTTCGCTCATCTGGAATTCACCCCGTCAGCAAGATCCTTCGGTACAGCGCCGGAGATTCTAACGGTCGGTTGTGACCGACCCGAGGGGTGGTCGGGGCTACTCGGTGGTCACTTCGAGGGGACTGAGAGACGAAGCGCCCCCGACGCCCACCCGGAGCACCCGGAACTCCGCCGGCGCCTCGCTGCTGACCCGCTCGACACGTAGCGGCTGCACCGGCTCGGGGGGAGGGGGGCGGACGCCGTCGGGGATCGGGTGAGTGTTACTGGGTTGGATGCTGGGTGTGGTGGGCGCACTGGGTGTGTTGGGTGTGTTGGGTACATGGGGCGTGTTGGCGGGGCCGGGGGAGGAGCTGGGCCCGAAGCTGGGCCCGGGGCCAGGACCGGCTTCGGGCCCAGGACCAGGGCTGAGCCCGGAACCGGAAGCGGGGCCAGCACCGGCACCCCCACTCGGTGCCTCGTCCGGCGCCCAGTCGGGAGTCCCGCCCCGGGTCTCGTCCGGCGCCCCGGTGCGAGCGACGCTCGCAGCCGCGTCCCGGCCTCCCTCTGGAACTACATCCGGACCCCCACCCCAAGCCACCCCAGGAGTCCGATCCGGCACCCGGTGCAACGGCCGGTCCAACGGCCGGTCCGGAGCCCGATCCGGCACCCCATCCAACGGCCGATCCGGAGCGCAGTCCTGCGCCCGATCCAACGGCCAGTCCTGAGCCCCGTCCGGTGCCCGGTAAGGCGCCCCGCCCGGCCCCCGCCCCCTCCCCGCCGCCTGCGCCGCCCGGCGGCCCGCGAAGGCGCTTGCGACCGCTCGGGCCGTCAGTGGTGCCTGTTGGAGCGGTACCGGGCGGGCCACCCCCGACTCAGGCGCAGGCGCAGGCTCCGGCTCCGACGGCCCCCGCGGCGCCTCCCCCGTACTGGCCGGGGCCCCCGGGCCGGTGGATGCCTCGACCCGTGCCACCCCGCACGGCACAGCCCCTGTCGCGTACGGCAGTTGCAGCACCCCGTCCCTGGTCCACCGGCCGGAACCGGTCAGCCAGCCCTCGGGCGGAGGGAGCTGGTGGAGGTGGCGCTCCGCCGGGCGCCACACTCCGAGCCAGCTGCCCGAGCCACCGCCGTCGCCACCGCCACCGACACCACCGCCACCACCGACACCACCGACACCGTCACCGTCGATCCGCAGCGCGACCCCGCAGCTCTCCGGCGTCAGCACCAGACCCGGCTGGATCGCGAACGGCGTGACCGTGCAGCCGGCCGGCTGAAGGCACTCCGGGAACCGGACCGGCAGCGTGCTCCCCAGCACACCCCAGCCAAGACGCTCCTGCCCGGGAGAGGGCGCGTCCGAGCGGATCAGGAGCAGCCCGCTGTCCGCGTCCGCGAGCAACAGCCGGTCGTTGCTCTCCTCGGAGATCTGCAGCAGCGGCGACACCTCACCCCCGCGCTCCAGATCGACCACCACCGTCTTGGTCCTGCCCTGCGACTCCCGGTCCAGCGCGAGCAGCCGGTCCCCGCCGCCCAGCCACACGCCGCCCGAGCAGCGGCCCGGCACCTCCGCGAGATGCTCGGGCCCGAAGGTGCCGCCCGCCACCAGCCACACGGCGGTCGAACCCGGGCCCACGGCAAGGGCGTACGCCCGGGTGCCGCCCGGAGCGGGCGGCAGCAGCCGCAGCTCCGTGCGCGGCTCGGGGCACTCCACCGCGCCGAGCGGTACCTCGCCCGTCCCGGGGCCTGTCGGGTACAGCAGGGAGAACGCGTGCCGCCCGTCGGTGAACCGGCGGATGAGCACCCGCCCGTCCGCCATCGGCAGCACCTCCGTGCCGGGCTCCTCCGGCTGGTTGCCCGCCAGGGGCACGGCATAGGGTTCAGGGCCGTCCAGCGTCCAGCGCTCCGGGAACCAGGACTCGCCGCTGCGGGCCAGCCGGGCCGCGTAGGCCCCGTCGACGGTGATCACGCACCCTGCCCGCGTGGCCCTTTCGTTCTCGGACGCCGCGGACTCGATCGCACAGGCCGCCATCGTTCGGTCACCTCCGGCGACGAAACTAGTTTTCGCACGCACAGACGTGGGACCTGCGGGCAGCCCTTTCACGCATAAGAGTGGCCACCTTCCGATTCACCTGAGGGAACGGGGGCGGGTGTGCTCGACGGGAGTGGAGGTGCCGATGGTCACGGCCGCCCAAGTGCGACCTGCGCCTCGGCAGCGAACCGCACGCCGCCAGAGGGCCGAGGCCCTCGGTGACGAGCTGGGCCCCGACAAGCCGACCGTCACCGTGCTCCGTTACCTGACGGGCATGATCCGCCTCTGCGCGAAGACGTCCTTCATCTTCATCGGACTTCATCGGCCGTCATCGAGCTTCATCGGCCTTCATCGTCCGATCCTTCGGGACGTCGCCACCCGCGCCCGAAGAACCAGCAGGTCAACGACCGCGTGGCGGGTGGCGGAGATCGACCCGACGCGGATCGACGAGGCGGACGCCGACCGGACCCTCACCGGCGTCTCCGGCGACGCGGAGAAGACCGACCGCGCGAGCACCGAGGGCAACCCGCTCCGGAAGAGGCTCGACGCGATCGAAAGGGTCCAGGCCGAGGACGTACCCGAGGAGACCCGGTATCTCGCCCTCGGCGTGACCGCGGCCTCGGAGTGACCGCGGCCTCGGCCGACGAGGTGCGCGAAGACCTCGGGAACCACCTCGCCAAGTGGGCCGGGACCACCTCGCCAAGTGGGCCGGGACCACTTCGCCAAGTGGGCCGGGACCACTTCGCCAAGTGGGCCGGGACCACCGCGCCGAGCAGGCGGTGGGACTGGCGGGCGGCGCGGGGTCGCATGGTCGCGGCTGGTCAAGTAACCCGCGACCGGTAGGGCGGGGACACAAGGCAGGTAGCCTTTTGTTCGTGCCCCGTCTGTCTGAAGCAATCGCCGCGCTCGACGCCCTCTGGCCCCCCGGGAGCGCGGAGGCATGGGACGCGGTCGGGACGGTCTGCGGAGACCCAGACCAGGAGGTCTCCCGTGTCCTGTTCGCCGTCGACCCGGTCCAGGAGATCGTGGACGAGGCGGTGAAGCTGGGCGCGGACCTGCTGGTCACCCACCACCCGCTCTATCTGCGCGGTACGACGACGGTGGCGGCCTCGACCTTCAAGGGCCGGGTCGTGCACACCCTCATCAAGAACGACATCGCGCTGCATGTCGCCCACACGAACGCCGACCGCGCCGACCCGGGGGTGAGTGACGCCCTCGCGGGCGCGCTGGACCTGCGGGTCGTACGCCCCCTGGTGCCGGACCCCGCCGACCCCGAGGGCCGCAGGGGCCTCGGCCGGGTCTGCGCGCTGGACCACCCGATCACGGTCCGCGAGCTCGCCGCGCGTGCGGCGGAGCGGCTGCCCGCCACCGCGCAGGGCATCCGGGTGGCAGGCGATCCGGACGCGATCGTGCGGACCGTCGCGGTCAGCGGCGGCTCCGGCGACAGCCTCTTCGAGGACGTACGCGCAGCCGGCGTGGACGCCTTCCTCACCGCGGACCTGCGCCACCACCCGGCGTCGGAGGCCCGCGCCCACAGTCCTCTCGCGCTGCTCGACGCGGCGCACTGGGCCACCGAGTGGCCCTGGTGCGAGCTGGCCGCAGCCCAGCTCGACGAGATTTCCGACCGTCACGGCTGGGACCTGCGGGTCCATGTCTCGAAGACGGTCACCGACCCGTGGAACTCCCACTCCCCTTCACCTGGAGCCCCCAACTGAACGCCGCGCCCGCCGACCAGATCCGACTTCTCGACGTCCAGTCCTTCGATGCCCGCCTTCAGCAGTTGGCCCACAAGCGGCGGTCGCTGCCGGAGCACGACGAGATCGAGTCGCTGACCAAGGACCTCACGCAGTTGCGCGACCTGCTCGTCGCCGCCCAGACCGAGGAGAGCGACTGCTCCCGCGAGCAGACCAAGGCGGAGCAGGACGTCGACCAGGTGCGCCAGCGTGCCTCGCGCGACCAGCAGCGGCTGGACTCCGGTGCCGCCACGTCACCCAAGGACCTGGAGAACCTCCAGCGCGAGATCACCTCGCTGGCCAAGCGGCAGGGAGATCTTGAGGACGTCGTCCTGGAGATCATGGAGCGCCGTGAGTCCGCGCAGGAGCGGGTCGCCGAACTGACCGGGCGGGTCTTGTCCGTCCAGTCGAAGATCGACGACGCGACGAGCCGCCGGGACGCGTCCTACGAGTCGTTCGACGGCGAGAGCGCGACGCTGACCAAGGAGCGCGAGGTCGTCGCGGGCTCGGTCCCCGCGGACCTCCTCAAGCTCTACGAGAAGCTCCGCGAGCAGCAGGGCGGCGTAGGCGCGGCCCGCCTCTATCAGCGCCGCTGCGAGGGTTGCCGCCTGGAGCTGAACATTACCGAGGTCAACGAGGTGAAGGCGGCGGCCCCTGACCAGGTCCTCCGCTGCGAGAACTGCCGCCGCATCTTGATCCGCACGTCGGAGTCGGGCCTGTAGGGAACCCGCGACCGCGCGAACTGCCGGTAGGGCCCGCGCCCCGGACGGAGGGACCCCAGGCGGGGCCCGCAAGGGGCGCGGGGAACGGCGCGGCCGGCCATGGCCGGTGGTTAGCCGCCGAACGTCGATCCCGGACCCTCGCGTCGCGGAGGGCCCTCAGGGCGCCACCAGGGACCCCAGGGTCACCTGGGCCCCCAGGGCTCCGCAGGGGGCGCGGGGAACTGCGCGGCCAGCCCACAACCGGCCGTCAGCCGAACGACAACCCCCGTCACACCGACGTACAGGCAGTCAAAAATGACCAGCCCCCCAGACCTGGGCACCCCCACCACCTTCGTACTACTCCGCCACGGCGAGACCTCCCTCACCCCACAGAGACGCTTCTCCGGAAGCGGAAGCGGAAGCGGAAGCGGAAGCGGGAGCGGCAGCGGAAGCGGGAGCGGAAGCGGGAGTGAGGGCGGAAGCGGCGGCGGAAGCGTGAGTGGGGGTGGCGGCGGGAGTGCCGGCGGAAGTGCCGTCGCCGCGAGCGACCCGCCCCTCTCGGACACCGGCCGACACCAGGCCGAGCGCATCGCCACCGCCCTCGCCGCGCGCGGCACCGTAGAGGCCATCGTGTCCTCACCCCTGACCCGCTGCCGCGAAACCGCCGAGTTCGCGGCCGCCCGGCTGGACCTGGACGTTCGGATCGAGGACGGCCTCCGCGAGACGGACTTCGGCGCCTGGGAAGGCCTGACCTTCGCGGAGGTACGGGAGCGCCATCCGGACGACATGAATGCCTGGCTGGCCTCACCGGACGCGGAACCGACCGGCGGCGGCGAGAGTTTCGCGGCGGTCGCCCGGCGCGTGGCGGCTGCCCGCGACGGGCTGCTCGCGGCGTACGCGGGCCGCACGGTGCTCGTCGTCTCGCACGTCACGCCGATCAAGACGCTGGTTCGGCTGGCTCTGGGCGCCCCGCCGGAGTCGCTGTTCCGGATGGAACTGTCGGCGGCTTCGCTGTCGGAGGTGGCGTACTACGCGGACGGGAACGCGAGTGTGCGGTCGCTCAACGAGACGTCTGCGGTGAGCTGAGCCGTTTTGAAGGACCGGCCCTGCTGGTCGGGTACGGGCCGGCGGGGGTCGTTCGTGCCGTTCCCCGCGCCTCTTGAGGGGGCGGTCGTTTGCCGGGTGCGGGCCGGTGGGGGGGGTGCCTCTATGTCCTTCGTCAAGGCACCCCTGTCGGGTTTGGGGTGATTCAGGCTTGCTGGGGTCATGCGGCGAGTTCAACGTCCGC
>NZ_JBIUVD010000019.1:0-194843 GCF_044742785.1 Streptomyces sp. NPDC087844 | reverse complement strand
TATGCGGGTTCGGATGATGTGGTGTTCGGTGTGACGTCGTCGGGCCGTGGTGGTCAGATCGATGGGATGGACTCGATGGTGGGTCTGTTGCTGAATACGACGCCGGTGCGGGTGCGGGTGGAGCGGGACCGGCCGGTGGTGGAGTGGTTGGCGGTGTTGCAGGATGAGCAGGTGCGGGCGCGTAGGTTCGAGCACACGCCGTTGGTCACGATCGCGGAGAGCAGTGAACTCCCGCCGGGCCAGGCTCTGTTCAACACCCTCTTCGTCTTCGAAAACTACCCCGATCAGACCCTGATCGACAGCAGGGAGCTTTCCGCGGCGAGCGGTCTGCAGACCGGGCTCAACCACGTCCGCCAACAGGCGAGTTACCCACTCAGTGTGACCGCCGGCTCCGGACGCGAGCTCATGATCAAGGTTTCGTACGAGCGGGCCCAGTACGACTCCGCGACTGTCGAGCGACTGGCGAGCCATCTCGTCAATGTGCTGGCGAGCATCGCGGAGGATGCGGGGCAGCGCGTCGGTGAGCTGCCGGTGCTGGGTGCGGGTGAGCGACAGCAGGTGGTCGAGGAGTGGAACGAGACTGCTGAGGCGTTGCCGGGTGTGGGTGGGGTGCATGAGCTGATTGCTGCGCGGGCGGATGAGAGCCCGGATGCGGTGGCGGTCGTCTCGGACGGCAAGGCGCTCACGTATGGCGGACTGATGGTGCGTGCCAATCGCCTGGCGCATCATCTGCGAGGGCGCGGGGTGGGTGCCGAGTCGGTGGTGGGGCTGTGCCTGCCGCGTGGCACCGACATGGTCGTGGCGATGGTGGCGGTGTGGCAGGCAGGTGGTGCGTATCTGCCGCTGGACCCCGAATACCCGTTTGAGCGACGGGAGTTCATGCTCGCCGACAGTGGCGCGCGGGTGGTGGTCGGGCCCGAGACGATGGCCGAGGTGGCCGGGGATCTGCCGTCCACGGCGCCTGAAGTCGACGTACACGCTGACCAGTTGGCGTATGTGATTTATACGTCGGGGTCGACGGGCCGGCCCAAGGGTGTGCAGGTCGGGCATCGCAGTGTGGTGGGCATGGTGACCGCGCTGACCCCGGTGCTGGGGGCGGGCCCGAATGTACGCGTCCTGCAGTTCGCGTCGTTCAGTTTTGATGCGGCGGTGCTGGATGTGGCGGTGACCCTTGCCTCGGGCGGCACTCTGGTGGTGGCGAGCAGTGCCGAGCGCGCCGCTCCAGAGGCGCTGACCGGGATGGTCGGCGCGCAGGCGGTGGGAGCAGCCAGTGTGGTGCCCTCCCTGCTGGGTGTCCTGAAGCCGGAAGAAGTCCCAGGCATTCAGACCCTGCTCCTCGGTGCGGAGCGGCTGACCCAGCAGGCCGCCCAGGCCTGGGCGGCCGGGCGCACGCTGGTGAACACCTACGGTCCTACCGAGGCGACCGTCATGGTCACCGCGGGCCCGGTGGCTCCGGAGCCGACCGCGGCTCCGCCGATCGGTGCCCCGGTGGCGAACGCCCGTCTGTATGTTCTGGACGGGCGTCTGAACCCGGTCCCGGTCGGAGTGGCCGGCGAGGTGTACATCGCGGGTCCGCAGGTGGCCCGCGGCTACCGCGCCCAGTCTGCGCTGACCGCGGAGCGTTTCCTGCCCGACCCCTTTGCCGCCGACGGCACCCGTATGTATCGCTCGGGTGACCGGGCGCGGTGGCTGGCTGAGGGCACGCTGGACTTCATCGGCCGGGCCGACGATCAGGTCAAGGTACGGGGTTTCCGTATCGAGCCCGGTGAGATCGAGGCCGTACTCGCCGCCCACCCGCAGATCCGCACCGCCGTCGTGACCGCGTTCGGTGATGCCGAGGACCGCAAGCTGGCCGCCTACCTCGTCCCCGTCGACCAGGCCGACGGCATCCCCTCCACCCCCGACCTGCGCTCCTTCGCCGGTGAGCGCCTGCCGGCCTTCATGATCCCGGCGACCTTCACCGAACTCGCAGCCCTCCCCCTCACCCCCAACGGCAAACTCGACCGCTCCGCACTTCCCGAACCGGACGGCACAGCTGGTACCGGCTCGGCAGGGGAGTACGTGGCCCCCCGTACCGAGGTCGAACAGATTTTGGCCGAGGTGTGGGCGCAGGTGCTCGGCGTGGAGCGGGTCGGGGTCGAGGAGAACTTCTTCGACCTCGGCGGTGACTCGATCATCAGCATCCGGGTCGCGGCGAAGTCCCGGGAGTTCGGCGTCCATGTGACCGTGGCGCAGTTGTTCGAGCACCAGACGGTGGCCGGCTTGGCGTCGGTGGCGTCGGCCGAAAGCGTCACGGAGGCCGAACAGGGCCTTGTGGTCGCCGACTTCGACCCGACTCCCGTGCAGCAGAGCTTCCTGGCGCGCGAGTTGCCGCATCCCTCGCACTTCAACCAGTCGACGGTTCTGGAAGTGGGTCGCCGGGTCGAACCCGGCCTGCTGCGAGTGGCGTTGGCCGCGCTGGTCGAGCATCACGACGTACTGCGCTCACGCTTCGTACAGCGAGAGGACGGCGCGTGGGCCGGGCGAGTGGTGTCGGCGGAGACAGCAGACATGGTCTCGCTGATCGATGCCTCCGGTCTGGATGTCCAGGACGTCGAAGAGGAGTTCCTGGCGGCACGGGCCACGGAGGTGCAGGCCAGTCTGAGTCTGAGTGACGGTCCCCTCCTCCGCGCAGCCCTCATCGAGCGGGATGACCGGAACGAGCGGGACGAGAAGGGCGGTGACCGGGCCGAACGAGGGCAACTGCTCCTCCTCGTCATCCATCACCTGGTCGTGGACGCCGTCTCCTGGCCGATCCTGCTCGAAGACCTGACCTCGGCGTACGAGCAGGCCGAGCGCGGTGCCACGAGGGTGGAACTGCCGGCCAAGACCACCTCCTTCCCGCGCTGGGCGCAGCGGCTCGGCGAGCTCGCGGGTTCTCCGGAGGTGACGGCGGAAGCCGCGTACTGGCAGGAGATCGGGGCCGCCGCGACACGCGTACCGCGCGACCACGAGGGCCCGAACCGCAATGCCTCGGTCCGTAATGCCCGGACGACCCTGGACGCGCGGCGGACCGAGCGTCTGCTGCGTGAGGTGCCGGGTGCGTTCCGGACGCAGATCAACGACGTGCTGCTCAGCGTCCTGGGCGCGGTGCTGGCCGAGTGGACCGGGTCGGCGTCGGTCGTGGTGGATGTGGAGGGCCACGGCCGCGAGGACGTGGGCGCCGGCGTCGACGTGTCCCGTACCGTCGGCTGGTTCACCAGCGTGCACCCGGTCGCGCTGGGCGGTGTCGGAGATGGTGATCTGGGTGCATTGCTGCGGCGTACGAAGGAGGACCTGCGGGCAGTGCCGCGCAAGGGCCTGGGATACGGCCTGCTGCGGCATCTCACCGACTGGACACCGCCGGGCGCGGCCTCCGCCCCCGAGGTCTCCTTCAACTACCTCGGCCAGTCGTCCCACCACTCGACGGAAGCCGCCCACCCGGCGGACACCCGCGCCACCTCACCCGGCCGTGCCCTCTTCGGACCGTCCGGCCGGTCGCTCGGCGAGTCCCAGTCGGTGGACGGTACGCGCACGCACCTCATCGAGGTGAACAGCCAGGTCGCCGACGGCAGCCTTGAGATGGAGTGGACGTACAGCGACGAGGTGCACGACGAGGCGACCGTACGGCGCCTCGCGCGGCGTTACGTCGATGTCCTCGGCGAGCTGATCGAGTACTGCTGCCGTCCGGAGGTCGCCGGACACACCCCGTCGGACTTCCCGCTTGCCCGTCTCGACCAGGACACCCTGGACCTGGTCACCGGCCGGATCGCGACGGTGATCGAGGACATCCATCCACTGACCGCCGTCCAGCAGGGGATGCTCTTCCACACCCGGCTCGCCACCGAACCCGGCATGTACTGGGCCCAGAACGGTGTCCTCCTCGAAGGCACGCTGGATCTCGACGCCCTGAAGCGGGCGTGGGAGCTGGTCTTCACGCGGCACGAGGTGCTGCGCAGCGCGGTGGTGTGGGAAGGAGTGCCCGAGCCGCTCGCGGTGGTGTCCCGGTCCGTACCCCTGCCCCTCCGCCTACTGGATCTCTCGCACCTCGACGAGGACGCGCGGCGGCGCGCCGTCACGGAGCACCTGGAGGCCGACTGGGAGCGGGGAGCGGACTTCTCCGCCCCGACGCTGGTACGCGTCTCCCTGATCCGGCTGTCCGACGAACGGCACCAACTGGTGTGGAGCTTCCACCACTTGCTGCTCGACGGGTGGAGTGTGCCCATCGTGCTGAACGAAGTGCTGGAGGCGTATCACGCACTGCGCGAGGGCAACCGGCCCAGGCTCGCCGCCCGTGCGCCCTTCCGGGACTTCGTCGCCTGGAACGCCGGACAGGACGCGGAAGAGGCCCGGGAGTACTGGCGCGAGCGGTTGGCCGGGATCACCGAAGCCGCGACCCTGGGCGTGGAACGCGCCACCGGCCACCAGGGGCGGGACGAGCGCCGGGTGCCGCTGCCGGACTCCGTGTCCACGTCCGGCCTCGCCGAGTTCGCCCGCCGGCACCGGCTGACGCTGAACACCGTGGTGCAGGGCGCGTGGGCTCTGGTGCTCGGCCTGTACGCCGGCAGCGACGACATCCTGTTCGGGGTGACCTCGTCGGGCCGTGGCGGTCAGCTCGACGGTATGGACGGGATGGTCGGCCTGCTCATCAACACCACGCCCGTGCGGGTGAGCATCGACCGTGACCGGACCGTCGCCGACTGGCTGTCCCTGTTGCAGGACGAGCAGGTACGCGGTCGCAAGTACGAGCATACGCCGCTGGTGACCATCGCCGAATGCGGCGAACTGCCGCCAGGACAGGCACTGTTCGACACCGTATTCGCCTTCGAGAACTACCCCGACCAGGCTCTGGTCGAGGGTGGGCAGGCCGGGCAGTACGCGGGGGAGGGCGACGGTCTGCGGGCCGGGACCAACTACGGACGCGATCAGTCCAACTACACCCTCGGCGTGATCGCCTCCTCCGCGCAGGAGCTGGTCGTCCGTATCTCCTACGACCGCGCCCACTACGACGACGAGGCTGTCGAGCGGCTCGCCGGCCACCTGGGGACCGTTCTGGAGGCCATCGCCGCGGACACCGGCCGGTACGTCGGTGACCTGCCCGTACTGACGGCGAGCGAGCACGACCTGCTGGTGCGGGAGTGGAACGACACCGCCGTGGCGCTGCCCGCCGTGAGCGGTGTCCACGAGCTGATCGCAGGGCACGCCGACACGCACGGCGACTCGGTGGCCGTGGTGGCGGGCGAACGGTCGCTCACGTACGACGGGCTCATCCAGCGTGCCAACCGGCTCGCGCAGTGCCTGCGCCGGGCGGGCGTCGGGACCGAGTCCGTGGTGGCCCTGTGCCTGGAGCGGGGCGCGGACCTCGCGGTCGCGGTGCTCGCGGTGTGGCAGGCGGGAGCGGCCTATCTGCCGCTGGATCCCGAGTACCCGGCCGAACGACTGGAGTTCATGCTTGCCGACAGCGGTGCGACCGTGCTGCTCGGCCATCGGAGCATCGCCGCCGACCTGGCGGCGCACACCGCACCGCAGACCGTGCTGTGGCTGGACGCCCCGGCCACCTGGACGGATCTCGCGGCGCTCCCCGACGTTCCTCCGCGGGGCCGGATCCTGCCCGACCAGCTCGCATACGTGATCTACACCTCCGGCTCGACCGGCCGGCCCAAGGGTGTGCACCTGTCCCACCGGGGGCTGGTCAGTCTGGCCACCGCGCAGCAGACGGCGCTGGGCACGGGATGCGACGACGTCGTACTCGGCTTCGCGCCGTTCAGCTTCGACGCGTCGGTGTGGGAACTGGTGATGGCGCTGGCGGTGGGCGCGACCCTGGTGGTCGCCGAGGCACCCGAGCGTTCCGACCCCGATCGGCTCGCGTCCCTGGTCGTACGCGCCGGGGTCGGCGTGGCGACCGTCCCGCCGTCCTTGCTGGACGTGCTGAGGCCCGGCGACCTCGACGGTCTGGCCACCCTCGTCACGGCCGGCGAACGGCTCGACGCGACGCTCGCCGCCGCGTGGAGTGACCGTCATCGGCTGCTGAACGCGTACGGGCCGACGGAGAGCACGGTGTGCGCGACCATCGCCCCGATCGGGGTGGTACAGCCGCACGAGGTGCCGGGCGTTCCGCCCATCGGCGCCCCCGTCGCGGGCACCCGGGTGTTCGTCCTGGACGCGTTCATGAAGCCTGTGCCGGTGGGTGTGTCCGGGGAACTGTTCATCGGTGGACCACAGTTGGCGCGCGGTTACGGGAACCGTCCGGCGCTCAGTGCCGAGCGGTTCGTGGCCGACCCGTTCGCCGGGGACGGCTCCCGGCTGTACCGGAGCGGGGACCGGGTGCGCCGGCTCGCGGACGGGCAGCTGGAGTTCCTGGGCCGTGCCGACGACCAGTTGAAGGTGCGCGGCTACCGCGTCGAGCCCGCCGAGATCGAGGCTGTGCTCGCCGCCCACACAGGTGTCCAGGCAGTGGTCGTGACGGCGTCCGGCGAGGGCGGGGAACGCCGTCTGGTGGCGTATCTGGTCCCGGCCGACCAGGCCGAGGGCACCCCGACCGCCGCCGAACTGCGGGCCTTCGCGGGCGAGCGGCTCCCGTCGTTCATGGTCCCGTCGGTCTTCGTCGAGCTGGCCGCGCTGCCGCTCACCCCGAACGGCAAGACCGACCGGGCGGCCCTGCCCGAGCCGGACGGCATTCGCGCCGGTTCGGGCAACCGGTACGTCACCCCCGGTACCGCGACCGAGGAGATCCTCGCCGGTATCTGGGAGCGGGTCCTCGCTGTGGACCGGGTCGGTGTCACGGACGGCTTCTTCGACCTCGGCGGCCACTCACTGCTGGCCGGCCAGGTCGTCTCCAGGGTGCGGGAGGTACTCGGCGTCGAACTCCCGCTCTCCGCCCTGTTCGACCGGCCGACGGTACGTGGGCTGGCCTCCGTGATCGACAGTTCCGCCCGGGACGCCGCACCCCCGGTCGCGGTCGTCGACCGGGACGAACCGCTGCCGTTGTCGTTCGCGCAGCAGCGGCTGTGGTTCCTGGACCAGCTGGAGCCGGGCTCGGCCGAGTACAACATGTCGACCCGAGTGCATCTGGCCGGCGAGCTGGACCTGGCGGCCCTCGGCGCGGCGCTGGACGCGATCGTCGCCCGCCACGAAGTCCTGCGGACCCGGCTCGTGGCCGGCGCCGACGGTGTCGCGCACCAGGTGATCGACCCGCTGACGGGCCTCCCGCTGCCGGTCGTGGACGTCAGTGGGTGCGTCCGGCCCCAGGACGAGGCCGACCGCCTGTTCGGCAAGGACGGACTCACCCCGTTCGACCTGGCGCGCGGTCCCCTCGTCCGGGCCACCCTCGTACGGCTCGCCCCGGACGAGCACGTACTGGCTCTCGCGATGCACCACGTCGTCTTCGACGAGTGGTCGGACCGTGTCCTGCGCCGCGAACTGTCGGCGCTGTACGAGGCGTTCCGCGCGGGTCGGCCGAACCCGCTGAAGCCGCTCGCCGTGCAGTACGCCGACGTCGCCGCCTGGCAGCGCCGGTGGCTGTCCGGTGAGGTCCTGGACCAGCAACTGGGTTACTGGACGGCACAGTTGGACCGCTCTCCGGTGCTGGAGTTGCCGACCGACCGGCCGCGCCCCCTCGTGCGGTCCACCGAGGGGGCGGTCGCGAGGTTCACCGTCGCGCCCGAGACGGCCGAGGCACTTCGCGCGCTGTCCCGCGAGCACGGCAGCACCATGTTCATGACGCTGCTGGCCGGGTTCAACGTGCTGCTGGGACGCTACGGCGACACCGACGACGTGGTCCTGGGCACACCGGTCGCCAACCGGGGCCTGGCCGAGACCGAGGACCTGATCGGGTTCTTCGTCAACACCCTCGTCATGCGCACCGACCTGTCCGACAACCCGTCCTTCACCGAACTCCTGGCCCGGGTGCGGGAGACGGCACTGGGCGCCTACGCACACCAGGACGTGCCGTTCGACCGGCTCGTCGACGCCCTCGTGACGGAACGGGACCGCTCCCGTACCCCGCTGTTCGACGTCATGTTCAGCTATGTGCCCGAGGAGCCCGGCGAGAGTGGCGCCGCGAACCGTGCCGCGAGTGGGAACGTGGCCGTGGACGCGGCTGTGGAGACGGACAGCGGTGACGACCCGGAGTCGATCCCCGTGAAGTTCGACCTCGTACTGACGCTGGCGGACGAGAACGGCTTGCTGACCGGCGAACTCCAGTACAGCTCCGCGCTGTTCGACGCGACGACCGCCCAGCGGATGACCGGGCACCTGGTCACCCTGCTCGACGCGGTCGCCGCCGACCCGGGCCGGACCATCGGTGAACTCCCGCTGCTGCCGCCGGCGGAACGCCATCGGCTCGTCCACGAGTGGAACGACACCGCCGCGGACCTGCCCCCCGCGGGCGGCCTGCACGAGCTGATCGCCGCCCGGGCGGCGGCCACCCCGGACGTGGTGGCCGTCATGGCCGGCGCACACACGCTCACGTACGGCGCGTTGATGTCCCGGGCGAGCCGGCTCGCCCACCACCTGCGCCGGACGGGTGTGGTCCCCGAGTCCGTCGTGGCACTGTGCCTGGAACGCGGCGCGGACATGGCGGTCGCCACCCTGGCGGTGTGGCAGGCCGGCGCGGGCTATCTCCCCCTCGACCCCGCCTATCCGCTCGAACGGCTCCGATTCATGGTGGCCGACTCGGGCGCGGCGGTCCTGCTGGGCCACGAGACGGTGGCCGCCGACCTCGTCACCGACGCCTCGCCGACGAGCGTGCTGTGGCTGGACGACCCCGCCACCTGGACCGACCTCGCGGCGCTGCCCGCCACACCCCCGCGGATACGTGTGCTGCCCGACCAGCTCGCATACATCATCTACACGTCCGGCTCGACAGGGCGTCCCAAGGGCGTCCACGTACCGCACCGGGGTGTGACGACTCTCGCCGAGGCGATGCGGCCGTTGCTGCACGCCGGGCCGGGCGACCACGTGCTCGGATTCGCCTCGTTCAGCTTCGACGCCTCGGTGTGGGAGGTGGTGATGGCGCTGCCCACGGGCGCGACCCTGGTCGTGGCCGAGGCGCAGGACCGCACCCCGCCCGAGCGGCTGACCTCCCTGATGCGCCGCAGCGCCGTGAGCCTGTCGTTCATGACACCCTCCGTGCTGGAGGTCCTCTCTCCCGACGAACTCCCCGATCTGGCAACCGTGTTGGTGGGCGGCGAACGGGTGGAGGCAGCCCTCACCGGGCGGTGGCGTGAGCGCCTGCGGCTGCTCAACGTCTACGGCCCCACCGAGACCACCATCGCCACCACCGCGGGCGAGGTCGAGACCGACGGCACACCACCGATCGGCACCCCCTACGTCAACGAACGGGTCCACGTACTCGACCAGTGGCTGAACCCGGTGCCGGTGGGTGTCGCGGGCGAACTGTTCATCGGCGGCGCCGGAGTCACCCGCGGTTACGGCGGCCGGGGGGCCCTCACCGCGGAACGCTTCCTCGCCGACCCGTTCGCCGCCGACGGCTCACGCATGTACCGCTCGGGCGACCGGGCGCGCCGACTGGCCGACGGGCGGCTGGAGTTCATCGGCCGGGCCGACAACCAGGTGAAGGTCCGCGGGTTCCGTATCGAACCCGGCGAGATCGAGACGGTACTCGCCGATCACCCCGGCGTCCGGACGGCCGTCGTCACGGCGTACGGAACCGGCACGGACCGCAGGCTCGTCGCCTACCTGGTGCCCGCGGACATGGCCGATGGCATGCCGCCCGTGACCGAGTTGCGCGAGTACGTGGGACGGCACCTGCCCAAGTTCATGGTCCCGGCGATCTTCACCGAGATGGCCGGGATGCCGATGACGCGGAGCGGAAAGATCGACCGCGGGGCCCTGCCGGCGCCCGACGGAACGCGCGCGGTGGCCGCGAGCACCTATGTCGCGCCTCGCACCGACGTGGAACGGATCCTCGCCGAGGCCTGGGCCCAGGTTTTGGGCCTCGACCAGGTCGGCGTGGAGGACAACTTCTTCGACCTCGGCGGCGACTCCATCATCAGCATCCGCGTGGTGGCACGGGCCCGCGAGTTCGGTGTCCACGTCACCGCGGCACAGCTCTTCGACCACCAGACGGTGGCGGCCCTGGCCACCGTGGCGGCGGCCGAGAGCGCGGCGGACGCCGAACAGGGCGTGGTGGCGGGGGAGTTCCCGCTGACGCCCATCCAGCACTGGTATCTGGAACGCGAGCTGCCGGCGCCCTGGCACTTCAACCAGTCCGCGGTCCTGGAGGCCGTCGGCCGGGTGGACACCGACGCGCTCCGCGTGGCGGCACACGCGCTGGTCGAGCAGCATGACGCGCTGCGCTCCCGCTTCGTACGGGGCGAGGACGGTGTGTGGACCGGACAGGTGGCGGCCACCGAACCGGCCGACCTGGTGACGGTGATCGACGCCCCGGCCGCGGAAGCCGCGGAGGAGGCCGCGGAGGACCAACTGGAAGCCCGCGCCACCGGGATACAGGCCGCGCTCGATCTGCACGAGGGCCCACTGCTGCGCCTGGCCCTCCTCGACCGGGGCGAGCGCGGTCAACTCCTGCTGCTGGTCGTCCACCACCTGGCCGTCGACGCGGTCTCCTGGCCGATCCTGCTCGAAGACCTGACCTCGGCGTACGAGCAGGCCGCGCGGGGTGCCGAGACGGTGGAGCTGCCCGCCAAGACGACGTCGTTCCGGCGCTGGTCGCAGCGGCTCCGCGAACTGGCCGCGGCCCCGGAGACGACGGCCGAAGCCGCCTACTGGCGAGAGGTCGAGAGCTCCGCCAGGCCGCTCCCGCGCGACCGGGACGGGCACAACAGCGTGGCCTCGGCCAAGGACGTCGTCACCGCGCTGGGAGCCGAGCAGACCGAGCGGCTGCTGCGCGAGGTGCCGAGCGCGTTCCGCACGCAGATCAACGACGTGCTGCTCACCGCGCTCGGCATGGTCCTCGCCCCGTGGGCGCGCGTCCCGTCGGTGGTCGTGGATCTGGAGGGCCACGGCCGCGAGGACGTCGGCGCCGATGTCGACGTGTCCCGCACCGTCGGCTGGTTCACGAGCATGTACCCGGTCGCCCTGACCGGTGCCGGGGACGGCGACCTGGGAGCCGCGCTCCGCCGCACGAAGGAGTATCTGCGGGCGATCCCGAGGAAGGGCCTCGGACACGGCCTGCTCCGCCACCTCACGGACCAGCTTCCGCGTACGGGTCGGGCGGCGGAGGTCAGCTTCAACTACCTGAGCCGGCGCGACAGGCGCGCCGACACCCACGGGCCCGCCGCCGACGGCGGGACGGGACCGTTCCGCCCCGGCCGGGGGTCGCTGGGCCGCGCGTGGTCGGAGGCGGGCGACCGCGCCCACCTCCTCGACGTCAACTGCCGGGTGTCCGACGGCCGTCTGGAAATGGTGTGGACGTACGGCGCCGAGGTGCACGACGAGGCGACGGTACAGCGGCTCGCACAGCGGTACGCCGATGTCCTGAGCGACCTCATCGAGTACTGCTGCCGGCCCGGCGTCCGCGGGTACACCCCGTCGGACTTCCCCCTGGCCCGCGTCGACCAGCAGGCCCTCGACCGTGTAGGACGGCGGTTCCCCACGCCGATCGAGGACATCTATCCGTTGACGGCGCTGCAGCAGGGCATGCTGTTCCACACCCGGCTCTCCGCGGACCCCGGCATGTACTGGGTCCAGAACGGCATGCTGCTTGAGGGCGAGCTCGACCTCGACGCCCTCAAGCGCGCCTGCGAGCTGGTGTTCGCGCGTCACGAGGTGCTGCGCACCGCGGTGGTGTGGGACGGCGTGCCCGAACCGCTGGCCGTGGTCTCCCGGTCCGTACCCCTGCCGCTGCGGGACCTCGACCTCTCCCCGCTGGTCCAGGACGCGCAGCAGCAGGCGATCGGCGACCACCTGACGGCCGACTGGAACCGTGGGTCCGACTTCTCCGCTCCCACCCTGGTGCGCCTCGCACTGATCCGGCTGGCCGACGACCGGCACCAACTCATCTGGAGCTACCACCACCTGCTCCTGGACGGCTGGAGCCTGCCCATCGTCATGGGCGAGATGCTGGAGGCCTACCAGGCCTACCGCCGGGGAAGCGCGCCGGACCTGGCACCCCGCGCGTCCTTCCGGGACTTCATCGCGTGGACCACTGCCCAGGACGGTGACGAGGCACAGGAGTACTGGCGCGAGCGGCTGTCCGGCATCACCGGGACGACGGCTCTCGGCGTCGCCCGCGCCACCGGTGACAGCGGCCGCGACGAACGTCTGGTCTCCCTGCCGTCGGCCGCGTCCGCCGCCGGACTGGCCGAGTTCGCCCGTCGGCACCGGCTGACGGTGAACACGGTGGTGCAGGGCGCCGTCGCGCTGGTGCTCGGCCTGTACGCCGACACCGACGACGTGGTGTTCGGCGTGACCTCCTCGGGGCGCGGCGACCAGATCGACGGCATGGCCGAAATGGTCGGCCTGCTGATCAACACCACGCCGGTACGGGTCCACGTCGACCGGGACCGGCCGGTGGCCGACTGGCTCGCGGAGCTGCAGGACGAGCAGGTACGGGCCCGCAAGTACGAGCACACCTCGCTCGTGACGATCACGGAATGCAGCGAACTGCCGCCGGGCCAGGCCCTGTTCGACACCCTCTTCGTATTCGAGAACTACCCCGACCAGACCCTGGCCGCAAGCCGGGAGACCTCGGCGGCCGACGGTCTCGAAGCCGGTCTCGACTACGGGCGCGAGCAGGTCAACTACCCCCTGCACATCACCGCCGGCTTCGGCCGCGACCTCAGGGTCAAGCTGTCGTACGACCGTGCGCGCCTCGACGCCGGGACGGTGGAACGGATGGCCGGACACCTGGCCACGGTGCTGGAGGCGATCGCCGAGGACGCCGGGCGTCACGTGGGTGAGCTGCCGGTGCTGACCGCGGTGGAGCGCCATCGGCTGGTGGAGGAGTGGAACGACACGGCGGCTCCGTTGCCGTTGGTGGGCGGGGTGCACGAGCTGATCGCCGGGCGGGCGCGGTCGATGCCCGATGTGGTCGCCGTGGTCTCGGGTGATGCGTCCTTGACGTACGGCGGTCTGGCGGGACGGGTGAACCGTCTCGCGCGTCGTCTTCGGCAGGTGGGTGTGCGGTCGGAGTCGGTGGTGGCGTTGTGCCTGCCTCGTGGGGTGGACATGGTGGTGGCCGCGCTGGCCGTGTGGCGGGCGGGTGGGGCGTATCTGCCGCTGGATCCGGAGTTCCCGGTGGAGCGGCTGGAGTTCATGCTGGCCGACAGTGGTGCTTCGGTGCTGGTCGGGCATCGGGATGTGGCTGCGTCCGTGGTGGGGGCAGCCGGGATCGAGTCGGTGGTCCGGCTGGATGATCCGGCGGTGGTGGGGGCGCCGGCCGGGTATCCCGCCGACGATCCGGAAGCGCCGGTGCGGGCGGAACAGTTGGCGTATGTGTTGTATACGTCGGGGTCGACGGGGCGGCCGAAGGGCGTGCAGGTCTCGCACGGCAATCTGGTGGGTTTCCTGTCGGCGATGGCCGGGCGCCCGGGGCTGGAGGGCGCGGATGTGCTGCTGGCGGTGACGACGCTGGGCTTCGACATCGCGGGTCTTGAACTGTGGTTGCCGCTGGTGTCCGGTGCCCGGGTCGTGGTGGCCGGTGGTGAGGTGACAGGGACGCCCACGGCGCTGGCGGGTGAGCTGGCGAGGGTCGGGGCGACGGTGATGCAGGCGACGCCGGCGACGTGGCAGATGCTGGTGTCGGACGGCTGGCAGGGCGCGCCGGACCTTCGTGCCCTGTGCGGGGGAGAGGCGCTGCCGACGTCCTTGGCGGCGGCGCTGGTGGAGCGGACGGCCGGCGTGTGGAACATGTACGGGCCGACCGAGACCACCATCTGGTCGGCGTGCGAGCGCGTGTCCGGGGACCTTCCGTCGATCGGCGCACCGATCGCGAACACACGGGTGTACGTGCTGGACGAGCGGCTGAACCCGGTCCCGGTGGGCGTCGTGGGTGAGCTGTATATCGGTGGCGCGGGGGTGACCCGCGGCTATCTAGGGCGTCAGGCGTTGACGGCTGAGCGGTTCGTGGCGGACCCGTTCGCCGCCGACGGGGGCCGGTTGTACCGCACCGGGGACCGGGTGCGGTGGTCGTCGGACGGCCGTCTGGAGTTCCTGGGCCGGGCGGACGACCAGCTGAAGGTCCGCGGTTTCCGGATCGAGCCGGGCGAGATCGAGTTCGCCCTGGCCCTGCACCCGCGGATCGCTGCGGCGGTGGTCTCCGCGCACGGCGAGGGTGCCGAACGCCGGCTGGTGGCCTATCTGGTACCGAGCACCGGGAACGGAGGCACGCCGCCGACGGGAGAGCTGCGCGAGCACGTACGGCAGACGCTGCCGGAGTACATGGTCCCGTCCCTTTTCATGGAGCTGGCGGCGCTCCCCCTCACACCGAACGGAAAGGTCGACCGGCTCGCCCTGCCCGCGCCCGGGGGACTGCGGCCCGAGAGCCGTTACATCGCGCCCGTGACCCCGACCGAGGAACTGCTCGCCGGCATCTGGGCGCAGGTCCTCGGCGCGGACCGGGTCGGCACCACGGACGGCTTCTTCGACCTCGGCGGCCACTCCCTCCTGGCCGCACAGGTGATCTCCCGCATCCGGGAGGCCTTCCGGGTCGAGATACCTCTCGCCGCGCTCTTCGACGCGCCGACCGTGCGGGAGCTGGCGATGGCGGTCGACGGCGCCGTACGGGGCGACGTCCTGCCGCCGATCGTGGCCGCGGACCGCACCCGGGCACTGCCGCTGTCCTTCGCGCAGCAGCGGCTGTGGTTCCTCGACCAGCTGGCGCCCGGTTCCGTCGAGTACAACCTGCCGACGCCGATGCGCTGGCGCCACGCCGTGGACGTCGACGCCCTGGCCGCCGCGCTGAGCGCGGTCGTCGCCCGGCACGAGGTCCTGCGGACCCGGCTGACGGCGGGCGCGGACGGAACCGCGCATCAGGTGATCGACCCACCGTCGGCGTTCGCCCTGCCTGTGGTCGACGTGTCAGCGAGCGCCGACCCCGCCTCGCTGACGCGGGAGCTGGTTGCGGCGGACGCGGTCACGCCCTTCGACCTGGCGAACGGTCCGATGATCCGGGCCACGCTGATCCGGCTCGCCCCCGACGAGCACGTACTGGCTCTGGCCACGCACCACGTGGTGTCCGACGAATGGTCGGACCGCATCCTGCAACGCGAACTGCTCGCCCTGTACGGGGCGTTCCGTGCGGGTGAGCCGGATCCGCTGCCTCCGCTGCCGGTGCAGTACGCGGACTTCGCGGTGTGGCAGCGCGCCTGGCTGACCGGGGAGGTCCTCGAAACGCAACTGGGCTACTGGCGGCGGGAGCTGGCCCAGCTTCCGGTACTGGAGCTCCTGACGGACCGGCCACGCCCGCCCGTCCGGTCCACCGAGGGCGCGGTGCACAGGTTCTCGGTCCCGGGCCGGACCGCGCGGGCCCTGCGCGCTCTCTCCGGCCGCAGCGGAACGACGATGTCGATGACCCTGCTGGCGGCGTTCAGTGTCCTGCTGGGCCGCTACGCGGGTTCGGAGGACGTCGTGGTGGGCACACCCGTCGCCAACCGCAACCGCGCCGAGACGGAGGACCTGATCGGCTTCTTCGTCAATACGCTGGTGATGCGCACGGACCTGTCCGGTGATCCCTCGTTCGGGGAGGTGCTGGGGCGGGTGCGGGAGACCGCTCTGGGGGCGTACGCGCATCAGGACGTGCCGTTCGAGCAACTGGTGGACGATCTGGTCGTGGAGCGGGACCGGTCCCGTACCCCGCTGTTCCAGGTCCTCTACACCTACGCGGCGGCAGACCCCGACGAGGTTCACCATGAGGACACGGCAACCGTTCCCGGCGCCGACGAGCGCCGCGACAACGGCCCCTTGCCGGTCAAGTACGACCTGATGCTGGCCCTGGCGGAATCCGGCGGCGCTCTGACCGCGGAGATCCAGTTCAGCACCGCGCTGTTCGACGCGGTGACGGTGGAGCGGATGGCGGGGCATCTGGTGACGCTGCTCGAAGCGGTCGCCGCCGACGCGGATCAGCCGGTGGAGGAGCTGCCGCTGCTGGCCGGGTCGGAGCTGGAGGCGCTGACCCGGGAGTGGAACGACACGGCGGTGGTACGGCCCGCGTCGGTGGCCGGGGTGCAGGACTGGATCGCCGAGCGGGCGGCGGCGGCGCCGGACGCGGTGGCTGTCGTGTCGGGTCAGGAGTCGTTGACGTACGGCGGGCTGGAGGCGCGGGCGAATCGGCTCGCGCACCACTTGCGGGGCTTGGGCGCGGGTGCGGAGTCGGTGGTGGCGCTGTGCCTGGAGCGTGGTGTGGACCTGGCGGTGGCCGCGCTGGCGGTGTGGCGGGCGGGGGCGGCGTATCTGCCGCTGGATCCTGACTTCCCGGCGGAGCGGCTGGAGTTCATGCTGGCCGACAGCGGTGCGTCGGTACTGGTCGGGCATCGGGACGTGGCTGCCGGGCCGACGGTGACGGCAGAGGCCGAATCGGTGGTCTGGCTGGACGATCCGGCGACGGCGCGGACCCTCGCCGAGCTTCCCGCCACCGGACCCGAAGTGCGCTTCCAGGCAACGCAGTTGGCGTATGTGCTGTATACGTCGGGTTCGACGGGTCGCCCCAAGGGCGTGCAGGTCTCGCATGGCAACCTGGTCAACTTCCTGACCTCGATGGCCGAGCGCCCCGGGCTCGACGCCGCGGATGTGCTGCTGGCGGTGACGACGCTGGGCTTCGACATCGCCGGCCTGGAGTTGTGGTTGCCCCTGGTGTCGGGTGCGCGGGTGGTGGTCGCCGGCCGGGACATGGCTGGTGTGCCTGCCGAGCTGGCGGGTGAGCTGGCGAGGGTCGGGGCGACGGTGATGCAGGCGACGCCGGCGACGTGGCAGATGCTGGTGTCGGACGGCTGGGACGGTCTGCCGGACCTGCGGGCCCTGTGCGGTGGTGAGGCGCTGCCCGCCTCGCTGGCGGAAGCGCTGGTGGAGCGGACCGCGTCGGTGTGGAACATGTACGGGCCCACCGAGACCACCATCTGGTCGGCGTGCGAACCCGTGGCATCCGTCGACGGCTGCGCACCTGGCATCGGTGCACCGATCGCGAACACGCGGGTGTACGTGCTGGACGCGCGGCTGGCTCCGGTCCCGGTCGGGGTCGCGGGAGAGCTGTATATCGGTGGCGCCGGGGTGACCCGCGGCTATTTCGGGCGTCAGAGGTTGACGGCTGAGCGGTTCGTGGCGGACCCGTTCGCCGCCGACGGCACCCGCCTGTATCGCACCGGAGACCGGGTGCGCTGGCTGGCCGGGGGCCGCCTGGAGTTCCTGGGCCGGGCGGACGACCAGCTGAAGGTCCGCGGTTTCCGGATCGAGCCGGGCGAGATCGAATCCGCCCTGACCGGCCACCCGCAGATCAGCACGGCGGTCGTGACCGCACACGGTGAGGGAGGCGACCGTCGGCTGGTGGCCCACCTGGTCCCCACCGACCACACCCACGGCGTCCCCACCCCGGAGGCGCTGCGCGGGCACCTGCGCCAGTCCCTGCCCGACTACATGATCCCCTCCCTGTTCACCGAGCTGACCGCCCTGCCCCTGACCCCGAACGGAAAGATCGACCGATCCGCCCTCCCGGCGCCGGACGCGTCCCGCACGGGCCTCGACGGGTTCTCGGAGCCGTCAGGGGCGACCGAGGAACTGCTCGCCGGTATCTGGGCGCAGGTCCTCGGTGTGGACCGGGTCGGCGCGACGGACGGCTTCTTCGACCTCGGTGGACACTCACTCCTCGCCACCCTGGCGGTCTCCCGCGTCCGGGAGGCATTCGGTGTCGAGGTGTCCCTCGCCGCGTTGTTCGACGCCCCGACCGTCCGCGGCCTGGCTTCGGTGATCGACCGTTCCGCCCGGGACGCCGCGCCGCCGATGACGGCCGTCGTCCGGGACGAGGCCCTGCCGCTGTCGTTCGCGCAGCAGCGGCTGTGGTTCCTGGACCAGTTGGAGCCGGGCTCGACCGAGTACAACATGTCGGCCCGGTTGCGCCTGACCGGCGACGTCGACCTCCCGGCGCTGCGTGCGGCGTTGGACGCGGTCGTCGCCCGGCACGAGATCCTGCGTACGCGACTGGTGGCCGACGCCGACGGCGTACCGCGTCAGCTCGTGGACCCGCCGGCTCCGGTCGCCCCCCGGCTGCTCGATGTGTCGGACACCGCGGATCCACAGGGCGAGGCGGACCGCCTGATCGTCGAGGACGCCCTGACTCCCTTCGACCTCGCGCACGGGCCCCTCGTCCGCGCCACCCTCGTGCGCCTGGCCGCGGACGACCACGTACTGGCGCTGACGATGCACCATGTCGTCTTCGACGAGTGGTCGGACCGCGTCCTCCAGCGCGAGATGCCGGCGCTGTACAAGGCGTTCAGGTCCGGTGAGCCGGACCCCCTGCCGCCGCTCCGGCTCCAGTACGCGGACTTCGCCGCCTGGCAGCGGAACTGGCTCACCGGAGACGTCCTCGACAACCAAGTCCGTTATTGGCGGCACAAGTTGGCGGACGTTCCGACTCTGGACCTGCCGACCGACCGGCCGCGCCCGCCCGTGCGGTCCACCGACGGCGCGGCGGCGAGGTTCAGTGTCCCGGCGGAGACCGCGGAAGCCCTGCGGGCGCTGTCGCGGCAGCACGGCACGACGATGTTCATGACGCTGCTCGCCGCCTTCGGCGTCCTCATGGGCCGCTACGGCGACACGCAGGACGTCGCGGTCGGCACACCGGTGGCGAACCGGAACCGGGCCGAGACCGAGGATCTGATCGGGTTCTTCGTCAACACCCTGGTCATGCGGGCCGACCTGTCCGGTGACCCGTCCTTCACCGAGGTGCTGCGCCGGGTGCGCGAGACCGCGCTGAGGGCGTACGCCCACCAGGACCTGCCGTTCGAGCAACTGGTGGACGATCTGGTCGTGGAGCGCGACCGGTCCCGTACCCCGCTCTTCCAGGCGCTCTTCAGCTACACCGCCGAAGAGAGGGGTGGCCCGCGCGCGGACTCCGATGCGGCGTCGGGCCCTGGATCCCTGCCGGTGAAGTTCGACCTGATGATGAACCTGGGCGAGGACGAGGGCGCCCTGGCCGGTGAGATCCAGTACAGCACCGCCCTGTTCGACGCCGGCACGATCGAGCGGATGGCGGGGCACCTGGTCACGCTGCTCCGGGCCGTCGTCGCCGACGCGGACCGGAGCGTGCACGAGCTGCCGCTGCTGACCGCGGCCGAGCGGGACCGGCTGCTGTACGAGTGGACCGACACCGTCGCGGCGCTGCCACCGGTGGCCGGTATGCACGAGTTGATCGCCGGACGGGCGGCGGCGACGCCGGACGCCGTGGCCGTCGTATCGGGCGAACTGACCCTGTCCTACGGCGAGTTGTCGGCCCGTGCGAACCGGCTCACGCACCATCTGCGCGGCGCGGGGGTGGGGACCGAGTCGGTGGTGGCGCTGTGCCTTGAGCGTGGTCCGGACATGGTGGCCGCGGTGCTGGCCGTGTGGCAGGCCGGCGGCGCGTACCTCCCGCTGGATCCCGGATACCCGCGCGAGCGACTGGAGTTCATGCTCGCCGACAGCGGCGCGACGGTGCTCGTCGGACACCGGGCGGTGGCCGCCGACCTGGCCGAGGGCGGCGCGCTGGACGCTGTCGTGTGGCTGGACGATCCGGATACCCGCGCGGAACTCGCGCTGCTGCCGTCGACGTCCGCGCAGGTGTCGGTGGACCCGCAGCAACTCGCGTACGTCATCTACACCTCGGGCTCGACCGGACGTCCCAAGGGTGTCCAGATCACCCACCGGGGGGTCCTCAACCGTGTGTCATGGATGCAGGACCGCCACGAGCTGACCGCGTCGGAGCGGGTGCTGCACAAGACACCGCTGACGTTCGACGCGTCGGTATGGGAACTCTTCTGGCCCCTGTCGAACGGCGCCGAGCTGGTGATCGCCGAGCCGGGCCGGCACGGGGACCTGGACTACCTGGTGGAACTGCTGGAGTCCCGGCAGATCGCAGTGGTGCAGTTCGTGCCCTCGCTGTTCAAACTGTTCGTGTCGCACACGTGGCCGTCGTCGCTGCCCTCGCTGCGTGCCGTGTTCTGCGGTGGCGAGGCGCTGTCCGCGGCCGATGTGGCCCGCTTCCACACGAGGAACGAATCGGCCGTCGTGGCGAACCTGTACGGGCCGACGGAGAACACCATCGACGCGGCCAGCACGGTGTGCCCGCGTCCGGACGGTGGCCCGGACGGTGGCCCGGACGGTACGGCGGACTGGTCGCCGGGCGGTCTGGTCCCCATCGGCCTGCCTCTCACGAACGTACGTCTGCTGGTGCTGGACGACCGGCTGAACCCGGTGCCGGTCGGCGTCGCGGGCGAGCTGTTCATCGCCGGGGCGAGTCTGGCCCGCGCGTACGGGGGCCGGCCCGCGCTGACGGCGGAGCGGTTCGTGGCGGATCCGTTCGCCGGTGACGGGTCCCGGGCGTACCGGTCCGGCGACCAGGTGCGCTGGCGCGCCGACGGGCGGCTGGAATTCCTCAGCCGCGTGGACCAGCAGGTGAAGGTGCGCGGGTTCCGTATCGAACCCGGCGAGGTGGAGGCCGTCCTGGCCGGCCATCCGGCAGTGCGGTCGGCGGTCGTGACTGCGTGGGGCGAGGCGGCGGACCGGGCGCTGGTGGCCCATCTGGTCCCCGAGGACCCGGCCCGGGGCATTCCGGCCACCGCCGAACTGCGCGAGCACGTGCGGCGCAGCGTCCCCGAGTTCATGGTTCCCTCGGTCTTCGTCGAAGTGGCGGCCCTGCCGCTGACTCCCAACGGGAAACTGGACCGGGCCGCTCTGCCTGCCCCGGAGACCGGCCGCCCCGACGTGAACGGGTTCGTCGCTCCCTCGGGCGCGGTGGAGGAACTGCTCGCGGGCATCTGGAACCGGCTGCTGCCCGTGGACCGGGTCGGCGCGCAGGACAACTTCTTCGAACTGGGCGGGCACTCGCTGCTGGCCACGCAGATCGTCTCCCGGGTCCGGGACGTCCTGGCAGCGGAGATCCCGCTCGCCGCGCTGTTCGACCATCCGACGGTACGCGGCCTGGCGACGGTGATCGCGGAGTCGTCCGAGCGGGTCGACGTACGGCCTGTGACGCCGGTCGGCCGGGACCGCGACCTGCCGCTGTCCTTCGCCCAGCAGCGTCTGTGGTTCCTCGACCAACTGGAGCCCGGATCACTGGAGTACAGCCTCCCGATGCGGGTCCGGATCGGCGTGGACCTGGACGTCCCCGCCCTCCAGGAGGCGCTGGGCGCGGTCGTCGCCCGGCACGAGGTGCTGCGGACCCGACTGGTGGCCGGCCCGGACGGCGTGGCGTACCAGTTGATCGATCCGCCGTCGGTCTTCCCGCTCCCGCTGATCGATGTCTCGACCGAGGGTGACCCCCTGCACGCGGCCGGGAAGCTGGTCGCGGCGGACGAGGCGACACCGTTCGACCTGGCTGCCGGTCCGCTGATCCGCGCCATGCTCATCCGCGTGACGCCCGACGAGCACGTACTGGCGCTGTCGATGCACCATGTCGTGTCCGACGAGTGGTCCACCCGGATCTTCCAGCGCGAACTGGCGTACCTGTACGAGGAGACGCGGGCGGGGCGTACGCCCTCGTTGCCCGCCCTGGCGGTGCAGTACGCGGACTTCGCGGTCTGGCAGCGGCGGTGGCTGACCGGTGATGTCCTGGACGGACAGTTGTCCTACTGGCGCGACCAGTTGGCGGATGCTCCGGTGCTGGAACTGCCCACGGACCGCCCGCGCCCGGCGGTGTGGTCGCCGGCCGGCGCGTACACCCGGTTCACCGTGGCGGCGGAGACGATGGAGTCGCTGCGGGCGTTGGCCCAGCGCAGCGGCACGACCATGTTCATGACGCTGCTGGCCGCCTTCGACGTCCTGTTGAGCCGGTACGCCGGCACCGACGACGTGGTCGTGGGCACACCGGTGGCGAACCGGAACCGGGCCGAGACCGAGGACCTGATCGGGTTCTTCGTCAACACCCTGGTCATGCGGGCCGACCTGTCCGGCGACCCGACGTTCACGGAACTGCTCGGTCGTGTCCGCTCCACGGCGCTCGACGCGTACGCGCACCAGGATCTCCCGTTCGAGCAGCTGGTCGACGACCTGGTCGTCGAGCGGGACCGGTCCCGCAGCCCGCTCTTCCAGGTGCTGTTCAACTACTTCACCGAGGACGGGCGAGCCGAGGGTGGGCGGACCGAGGACGGTCGGGGGCCCCTCGACAGCGATCCGGTCGGCGACGGGCGGGATGCGGCCCCGTTGCTCGGTGACACCGGCAGCGGCATGACCACCCGCTTCGATCTGCGACTGGTGCTGACGGACGCCGGCGGTGCCATGAACGGGCAGATCGAGTACAGCACCGCCCTGTTCGACCCCGGCACGGTCGAACGCATGGCGGCACAGCTCGGCACGCTGCTGGACGCGGTGGCCGGGAACGCCGAACAGCGGCTCGGTGAACTGCCGTTGCTGGACGGCGAGGCGCACGACATGCTGGTCCGCGGCTGGAACGACACGGCTGAGGCCCTGCCCGCGGTGGGCGGCGTGCACGAGCTGATCGTGGCCGCCGCGGCACGGGAGCCGGGTGCGACCGCCGTGGTGTTCGGTGAGACGTCGGTCGGTTACGGCGAGTTGCTGGCACGCTCGGCGCGACTGGCGCACTATCTGCGCGGTGCGGGCGTCGGTGACGAGACCGTGGTCGCGGTCTGCCTGCCGCGCGGCATCGACATGGTCGTGGCCGTCCTCGCGGTCTGGCAGGCCGGTGGCGCCTATCTGCCGCTGGACCCCGAATACCCGGTGGATCGACTGCAGTTCATGCTCGCCGACAGCGGCGCGGGTGTGCTGCTGGGCACCGACGAGGTGGTCGACGACCTGCCCGTGGGCAGGCTGCGGACCGTCGTCATGGATGATCCGGCGGTGCGGAGCTCCCTGCGCGTACTGCCCTCGACGCCGCCCGGAGTACCCGTGGCCGGTGATCAGCTGGCGTATGTGATCTATACGTCCGGATCGACGGGACGCCCGAAGGGTGTGCAGGTCACCCATGCGGGCGCGGTCAGTCTGGTGACCGCCCAGCGCGAGGCGCTCGGCACGGGGCCGGAGGATGTGGTCCTGCAGTTCGCGCCGTTCGGGTTCGACGCGTCGGTGTGGGAGCTGCTCATGGCGCTGGCGGCAGGGGGCACCCTGGTCGTCGCCGAGACGGCGGACCGCGCCGAACCCGGCCGCCTGGCAGCACTCGCCGGCCGTACCGGAGTGAGCGTGGCCACCGTGCCGCCGTCCCTCCTGGACGCCCTGGACCCGGACGAGTTCAGTGGCGTGTCCACCCTGATCACGGCAGGTGAGCGGCTCGACGGGCGGTCGGCGGCCCGGTGGGCCGTCGGCCGGCGGCTGTTCAACGCGTACGGTCCGACCGAGACGACCGTGTGCGCGACGGTCGCCGTGTGCGAGGGGGACCGTGGGCAGGCGCCACCGATCGGTGGGCCGGTCGCGAACACCCGCGTGTACGTGCTCGATGCGCGGCTGCGTCCGGTGCCGGTCGGCGTCGCGGGAGAGCTGTTCATCGCGGGTGCGCAGCTGGCGCGCGGCTACCTCGGCCGTGCGGCGCTCACCGCCGAACGCTTCCTGCCCGACCCCTTCACGGGCGACGGTGCGCGGATGTACCGCTCCGGCGACCGGGTGCGATGGCTGCCGGACGGACAGTTGCAGTTCCTCGGCCGGGCCGACGACCAGGTCAAGGTCCGCGGTTTCCGGATCGAGCCGGGGGAGGTCGAGGCGCTGCTCGCCGCCCATCCGATGGTGCGGACGGCGGTCGTCACCGCGGGCGGCCAGGACACCGACCGGCGGCTGCTCGCCTACCTGGTCCCCGCCGACCAGGCCGACGGCATTCCCTCCGTCGAGGAACTGAGGGCCCATGCGGGCGAACGCCTGCCGGCGTTCATGGTCCCGTCGGTCTTCATCGAGCTGGCCGAACTGCCCCTCACCACGAACGGCAAGGTGGACCGGGCGGCGCTCCCGGAGCCGGACGGCGGGGCGCGGGCGGCGACGGCGCGCGCGTACGTCGCACCCCGCACCGGGACCGAGCGGATCCTCGCCGGGACGTGGAGCGAACTCCTGGGTGTGGAACGCGTCGGCGTCGAGGACGACTTCTTCGACCTCGGCGGGCATTCGCTGCTGGCCACCCAGCTGGTCTCCCGCATCCGTGACGTCTTCGGCGTGGACCTGACGCTCGCCGCCGTCTTCGAGGAGCCCACCATCGCGGCCATCGCGTCGGCCGTCGGAACCGACGACGGCGAAGAGTACGAGGCGTTCGAACTGTAGGCGTCATCCTGAGGTATGACTCCGCCCGTCCCTCCTGTGGGGGACGGGCGGCCCTCGTACTGGCTCCTGTGAGTGGCACAGAACATGGCTCTCGGCCGTGACGACCGGACCACCTCCTCCTCCCTAGTCTGCGGGTATGGAGAAAACGATCGATGGGTCGGACGCGACGATCGAAGTCACGGACGTGCGCAAGCGCTTCGGAAGCACCCAGGCGCTGGACGGCATGACGTTCAACGTCAGGCCGGGGCAGGTCACCGGCTTCGTCGGTCCGAACGGCGCAGGCAAGTCCACGACCATGCGCGTCATCCTCGGCCTGGACAAACCCGACCACGGAAGCGCGCTGGTCGGCGGGCGCCGCTACCGGGATCTGCGGACCCCGCTCACCCACATCGGGGCGCTGCTGGACGCCGCGGCCGTGCAGCCGAGCCGCATCGCCCGCCATCACCTGCTGTGGCTGGCCCACTCCCAGGGGCTGGGCGCCGGGCGGGTCGACGAGGTGATCCGGCAGGTCGGCCTCCAGGACGTGGCACAGCGCAAGGCCGGCGGCTACTCCCTGGGTATGAGGCAGCGACTGGGCATCGCGGCCGCCCTGCTCGGCAACCCTCCGGTGATCATGCTCGACGAGCCCTTCAACGGCCTGGACCCCGAAGGGTTCATGTGGATGCGCGGTTTCCTCGCCTCGCTGGCCGAACAGGGACGGGCCGTGCTGGTCTCCAGCCACCTGATGAGCGAACTGCAGGACAGCGCCGACCACGTGGTGGTCGTCGGACGCGGCAAGGTCGTCGCCGACATGAGCGTGCGCGAGCTGCTGGCGTCGATGTCCCAGGGCCGCGTGACCCTGCGGACGTCCGCGCTCGCCCAGGCCATGACGGTGCTGGCCCGCTCGGGCGCCACGGTCAGCTCCACCGGCGCCGACACGGTCAGCGTCACCGGGCTGCCCGCGGAGAACGTGGTGTCGCTGCTCAGCCAGAACGCGGTGCCGTTCTCGGAGATCTCCGAGCACCGCGCCTCACTGGAAGAGGCCTACATGGAGCTCACCCGCGACGCCGTGCAGTACCGCGGTGTCGTTCCCGAGGAGGCCGGCCGATGACCTCCACGCTGACACCGCCGCGCACGACCGCGCGGCCGGGCCGGGGCGGCTTCGGGCAGCTCCTGCACGCGGAATGGACCAAGTTCCGTACAGTGCGGGGCTGGGTGCAGAGCACGGTCGGCGCCGTACTGATCATCTGCCTGGTGGGCCTGCTCGCCACAGCGGCCGGCAACAAGTCCGATCCGGACGGCAGCTCCGCGCTCCCCGTCGGCCCCGGCGGCCAAGCGGTCAACGACAGCTTCTACTTCGTCCACCAGAAGCTCCAGGGCGACGGCAGCATCACCGTCTCGGTGTCCTCACTGGCCGGTGTCGTCTCGACGAATCCGGACGACAGCAGGAGCGGCCTCGCGCCGTGGGCGAAGGCCGGCGTCATCGTGAAGGACAGCCTCGAACAGGGGTCGTCGTACGCGGCGATGATGATCACCGGCAGCCACGGCGTGCGGATGCAGTACGACTACACGCACGACACCGCCGGAACGACCGGCGCGGCCTCCCAGGAGGCGCCACGCTGGCTGCGCCTCCAGCGCACCGGCGACACGCTCACGGGCTATCAGTCGGCCGACGGGTCCAAGTGGACCGAGGTGGGCCACGCGGACCTCTCCGGGCTTTCGGCGACACCGGAGGTCGGACTGTTCGTGACCTCCCCGTCCATCAAGGACGAGACCGGCACCGGAACGGGCTTCGCCCCGGCCGTCGCCACCGGAACCTTCGACCAGCTCACCCTGGGCGGCCAGTGGACCGGCGGCTCCTGGGCGAGCGACCAGGTCGGCAGGGACGCGGGCACCTCCGCCAGCTACAGCCAGGACACCAAGGGCGGAGCCACCCCCTCCGGCGGCGGCTTCAAGGTGACCGGCGCGGGCGACATCGCACCCGTCGTCGGCGGCCCCGCCACCAGCGGTGTACGGACCATCGAGAACTTCCTCGTCGGCGCGTTCGCCGGACTGATCATCATGGTCGTCGTGGGCGCGGGCTACATCACCGTCGAGTACCGCCGGGGCATGATCGGCCTGACCCTGGCGGCCAGTCCGCGCCGGGGCCGCGTCCTGGTGGCCAAGGGCCTCGTGGTCGGCTCCGTCGCCTTCCTAGTCGGCGTGGTCTCCGCCGCGGTCATGGTTCCCTTCGGGGGACAGCGGTCGGAGTCGAACGGCTTCCCCGTGCTGACGGTACCGACGTCCACCGAACTGCGCGTCATCGTCGGTACGGGCCTGCTGCTCGCCGCCGCGAGCGTCTTCGCCCTCTCCGTCGGCGCCATCCTGCGGCGCAGCGCCGTGGCCATCACCGTGGTCGTCGTCGGCATGGTGCTGCCCTACCTCCTCGCGACCGCGTCCGTACTGCCCGACGGGGCCTCGCAGTGGCTGCTGAGGGTCACCCCCGCCGCCGGATTCGCCATCCAGCAGAGCATCGAGCGCTACGACCAGGTGGTCACCGTCTACTCGCCCTCGTCGGGCTACTTCCCGCTGGCCCCCTGGGCCGGCCTCGCAGTCCTGTGCGCCTACGCCGCGGCCTCGTTCGCCGCCGCGGTGGTCCTGCTCCGCCGGAGGGACGTATGAAATTCGCCGGACGTGCCGAATGGACGAAGCTGCGGACCGACGCGAGCAACAGCTGGCTGACGCTCGGCGTGGTCGCGCTGACCCTCGCGGTCGGCGCCGCGGTGGCCATGACGTCCAGGTGTGACGCCACCGGCTGCGGTGGGGACCCGACGCGGCTCAGCCTCACCGGCGTACTGGTCGGCCAGGTCGTCGTCGCGATCGTGGCGGTACTGATGGTCGGCAACGAATACAGCACCGGGATGATGCACACCACGCTCACCGCGGTGCCGCGCCGACTGACGGTCCTCTTCTCGAAGTCCGCCGTGCTCACCGCGGTCATGCTGGTGGCGGGAACGGTCTCCGTCCTCGGCTCCCTGCTGATCGGCGGCCTCGTGCAGCCAGGGCGCGGCTTCACGGAGGAACACGGCTTCCAGGCACTGTCGTTGACCGACGGGGCGACGCTGCGGGCCGCCGTGGGCTCGGTCCTCTACCTCGTGCTGATCGGCCTGCTCAGCCTCGGCGTCGCCCTCGTCGTACGGAACTCGGCGACCGCCATCGGCATCGTCCTCGCCCTGCTGTTCGTCTTCCCGATTCTCGCCCAGGTGGTCGCCGACCCCGACTGGCAGCGCCACCTCCAGCAGATCTCCCCGATGACGGCGGGCCTCGCCGTCCAGACGACGGTCAATGTCGACGACCTGCCCATCGGGCCCTGGCAGGGCCTCGGTGTGCTGGCCCTGTGGGCGGTCGGCGCGATGGCCGCCGGCGGCTGGCTGCTGCGCGCCCGGGACGCGTAGGACCCGTCCGCCCGGGAGGGGCCGGACGGGCCGGACACGCGGGACAGGAGACGCGAGGACGTCACGTGCGGACCACCCCGTCTCCGCACACAGACCCCCCGGGCGGGATTCGGCGGTCCGCGCGTTCAACCGGCGCACAGGCGCAGTTGAACGCGCGGACCGCCGTTCCTGTCACCCTGCACGCATAGATCAGCAGGAACGCTTGTCGTACTCTGAGAGCGCCTAATAACGCGACACCACGTTTCGCGGCATTCCGAAGGACCGGCTCCGCCCGGTCCGTCCGGCGTCGCGCGTGGTCGAGTTCGCCGTCGGCCCGCTTTCGGAGGTTCCGGTGAGGAAGTACTGCAAGTCCTACCTGCTGGGTGAATTGCGTCGCTTTCCGGGCTGGTCGGCCGGTGTGCGACCGGAAGAGCGTGAACTGACCGATGACGCGACGGTGTTCCTCTGTGATGAATTCACCGTCATGATCAGTCCTGTCGGAGTCGACAAGGACAAGAGGCTGTTCACGGAGGACACTCCGCAGTGGCGTGAATTCTGCGAGACCACACTGAAGTTCCGAATACCGGAGGACCTGGCCTTCGCCTACGCCGAGTCCGAGCAGAACTGAGCTCCCGAGAGGTGACCCATGGATGAACTGACTCAGCGCCTGAGCGACGAACAGCCGGTGGCGGTCGGCGGCCCCAAGCCCACGCTGGAGGAACTGCGCGTCCGCCTGGAGGACATCGGGACGGTGTTCGTCAAGTTCACCGAGACCCGCGGCGGCACCGACCTGGGCATACGCCTGGACCGCGAGGCGTCCGACTTCGCCGGCGCCGACTTCGACGGGGGCAGCGGAACCGTCCACATCGAGGGCACGCTGATCCTCAACGACGACCCCGTCCGCTGTGTCGCCGACATCGATCTGGCGACGCTGGCGGGAACGGGCCGCCTGGTGGTCGTGGAACTGTCCGAGGTGTCTGTCGCCTGACCGATTTCCATCCGGCGCTTCGGGGGCCGTGAGGGGACCCGTCACGAGCACTCAAGAAGATCGGATGTGACTTGCACATGGGAGCTGAAGGCTCTCCCGGACCGATACGAAAACCGCTCGCCGGAGCAACTCCGATCGTCGACAACACCCCGATCGTCGACCTGCACATAAAGGTCGACGGAATCGACCGGCGACTGCGGCTCAAACTCGAATCGGCCAATCCGTACGGCTCGTTGAAGGACCGCATCGCCGCCTCTCTCATCGATCACGTCGCTGACCGGATCGACCGGCAGGTCGGCATCATCGAATCGACTTCCGGGAATCTCGGCATTGCGATGTCGGCCGAGTGCGAGGCCCGCGGAATTCCCCTGAACGCTGTCGTAGACCCCCGGACGAGCTCGTTCTTCATCGACCGAATGCGCGGGCTCGGTGCCCGGGTGACGGTCGTCGACGAACCGGATTCCTCCGGGGGCTTTCTGCTGAACCGCATTCGGTATGTGCGGGAACAACTGCGCGCCCGCCCCGGTCTGGTCTGGACGAACCAGTACCGGAGCGAGGCGAACCCCGACGCGCACTTCAACACCACGGCGCCCGAACTGCGTGCACAGGTGCCGGGTCCCGCGACGATCCTGGTGCCGGTCTCCACGGGTGGCACCCTCGCGGGTCTGTCGAGATTCGTCGAGACGACAGGTGCGGCCTGGCGGCTCCTGGGAGTCGACGTGCACGGCTCCGCGGCACTCGGCGGGGACCCCGGCCGGCGGCTCCTGTCCGGCATCGGCGCGAGCTGCTCGTCCCACTTCCTCGACCCGGCCACGACCGAGTCCCTGCACGTCGACGTCAGCGAAGCCGTCTCGACCTGTCTGTGGCTGTCGGAGGAGGCCGGGATCGGCGTCGGCGGCAGCTCAGGCGCCACCGTCGCCGCCGCTCTGCACGTGTTCCGGCAGGACCCGCGGATGGACGAACTGGTCTGTCTGTGCCCCGACGGCGCGGACCGCTACCGCAGCACGATCTACCGGGCCGACTGGCGGGCGGCCCATGGCGTCGCGGGCCTCGGCATCGGCGCGGGGGTCGAGTTGGCACGCGGCCGTGATCGCGCCGAACAGCACGGGAAGCGCACTGTCCGAACAAGAACGGGGAACCATGTTCGCACCGCAGCGCGGGCTGCTGACGCTGTCCGACTTGACCAGGCAGGACCTGGAACGCCTGGCGGCCCGGTCCCGTGAGCTGTACCACGACCGGAGCGCGCACGACCGGCCCCTGCGGGACAAGGTCGTCGGCGTCCTCTTCACCAAGACGTCGACCAGGACCAGAACCGCCTTCGGCGTCGGCACCGTACGGCTGGGCGGATTCCCCCTGATGTACGGGCCGGGTGATCTGCAGACGGGCACGGGGGAGTCCCTCCAGGACACCGGGCGTGTCTTCGGCTCGATGCTGGACGCGCTCGTCGTCCGCACCGCCGGACCCCTCGACGAACTGCGGGAGATGTCCCGGGCCGGTGATCTGCCCGTCATCAACGCGATGGCCGCGGAAGAACACCCGACCCAGGGGATCTGCGACCTGGCGACGATGCTTCTGGAATTCGGCTCGCTCGACGGACTGTCGCTGCTCTACCTCGGAGAGGGCAACAACACGGCGTCCGCACTGGCCCACGGTCTCTCCCGCATGCCGAACTGCCGTCTCACCTTTGCCACCCCGCCCGGATACGGGCTGGATCCCCAGGTCCTGGACGACGCCGCGAAACGGGCGGCGGCGGTGGGCGGAACGGTCCGGCAGACCCACGACCTGGACGACCTGCCGGCCGAGGCGCACGTCGTCTACACGACCCGCTGGCAGACGACAGGGACCGTCAAGGCCGACCCGAACTGGCGCGAGAAATTCCGGCCGTTCCATGTCGACGAGCGCCTGCTGAGCCGCTGGCCCGACGCGAGGTTCATGCACGACCTGCCGGCACATCGCGGCGAGGAGGTCTCCGGCGCCGTACTCGAAGGGCCGCGGTCGATCGCCTGGGCGCAGGCCCGGATGAAACTCACCAGCGCCATGGCGGTCCTGGAACGGGTCGCCGACGAGGACGAGCCCGCGCGGCGGTGACCGGCGCGCACCCACGGGTCTCCACTCGTCGAGGTTCCGGGGCACGTCCACGAAGCCGGCACATCCACGAAGCCGGCACATCCACGTAATCAGCACGTACCAGCGAAGTCTTTGTCGTACGGAATGCCTGGAGGGGCGGAAGTCTGATGGCTGATGAGCAGTTGTTCCTGCGGCCGAAGGTCATAATCGAGCCACTTGTGGACAGATTCTACGTCTGGCCGCACACACTGGCCCCGATTCAGGCGGCGATGAACCTGGCATTCCTGCAGGTCCCGCTGCTGGAGTCGTATCTCCAGTCCCCGAAGGTGCATGTCGCGGCCAGCCACAATCCCGAACTGCGCGGCGGCTACTTCATCAACATCCCGGAGGAGCGCGCCCACGAGGTACGCGACCTGCTCGCCACCATCAAGCGTGAGCGCGCCGGGATGCTGCGGTTCGCCGAAGCCATCGCCGAGGGACAGGAACTGCTGAGGGCCAACGCGACCGGCTTCGACCTGACTCCGCTCTATCCGAAGCTGCCTCAGGAACTCGGCGGCCTGGTGGAGCTCGCGTACGACACCGACAACCAGGCGCAGCTCCGCTTCCTGGAACCGCTGGCGTACCACAGCGACATCTACCAGGAGGAACGCCAGTCGGTGCAGCTGTCCTTCGAGACCGGCATCGAGCGGCCCTTCATCCTCAGCACCCCGCGCCTGCCCTCCCCGGACGTGCTGGAGCTGGACATCCCCTTCCGCCACGCCGGCCTGGAAGAGCTGTTCAAGTCCCGAGTACGGCCCACCACGCTGTCCCACCTGCGCGACGCCCTGGAACTCGACGACGCCCAGAGCACCCGGCTGTCCGGGATGCTGAGTGACCGGCCGAGCCTGGCCGAGGACCGGCACATCGACGCCGGCGGCCGGATCCGCTACTTCGGACACGCCTGCCTGGTGCTGCAGACCCCCGAAGCCGCCATCGTGACCGACCCGTTCATCAGCGCGGACAACACCGCGGGCGACCGGTACACCCTGGACGACCTGCCCGACTTCATCGACCTCGTGGTGATCACGCACGGCCACCAGGACCACATCGTCCTGGAGACACTGCTCCAGTTGCGCGGCCGTGTGGGCTCGGTCGTCGTGCCGCGCGCCTCGCGCGGCAACCTGGCCGACCCGTCGATGGGCCTGATGCTCAAGCACCAGGGCTTCCCGGTCATCGAGGTCGACGACTTCGACGAGGTGGAGTTCCCCGGCGGCAAGGTCACCGCCACCCCCTTCCTCGGCGAGCACTGCGACCTCGACATCCGCGGCAAGTCCACGTACTGGGCGGAGTTCGCGGGGAAGAAGGTCTTCATCGGAGCGGACTCCTCGGGCATCGACCCGCTGCTCTACCGCTACGTCAAGCGACACCTGGGCACCGCCGACATCGCCTTCCTGGGCATGGAGTGCGACGGTGCCCCGCTCACCTGGCTCTACCAGGCGCTGCTCACCAAGCCGGTGACGAAGAAGATGAGCAACTCCCGCAAGCTGTCCGGCTCCAACGCCGCGCAGGCCGGCGACATCATGGTCGAACTCGGCGCCAAGGAGGCGTACGTCTACGCCATGGGCGAGGAGCCCTGGCTGGGCCACGTCATGGCGACGACGTACACCGAGGACACGTACCAGATCAAACAGATCGACGAGTTCATGACCTGGTGCAAGGACCGCGGCATCAAGGCCGGACACCTCTACGGCCAGCAGGAATGGCGCTGGTAGCCCAACACAGCCGGGCCGTCGGGCCGTTCAGCCCTGTTGGCCCTCCCGGTCCTTGAGGAGGTACCTCCATGACAGTGCACGACATGGCGCACGTCGAGCTTTACACGAGTCATGCGCCATCCACCATCGACTACTTCGTCTCGGGCATGGGCTTCACGCGGGTGGCGGACCGCGTGGAGGCCGACCGGAGTTCCATCCTGCTGCGGCAGGGTGAGACCCGGCTGATCGTCACCTCGGGCCGGGGGATCTGGAAATTCCTCGACCGGCACGGGGACGGCATCGCCGACATCGCGCTGACCTGTGACGACGTGACGAAGACCCGGGACGCGGCCGTCGCGGCGGGCGCGGAGTCGTTCGCCCCCGCCCACGGCAACCCGGTCGTGTCGGCCTTCGGCGGCGTCACCCACACACTGCTGCCGCGCCCCTCCCACCCCGACGCATGGCCCCCCGGGCGCCCCTGGGACACCGCACCGCAGGGGCAGGAGCAGGGGCAGGAACTCGGGCAGGCGCCGGTGGGCGTGGCAGCCGGCCGCATACGGTCGCTCGACCACATCGCGGTCTGCGTCGAGGGCAGCGCGCTGAAAAACTACGCCGACTACTACGGTGCCGCTTTCGGGATGTCCCGGTACTCCTCCGAGTACGTCGCCGTCGGCGATCAGGCGATGGACTCGATCGTCGTGCGCAGCGAGTCCGGGCGGGTCACCTTCACACTGGTCGCGCCGGACCCGACGAAGAGCCCAGGACAACTGGACGCGTTCCTCGACCGCAACGGCGGACCCGGTGTCCAGCACCTGGCCTTCCTGGTCGACGAGATCATCCCGGCGGTACGGGAGCTCCGCGACCAGGGTGTGGAGTTCCTCAGCACACCGGGCACGTACTACGACATGCTCGCCGACCGGTTCACCGGAACGCGCGAGAGGATCGAGGAACTGCGGGCCACCCAGATACTCGCCGACCGCGACGAGTGGGGTTATCTGCTGCAGCTGTTCAGCCGATCCCCGTACGAACGGAACACCCTCTTCTTCGAGCTCATCCAGCGCCGGGGCTCCCGCGGTTTCGGCAGTGCCAACATCCGCGCCCTGTACGAAGCCGTCGAACGCGACCGGCTGGCCGCAGGGTGAGCGGGCGGGCGGCGGGCGGCGCCGGGCGGGAACCGCACACCCTGGGCGACTACGCCGCCCTGGCCCGTGCGGAACTGGCCCCCGATGTCTGGGACTTCATCGCGGGCGGTGCCGGCCAGGAGCGGACCCTCGCCGCCAACGAGGAAGCCTTCGACCGCGTACGGCTGCGACCGCGCGTACTGACCGGAGTGCACCGGCCCGATACCGGCACCCGCATCCTGGGGCGCGACTGGGCGGCACCGGTCGGCGTCGCGCCCCTCGCCTACCACACGCTGGCCGACCCGGAGGGTGAGGTCGCCACCGCCCGGGCCACCGGTCTGGCCGGGCTGCCCCTTGTCGTCAGCACCTTCGCCGGGCGGACCTTCGAGGACATCGCCCGGGCCGGCTCCGCGCCGCTGTGGCTCCAGGTGTACTGCTTCCGGGACCGCGGGGTGACCCGCGCTCTCGTCGAACGGGCCGAGCGGGCCGGTTTCGAAGCACTGGTCCTCACAGCCGACGCGCCCCGCCTGGGCCGCCGTCCGCGGGACATCCGCAACGGCTTCCGGCTGCCGGAGGGCATCACCCCGGCCAACCTGACCGGGGACGGGACCACCCCCGAAACCGCCCCCGGAACAGACTTCGCCTCGCCAGGCGGTCATGCGCTGGCCGAGTTCGATCCGGCCCTCGACTGGTCGGTGATCGAGTACCTGCACTCCCTCAGCTCCCTGCCGGTACTGGTCAAGGGCGTGCTCACGGCGTCCGACGCACGGCGTGCCCTGGCGGCCGGGGCCGACGGCATCATCGTGTCGAACCACGGCGGCCGGCAGCTCGACGGCGCCGCGGCCACGCTGGACGTGCTGCCGGAGATCACGGCGGCGGTGGCAGGAGCCTGCCCGCTCCTGATGGACGGCGGGATCCGCCGCGGCGGCGACGTCCTGGCGGCCCTGGCCCTGGGCGCCGACGCGGTGCTCCTGGGCCGTCCGGTGCTGCACGGTCTGGCCGTCGGACAGGCCGAGGGCGTACGGCGGGTGCTGGACATCGTCGTCGACGAACTCGAAGAGGCGATGCTGCTCACCGGCACGGCGACGGTCGCGGAAGCGGGGCCCCGACGGGTGGGCGGATCTCCCGAGGGCGAACCCCTGGTGGGAGATCCCTCGCCGGACGTGTCCTTGGCGGGCGAGCCGCTGCGGGCGGCACCTCCGGTGGACCCCGCGCCGGTCAGGGCATCGAGGGACACCCGACCGGACACCTCCGCGCTGCGCAAGCAGGACCTGCACGGCAGCGTGTCCGACCCCGTGCTGGACACGATGAACTTCCTCAACGAGATCACGCACCGCTACCCCGACGCCATCTCGTTCGCGCCCGGCCGTCCCTACGACGGCTTCTTCGAGACCGAGCAGATCTTCACCTACCTCCGCCGCTACCTGGACCACCTGGAGGCGGGCGGCGCGTCCCCCGCCGAGATCCGCTCCGCCCTCTTCCAGTACGGCCCCACCAGCGGCCAGATCCGTGAACTGGTCGCCGACTCGCTGCGCAAGGACGAGAACATCGACGTGCCGGCCGAGTCCGTCGTGGTCACGGTCGGCTGCCAGGAGGCGATGTTCCTCGCCGTGCGGGCGCTGATCGCGGGACCCGACGACGTCCTGCTCGTCTCCAGCCCCTGCTACGTCGGCATCACCGGTGCGGCCCGGCTGCTCGACGTCGAGGTACGCGCGGTCGAGGAGAGCGACAAGGGGTTCCGGTGCGCCGATCTGGAGGCGGCGCTCCTCGCCGAGCGGGCGCGCGGCAGACGTCCTCGCGCCTTCTACGTCATCCCGGACCACTCGAACCCCTCCGGCACCACCATGCCGCTGAGCACGCGGCAGGAACTCCTCGACCTGGCGGAGCGGCACGACATCCTGATCCTGGAGGACAGCCCCTACCGGATGGTCAGTCCCGGAGACCAGCTGCCGACACTCAAGTCGCTGGACCACGCGCGCAGGGTCGTCCACCTGGGCTCGTACTCCAAGACCCTCTTCCCCGGTGCCCGGGTGGGCTTCGTCGTCGCCGACCAGACCGTCGTCGACGGCGCGGGAGGCAGCGGGCTGCTGGCGGACGAACTCACCAAGATCAAGAGCATGGTGACCGTCAACACCTCCCCGGTCAGCCAGGCCGTCACGGCGGGCATGCTCCTGTCCGTCGACGGACGGACCTCCGAGCTCAACACACGTACCTCCGCCTATTACGGGGACGCGATGCGCGTCACGCTCCGTGAGCTGGAGCGGAACTTCCCCGAGGCGGAGCGGACCGCGCTCGGTATCCGCTGGAACGAACCCGCCGGAGGATTCTTCCTGGCGGTCGACATGCCGTTCAGGACCGACAACACGGCACTGATCCGTTCGGCAGAGGAGTTCGGGGTCATCTGGACGCCCATGTCGTATTTCTATCCCGAGGGCGGCGGTGACAACAGCCTGCGCCTGTCCGTCAGTTATCTCTCGCACGAGGAGATCGCAGAGGGGATCAGGCGGCTGGCCCGCTTCGTGAGATCACAGGCTCTGTAATCCGCGGCGGGGCCGGCCGTCGTCACCGATTTCGATGTTCAGCTCCCGCCGGGGCCTATCCATTTCCCGGCGGGCAGGCTGAACAACTGGAGATCGGTCCATTCCCTTTTTCCCCGCACGAAGACGGTCCGCTGCGCCACGAACTCGAATCCGATCCGCTCCAGAAGCCGCGCCGACCGCTGATTCCGTATATCGCATTCCGCCGACACCGTACGCAGCCCGCCGCTGAACAGGTCGTCCAGCACGGCACGTACGGCCTCGGTCGCATACCCGTGTCCCTGCCGGTCACGGGCGAGGCTGAACCCGACCTCGGCCTCGCCGCCGCCGGGCTGCCGGTTCACCGCGACATCCCCCAGCAGGCAGCCGTCGGCCTTCAGTTCGAGCGCGTACTGGAACCAGCCGGGCCGGGCGGGATCACTCCGGGCGTATCTGCGGACGAGCCGCCCCGCTGATTCGAGAGACAGCGGAAAATCCCATTCCTGGTACCGGGCCACCTCGGGGTCCGAGCGATAGGCCGCGAACGCCGGTATGTCGGCAGGCTGGAAACGTCGAAGTCGAAGGCGCTCAGTGTCAATCAGCACAGGTACAGGGTCCCACGATTCCAGTGCGGCGCTCAGTCCGGGGAATGCCACAGTTGAACACCCGCCCAATTACTGTTCGTTGCACCATAGTTGCTAGTTGCCAGTGGTGGCTCTTCAACCTGCCAGAAGGAGTAGCGGTGTTCACAGTGAAATGCCTCATTCGCAGCAAGACCCGTATGTGGGGGTGGACTTTCCGATGACCATCACGACGAGCCTTCCGAACGCCGCCGTTCTGGACCTCCCGGATCCCATGACGAAGCTCACGACGGGCACCGCCCGGATCGCGGGTGTCGGCACCGCGACCACGGAGCGTTCGTACAGCCAACTGGAACTGCTCGACCTCTTCCACATCACGGACCCCAAGGTCCGCTCCGTCTTCCTCAACAGCGCCATCGAGCGGCGCCACCTCACCATCCCGCCCGAAGGGGCCGACGGCACACGCCTCCCGGAGGCCCAGGGCGAACTCCTCGCCAAGCACAAGAGAGTCGCCCTCGACATGGGCGCCAGGGCCGTACAGGCCTGCCTGGAGAACTCCGGCATCGAGCTGTCGGACATCGACTACCTGTGCTGCGTGACCACCACGGGCTTCCTCACCCCGGGCATCAGCGCCCTGCTCATCCGTGACATGGGCATCTCCGCCGCGACCAGCCGCGTCGACGTCGTGGGCATGGGCTGCAACGCCGGACTCAACGCGCTCAACGCCACCGCCGGCTGGGCCGTCGCCAACCCCGGCAAGGTCGCCGTCATGCTCTGCACCGAGGCCTGCTCGGCGGCGTACGTCATGGACTCGACGCTGCGCACCGCCGTCGTGAACAGTCTGTTCGGCGACGGCGCCGCCGCCATCGCCCTGGTCGCCGACACCCCGGACACCGCCTACGTCACCTCCGGGACGCCGGGCGGGCAGCCGTCCGCCGCCGGCAGTCCCCGCATCCTCGGCTTCGCCAGCCACCTCATCACCGACGCGATCGACGCGATGCGCTACGAGTGGGACGGCGACCAGGGGAAGTTCAGTTTCTACCTGGACCCGCAGATCCCGTACGTGGTCGGCGCCCACGCGGAGCAGGTGATCGACCGGCTGCTGGACGGCGCGGGACTGCGCCGCAGCGACATCGCGCACTGGCTGGTGCACTCGGGCGGCAAGAAGGTCATCGACGCCGTCCGGGTCAACCTGGGCCTGACCCGCCACGACGTACGGCACACCACCGGCGTCCTGCGCGACTACGGCAACCTGTCGAGCTCGTCCTTCCTGTTCTCCTACGAACGGCTCCTTGAGGAACGGGTGACCCGGGCGGGGGACTACGGCGTACTGATGACCATGGGCCCCGGCTCGACCATCGAGACTGCCCTGGTGCAGTGGTGACGGAGGATCGGATGAGCGACATCGCAGACACGGCGGGCACCTCGGGGCACGTCCTGCGCATCGACGGACGGCGCTTCCTGTCCACCGAGACGATCGCGGCCGTCGGTGCCTTCTGCGACCGGGTCGAGGACTTCACCGGGCAGGGCAACGCGACCGTCCACGTGTCCGGCGTACCAACGGGGTCGTGGTCACGCGAGCTGACGGTGCCGCTGGTGAACAAGTGGGAACGCGCGCTGCGCCGGCTGGAGCGGCTGCCCGCGGCCACCATCGCGGTCGCCGACGGCGACTGCGGCGGAGCGGCCCTGGACGCGCTGCTCACCACCGACTACCGCATCGCGACGCGCTCGGCCCGCCTTGTCGTGTCCGTGGAGGACGGCGCGACCTGGCCCGGCATGGCCCTCTACCGGCTCGCCCGGTACGGGGCGAGCGCGGCCGCGATCCGCAGGGCGGTGCTCTTCGGGACCCCCGTCGAGGCGGCCGACGCGCTGGCACTGCAACTCGTCGACGAACTGGCGGACGACCCGGTGGCCGCGGCGGCCACCGCGGAGGAGCGCGCCGGTGCCGTCTCCGGCGCCGAACTCGCCATCCGGCGACAGCTGTTGCTCGACGCACCCACAACGACCTTCGAGGAGGCGCTGGGCGCACATCTCGCGGCCTGCGACCGCGCGCTGCGCCGTGCAGCCGTCGTCGGAGCCGGAGCCGGAGCCGGAGCACGGTCGTGAGCGCGCACGACGGGGGTCGCGTGCGTGACGGCGATCGCGCGGCCGGGGAGGTCTTCCAGGTGCCGCAGGGGATCGCGCCGGAGGACGACCTCCGGGATGTACGGGCCGAGCCGGCGGAGGCCCGCGAGGCCCTCGCCAAGGCCGCCGCGCGGACCGACGACCTGCTCGCCGCCCTGCCCGAGCCCGCCCTCAGGTCGCCCGAGCAGCGGGCCGCCGCCGCGTCGGCGACGGACGCCGCCCGGATCCGCCGCGCCGCGTTCATGGACGTCCACACCGACGCCGTCTACGACGAGCTGACCGACGGCCGCACCCGTTACGTCCGGCTGGACCGGCTCGCGTCGAGCGCCGCGACCGCCTTTCCCGGCCTGGTGCCCACCGCCGAGCGGCTGGCGACCGAGCGGGGCCGGCCGCAGGCGGAGAAGGAAGGGGACGAGATCGACCAGGGGATCTTCTTCCGCGCGATCCTGAACTCGCCGTTGGCCGGCCCGCACCTCCTCGACGCCATGCTGCGCCCGACCTCGCGGGCCCTCGGACTGCTCCCCGACTTCCTGCGCACCGGGACGGCCGACCTGGGCTCCGTGCGGCTGGAGCGGACCGGCGGTGCGGCACGTCTGACCATGTGCCGCGTCGACTGTCTGAACGCGGAGGACGACCGGCAGATCGACGACATGGAAACCGCCGTGGACCTGGCGCTGCTCGACCCCTCGGTGGAGGTGTGTCTGCTGCGCGGCGGCGAGATGACCCACCCCCGCTACCGGGGCCGGCGCGTGTTCAGCGCGGGAGTCAATCTCAAGTCCCTGCACGGCGGCGGTATCTCGCTCGTCGACTTCCTGCTGCGGCGCGAACTCGGCTACATCCACAAGATCCTCCGGGGGATCCTCGTCGAGGACGGCACGGTCCGCTGGACCCGCACGGTCGAGAAGCCGTGGATCGCCGCGGTGGACACCTTCGCCATCGGCGGCGGTGCGCAGATCCTCCTGGTGTTCGACCAGGTACTCGCGGCGTCGGATGCCTTCTTCAGCCTCCCGGCGGCGAAGGAGGGGATCATCCCCGGCGCCTCCGACTTCCGGCTGATCCGGACCGTCGGCCCGCGCCTGGCCCGGCAGCTGATCCTGGGCGGGCGGCGCCTGCGGGCGACCGAACCGGAGGCGAGGCTGGTGTTCGACGAGGTCCACGAGAGCGAGGACCTCGACAGCGCGATCGAACGAAGCCTGGAACAGCTGCGAAGCCCCGCCGTCCTCGCCAACCGGCACATGCTGAACCTCGCCGAGGAGTCCGTCGACGACTTCCGGCGCTACATGGCCGAGTTCGCGCTCCAGCAGGCGCTGCGCCTCTACAGCTCCGACGTCATCGACAAGGTCGGCGGTTTCTCCGCCGCGAAGAGTACCGCGGCGCCGAACTGAGGAGGTGTTCAACTGAGGAGGTGCTGCGGTTGAACACCTTCACCTTCTGATCAATTGTTCAACAACCACGTCGACGCTTCACCGTCCCCGCGCGCAGCCGCAGGTCACGTACCGGCGGCTTCGAGCGGGGCTTTTGTCTGCGCTGCGGCACCGCTCGGGCCCGGCGGCGGGAGTACGCTCGGCGGCCACGCGGGCCAGGGCCCGGACCCGGGAGCGCGGCTGCGCCGGCTCAGGAAGGGAGAGCAGCGGGAAGCGGGGCACGCTCCGGCGCGGACGCCGTGGCGGGCGCGAGCGTGACGGCCCAGCCGCCCACGGTCAGCAGCCGGGACAGCTCGGAGGCGGACGTCCGCCGCACGAACAGGCAGACCTTCCCGTACGGCGCCTGGGGAGTCCGCTCCAGTCGTACGTCCTCGATCCGGACCCCGAGCTCGTCGACGGCCGTGAACAGCCGTGTCAGCGTGCCGGGTTGCCCGGACACCGCCACGGAGAGCCTGGTGACCTCCGCCGGGGGCGCATCGCCCGACCGGCCCGCCACCCGGGAGCGACCGCGGGTGCCGTGCCTGAGCAGCGTGTCGAGGCCGGCCCCGGCCCGTTCCCGCGCCACCGGATCCGTACCGCCCAGTGCGCGCAGCGCGTCGACGGCCAGTCCCAGATCGGCGGCGAAGGCGTCCAGTACGTCCGCCAGCGCGTCGGCGTTCGCCTCGTGGATGTCCCGCCACAGCGCGGGGTCGCCGCCCGCGATGCTGGTGACGTTCCGCAGCCCCTGCCCCGACACACGGATGTCGGCCTCCGTGGCCTGCGCGAGCTGGGCCGCCATGAGCGTGGAGATCAGATGGGGGGCGTGCGAGGTGAGGGCGATCGTGCGGTCGTGGACGGCGGCGTCCATGATGACGGGTACGCCCGAGCACAGGGTGACGAGTTCCAGGGCGCGGTTCAGCACGGACTCGTGGGTGCGCGCGGACGGCGTAAGGATCCAGGGTCGTGCCTCGAAGAGGTTCGCGCGGCCGGCGAGCGGGCCGGAGCGTTCCGTGGCCGCGAGGGGGTGGCCGCCGATGAAGGTCGAGAGGTCGGCACCGGCCGAGTGGATCTCCGCGTACGGCCGCGCCTTCACGCTGGCGACGTCGGTGTAGGCGCGGGCGAGGCCGCGGTGCTGGGCGTCCGCCAGCACCGCGCCGGTGTGCGCCGGAGGCACCGCGAGCAGGGCGAGATCCACGCGCTCGCCGGGTGCGCGCACCGAACCCGCTCCCATGGCTTCGGCGGTCATTGCGGCGGTCGCGCTCACGTCCTCCAGATGCACGGTGATGCCCCGACGGGTCAGGGCCAGTGCGACGGAGGTGCCGATGGCACCCGTTCCGATGACGCTGACGGCCTTCATCGGGTCGCGTCAGCCCTCGGTCCAGCCGTGCTTCTTGGCGAACTGCGCCAGCCCACCGCGGATCTGCAGGATCTGCTCACCGGTGAGCGACGGCGCCTCCGCCAGCAGGATCTCGGTGACCTCCCTGACGAACTCCTCGGTGCTCAGGACATCGCACAGGGAGTCGTCCTCGTCCGTAGTGCGTGCGGCCGACGGCGTCCCGCCGGCTTCCCTGGGGGTCCCGCCAGGTTCGGACGGGCTCTCGCCTGGCTCCTGGACGAGCCGTACGCGGGTCGCCTTGAGACCGCGATCACCGTTTTCAATTTCGAATTCAACCAACGCGCCTGAACGCGCATAGGGCTCGGAAAACAGCATGTCGTTCACGTGCAGAAAGACATCCTCCCCGCCGTGAGCGGGTGCAATGAATCCATAACCCCGCGAGCTGTCGAAGCGCACAACGCGACCAGCAACCATGCCAACCCCCAGCCAACTCGGGCCCCTTGCCCGAAGAACATGGGTGAATCGTAGTCAGAGCCGGACCGATCGAGCGACCGCGCGGCTTCGTGGATACCGGACGGTCCACCGTGCCGGTTCCCGTCGGCCATCACGGAAGGTGAAGGGCGGTGGAAGGGCGGGGGAAGTGCAGGGTCGGGAAGCGGAGAGGAATGTGAGCTTCCGCTAAAATTTGGCGGCCTGTCCGACGGACTGAATCGGTGTGCCGTAACTGCCCGTGTTTCCTGCGCCCGCCTGCCCGGCTTCTTGCCCGCCTGCCTGCCCGTAAGGCGTGACTGAAAGCTCCAGGTGGTTCCGGTCAAGGCCTGGTCAATACTGTTTTTCTTCGTTCATCCGGTCGACAGCGCGGAGCGGAAACCGGACGATGGCGGAGGACCGGTACTGCGTGACCGTGGGGGTGCGGTGGGCGCAGGGGGACGCGTGTCGCTTGACCGCGCCCTTAACCCGGGCGGCCCGGCTGCCTCGAAGCGGTTCGGACGGACGTTTGGGGGAGTGGTAGGCCGAAGTGGTGAACGCGCCCGAACAGGGCGACAGGCATACGGCAAGCCGAAATGCAACGGGGTGAATACGTTGATTCAGCCAGTCCGCACACTGGAGTCAAATTCTGCACGCCCTGCCGTAAGTTACGGCTCTACCTGGGATCCAAGAACGCGAAAGGGTAATCCCTTCCCTGTTCCGATCTCTTCACTCAAGCCTGCTGATTCTCCTCGTTCTCAGGGGCAGGATGAGGAGCACGTAGCACGACTCGCAGAACTCGACTCCCCTATTCCCGCAATTCTCGTCGACCGGCACAGCATGAGGGTCATCGACGGAATGCACCGTCTGCTGGCCGCTCGGCTGCGCGGTCAGCAAACGATAGAAGTGGAGTTCTTCGACGGAACTCCCGAGGACGCGTTCCTGCGGGCGGTCGCCTCGAACGTCTCGCACGGCCTGCCCCTGTCACTGGCCGATCGCCGCACCGCCGCGGCCCGGATCATCGCCTCTCACCCGCAGATGTCGGACCGTGCGATCGCACGCGCGGCCGGCCTCGGAGCCAAGGCCGTCGCGGCGATCCGGCGCCGTTCGAGCGGCGGCGTCCCCCAGCTCGGCGCGCGCGTCGGCAGGGACGGCAAGGTGCGCCCGCTGAGCAGTGTGGAAGGCAGACGACGGGCTGCCGAACTGATAGCGGAACGTCCCCAGGCCTCCCTGCGTGAGGTGGCGCGGTACGCGGGTATCTCGCCCGCGACGGTCAGTGACGTGCGCAAACGACTGGAGTCGGGTCAGGCTCCGGTCGCCGAGCGCCACGAAGCCGGCGACGGGCAGGCCCGGTCCGACGTGATGGCGCGCATCATCAAGCCCCGGGCCGACCGCATCCCGCGTCAGGTCTTGGCGGACACCTCCGCCGTAGTGGAGAAGCTGCTGCGGGATCCCTCCTTACGGCACAAGGAGGAGGGGCGGCATCTGCTGCGCCTGCTGCAGCAGAACGAGATCGCCACGAGGGAGTGGGCGGACCTGACGGCCGCCGTACCGAGCCATTGCGGAGCCCTGGTGGTGGATCTCGCCCTGCACTACGCGGAGATCTGGGCGAATTTCGCCAAGCTGCTGGACGAGCGTGTACGTATCGAAGGACGCCGTACCGACGATGTGGATGCGCGTGATGTGTGACCTCGTGTTGTGTGACCTCGCGAAGCGTGAACTCACGTGGAGGAGCGACTTCGTGTAGGAGAGTCGGTGCCGGGCGCGCGGAACATCATTTGCGCGCCCGGCTCCGGCCCCAGTCGAAAGGCACTGACCGCGATCATGACCACCTCGACCACCGAATCCGGTACGTCCACCGTTCCCGACTCCGACGATCGATTATCGCGACCTCGTTGGCACATCTGGCGATCACCCGCCGACCAGCCAGGATGGGCCCGGCCCGCCCTGCTGGGCATCGCCGTTCTCGCCGCGTCGCTGTACGCGTGGAACATCACTGAAAGCGGCTATGCGAGCTACTACTCGGTCGCCGCCCGCAGTATGACGGTGAGTTGGAAGGCCTTTCTGTTCACCTCGCTCGACCCGTCGGCCACCATCACCCTGGACAAGATCGGTGGATTCCTGTGGCCGCAGGCTCTCTCCGCCCGCGTCTTCGGGTTCCACGCCTGGGCGCTGACCCTGCCCCAGTGTGTCGAGGGCGTCGTCGCGGTGCTGGTGATGTACCGGACAGTACGTCGTTGGCAGGGGCCCGCGGCCGGACTGCTGGCGGCCGGACTGCTCACGCTGACACCGGTGGCCGCCTCGATGTTCGGCCACGCGATGCTCGACGGCATGGTTGTCATGTGCCTGACACTCGCGGCGGACCAGTACCAGAAGGCGGTCGGTACCGCCCGGTTGCGCCCTCTGCTGTGCAGCGGACTGTGGATCGGACTGGGCTTCCAGGCCAAGATGATGGAGGCCTGGATCATCGTCCCGGTCCTGCTCATCGGCTACCTGGTGGCCGCGCCGGTCACGCTCCGTCGACGCACGGGGCACCTGCTGGCCGCAGGCGCGGTGACGCTCGCGGTGTCGTTGTCCTGGGTGGCCATGATGACGCTCACTCCACAGGACGCACGCCCGTACGTCGACGGGACCACCAACAACAGTGCCTATGCGATGGTGTTCGGCTACAACGGCTTCAATCGCTTCGAGCCCGGTCTGATCAGTGGTGTGGATGACGGGATGTCACCAGTCGCCCCCGGCGGCGGCGGCGGGGGACCGGCGCCCGACGGCCAGAACGGCTCGCGTGAGCGGAGCGGCGGCCAGCAGCCCGGGGACGGGACGGCGGCTCCGCCCTCCGGGGCCGGGCCGGCGAATGGGCAGGTGAACCCTCCGCCCGGGGCGACGGACGGATCGCGGGACCCGAGCACGGCCACCCGGGGTCCGGACACGGCGGCGCGAGGGCCGAATACCGCCAGCCGGGGTCCGGACACGGCATCCTCGGGTCCGTCTCCGGGTCCGTCCCCGGGCCCGGATGCGGGAGGAGCGGATGACACCACGCGGGAGACCGTGGCCCCCTCGCCCGGGTCGAGTGGCTGGCTCAAGCTGCTCCGCGACGACTCGTACGCGGTACAGGTCGGCTGGTTGTATCCGCTCGCGCTGTTCGGCCTGATCGCCGGGCTGGTCCGGCATCGCAAGGGCCCGCGTACCGACCAGGTCCGCGCCGGTTACCTGATGTGGGGCGGCTGGCTGGCGACGACGGCCGGCGTCCTCAGTTCCTTCTCCTTCGCCCACGCCGCCTACCTCGCCACCCTCGCCCCCGCCCTCGCCGCCCTGTCCGCCGCCGGAACCGTCACGCTCTGGCGTGCCCACCGCACCGCACACGCCGGATGGCGCCTCTGGGTGCTGCCTGCGGCGGTCATCGCCGCGGAGGTGGCCTGGACCATCCATTTGGCGTCCGACCACACCGACTTCGCGCCCTGGCTGATCCCGGTCGTGTCCGTGGCCGCGCTCATCGCCGTCACGGCCCTCGGTCTCGCGTCCAGGAGCAGGAGCAGGAGCAGGAGCAGGAGCAAGAGCACAGGGAGCACAGGGAGCGGAGATCCGCGTGGTGTCGCAGGCGTACGTGTCGGAGGCGTACGCATCGGGGGCATGGGACTGGGGACCGCCGGACTGCTGGCCGGATGCGTCGCGATGTTCGCCGCACCCACGGCGTGGTCGCTGTCGGTGCTGAACGAGCGGTACGCCGGATCGGCCTTCGAAGCGAGCGCGGGGCCCCCCGTCGCGACCGGCGCCCCGGAGGACCCCACCTCCACCTCACTGACCACCGGAGAGCGCAGACTCCTCGCGTACGTCGAGAAGTACGGCGGTGACGCCGAGTTCACGTTCTCGACCGACAGTTGGAGCACCGCGGCGTCCTACATCTACGCCGAGGGCCTGCCCGTCCTGCCGCTGGGCGGCTACTCCGGTACGGCCAGGTCGGTCACCCTCGCCGAGTACAAACACCTGGTGGCGGCGGGCCGGCTGCGGTTCGCCCTGCTCAGCGGGCTCGGCCCGGCGACCGGCGAGCCGAGACCGAAGAACCCCCCTGCTCTTCCGAAGGACGCCCCGGAGGCCTTGAAGATCAACAGCTGGGTGTACTCGACCTGCGCCGAAATCCCCTCCAAGACCTACGGCGTCACGCCCTCCGAGGGCGGACCCACGCTGACCTTGTTCCGATGCGCTTGAACCGCACGGCCGGAGAGAAGGCGCTTGGCGGAGCACGGGCCCCGTCAAGCGCCGTCGGCTGCCTCCGACGCGCCTGCGAGCGGCGCTCACGGGCGGGTCCGGGTCCCGTGGCAGGGACTCACCAGGGCAGGCGATCGGAGGCACCCTCTTACCTCTCATGAGCAGTTCACATGCGGATGTCGGGTGCCAGGGACGAGGGCGGAACATGATGCTGCGCATGCGCCCCCTCGTCGCTCTGGAGATCGCATGTCGGGCCGGCGCACGGGCGCGAGGGCACTGACGGCCCACCGCCCACCGGCCCGACGTCGCAGTCGTCGACGTGTGGCTGCCGCCGACCTTCACCGACGAAGGCATGTGCGCGACTGGTGGGACGCACGCCGCTCGGTGGTGACGGGCGTCCGGTCCGAGCCGGGTGCATTGTCCAGTAGCCGGGGGGCCGATGTCGGAGGTATCGGGAAATACGGACCGTAGTCATATGCCGTCGGTAATCTGCGGGTCTCCTGCTTTCGACCGAAAGGGGTGACGGGGGTCCGTGCCAGCGGGTTCCGAATCGATGGTCTCCTTGCCGGAGCAGCAGAAGAGCACGCGTGGTGGGGGTCCTGCCGCGCAGCACTGTGAACCGTATCCGGCGGTGACAGTGGACGCGTCCGGCATCGTGCTGTCTCACAACGCGCAGGCCGCGGTTCTGCTGGCGCGGGTCGCTGTCGGTGCCACGCTGGGCGAGGTCGCGCCCGCCTGGCTGATCGAGGCCCACCTGCGGCGGGTCAGCGGTGCGCTGGAGGAGCGGTCGGCATGGGCCGACGGCCGGATCGGCGCGCACCGGGTGAAGGCTCTCGCGGTACCCGGCGTGGACGGTGCGGTGACCTGGTGGCTGGTCGGTGACAGTGCTCCGGCGAGTGCGGCGAGTGCGGTGAGTGCGGCGCAGGAGCTGGAGCGCGAGCGGGTGAGAGCCGGACTGCTGCAGGGGCTCTCCTCCGAACTGCTCGCCTCGCTGGATGTCGACCGTTGTACGGCGCTGACCGTGCGACGGGCCGCCCGGCATCTGGCGGACGCGGCGGTCGTCGTCGGAACGGGCGACGGACGCAGCTTCCCTGTGACGAGGTGCACCACCGACGGGCCCGTGGTGCAGGAGCGGCTCGCCCTGGACCCCGGGCAACTGCCGGGCCTGGCGGAGGCGTTGCAGGGACTTCCCGCGGTGTCCTCCCGCTGGATCGATCCGCGCGAGGTGCCGTCCTGGGCGGTGCCTGAGGGGTTCGCGGGCGATGTCGCCCGGTGCGTCACGGCCATCGCCGACGCCACCGCGCCCGCCCTCGTCGGCACGTTCGTGGGAAGGGTCCTGGTGTCGTGCGTCGACGGCGAGTGGCACTCCCTGCCGGCACGTCTGGTCAGCGAGGTGCTGCGGTTACGGGGCTGGCGGGTCGACTATCTCGGGGCGCAGGTCCCCACCGAGCACCTGGTCGCGCATGCGCGCCGCACCCGTGCGCAGGCGGTGCTGCTGTCCTCGTCCATCCCGACACTCCTGCCCGGCGCGCACAACGCGATCAACTCCTGTCAGGGTGCCGGACTTCCGGTACTCGCCGGAGGTGCCGCGTTCGGGCCGCAGGGCCGCTATGCCAGGCTCATGCAGGCCGAATGGGCCAAGGACGCACCTGACGCGGCCACCCTGCTCGGCCGGCACCTGAGGCCGTCCGGTGCACACGCGGCCCGCCTGCCCGAGCTGGACCTGCCGCACCTGGCCGACCAGGAATACACCATGGTCCGCCGAACCAAGCTCCAGTTGGTCAAGCGGACCCTCGCCGACGTCGAGGAGAGGTTTCCCGAGACGCGCCACTACAGCGAGTACCAGCTGGAGCGCACCGTCGAGGACATCGACTTCGTCGTCAGCCACCTCGCCACCGCCCTTTACGTCGACGACCCCGACCTGTTCACGAGGTTCATCACGTGGACTGCGGACGTCCTGGCAGCCCGCGGGGTCCCGCCGCGGTGCCTCCTCCCCGCTCTGGACTCGCTGCTGAACCAGCTCAAGGACTTCCCCCGCGCGGTCGGCATCCTCACCGCCGCCCGCGACCTCCTCATTCCTCCGCCCCCACATCCCGACTGACCACGCCGCGGAACACCAGACCCCGATCACGGGCGAGCCACCGCCCGAAGGCCGCGCGTACGGACTCGGTCCTTCCTGGAACGCCGAATACGCTCCTCAGCGGGTCATGCCCGAGCCGAAGCCCAGCTCCTGGGGCGGTACTCCCTCTGGATGCCGGTGTGCAGGACGAAGAGGATCCCGCACAGCGTCTGCAGGCCGGCACCCGAGGTCTGCCCTCGACCACCTACGGCGCCGGCTCGGGCAGCAACGGCTCATTCGACGATCACAGTTCATCCGACACGATCCACGGCCGCGACGCACGCTTCGCCATGAGAGAACCAACGAGCAATGAAGCCGACAGCCACATGATCAACAGCATCTGGTAGGACCCCTAAGCCAGTAGAGCGCCGAGGAGCAGACCGCCGACAAGGCCGACAGCGCTGACCACAAGGGCGATCACGGCGAGTCGCTCGTGCCGGACGGTCTTGGCGATGATGGCCAGTATCAAGCCGATCACGCCGAAGACGATCGGAAAGAAGAGCAACGAGATCACACCCAGCACCATCGCGATGATGCTCAGTACGTTGCCGGTCGCCGTGCCCTGCGGTGCACCGTGGGGCTGCTGCCCGGTCGGTCGGTCGCCATACTGCGTGGTCATCTGTCTCTCCTTCGAGTGATCGCACTCAGACCCGATCCCGACATGGATCGGTCACCTACGATTGCCCGCGATTCCCTTTAAAACACCGCGACTTGATTGTGCGGTCACCATCACAGGGACGGGAGCCGCACGGTCATGATCCGTGCCGCCAGGGACTCCGTTCCGGTCGATACGGTGCGCGACCGTTCGCGCGGCCGTCGGCTCGCCACAGGGCACAGTTGTCCTGGACGCTCTCGCTCATCCGCTCATCCGCTCATCCGCTCATCCGCGCATCAGCTCATCGCCGGGCGCTGGGTAGGCCGGCCTTCGTCCGGATCAGGCTCTGCAGCTTGCTGAGCACACGCGACCCCGACATGGTCGAACCGCCGCTGCAGGTGGCGCGGCCGAGAGCGTCGTAGGCGTAGCCGTCGTTCACCAGACGGTCGGCGCTGTCGTAGGTAGTGAGTCCGGATGGTGGAGCCGGCCGTTTCGCTGTGACCGGTCAGGTTGCCGGTGACCGCGTATCCGGGAGTGTCCGAGGCGACGGTGACGCCATCGGCGGTGGTGCGGGTGCGTCCGGTTTCAGGCTGGCTGGCCGGCCGGTCGGGCAGGTGGTCCGCCGCGTGTACCTTCACCGGCACCTACGACGCGGACGGATCTCTCACCTCCCAGACGAATCGGGCAGTGTCCTGAAGAGGGCGCCGCTGAACAGGGCGCCGCCGAAGACGGGTGGCTTGAGCTCGGCGCGCGGGCGGTGCAGAGGGCCGTGGTGTAGCCACCACGACCGGAGCCGATGAGGACGACCTCGCGTCCGCCGTCCTTCGCGGTCGCAGCGTTCACGCCTTCCGCTTGGAGTCGATCTCGGCGACCAGTGCCTCGATGCGGGTCTTGATCTCGTCGCGGATGGGGCGTACGGACCCGACGCCCTTGCCGGCCGGGTCTTCGAGGTCCCAGTCGAGGTACCTCTTGCCCGGGAAGATCGGGCAGGCGTCCCCGCAGCCCATGGTGATGACGTAGTCGGACGCCTGCACGGCCTCGGTGGTGAGGATCTTCGGCTGCTGGTCCGAGATGTCGACGCCGATCTCGTTCATGGCCTCGATGGCGGCCGGGTTGACCTGGTTGCCCGGGATCGAACCCGCGGAGCGGACCTCGACCCGGTCGCCCGCGAGGTGGCTGAGGAATCCGGCGGCCATCTGCGATCGCCCCGCGTTGTGGACGCAGACGAACAGCACGGAAGCGAGTGGAGTCGGGGACATCGGTTCTTCCTTCATCTGGTCCTTCACGAGGTCCTTCTCAAGGTGGTCAGGCGTGCGGCAGGGAGTCGCGCAAGTCGGTGCCGCGGGCGTCTGTCTCGTCGCTGATACCGCGCACGACGGCGACCGGGGAGGCTTCGGGGCCGGTGATGGGTCAGTCCGCGTTACGGCGGCCCGGTACGACCGGGTCGGAGGCCGGGTGCGTGTCCGCGGAGGGGACGACCACCCGACTGGCCGCCCGGTGGCGGAGAAGGGCGGCGGCCATCTGGGAGCGGCCGGCGTTGTGGGCCCATACGAACAGCACTCGGGCAGGCCGACGTCCGGTGTCCCCTCGACGTGGGCGAGTGCGTCGAGACACTTGGTGGCGAGGTGCTCAGCGTGGACGACGAGGCGAGCACAAGGACGCGGTCGTGCTGGGCGAGACAGTCGTAGAAGTCGGTGACGGCGCGCTCGAACGGTCACTGTCGAGGAGTGGCCGCGGTAGCGCGACACGAGCGGTGCCGCACCTGCTGCAAGGCGCCGATCAGGGAAAGCTGGGGGTGGGGATGCGTTCATTGATGCCCCTGGCTCAGCCCATGCGGGTATCAGTCCTGACTGATGTGACAGTATCAGCGCATGCTGACATCAGTCGACACTGATCTGATCCGGGTTTTAGCCGACCCCCTCAGGCTCCGCATTGTGACCCTGCTCGCCCGCGAGACGCTGTGCACCACCCACCTGGTGGAGGAGACCGGTGCCAAGCAGACCAACCTCTCCAACCACCTGAGGGTGCTGCGCGAGGCGGGGGTCGTAGAGACCGAGCCGTGCGGGCGGTTCACCTACTACAAGCTCCGCCCGGACGTCGTCGACCGGCTCGCCGGCCAGTTCGCCGACCTGGCAGCGTCCGCTCGCAGCGCCGCCGACAACAAGAGGGCCTGCCCGTGACCCCAACAGAAGCATCCGCGACCACCGCCGAGGACCCCTCGGTCGTCGCGAAGCTCTCGACGCTCGACCGCTTTCTCGCCGTCTGGATCCTCGCAGCCATGGCCCTCGGCCTGGGCCTGGGCAGGCTCATCCCCGGCCTGAACGACGCTCTCGCCAAGGTCGAGATCGGCGGCATATCGCTGCCCATCGCCGTCGGCCTGCTGATCATGATGTACCCGGTCCTGGCGAAGGTCCGCTACGACAAGCTCGACGCCGTCACCGGCGACCGCAGGCTCATGGCCTCGTCGCTGGTCATCAACTGGATCATCGGCCCCGCGGTCATGTTCGCGCTGGCCTGGATCTTCCTGCCGGACCTGCCCGAGTACCGCGCCGGCCTGATCATCGTCGGCCTCGCCCGCTGCATCGCCATGGTCATCATCTGGAACGACCTCGCCTGCGGCGACCGCGAAGCCGCCGCGGTGCTCGTCGCGCTCAACTCGGTCTTCCAGGTCCTGGCGTTCGGCCTGCTCGGCTGGTTCTACCTCGACCTGCTGCCCGGCTGGCTCGGCCTCGGTGAAGGCGAGCACCTCGACATCTCCATGTGGAAGATCGCCCTGAACGTCGTCATCTTCCTCGGCGTCCCGCTCCTCGCCGGGTTCCTGACCCGCCGGATCGGCGAGAAGAAGCTCGGCCGCGCGAAGTACGAGTCCGGATTCCTCCCGAAGATCGGCCCCTGGGCCCTGTACGGCCTGCTGTTCACGATCGTCATCCTCTTCGCCCTGCAGGGGAAGACGATCACCTCCCAGCCGCTGGACGTGGTCCGCATCGCGCTGCCGCTGCTCGTGTACTTCGCGGTCATGTGGTTCGGCACCTTCGCCCTCGGCAAGGTGATCGGCCTCGCGTACGACCGCACGGCGACGCTCGCCTTCACAGCGGCCGGCAACAACTTCGAGCTGGCGATCGCGGTCGCCATCGCCACCTTCGGTGTCACCTCCGGCCAAGCTCTGTCGGGCGTCGTCGGCCCGCTCATCGAGGTGCCGGTCCTGGTTGCCCTCGTGTACGTCTCCCTGGCCTGGCGGCGGAAGTTCAGCGCCGACCGACAGTTGACGACCGCGTCACAAAAAGGCTGATCCGCTGCTTGGACTGCTTGGACTGCTTGGACTGCTTCGACGCGAGGCGGTCGAGCATCTACGACGCGGCCTACGCGGCCTGCGCAGCCTTGTCACATGGGCCGGCCGGGCCGCCCGCGTGGTCCGCAGCGCCGAGATGAGCGGATAGCGAAGGCGGGGGGTGTTGGCCCTCTCGTACGGCGATTACGGCGACTACGGCGATCAAGGCGTCGCCGGAAGTGAGCTCCTTACCCCGACGGTCATGCCGCTGCTCGGTGAGGGCACAAAGATTGCGGGAAGCTCTCTCTGCTGCTCTCACCCTGACCATGCTGGTGGCCTTCGCCCGCGACGCCCGCGACGCCGGCGACGTCCGCGACGCCCGCTTCCACGTACGCTGCGGCCATGATCGCGGTGAAGCGACGGTTCACGCCAGCCTGACCAGCACGACTGACGCGGCCGGGAAGTTTCCAGTCGTTCGCAGTCGTTCGCAGTCGTTCGCAGTCGGTTCCCGATCGGGACGTCCGGCTGAGGCGGACACGCGATCGGGGGGCCGACGGCGGTGCTGAAGCCGTTCCCAGGCATCGGGATGCGGAGGTCAGACCACCTGGGCAGGGGCGGGCCTCGGAGTCAGCAGGTGGCTCATCGCAGTCAGCACCAACGGCTCGACCCGGTAGTAGACCCACGTTCCGCGCCGCTCGGAGGTCAGCAGGCCGGCCTCCTTGAGCTTCTTCAGGTGGTGGGAGACGGTCGGCTGTGAGACGCCGACGTCGGCGATGTCGCAGACGCAGGCCTCGCTGTCCGGGTGCGAAGCGACCTTGGAGAACAGTCGCAGCCGCACCGGGTCGCCCAGGGCCTTGAACATGGCGGCGGTGAGTTCGGCCTCTTTCGCCGTGAGTTCCCTCTCGGTCAGGGCTGGGCAGCACCGCTCGGCCGGGAGCGCGGCCGCCTTCTCCAGAAGCTTCGACATACGTCTATATTGACACTCGTTCAACAGGATTCCAAGATCACCTGTTTAGGCAACCGCCTAAGCGCGGCTGCGGGGGGGCCGTGTGAGGGTCAATCGCACTCGATCACGTACGGCTGTGATCAATGGCGCGAGCAGCGGCATGGATGGGCGGGGACCGATGCGGCGCCGCCCGGCAGGGAGCCCACGCGCTGGCGCAAACGCTGCGGTCGGAAACGTGCGGTCAGCCGCTGCGGGTCATCGCAATCGCACCCGGCTGGGCGCAATCCCTTCCGCGTCGGGCGCGATCTCTATGTTGAGCCTCGCCTGAGCACCTAACCAAGATCGATGGTCGATGGATCCGCCCGCACGGAGCCACTGTTTCGATGAGCCTCTATGTTGACGTGTGTCGAATCAGGGTCCATGCTGTTGACCGATAGACATCGACAAACATCGAAACTGAGGAGAGCCGTCGTGACTGCGCCCGCTGCCCAGGATCTGCCCCAGGATCTGCCCGTCGTCGTCATCGGAGCCGGCCCCATCGGCCTGGCCGCCGCCGCTCACCTGCTGGAGCGGCAGCTGACGCCCCTGGTCCTGGAAGCAGGACCGACGGCCGCCGGCGCAGTACGGGACTGGTCGCACGTCCGGCTCTTCTCGACCTGGAGCGAGCTCACCGACCCCGCCGCCGAGAAGCTGCTCGCGCCCACCGGCTGGAGCCGCCCCAGCGCGACGACGTACCCCACCGGCGGCGACTGGGCCGAAGGCTACCTCCAGCCCCTCGCCGACACCCTCGGCGACCGGATCCGCTACGGCGCCACCGTCACCGGCATCTCCCGCACCGGACGCGACCGCACCGTCGACGCCGACCGCGACAGCCAGCCCCTCGTCGTCCACCTCACCACCGCCGACGGCCGCGAGGAACGCCTCTTCGCCCGCGCGATCATCGATGCCTCCGGCACCTGGACCACCCCGAGCCCGGCCGGCGCCAGCGGCCTGCCCGCGCTGGGCGAGATGTCGGCGGCCGACCGCATCACCTACCGCGTCCCCGACCTCAACGACCCGACCGTACGGCCCCGTTACGCGGGAAAGCGCACCGCGGTCATCGGCTCCGGAGCCTCCGCCTTCACGGCGCTCGCGACCCTCGCACACCTTGCCCAGGGCGAACCGGGCACGCACGCCGTATGGATCCTGCGCCGCGGTATCAGCGGCTCCACCTTCGGCGGCGGCGAAGCCGACCAGCTCCCCGCCCGCGGAGCCCTCGGACTGGCCGCCAAGGCAGCCGTCGACAACGGCCACGCCGACGCCGTCACGGGCTTCCGCACCGAGACGATCGACCGAGACGAAGACGGCCGCCTGATCCTCGTCGGAGAGGACGGCCGACGCCTCGACGCGGTCGACGAGGCCATCGTCCTCACCGGCTTCCGCCCCGACCTGACCTTCCTGTCCGAGATCCGCCTCGGCCTCGACGAACGTCTCCAGGCCCCGACCGCGCTGGCCCCGCTCATCGACCCCAACGTCCACTCCTGCGGCACGGTCTACCCGCACGGTGTCAACGAGCTCTCCCACCCGGAGAAGGGCGTCTACCTCGTCGGCATGAAGTCCTACGGCCGCGCCCCCACCTTCCTCGCGTTGACCGGATACGAGCAGGTCCGCTCCATCGCCGCGTCCCTAGCCGGAGACCAGGAGGCGGCCGAGCGGGTCGAGCTGACCCTGCCCGAGACCGGAGTCTGCGGCGGCGCAGGACTCTTCGACGAGGACGAGGCGGCCTCCGAGGAGAACGGCGGCGGATGCTGTGCCCCCGCGCCCGCCCTGGCCCAGATCGGCTCCGCCGGAACCGCCCTCCACATCGGCAGGCCCGAGGCGGAGGGCGGCTGTTGAACACCCGGGACACCCCGGGACATCCCGGGGCATCCCTGGCTTGCCCGGAACATCACGGAACAACCTGGATCCCCCGGCCCGGCCGAGCCCGGCCAAACCCGCTCCTTGCCCGGCCGGGCACGCGGTCTCAACCCTGGCAGGAGGAACCACCGTGTCCCGCGTACAGCTCGCCCTGCGCGTCCCCGACCTCGAAGCCTCGATCGCCTTCTACCGCAAACTGTTCGGCACCGAGCCCGCCAAACTCCGCGACGGCTACGCCAACTTCGTCATCGCCGAGCCCCCGCTGAAGCTCGTCCTCATCGAAGGCACGGCAGGCGAGGACACGCGCATGGACCACCTCGGAGTCGAGGTCGACACCACCGAGGCCGTCCATGCCGCCACCACCCGCCTCAGCGCGGAAGGCCTGGCCACCGACGCAGAGAACGACACCACCTGCTGCTACGCCGTCCAGGACAAGGTCTGGGTCCACGGCCCCGGCCAGGAACCCTGGGAGGTGTACGTCGTGAAAGCCGACGCAGACTCCCTCGCCAAGCAACAAGGCAGCAGCTGCTGCGCTTCAGGCGCAGCCGATTCCGCTACAGATGCCAAGGCGGGCGAACCTGTCGCCGCCGCCGGTGGCGGCTGCTGCTGATGCCCCGGTGACCCACGCGCACGCTGACAAGGCCGCGACCGGCACGGCAAAGAGCCGCTCGCGGCCCCGCGCCGCACTGCCCGCACTCTGCGCCACCCAGATCACCAGCTGGGGAATCGTCTACTACGCCTTCCCCGTCCTGCTCCCGCACCTGACAGCGGACACCGGATGGTCGACGAGCGCCGCCACCGCGGCCTTCTCCGCCGCTCTCCTCGTCTCGGCCGTCACAGGCATCCCCATCGGACGCATCCTCGACCGCCGGGGCCCCCGTACCGTCATGACCACCGGTTCCCTGCTCGCGGTCACGGCCATCCTGACCATTGCGGCAGCCCCGAACTCGTACGTCTTCACAGCAGGCTGGCTCCTGGCCGGAGTCGCCATGGCCGCCACCTTCTACCAGCCCGCTTTCGCGGCCGTCACCCGCTGGTGGGGACCCGACCGCGTACGCGCCCTGACGATCGTCACCCTGGCCGGCGGACTCGCCAGTACAGTCTTCGCCCCGCTCACCGCCCTGCTCGCGGACCACCTCGGCTGGCGCACCACCTACGTCGTGCTCGCGGTCATCCTCGCGGCCGTCACCATCCCCGCGCACGCCCTGGCCCTACGAGCCCCCTGGCCACCCGCCCCACCGTCCCCAACGGCGCCCAACCGCACACCGATCGCCCGAAGCCGCCCCTTCCTGCTCCTCGTCCTGGCCTTCACCTCTTCCGGCTTCGCCATGTACGCCGTCGTCTTCGGCATGGTCCCGCTGATGATCGAACGAGGCGCCAGCCCCTCAACAGCCGCCTGGGCACTGGGCCTAGGCGGAGCCGGTCAAACCCTGGGCCGCACGCTCTACGCCACCCTCACCCGCACCACCAGCGTCACCACTCGCACGGCGGTCCTCTTCGCAGCGGGCGGCGCCACCACGACAGCGCTCGCCCTCATACCGGGCCCCATCCCGCTGCTGATCCTGCTCGCCGTCCTCGCCGGAGTCGTACGCGGCAACCTCACGCTCCTCCAGGCCACCGCCGTCAGCGACCGCTGGGGAACAACGGACTACGGCCGCCTGTCCGGGCTTCTGATCGCTCCGGCCACGGTGGTGGCGGCCCTCGCACCCTGGGCCGGCGCGGCTCTGGCAGGACAGCTGGGTGGCTACGACGGACTGTTCCTCATCCTCGCCGTCGGCTCTGCTGTCGCGGCCGTACTGGCCCTCGCATCGGGGCGATCCGCATCAAGCGCACATGTGTGACCGACCTGGCTGGGCCGTACACCGAGGCCTGTCTGCGGGCTGTCTGCAGCGCGGGGATCGTAGAAACGGATGGATCCCAGCGGCATCGACGAAACGGATGGATCCCAGCGGCATCGACGCAGTACGCAAGGGTGGCTGCGGATCGTCGACGGCGCGCGGTGACCGTGGACGTGCCCCGCGGAAGGACCCGGTCGAAGGTCGCTCAGCCAGCCCTTCTACGGCTGTTCAGGGTTGACGGCAGGCACGATGTCGCCTTCGAAGGTGTTGTCGATGACCTGCTGGGCGAGTTCGGTCAGGCGTAGGTGGCGGGGACGGGCGTAGGCACGCATGGCGTCGAAGGTTTCGTCGAGACCGAGGCCCTGACGTTCGGAGAGGATGCCCTTGGCCTGTTCGATGACGACACGGCTGGACAGAGCGGTCTGGAGCTGTGCCTTCTCGGTGTGACTCTGTTCGATGGTGCGCTGCTGGAGGATGGCGATGGTCGCGAGGTCGGCGAGTGCCTGGCCGATCTGGACATCGGATGGGCTGAGACGGCTGAGCCTGGTGCTGAAGAGGTTGACGGCACCGACGACCTGGTGGCGCAGTTTCATCGGCAGGGCGTGTGTGGTCATGAAGCCGGCGGCCCGGGCGCGGGCGGCGAAGGGGCCGAAGCCCGCGGTGGCGACACTGGAGGTGAGGTTGATGTTCAGTTGCGCCTGGCCGCTGTGGTAACAGCGGACGCAGGGGCCCTGGGCGTGCTGGAGGGCGAAGAGTTCCAGGAGGTGGGTCTTCTCGTCGGAGGCGGCGATGAGCTGCAGTTCGTCGTGTTGATCGACGATCATCAGGCCGACGGCGTCGACATCGAGAAGCTCGACGCACCGGATGGACAGGCGGTGCAGAAACTCGATGAGGTCGAAGTCGTCGGTGAGCGTGTCCACGGCCTCCACCAGAATGTCCAGCACGCGTTGCTGACTTGTCATCGTCCTCAGTCCTTGTTCCCGGACGGGGTGGCCGTCCCGTCTCGATTGTCTCGGAAGTGGAGTCGCCGCGACACCACGTCTTCGGCCGCTGTGAGAAGAGCTTTCTCGGTGCGGTAGGCGTGGGCGCGCAGAAGAGCCATGGCCTCGGTGAGGGAGACGTCGGCCTGGACGCTGATCATGCCTGTGGCCTGGTGAACGGCGGCACGGTGCAGCGCCGTGTGGGGTTCGGCCTGGGCGAAGGACGCCCGCTGTCCGCTGTCGTGGATCAGCGCCGCGGTCATGGCGGCGGCCAGGATGAGCGCATCGTTGGTCTGGGCGGGGTCCAGGGGGGCGGGGCTGGTGCGCTGCGCGGTGAGGACTCCGAGGGAGACGGCCCCAAGGTGCAGGGGGAAGCAGAAGATTGCGCGTACGCCGAGCTTTCCGGCTTCGGGCAGGAAGGCGGGCCACCGGTGCGGAGCCGTCTGCTGCAGATCCGGGACGGCGACCAGGGTGCGGTGGCGGTAGGCGTCGAAGCCGGGCCCTTCACCGAGGGTGCACTGAAGATCCTCCACTGTGGCGCTGAGGCCGGGGGTGGACCACACCAGCTCGGTCAGCGCCCCGTCGGTCCCCAGGGACACCGCGATTCCGTCCACGCCCAGCAGTCGCGCGCACCTGGCCGGGTCACCGCCCAGAAGAGTGGACCCGCTTTCGTCGGGAAGATCACGCAGAATACGGGCCAGTGTCGCGTTCATGTCCATTCAGACCGCCGCTTCCACACCGGCGCCACCCGAAGTGAGCGTCCGCCTCGTCCATACTATCCGGCACATCCAGGTGGCTTTCCGATCCGCAGGCGGTGGACTGGGTGCGAGGACTCCCCGCAGACCCCTCGAATTACTGGGCGGTGTCATCGCACCGGGCGTCCCCGCCGGGCACCGGTAAGGACGCGGCATGCGCCCCGGCGCAACACCGGGGAGGACATCGGCCGAAACCGTTGTGTCAGTGGTCAGTGATACGGCTCCAGCCTGCTTTCGGTCGGCCACAACACGACCCGGGCAAGGGGCCGGGAGATGCCACAGCCAGTAGCCCCGCTGTGACAGCTCGTGCCTTCCACCATAGGGCACCTGCCGTCGGGGCGGCCGTGCGTTCCGGGCCTTTCCGGACCAGGATGTTCGAGTCTGTCCGTCCGCAACGGCTACCGGAACCCGCGTACGGCCGTACGCGTCCGTCATCATATGAGCCCGCCATCCTCACCACCGGACGGGATACCGGCCATGGCCGGGTCGCCAGGACCGCTCACGCCCGGTCCTGGCACCTGCGCGTCCTCAGGGTCGCCGGGCTCGGCATGGCCTGATGCGGTGGTGACCTCGCTACTGCCCCCGGCGGCTGCTCGGAGGGAGTGCTCAGCAGCGCTGCTCGGGGGATCAGCTCTGCGCACGGCACTCGGCCGCCGCCAGTGAAGCACCCGAAGCGGCGGCCGCCGCCATGACACGGTGCCCGCACACAATGCGTCTGCCGCGCCCATGGTGCGGCGTCGAAGCGCTCGAAGCAGAACGACATGCGGGCGCATTGCGCGCCTGGGGCCACATCAGCGGCGTCACCGTCAACGGCGCTACCTGGACCGAGACACCCGGCCGGATGCTCGTCCTCAACCAGGTCGTACGACTGCACAGGACCACAGTCGTGTCCGCTCCTCACACGATCTGTCCGCTCGCCCCCGGCCGTGGACGCTGGGACCTTCTGGTCGTACCGCCCGACAGCCCGCCCGACGACGCCGGACTGCTCATGGCCGTCGGCGCGGCCGGTCACGCCTGACCGGGCAACCGTCATCGGAGCACGAACAGACCTTCGCAGCCGGGCCCATCGTCATGCCGGGAACGGACCGGGCGGGTTGCGTGACGCAGCCGGGAGACGGCTGGTCAGCATCCTGCCCGGGACGCAGCGGGAGTGCTCGGCGTACCGCGCGGTGGGCTGACCGGGCACGCTCAGGTCTCTGCGCTAAGGTCCCTGCGCTCACGTCGCTACGGTCACGTGGTTCTGCCGGGCCGCCCGAAGTGGCCGCTGCCGTCCGCCGCCCCCTTCTCCTCGCGGTCCCGCCCGCGATCAGCCGCCTCAGAGCCGCCGTGGAGCGCTTGCTCCGCGGCCATGAGCGAACTCGCGGTCGTCGCGGAATGGGCGCTCCCGCTAGCGGCTGCCATCAGGCGGGCGGCTGCCGGGGCGCTGGTCTCCGGCGGAATCACCAGCAGGTCCCAGCGGCCTGCGGTGTAGGAGGACAGCAGTATCTGGTGAGGATCCAGCTCCGTAAGCCGACCGACCTTCACCACATGCCCGCTGACGGGCACCTTCAGCGGGACGGGAGGCCAGTGCAGAGGGTTGATCGCAATCCGGGTGACCCGCCCCCACAAGGGATCCAGCGTGTCGGCCAGGGCGGAGAGTTCCTGCGTCAGATCCCGGGAGCAGGGCCACCAGGCGCCGTCCAGACGCCCCCGGAGGTTGCTCACGGGCTTCAGTGCGAGGCGGGCGGTCGGAGCCCTGAACGGAACTCTCCGCATGTGGGGCCGGCCAGTGGTCGCGAACATCGCGCGAACCTGTCTCCCGACCGTGTCGGATGGGCCACGGCCCGGCGTCATCACTCACCGAGGACGACTCCGACGGAGAAGCCGGGGTGCGAAAAACCCTCGATATCGTGAAGGCTACTCCGCGGAGGGTTCCAACGGACCGCACCGAAGCACCGGCTCCCGTACTTCCTTGGGCTGAGCACCCGCGATCACGGCGAGGCGTGCCCCGGTGCGATGGGTACGGCGGAATCCGGGCAGAGGACGGGCCGGCTGCGCGGCGCGGAGCCGGCCCGTCCGGTCGTGTCGGCTCAGGGATCGTGGTGGCTTACCTGATCGGGAGCAGTCCCAGGCTCAGCAGGCCTTGCGCACGTATGCGCTGTCGCCGGGGGCGGTGACGAGCACATCGCGAAGGACGACGCTGAGGCGGCCGCCCCACTGGGCGCAGGTCTCGTCGAAGTACTTCTGCTGGTACTCGATCACGATGACGTTGTCGTTGAAGCCCTCGGTGTAGTCGCCGCACTCCTTCCACTCGCCGCACTCCTCGGCGACGGCGAAGTCCAGGCCGGTCGCGGAGCGCTCGGTGGAGAGTTCGGGCGTGTTCTTCTGTCCGATGGCCAGGCCCTTGTCGTGGGCGTGGTCCGCGAGCAGCCTGACGAACGCCTTGGCGTTGTCCTCGCTGATCAGGTCGGTCCGGGTGAAGGAGTCGAGGTTGTCGGGCTCGACGGCGTCAAAACCCTTGTCGGCACAGGTGTCGATCCAGGCGTTGACCTTCGCGGCGACCTGCTGGCGCTTGGCTGCGGTGCGGATGTCGAGGAAGGCCTCGTCCCAGTCCGGGTCGTAGACGACTTCTCCCTCGGCGTCCGTCAGCAACAGGTCGCCCCACTCGTCCTCGGCCCCCGGCTGAGCCTGGAAGGCGTTGACGTAACAGATGTTGTACAGGCCGGCGGCCGGGGAAGCGGTGTGGTCGCGGGAGACGACCTTCACGTCGGCGGCCGGGGTGTAGGCCTGGCCGATCTGGTAGTCGAAGGACCCGTTGACCGGCGGCATTTCCACCGCCTGCACTGCAGCGTTCGCGCTTGAGGAGACGAGCAGGGCACCGACGGCGGCGCACGTCAGGGACGCCGCCACGACGGCGGGCTTGCGGGATCGCGCACGATGGGTGTGGGGCATGTGGAGCTCCAGAAGGTGGGGGTACGTCCCCGCCTCGGACTACGCTTCGATGCGTCAGTCCTGGCGACTGTGTCCGGACTCGCGGTGGAGAGAACCGCACTACCGGCTGGGCGTACCTCTGGCGCCAGGAGTCTGGTGTTGGCGCTGCAGGGAGTAAACCGAGCGGCTCACGTCATGTCAACCGGCCGATTCCGGTTGCGGAACGTTCAACACCAAACTCGTCTTTGGCACCAAGCAGTCTGCTTTACCGCCCAGTTGCGGCACTTTGACGACATGGCGGCGGACCGCGGAAAACCACGAAGTGAGGTCGAAGAGCTTACCCAGCGCGACCGACAGCCGCGGGCGGTGACGTGACCGCGCGTCAGTCGCGGTCGGTGCGATGGCCGAGTCTGCTGAGGAGACGGTGGGCCAGGGAGCTGAGGTTTCCGGCTCCGGCGAGTTCTACTACGGGCAGTTCGCAGTCGAGGTGGCGGCGGATCAGCGTGGCGAGTTCGGCATTCATGAGGGAGTCGGCGCCGAGGGATGCGAGGGGCTGGGTGCGGTCGAGGTGTTCGGGAGTGGTCTGGAGCACGTCGGCGAGGAGGCCGGCCAGAGCGTTCTCGCCCAAGGTGTGGGCTTCGTCGCCGGTGGCGTCGGCCAGGCTGTCGCGCAGCTTCCGGGCAGTATGTGACGGATCGCGTGCCGGGAGCAGCGAGGCGGTCCGGGGGGCTGCCGGCCTGGGGAGGTATCGCTGCAGTGCGGCCAGGTCGATGGCGCCGACGTGTACGACGGATGTGTCCGGGTCGGCCAGGAGACTGTCGGCGGCGGTGAGTGCGATCTCGGTGGTGGAGCTGCCGAGGCCCATGGCTTCCAGTTCATCGGCCATGCCGGACCGTTCGACGTAACCGGCGTCGGTGATCGCGCTGAACTGGATGGCCAGGGCCGGGAGTCCGGCGCGCCGGCGGTCGTGGGCCAGTGCTTCCAGAGGCAGGTTGGCCCCGGCGTAGGGGGCTTGCTCGATGTTGCCGAGGAGCGCGGAGGCCGAGCTGTACATGAGGAAGAAGTCCGGGCCCGGAGTCCTGGTCATGCGGTCGAGAAGGGTGGCGCCTGTCATCTTCGGCGCCAGTACGCGGTGGATGCGGTCGTCGGTCATCCGAGTTCGCTATACAGATCCGCGGGACTGTCTTCCGCGTTCTGGAAGATTCCGCGAGCATTGAGCGACCGCATGACCAAGCGCGTCTGAGGGCGCGGCGGCACACCCACCGCGAGGAGAGTCGCCCCGAAAATCCTGCCCCCCGACATGACGCAGACGGAAGCATGGTCAAAAGCGGCGGACTTGCTCTTCAGACTACCCGAACGCAATGCAACATTATGCTCATAGCCGCCGATCCGAAGGAACCGGGCGGTATCGGGAGAGGCTGCAGAATACTCACCCGGTATGTCGTCACGTGATAGCGGGCCAGCCGCTTGGCGGTGTGGTCCAGGCAGTGAGGGCTCATATCGGCCAGAGAAGTCTAGGGCCGCTCCACAGGCATACGGCAACGGTCGAGCAGGTCGCCCGACCCCACTCCGATGTCGAGGTATTCACCAGCGAAGTTCTTCTCGTACAGCCCTAGAACGTCGCGACGTGAACATCCCCAGAATGCAAGATGGTTGAACATCACCACGGGCTCGTACAGCCGCACGCCCAGGCAAGTGAATACCTTGTACCCGTCCCGTACGGCGGAATGTTCCGAAGACGCAGCCATGCCCAGCCCTTGATATGCGTACGCCTTGGGGCGCTTGTCGGTACGTCGGCCCGGCCCGAACTGGTTGCAGTCGGTGTCGACGTCGCTCGCGGTGCCTGTCAGCTCGCCCGATTCCGCGGACAACGTAGGGAACATGTTGGGCTGGGCCGTAGCGGGAGAGGCAAGGGGCGGGTGCAGTTGTCCCAGTTCACTGCCTTCTTGGTGGCCGCGTAGACGGCGCCGCCCTCGAAGGCATCGCCCTGACCTCGGCAGGCACCAACACCGGCAAAACCGGGCTCGCGCGGATCAACTGGATGCGGTGGTGGGCTGGCCGGCGATGGCGGTGAGCCGGAGCCTGGTCTCGTCCTCGCTGCCGGGTGCGGCGGTCATGATCACGATCTTGAGGTCGAAGTCGCCGTCGGTCAGGATGTCGCAGTCCACCGTGACAGGTCCCACTGTGGGATGGTCGATCGTCTTCTGGTCCTCGCGGTGTGCGGCCACACCTCCGGTCGCCCACAGCTCGGCGAACCTCGTGTCGGCGCTCAGTTCACCGATCAGCGTGGCGAGGCGTTTGTCCTGGGGGTAGCGGCCGGTGGCGCGGCGCAGGTCGGAGACTACGGCGGCGTCGGTGGCCTCCCGGTCCGCTTCGGTCACGGGCCACAGTGCGAGACGGGTGGGTCCGTCGTCCAGGGGGAACCTGTCACGGGCGAAGTTGCGCAGCCGCGCCGGTGAGGTGGAGGGGTCGCCCACGAGGCCGGCCCATCCGCGGTTCCACCACACCAGCTGCCAGTCCGCCGCGAAGACGGCGACCGCGACGTCCCCGAGCCGGGCGAGTACCCGTTGCACACCGGGCGTGAGGTGGTCGGAGATCGTGCCGCCCGCCGGAGGGGCGAGGCGCGCCAGCCGGTACAGGTGGTCGCGTTCAGCGGTGGACAGTTGCAGGGCGCGTGCCAGGGATGCCACCACCGGCGCTGAAGGGGTGGTGGCCCTTCCCTGCTCCAGGCGCACGACGTAGTCCACCGACATCCCGGCGAGGTCGGCCAGTTCCTCGCGCCGCAGCCCGGTGGCGCGGCGTCCCGAGGCCACCGGCAGTCCGGCGGCCGACGGAGGAAGCCGGTCGCGCCACGTGCGGATCATCGCGCCCAGGCCGATGTCGGGTGTCGTCGTCATGATGGCCATTCTTCCCGCATTCCCGGCCGCCCGTGTGGTGCGAGGGTGGTACGGCTCTTCCTACCGTCGAAGCGTCTCTGGTTCGTACGTCCCGGCCGCGCCACCATAAAGGACATGACGTTCACCGGATCCGGGATTGTTCGAATTCCCGGCCGGGCCAGCAATTCACCGTGCAGGGAGAAATCAATGACCAACGCCGAGAACGCACTGTCCCGTCTGCTGGACGAGGCATCGGTTCGGGACACGGTCGCTCGTTTCGCCGACGCAGCCACCCGAGGTGACATCGACCGTTTCCGCGCGACCTGGGCCACCGACGCGGAATGGACGATCGGTGAGAGGGTGCATGCCGTCGGCGTGGACGACATCGTCTCCACGTACCGGAAGCTGCGGGAGGGGCGGGACTTCTTCGTGCAGTTCGCGGTGCAGGGCCCCATCGAGATCTCCGGTGACGAGGCGACCACCAGCATCATCTGCCACGAGGCCGCGCGCGGGCCGGGCGAGACGTACTACAGGAACCACTGCGTCACCGCCGATCGCCTGCGGCGCTCGGAGAACGGCTGGGTCTTCACCAGCCGCTCGTTCCAGTACCTCTGGCTCGACACGTCCGCATTCACCGGCGACGCCTTCGAGCTGCCCGTCGGTTTCTGATTCCGGTCGGCGGTTTCCGATTCCGGTCGGCATCCGCCGTTCGAACGCCGGAACTCGCGGTGTCCGGGAAGTATGCCGGGCACTGCGAGGTGGGCGGGATTTTGCGAATACGCCCGAGTCCTCGTCTCTGCTGTTCACGAACATGTCGAAGAAAGCGAGCACTGCGATGAGTGCCGGAGGCGCCGGCCATACGAAGTGGGAGCTCGGCGAGGTCCCGACGCGCCCTGCCCGGCTGCGCTGCTCGGCCTCAACGGCCTGTACGCCCTTCCGGAGCTGATCGACGGGCTCGGCACCTTGCACGAGCATCTGCGACAGGAGTACCGGACGCTGCTGTCCAACGCCTTCACCACCGACGACAAGAGGAACTGGGCCGCCGCGAGTCCGGCGCACTTCGACCCGGCGGACATCGCCGAGCGGATCCGGGAGGGCAGAGCACCGCGGCTGATCGTGCGACCCGCAGCCCTCTTCCGTGACCGACATCCTCAGACTGTGGCGCCGACGGGTCGGGCGTGAGCTGTCCGCGCCCGGTCACCCTGAGGAAAGCTGTACTGATGCATGTCCGCCACCTGGGCCGCAACGACAGCCACGTGATGCGGTACCTGCCCGAGCGGTGCACTGAGGAGCGCCACCCCGTGCCCGTCTTCGATACCCCGGCAGCAGCGAACCGGACCACGACGTGGCCGTACACCGGTCGGACGAGCGGCTGACTCGGATCCTGGGCCGATGATGGGATGCCGCACAGGTCGCGCACTACCGCGAGCAGGTGCTGCGCCGACCGTGATGCTCGCTCGGCCACCATCGCCCTCGTCCCGACACCTCCTCGCGCGCCCGCCTCGGCCGGAACACCGGCGCCGACCCGACGCCGCGACCGACGCCGTGGCGGAACTCGACACCATCGGCAGCCGAGACACCGTGGAACACTTCCGGCCCGCCGGGCTGAAGCCTGGCGGGCCGGAAGCGCGGGACAGATTTTCACGCGGAGGCGGACAGGCTCTTCTCGTCGGCGGATCCGACCTGCGCCGTGGTGAGTGCGATGAGGGCGTCGGCTGCCGGGCCGGAGGAGGCGGGGTTCTGGCCGGTGATGAGCAGGCCGTCCTGGACGACGTAGGGCTGCCAGTCGCCGATCTTGGAGTAGATGCCGCCGAGGCCCTTGAGCTCGTCCTCGACGAGGAAGGGAACGATGTCGGTGAGGGCGACGCCCTCCTCCTCGGAGTTGGTGAAGCCGGTGACCTTCCTGCCCTGCACCAGGGGCGTGCCGTCTTCGTTGACGGTGTGGCGCAGGACGCCGGGGGCGTGGCAGACCAGGGCCAGGGGCTTGCCGGAGCGCAAGGTCGTCTCGATGAGGCGGGCCGAGTCGGTGTCCTCGGCGAGGTCCCACAGGGGGCCGTGGCCTCCGGGGTAGAAGACGGTGTCGTAGTCGTCGGCGGCGACGGAGCCCAGACGTACGGTGGTGGCCAGGGCGTGGGTGGCCTCGGGGTCGTTCTCGAAGCGGCGGGTCTGGTCGGTCTGGTTGGCGGGTTCGTTGCTCTTGGGGTCCAGAGGCGGCCGACCGCCCTTCGGGGAGGCGAGGGTGATGTCCCAGCCGGCCTCCTTGAACCGGTAGTAGGGGGCGGCGAGTTCCTCCAGCCAGAAGCCGGTCGTACGGCCGGTGTCGCCGAGCTTGTCGTGCGAGGTGAGAACGATGAGGACCTTCATGGTGACTGCTCCTGTGGATCAGTGGATCAGTGGGCCGGTCGCCTTCGGCGAGGCGAGTGGCGCGGGGAGTGATGAGGCGGGGCGCGAGGACGCGGGGTACGGGCCGGCGAGCGCGGTCGGCCGGGCTGGGATGCGGCTTACTGGGCGAGGAAGTCCAGCAGGATCTCGTTGACCTCGGCGGTGTGGGTGGTGAGGAGCCCGTGGGGGGCGCCGTCGATCTCGGTGTACTGAGCGGTGGGCAGGGCCTTGGCGAAGCGTCGTCCGGTGGCGTCGATGGGCAGGGTGCGGTCGGCGGTTCCGTGGACGATCAGCGTCGGGACGTCGATCCTGGGGATGTCGGCGCGGAAGTCGGTGGGCCAGGTAAGGGGCGCGGCTGCCGAGGCGATCGCACCGGCGCCGGCCGCCACGTTCCAGGCGTTGCGCACCGCTTCCTCGCTCACCCGGGTGCCGAGGTTCTCGTCGAGGTTGAAGAAGTCGTTGTAGAAGCCGGTGAAGAAGGCGTAGCGGTCCTTCTTGACCGCGTCGGAGACGCCCTGGAAGAAGGAGGCGGGCGCGGCACCGTCGGGGTTGTCGTCGGTGATCTCCAGGAACGGCTCCAGGGAGGCCAGGAAGACGGCCTTGGCGACCCGGGCGGAACCGTAGGCGGAGAGGTAGCGGGCCACCTCGCCGGTGCCCATGGAGAACCCGACCAGCACCGCCTCGCGCAGGTCCAGCGTCTCCAGTACGGCGTTCAGGTCGGCGGCGAAGGTGTCGTAGTCGTAACCCGTCGAGGGCTGGCTGGACTTGCCGAATCCCCGCCGGTCGTAGGTGATGACCCGGTAGCCGGCGTCCAGCAGTGCCGATGTCTGGCCGTCCCACGAGTTCCCGTCCAGCGGATAGCCGTGGATCAGCACTACGGGCCGCCCCGCCCCCTTGTCCTCGTAGTGCAGCTCGATGTCCGTGCTGTTCTCCGTGCCGACCTTGATACGGCCCATGACGTCCAACCTCCGAAGTGCGTTTCGCGTTCCGACATCCAGAACTATACGACTGGTCTACTCCATCGTCAACGTGCATTCCCCATGGCCGATGGGGGCGGCGTGTGAGGACTTCGTCTCGACGGTGTGCGCGTGTGCGCGTGTCAGCGCGTGTGCGCATGTGTGTACATGCGCGTTCGGTCACGCATCGCTGCTCGTCCGGTGCGAACGCGTTGCCCTCGGTGGCGATCAGGTTCCGCGACGGGATGGCTTTCAAGCCGCCTCCGTCGCCTTCTCGCCGAAGACCGACGCGGCCCCGGCGGACGCTGGATGACGGCCATGAAATCGGTGACCGGCCGGGGCGCATCCGCGGCTAGCGCTGCGGAAAGGGACTGATCATGTAGACGACTGGTCTACTCATGCTCTACTCTCGTGGTCATGGGTACTTCAGAGATCACGGCTCTCCCTCGTCTGCACGCCGCTGTCCACCCGCGGAACCCCGGTGGCGGCGGGCGGAGTTCCGGTGAGTTGCCTTCCGGCGCCGACGCGCCGGCCACGGCGGAGGTGTCGTCAGTGGTCCCGCGGGCCGCATGGATACGGCCCGCGGCCGCTGTCTTCACCGTGGGATGGGGGGCGAACATGTTCGCCTCCGTCCTGCAGGTCTATCGGGGAAACCTGAGCGGATCTCAGGTCAATTCACTGTTCGGCGCCTACGCGCTGGGGCTCATTCCGGCTCTGCTGATCATGGCCCGAGTCTCCGACCGTCTCGGTCGGCGGCGGGTGCTCCTGGCTTCTCTGCTGCTCTCCGCCCTCGGCTCCGCGGTGATCCTTTCGTCCGGTGGGGCGTTCGGGACGATCCTGGCCGGGCGGATCCTGGTCGGAGTCAGTGCCGGCGCGGCATTCGGACCGGGAACGGCGTGGATAAAGGAGCTCTCCGACGCCACGAAGGCCGGGAAGGCGACAGCGGGAGTGGGAGCGCGGCGTTCGGCGGTCGCGCTGACCGCCGGGTTCGCGATCGGACCCCTGCTGTCAGGTGTCATCGTCCAGTGGCTGCCCGCGCCGCAGACCGCGGCCTACCTGGTGCACATCGCTCTGGTGGCACTGACGTTGCCGGTGGTGTGGCGCGCTCCTGAGCCGGCTCCGGCCGCCGCCGGGCGAGGCAGTCGCTCGTCGCGCTCCGGTGCCGGGCCGATGAAGGTGCTGACCAGCCGCCTCTTCCTGACCGCGGTACTTCCGACAGCACCCTGGGTCTTCGGGGCGGCGACCGTCTCGCTCGCGGCACTGCCGGTCCTGGTGCCTCTGGGCGGGTACGGCGCCGTCGGCGGCGGCATAGTCGCCGCCGTCACCCTGGGCAGCGGCATCGCGGTGCAGCCATGGGCGCGACGTCTGACCCGGCGCTCCCCGGCCGCGCCGTTCCGCACCGGCATGGCATCGGTGATCGCCGGGCTGCTCACGGCGGCGCTCACCGTGGCCACCGGTTCACTGGTCCTGCTGCTGGTGACAGCCGTTGTCCTGGGCTCGGCCTACGGTCTTCTGCTGGTGAGCGGTCTCCAGCTCGCGGAGTCACTCGCCGGCCCGCAGAACATCTCGACCGTGATCGCCGTGTTCTACAGCCTCACCTACGTCGGATTCGCCTTCCCCGTCCTCGTGCAGGTGCTCGGCAAGCTCTGGGACCCGGTAGCCGTCCTGGTCGCAGGCTCCGCGCTCGCGGTGGCCGCCCTGGCCACGACCCTGATCGCCTGGCCCGCACGACGGACAGCACGTAACGGGTCCTGACCCGCTCAGGCGTGGGCGGTGAGTGTGCCTGCCGATGTTCCGTCGGCTCCCGCACTCGCAGAACCCACGCACCCCTTTCCCAACCCGCATACAGGCGCGGTGCCCTCCGCCTCGGGCCGTAGCGCCCGGCCGGTGGCATCGATCGTCGGAGGCGGACACCCACACCCCTCGTAAGGAGTCAGGAAGCGCAATGAGCCACGCTCGGAATTTCCAGATCGTCGAAAGTCTCTACAAGGCCTACGAGGAAGGAGACCTGGAAGCCTTCTACAAGGACCTGTCTCCTGAACTCGTGTGGATCGAGTGTGACGGTTTCCCCACCCCAGGAGTGTTCCGGAGCAAGGAAGAGGTGACCGAGAACGTCTTCGCGGTCCTCGAACGCGACTGGAGCCACTGGCAGTACGAACTGGAACAACTCATCGATGCGGGCGAGTCCGTTGTCGCGGTCGGAAGTTACCGGGGGACCCATGGTGCGACAGCCAAGTCCTTCGTGGCGCGAGCGGCCCACGTGTGGCATCTCGTCGACGGGAAGATCGTTCGCTTTGAGCAGTTCGCCGACACGCACCCGATGCAGAGCGCGGCAGTTGCCTGAACCGCTTCGGGACCGGTAGGGACTCCTGTCTGTACCGGGTCGCGCGGAGTTGACGGACTGTCCCGAGTTGGGTGGAGTCGGGTTGCTTGGTTTCAGACCACCGGTGGTGCGCGGCATGCCCGTACAGATCATGGTTGTCCCGGCCGCCGCAGCGATGCGTACGGGCGGCCCGGCGCGTACGGCACCGGTCGAACGGACGGAGGTCCGGTCAGGACGTTGTCGCTGTCATGAACGCGGAGATCCGTTCGGCGAGCACGACCGTTGGCAGCGCCGGTGTGGCCCGGGGTATGTCAGGGAACACCGATGCGTCGGCGACGCGCAGCTCGCCGACGCCATGGACCCTTCCCTGATGGTCGACGACTGCTGCGGGATCGTCCGCGGGGCTCATCGCGCAGGAACCGGCGGGGTGCCAGTAGTGGGAGTGGTGGCGCAGGATCCACTGATCGAGGTCGGCGTCGTCCGGTGGGAGCGGCGCGTGCAGGGGTGCGCCCAGGTAGCGGTCCATGCGGGCAGCACGTGTTTCGCCGTCCAGCGCAGTCCGTGGTGGACGCTCGCCAGGTCGGCGCCTTCGGCGTCGCTGAAGAAGCGGGGGTCCCCACCGTGGCCGGCACGCCCGGTGCGGCGGACGTCAGCCGGACGGTCCGCGTGAGCGCAGCCGGAGCTGACTGACCGGCAGGATGCACCGCCGGCCGTGGTCCTGACCCGGGTCCGGTTCGATCCAGGGGTACACGTGCAGGTCATAGGGACCGTCCGAGACGGGGGAGCGGAGCTTGAGGACGCTCTGCTCCTGCGGCAGATGGCCCCGGCGCGCGAACTCGTCCAGATCGCGGCGCAGTTCGGCCGTGGCCGCGAACTGCAGGAGAGCGGCGGGGTGGTCGTGCAGGTTGGAGCCCACCCCCGGGCGATCGCTGACCAGGGGGATGCCCAGGTCAGCCAGGTGGGAGCGCGGGCCTATGCCGGAGCGCAGGAGTATCTCCGGGCTGCCGTAGGCTCCCGCGGTCAGCACGACCTCGCGGGTCTCGACGGTGCGGGTGTGGCCGTGGGCGGTGACGGCGACGCCGGTGACGGCGCCGTCGCGGAAGAGGACACGGTCGGCCCGGGTGTCGGCCGCGATGGTGAGCCGGGGTTCGGCGCGCTGCGCCGTAGGTGTCAGCGTGCACACCCTCTCCTGCCACCCGCTGAACGCGTTCGGCTCCGACCGGCAGAAGGCGGCACTCCTTCCGGACGTGCTCGGCGGAGAACGTCTCGGTGCCTACGCGCTGTCCGAAGCGCACCGACGTCGGCGTCTTCGGCGTCTTCGGCGTGGACACCGGCACCCCCATCCTCAACCCGGGGGAGGCCGCCATCCTCGCGCTGGGTGCCGTACGGCGCAGCCCGTGGGTGGTCCAGGACGACGGGCAGGATGGGCAGGATGGGCTGGACGGGCAGGGCGAACGAATCGAGCCACGCTGGACCGCGCAGTTGGCGCTCTCCTTCGACCACCGTCCCGCCGACGGCCAGCAGGGTTCACGCCTGCTCGCCGACATCGCGGACCTGCTATGGGAGCCGGGTTCGGCGATGCTGTGACCGGCGGCGGCGCCGTACAGGGCGACGAGGTGCGGAACGACGCCGGCGAGTAGTAGCACCACGGTCCCGGCGTGTGCGTGGGCAAAAGCGCCGGGGACGAGACGGATACGCCGACCCGCGGCTGCGCCCCAAACTTGGCGAACGGCTACGTACGCTACGAATCCGTCACGACACTGATGTCGCACCCCATCCGCAACTCCCGGCGCCCGGCTGACCTCTGACCGGACAGAGGAAGAGTCCGTCGCTCCACCAGGCGCGCATATGTACAGGTCACCAGGCCTATTTGGGCCCGCAGTCCGGCGTTGCCATAGATCGACAGATCGACGCGCCTGACCGGCGAAAACGCGGAACGCTCCGCGACCATGTGGGTCACGCGGGGCGAGGTGTTGGCGCCAACACCCCGCCCAGCTCCGTCCTGTGACGCCCCGAGCCGATCGGCTCAGGCTGCTTGCAGATATAGGACCGTGAGAGATCGCAGCCGTCGGTGGACTTTCTCCGGGCTTGCTGTCAGCTCAGATCGTCGGTGTGTCGTCGATGGCTTCCTGGTGCGGCTCGACGATGAACTTCCAGCCGGTGCTGGGCTCCATGAACCGCACTCGGGTGGGGTAGATGTCCAGGGCGCGGCGGTCGCGGTTCTGGCTGCCCGTGTTCTTCCGCCCGCGGGCCGGCTCTTCGAACAGGTCGACCTTGACGTCCGGCACCGCCACGACTTCCTCGTTCCAGCGCTGAACGATTCCCGCGCCGAACGCTTCTCTTGCGGCGGTGTAGAGCGACTCCAGAGACTCCTTGTTCCCGTCGGGCACGAAGAGAGCGAGGTTCAGGAGGACGCCGGCACTCTTGAGGACCTCGATTTCTTGTCCAGCCTTGTCGGCAACCCAGATCCCGCGTTCTTCGGCACTGTCCGGAAGAACGTGAATTTCCTTACCGAAAACTGTCCTTGCGATGAAGGATCCTCCATCAAAATACTTTCCCGGCTTCGTGAGGAAAGCCGGAGCGTAGCAGTCGAGAGAAAGATCATCCAAATCTGCGGAGACGAAGATATTATCCTGGAGTCCCAATTCTGAGACTTCCTCGGCCGTAAGGCGTCGGGCCGTAATCTTTTCGGTGTTCACGCTATGTCTCCTTCTTTGTATGGCCACGGACAGTCCCCAGAGATCCGCTGCTCGCGGCTGTCACGGCTCCACCAGTAGGCTGGGTTGGAGCCCAGGCGAGTGGCGCCGACGGCTGAGCGCGTTGCTTGAGACCGCCGCCCGGGACAAGATCTCAGACACGGGACCCGGGCGGCAAATCTTCACGGGGAAAGGTGAAGGCGACACTATCGCGTCCGCACGCCGGGGGTTCCTGGCCCGCCTCTTCGTTCAGGACACCCGCCCACGTAGACCTGTTGAGCTGTATCGGTTTGTCAGCATTGCTTCTTCGGTGTGGATACGCCAGTCAGCACGTGGCGTCTTGATAGCGGCCGGTTCGTTTGCGTGCGCAGTTCCGGTGCCGATATCAGGTGATTGCCCTGGCTGGGGTGAAACTGTAAGGGGCAGGCGGGGTGGGTGATACGGCCACGGCCGAGGCACAGGTCGTAGAGCCGGGCCCGGCTGTTCAGCGCAAGCATCGGCATCCAGGCCGGCAGGTTGAGTGCGATCTGGACGATCTCCAACCAGACCCTGTTCTGCGCGGTGTCGTGTCTGCGCGGTGTCGTACAGGGGCAGGTTCCGCGGGCCGGTCGCGTGGGCAGCCCGGACGCGGTCCTCGGCCCGTGCCCGCATGCGGTGGCGGAGTTCGAGCTCCGCGGTGGGGCGGCCGGTGATGTTACTGGCGACGCACGTGATCCGTATGCCGTCGGCATCCGTGATCCATAACTGGGCGCCTGCGTGCGGTCGTTCCTTCCGTACGATCAGCCGCATGCCCTTCGGCCGGCCGTCGAGCATGCCGCCGGTGAGCTCGGCGGCCCACGCCCCTTCGCGGATCTCTCCACCTGGCTCGACAGCCGGCGTCCATACCGCGAGCGGCACCTCGGGTACGGCCTGGCGCACTGCGTCGGTGATGGTCATGCCGACCGAGTACGACAGTCACCGTCCGCGTTTCGTGAGCCAGGCCACGAACTCCCGGCCGGAATAGTCGTTTTAAAGTGGACGCACCGGGACGCTTCTGTGGCTGCGGTGCTTTCCGTGATGAGGACAGTGCCTGCCACTGACGAGTTCCCGGCCACCGCTGCCGGGTACCACGATCTACCGAAGTGGGCCAGGAAGTCCGGTGCCGTGAATCGGGCTGGGGTGGAGGGACCGGCTCCTACGGTGCGTCCTTGTCGCGCCGTCTGCTCGCCCAGGGCCTGGACGTGGCTGACGTGCATCGGATGGACCGGGCAGATCGCCGTCGGCGCGGCAGTCGGATCCGCTCGCTGCTCAGAACGCGGCGCGAGCCGTATGGAGCGGGCGGGCCCGTGCCCGGACGAAATCGGGCGACTGGCCGGTGCGGATCGCCAGGATGTACAAGTGCACGAAGGCGTCGGCGGCCAAGGCCCGCACGCGGGCCGTCAACCAGCACGAGTCCGTGCTCGTTACGCTGATCCCGCCTCACCTCGCGGGAAGGGCCGGCGGGACTGGGTGATGCGGAACTCTTCCGGACCTGTGCGCGGTTCGCCGACGTGAGCGGTCGCGAGATTGCGGGTCTGCGTAGAGAGCGTCGATCCGGTGAGCGGGCAGACCCAGCGTGATCCGATTGGCCCGCAGCACCTGTGGACGATCGTCTGGCCCGGCTTGCGGAATGCCATGCCCCGCAGCTGTCGACGTGCGGGGATCGGTCCGGACAGGGCGGTACAGGGCGGTCACTTTGCTGATCACGGCGGGGGACAACCCGGAACGCCTGGACAACGAGGTGTCCTTCGCTGCGCTACGCGGTGTCAGTCTTGTTGCGCATTCCTCGGGACGTCGGCAGTACCGTCGCCGCAACCCACGGGGAGCACGCCCGGAGGGGGCATGCTCCCACGCTGCCTGTTCGGCGCAGTGTCTATTTGGCGCAGAAGACAGTCGTCTCCATGGTCCAGGGACCGTTCTGCGGGACCGAGGACTGGGCGCCGAAGCTGGCGATGTTGGGTGCAGTCGTCGTGAGCGGCGCGATTTCCTGGAGGTGTGTGCCCGGCGCCGCTGTGTTGCCGGCGAGGCCGGTGAGGCGCAGCCCGGACGGACAGGAGAGGGACCTCTTCTGGCTCGCGGCGGTGGTGTTGGACTGGGTCTTGACCTGCTGGAAGTCGCCGAACGCGGTCGGCCGCGCGCACACCGAGTAGCCGGTGACGGTGTAGTTGCCGGCGAACCCGTCGGCGTCCTCCTTGGCGATCGCGGCGCTGCGGTTCGCGAAGGATCCGCTGGCGTTGGTGGCGATGCCCAGGTCTACCTGCCCGTTGCCGTTGGCGATCTTGCCGCCGGCGCCGATCAGCTGCTTGCCCGTCGAGCACTGCGCCGAAGTCTGGTCCGTGGCGCCCGACGTCGGTGCGTTGGTCTGGGAGACGATCTCCACGCCCAGCGTGGCAGGGACGGAAGCGCAGAACGCGAACACCTGGAAGTTCCAGCCCACGGAGATGCCGAACTGGTCCGCCGCCGCGCTCACCTCGAAGCTGTCCCCGCTTGCGGTGTGGATCGGCTGCATCTCAGTGATGACGGCGTGGACGCCGCCGACCGTGAACGCGCCGCCCCCGAGTACCCGTTGGCCGGCTGGGCAGTCCGCGCGGAAGGGAACCTTCGTCGCCAGGGTGTTGACCGGGGACGATTTGGCGACGACGGTCACGGAGCCGGGCGGAATACTGGCTGCCGCCGCAGGCGGGGTTCCCAACCCCTGAGTGGCGAGGACGGCGAGGCCGAAGGCCACGGCCGACGCCCCCTTTCTTACTGAATGACTGTTCAAGGCGTTGGCCGATGTGCCCATCACCGAAGTCGCGAAGATCTTGCTGCGTGCCTTCACGGTGTCCTTCTCTCTAGTGGTCTGGAACGAACTCGCCGGGGGTCCGGCCTGGGTCGGCCTGGGGCCATGAGCGCCGCAGGTGCGCCGCGTCCGGTGCGGCAGCCGTGGCTGCCGGCGGCTCGGGCGGCGTGGACAGCAGTCCTTCTGCGTAACCGGCGCAGCCGCGACCGTCGGGGAGCCGAAGCGCGGGTCCGTGCCGATGGCGAAGAGCGTGCTCAACCAGCGACCGTTCGTGGCTGGTGCCAACCTTGCGGCGGAGCGGGCCGGCAGACTTCCGTGCCCGCCACGGACCCGAGGATTGCGTGGTGGTATCCGTGCTCGGCACCGATGCGCCGCACTCAGGCAGGCGAGCACGCTCCATCACGCAGATCCAGCGGGGACCCGCACCGAAGAGCGGGGGCACGAGTGACCACAGCGACCGCCGCCGCGGCAATCGCTGAGCCGAACGCCGGCGACGTACCGGAGGGGAACGTGCACCCGGTCGGCCGAACCTGTTACGGCCTGTTCGCGGTGATCTGCGCGCCAGGCTCGCCGGCTCGGGAAGTCGGACCGGGACTGGGTACGCAGGCCGGGGAACGCCGGCCGGCCGTCGTGCTGCGCGGGGACGGGTTCAGGCCCGCGCGGCGGGCGACCAAGACCCCGTTCACCATCATTGCGGAGGCCAGACCATAGCCGTCGCACCCATCCTCGCCAGCTCGGACTCGCCACGTGCTCGTTGCTCCCCGCCGAGGAAGACGAGCGTCCGGGCCCATTGGTAGCGGCAGCCGGCACCTTCCAGGGCAGCGGCCGCGGCAGTCAAACGATCGCGGTCGGCTTCTCCTGTGGCCAAGACCGCCGCTCGGTCGACGATGGCGGTGGCGATCGGGTTTCCCACCGTCACCAGGCGAGCGCGCTGAATGCGAGCGGCGGCGTCCTGGTGCCCGCTGAGGGCTGCTGCCTCGGCCCACACTGCGGCGTACCAGGTACGCCACACGCTGTCGTACCAGTCCGTCAACTGCGCCGGAGGCGTGTGCAACACCTGCAGCGCCTGCTGGGGCAGACCGCGGTGCAGCAGGAGCAAGGCGTCGAAGAATTCGCCGTAGCGAAGTGGTGACGGCGAGCGGCCCGGCGTCCCGAGGGCGTCGATGATGTCCAGCCACACAGCACGGGCGTCGTCGTCCCCGCGCAGCCCGTGGACCGTCGCGGCCGCATACGCGCCGCTCCTGAGATTGCCCGCACGCGGCCGGCCGGCCCGGCCCCAGCCCTCGCGAAAACGCTCCGCCAGCGTGATCGTCTCGTCCCAGTCGCCCACGAGCGCCGTGACGACGAGCAGCCGCCTGGTCGCCAAGTGGCCCTCCTCACGGTAGAACGGCAGATCCCGCAGGCGCTCGGCATGTCCCCTCGCGGCTCGTAGGTCACCGGCGGCGACGGCGCAGTGGTCGGCCATGCCGAACCCGTCGAAGAACTCCAACCCGGTCGTGGCCGTCACCTGCAGCGGCGTCAGCAGCTCGGTGCGCCGCGTCGCGCTGGCCGCCGCGGCTCGGACCTCGCCGCGGCACAACTGCACCACGGTGAGCTGGTCGAGCGCGGCGCTCTCGATCAGCGGGTCGTCGATGCGGCGGGCCAGCGTGAGCGCGCGCTCGATGAGTTCGAGGGTGGCCGGATCGTCGATCGCGCCGTTGCACGCCTCGGCGGTGAGCAGGCGCGCCCGCGCAGCCAGGTCGCTGCCGGCCAGTGTCCACGCCTCGGCGATCAGCGCCCGCGCCTCTCCGGCCGCGGGCTCTGTCTCGATCAGCCCCGGGGCGCGGTTGATGAACTCGGCATTCCGGGCGAGGTCCCCAGCCGCGCCGACCCGGTCACCCGCTCGTACCGCTGCGTCGGCCGCGGCCCTGCGCAGCCGCAGCGCGTCGTTGCCGAAATGCCGGGATTCGGCGGCACCTGCCGCACAGCGCAAGGCGCCGGCGGCCCTCAAGTCGTCCCCGGCGAGCTCGGCCGCCTGCTCGTAGCGCCGCTGCGACTCCCCGGGCATGCCCCGGGTGAAGGTCAGTTCAGCCAAACCGATCGCCAAGCGGTGCGCCTCGGGACGGTGTTCAGCATGGCCGGCCGCCCAGGCCAGGGCACCCCGCAACTCGTCGGCGACCCGATCGAACGCCGCTCGCCAGGAACCGGGCAGCTCGCGGGAGGCGACCTGGAGATCCGCGCTCTCATCCAGACACCAGTTGAGGTGGCGCGAGAGTGCCTGGACCGACTCGCCGGCGTTTTCGAGCCGATCCGCGCCGTACTGACGGATCGTTTCCAAGGCGCGGTAGCGGGTTCCACTCGGCTCCGCGATCGCGATCAGCAAGCTCTGGTCGGCGAGCCCCGCCAGGATGGTCGCCATGGAGCCGGCCGGCTCCGGCGGCCAGCCGGCCAGAACCGTCGCCGCGGCACCGGCGGTGAACGGGCCGGCGAAAACCGAGATCCGGCGCAGCACCGCCTGATCGGGTTCGGCCAGCAGCGCGTAACTCCAGTCGAGCGTCGAGCGCAGCGAACGGTGCCGGTCATCGATCCGTGGTCCGCCGGTCAACAGCCGCAGCCGGTCGGCCAACCCGGCTTCGAGCCCATCGAGTCCGAGCGAGGCGTACCGGGCAGCGGCCAGTTCTATCGCCAGCGCCATGCCGTCCAGGCACCGGCAGACGGCGGCGATGCGCTTGTTGTCGTCGGACGTCAGCAGGCTCCCGCCGGCCGAGGCCCGCCCGATGAACAGTTCGACCGCGTCACCGGGGCCGCCGTCGTCGGCTTCGACGGACAGCCCGGGCACCGCGAACACCCATTCGAAGGGCACCAGCAACCTGGCCCGGCTGGTGGCGAGCACCGCCAGCCGGGGGCTGCCGGCCAGTAACCGTTCCAACAGGACCACCACGCCGTCGAGCAGGTGCTCACAGTTGTCCAGCACGAGCAGCGTTTCCCGGCCGGCCGTCCAGCCCAGGACGTTGTCCGTCGCGGAGCGGCCCGTACTCTCCCCGAGGCCCAGCGCGTCCGCGATCGCCGCCCCGATCTCCAGAGGATCGACCACTGGTACCAGGTTGACGTACCAAACACCGTCGGCGAACCGGCCGTTCGCCTCAGCAGCGACGCTGAGGGCCAGACGGGTCTTGCCGACCCCACCCGGTCCGACAGCCGTGACGAGTCGATGCCCGTGCAGCGCTTCGGTCAGCGCCGCCCGCTCGGCCACGCGCCCGACGAACGGCGTCAACGGCGAGGGCAGCGCAGCGACTGTGGTCGGCGCGCCCACCGGATCAGAGAGCAGGTTCGCCGATACGGCAGCCAGGGCACGGCGATCGTCCACCTGCAACTTGCGCAGCAACGATGAGACATGACTCTCAACGGTGCGGATGGAGATGAACAATCGAGCGCCGATCTCGGCGTTGGTCAGATGTTCACCGAGTGCGGAAAGGACCTCGGCCTCACGGACCGAGATGCCTACCTCCGGAGGTGTCCTTCGATTGGCCACGTTCAGATTGTGCACGTTGCTCGACCGGACGTGCCCCACCGGCCGAAGAAGACCACCATCGCGAAGCCCCAGAAGCTGCCGGCGGGTTACTTGTTCCCTGGTGTCCGAGTCAGGACTACGGGGCCGACACAGTCGGCCCGGGCGCCTCCGCGGCGGTCTCCGGGAACCGGCGTGGCAACCATCGGCCGCCCCCACGGGCGACGGGCCCTGACCTCGGAGTGTTTCGTCAATGCCGTCGTGCGTGTCGGGGACACGGTGCGCCGGCCGGCCTCTGCTCGGACGAGGTTCGTGGGCAATCCGCTGAGGTTGCTCGAAGCCGGTGGCTGGAGTGGAGCCCTGCCGTGGTCGAGGTTGGGGAGGCGGCTCGGCACATGAGGCTTATTGCTGACAGTTACGAGTTGTCGGAGCGGCAACGTCTTGTGTCCACGGTCCTGTGGTGGCAGGACCGGTGCTGGTGTGGCATCGAAGCTGAGGCCGATGCGGGTGACGTCGCTATGGTCCGGCTCCGTGATGCCGGGGTGGTGAGGGAAGTCCAGAGGGCGTATCAGTGGGTCTCCGATCATCAGGGCGCTTTGGAAGGCGCACTGCAGTGAGCGCGTGGTGACGGTCGATCCGGGCGGTCGGGTGGCTTCCTGCGCAGGTCGGTGAGGGTGATGAAGGCGCGTGCGGTGCCCAGTTCCTTCGGCGTCGGACCAGCAGGAGGGGGCGTGCCTTCCGCTGCACAGAACCGCAGGTGATCCCCGCCCGACCGACCGCCGGTACGCCGGTACGCCGGTACGCGTCGATCGTGTTGGAGGCTCGTCCGATGTTGGCTGTGAACTGCAGCCACCAGAGAGCCGGTTGATGCTCTGCGACAGCGGGGAACTTGCCCCACGGAATAACGGAACAGGGGCCATGACTGCACGGTAAGGGCCTGTAGCCGCGACCGCGCGTGGCTGACAGGATCTGACTCATCGAGCGGGCGGAGGCACGAAGATGAACCATCGGTACCACGTGAGAGCCCGATCCGTAGCTCGCCACTGGGCACAGCGGCTGTTCGGAATGGTCGCCATCGGTGCCTTGACCCTGTTGGGCCTGGTGGCGCTGACGAACGGACCAGAGCTGTTTATCTTCTTCCTCAAGCGAGGCAGCCTGTCGCCGCTCATCGCGATCTTCGTTGTAGCGATGTCGGCATGGCTGCTGCTCCTGATGGCTCAAGCGCGCGCCGATCGACACGAAACGGCCTGAGGTCGACCTCGGGATCAACCCGGAGACTCTGCGGAACTGGGCGAGTGCTGCCGGAGCGAGTCGTCCACGGGGACGCCGGGCGCAGGAACCGGCCCAGCCGCCGCCCCCGCTGCAAGCGGAGAACGCGGCCCTGCGGATGAAAGGCCGCGAGCTTGAGGAGTTACGCGAGATCCTGCGGAAGGCCGCGAAGTATCTCGCCGGGGAGACGCGCCGGTGAACCGCTTCCAGTGAGTCGCCGACCTCCAGCGCCGCTACGGCGTGAAGCGGCTGTGCAGCATCCTCGGCGTCAGCCGCTCGCACTTCTTCTGCTGGCGGCGGACAGCCGCGGACCGGGCAGCCCGGCAGGCCGCCGACGCACGGCTGGCCGCCCGGATACGGGTGGTGCGTCTCGGAGTCGGACGGCACCTACGGAGCCCGAGGATCACCGCCGAGCTCCGCGCGAGACGAGCAGTGAGGCAGCCGCACGGCTCCGTTCCGCGGTCTCACTCCGCCACGGGCAGGCACTCGGCGAGCAGGCCCACGACGTCGCGCCAAGCGCGCTGGGCGTGCCGCGGGTGGTGGCCGACTCCGGGGACCACCACCTGGTCGACGGGAGGGTGGTGGAAGGCGTGCACCGCGCCCCCGTACAGCACGAGACGCCAGTCGACACCCGCGCCCTGTATCTCGGCGACGAACGCCTCGCGCTGCGCCGGCGGCATGATCGGGTCCTCCGACCCGACCCCGGCCCACACCGGGCACCGGATGCGCTTCGCCTCGCCCGGTCGGCCGGTGGTGACTGCGTTGACCGTGCCGATCGCACGCAGGTCGACGCCGTCACGGCCGAGTTCCAGCGCGATCGCACCTCCGGTGCCGTATCCGACGGCGGCGATCCGGTCGGGGTCGGTGCGTGGTTCGGCGCGCAGGACGTCGAGTGCCGCGTGGCCGATGTCCCGCATACGCAGGGGGTCGCGGAGCAGTGGGGTGATGCGCGCCAGCATCTCCTCGGGGTCGGTGAACCAGCGCCCTCCATTGATGTCGAAGGCCAGGGTGACGTAGCCGAGTTCGGCCAGTGCGTCGGCCCGGCGCCGTTGGAAGTCGTTCAGCCCTGGTCCCTCGGGCCCGAGCAGAACCGTAGGGCGACGGCCGCTACCCGCCGGGAGCGCAAGGTGACCGACCATGGTCAGGCCGTCGGCCGGATAGGTGACCGTGCGTGTCGTTACCGTCGTCATGCAAACGGACTGTAGTGACTACACAACTGCTCCCGGCGTCCACGCGCCGACGCCAACGGAATCTTGGCGTGCGCCTGAGGTGCAGTCTTCGCTTGCCGACCATCGCCTGTGGGCCGGTCGGATGGTCCGTGTCGCACGCGTATCGGTGTTGACGCACGGCCGGCTGAGCGGACAAGGAAACGCCGGGACGAGCGCTTCTTCTGTGCGGAACTCGTGATCATGTAGTCGTCGTAGTCGTAGTCGTAGTCGTCGCCGGGATCTCAGCTGTCACATCCGCTCGCGCGAGTCCCCGGTGCCCTGCGGGAAGCGCACGGCGGGCCGCTCGGGCTCCTGCCGGCCGGCGCCGAGGTCGGCGGAGTGGAAGACGCCGGGCCCCAGTGCGCGCTGTCCCGGAGGCGAGCAGCCGGGGCCCGCCCGGGTGCCGCGCGTGGATGGCCTCGGCGTACACGGCCTGGTCGGGGAAGAGCGGCTCCTCGAACTCCCTTGCCCCGTCGCGCCGGTGGGCAAGGAAGAGCCCCTTCCTGGTGCTTGCCGGCAGCAGGTCGCGGTCATGACGACCGCCTCTCTCCTGTCCGGTGCGTGACGCCTCTGTCGCAGCACTGCGGACGGTGTGGACCCGCCGCTGACAGTCCCCGCTGACCTGCGCGAACGGCGTGCCGCGACCGCTCACCCGCCCGTCAGCCCGCCCGCGGCGGGCGGGTCACCACCGCACCGGCAGGCTCCGCCTCCCCCGGATCAGCATTCCCGGGAGCCACTCCCCGGGCTCCCCGTCCGCCGCCAGGTCCGGGCAGCGCTCCAGCAGCGCGCGCAGCGCCAACTCGCCCTCAAGGCGGGCGAGGGGGGCGCCCAGGCAGAAGTGGATCCCGTGTCCGAAGGAGAGATGGCCCCGGGCTCCCTCGCGCCATACGTCGAAGCGTTCCGGATCGGGGAAGCGCGCCGGGTCACGGTCCGCGCCGGCCATGGCGATCAGCACGATGGCACCGCGCGGCACCCGTACGCCGCCGATCTCGGTCTCCTCCAGGGCGATGCGCGGCGTGGTGGTCGCCACCGGCCCGTCGTAGCGCAGCGTCTCCTCCACCAGCCCCACCGCCAGTCCGGCCGGATCGGCCCGTACGGCCGCCAGTTGCTCGGGGTGCGCGAGGAGCGCGCGCACCGCGTTGCCGATCGTGTTGACCGTCGTCTCGTGCCCGGCGACGAGCAGCAGGAAGGCCAACGAGACCAGCTCGTCCTCGGTGAGCCGGTCGCCGCCCTCGTCGACCGTGTGGACGAGGGCGCTGAGCAGATCCTCCCCCGGGCTCTCGCGCTTGGCGGCGATGAGCCCGGTGAGATACGGCATGACCTGCTCGTACGCCTTCTTCTCCGCCTCGGGGCTGGTGGGTGCGAGGGTCTCGTTGGACCAGGCGTGGAAGGAGGCGCGGTCCAGGCCGGGGACGCCGAGCAGTTCGGAGATGACGATCATGGGGAGCGGGGAGGCGAACGCCTCGATGAGGTCGGCGCGGCGTGCTCCGTCCGCCGTCATGCGGTCCAGCAGCTCGTCGGTGATCTCCTGGACGCGCCCTCGCATCCTCTCGACCCGCCGCGCCGTGAACTCCTGCGCCACCAGCTTCCGTAACCGGGTGTGGTGGGGCGGGTCGCTCATCAGCATGTTGGCGTTGCCGAGCATGTTCAGGGCGTACGGCGGGCTCCAGTCGGGCTGCCGGTACTCGCGCTGCCAGTCCCGGCTCAGCAGTGGGGAGGTGAAGGCCTCGCGCGCGGCCTCGTACCCGACCACGACCCACACCACCCCCCTGTCGGGCCCCACCACCTGGTGCACCGGACCGCGCTCGCGCAGCCGGCGGTAGGCGGCGTACGGGTCGGCGTCGAAGTCGGGGCTGAGTGAGGCGAGCACCTCGATCCCGCTGAGGCTGTCGGGCCGGTCTGTTCCGTTGGGTATCGCGGATCTGTTGGGTATCGCGGGATCGGCGGTGGCTTTCTCGGTCTCGGTCACGACGGAATTCCTCTCCCTCAGGCCCGGGTTACCGGCCCCCGCCGACCACTCCGAGCACGGCCGCTCACTCTAATGTCGCACCCCCACCCGCACAACTACCCGATTTCCATGTCAACCTCGGGTTTTCATGACGCGAGAAATGCTTCTGACCTGCAACGATGCGGCTTGTCCAGGGCCTTTTTCGGCTGCACGGAAAGAAGTGCCTCTCGCGCGAAAACAACGGGCGAGTACTCCGGTGAGTCGTAGGAAGGCGATCAGTAAGATCATGTCGCCACACCGTTCTGCAGGACACGACCTCAACACGACCTCGGATCTTCGGGCGTAAGATATTTTCAGACAGAATCGAATCGGAATTTGTTCCGTTGCCGACCGTCGGACCTCGCTGAACAAGGGAGTTCGTGGTCGCGCATCGCGCGATTCGCGCCACCGGTGCAGGTGGGAGTCCTGCGAACTCTTGTGTGATTGCTGCAGGTGAAGTTAAGTCTGTGGTTGTGAGCGTCAACTACGTGAACGGTCGTGGTGAAACCTTCCATTCATGTCGATGTCGTTCCACGGGGCGGACCCCGTCTGCGTAGCGCCGAGCTGGGGCGAACGGCTGCAGCATCGCGTGACCTGTGTTCCGACTTCGGGTCCTCGAAAGTTATGCGGTGCACGCTGCCGATCGACCGTCGTACGCCGCCGTCGCGGCATGGCTTCCGGGCCCGGCGGGCCGGGGTCGGAAGCCGTCAGGACGACCAGCCGTCGCCCTGACGTGACCACGCCCCACCGCGCAACTTCGAGGACCCGACTTCGGGTGCTGAGGGTGCGAGGTATGTCTATTTCGCATTGAGCATCAACCGAAGAGAACTGCACGCTGTGGAATGTGACTATTCCATAGCCGGAAGCGCTTGCTCGCGACCTGCTGGAAACGTGGAGGGCAAACTATGAAGGAATCTTCGGATACGGCCTTGGACGAGCTGTGGAATCTGGTGTACACCAGCTTCAGGTTCCCGTTCATGCACGCCGCTCTGCGTCTTGAACTCTTCACCCTGCTCAAGAACCGGCCGGGCAGCAGCCTTGAAGAGATCACCGCCGAGCTCGGGCTGCAGGAACGTGCCGGACATGTGCTGCTCCTCGGGTGCTGTGCGTTCGACCTCGCACGCAAGGAGGGCAACGGCTACCACAACACCGCGGCCACCGACCTGCTGGCCGGCGATCAGGACGCGTTCATGCCGGTGATAGTCCGCTACACCCACGAAATGCTGTACCAGCCGATGGGCTGGCTCCACGAGTCGCTGGTGAACAACGAGAACGAGGGGCTGCATCGCGAACTCCTCGCCGACTCCCCGGCGACCACGCTCTATGAGCTCCTCGGTGAGGACAAGAATTTGGAGCGGGTCTTCACGGCCATGATGGAACACCAGAGTCGCTCGGTGGTCGAGGACCTCGTCAACGCCGTGGACTTCTCGTCGTACAAGAAGGTGCTCGACGTAGGCGGAGGCACCGGGACCAACTCCATCGGGTTCGCGCAGCGCTGGCCGCATCTTCAGGCAACCCTCCTCGAACTGCCCAACGTGGCGGAGATGGCCGCCGCCCGCATCGCCGAGGCGGGCCTCTCCGAGCGCATCAACGCGGTCGGGACCGACATCTGGAAGGACGAGTTCCCCTCGTCCCACGACTGCGTCGTCTACTCCCGTTTCCTTGAGATCTGGTCGCCCGATCAGGTCCGCGACCTCTTCGCGAAGACGTACCGCGCGCTGGAGCCGGGCGGTCACATGGTGATCGTCGCGTGTGCCCAGGACGACGACGAGACCGGGCCTGCCCACGCCGCGTTCATGGCGGGGTACGTCCAGGCGGTCGCGTCACCCGAGGGTCGTATCTACACGGCGCAGGAATTCGAGCAGTGGTACACCGAAGCGGGCTTCGAGCCGATGGACCGCCAGTACCCAGGCCGCTTCGACGTCATCCTGCGTGCCCGCAAGCCCATCGCCCGGTGAGTCCGGTCCGTTCCATGCCGCCCCGCCGATCCGTCAGGCGGGCAACTCCGACCGTCTGACACGGGGTGGCCACCCGTCAGGACGCGGCAAGATCGCCTCGACGGGCCCTGCGCCCGTGTGACGCACCCTTCGGGTCCTCATGTCCGTGCACCCATGCGTTCCCGCATCCCTCACCCGGGCGCCGTGCGCCAACCTGCAGGCCCGTCCCTTCCCTCCACGCTGCACGCGTGTGTGCGAGTTGCACGCATCCGTGCGGCTCCGTGTGGCTCCGTGCGGCTCCGCGCAACGGCGCTGTGCGCGGCCCGCACCGCGCTGCCCACACCCGATCCGGACCGCATCACCGGCAGCCCTGTCGTCACCCCACCCGCCTTCCCGCTTCCTCGGTGTCGGGGCGGGGTGGCGAGCCCTGTTCGTGTCCTCGGCGCCGCATCCAAGAAAGGGAGTTTGAGTGAATGCACCTGACCGGCTTGCCATCGTTACCGGCGGAACCAAAGGAATCGGTCTCGCTTTCAGTCACCGTCTGACCCGGATGGGATTCCGGGTGCTCGCCACGTATCGCAGTGACGAAGAGTGTGCGAATCTCGCTCTGCGAGAGGTGGAGAAGGGGCTGTCCGTCGTACGGTCGAATGTGTCCGACCCGGACGAAGTCGCCGAACTCGCTGAACTCGTACGGACCGAGCACGGAGTCCCGCAGGTCCTGGTGAACAATGCCGGTCTCAATATCGACGGTCCGGTGCTTGAAATTTCCGACTCCGACTGGCGCCAGGTACTGGACACCAATCTGTCCGGCCCGTTCTATATGACACGAGCCTTCGCCCCGGTCATGCTGGAGGCCGGCGGCGGTTCCATTGTCAACATCGGTGCGACCACGGCGATCCGACCCCGGATGAACGGCGCCAACTACTGTGCGAGTAAAGCCGGGATGCTTCATCTCACCAAGTGCCTGGCCATGGAACTCGCTCCGAGTATCCGCGTGAACTGCCTCATTCCGGGAATGATCGACACGGAAGAAATGCGTACACGCTACCGCTTGGCCAAGCCGGAGTACATGGATGCGTTGCTGAATGAGATACCGCAGCGCCGGATAGGTGCCACCGACGAGATGGCGGACGCGCTGGAATTCCTGGTGGGCGAGGGGGCCACGTACATCACGGGGCAGAAACTGATCGTGGACGGCGGTCAGTTCATGTGGTGAAGCACTCGGTGTACGACCGGGGCGCACGCGCGCTCCTGCGCTCCTGCGCTCCTGCTGGAATCGCCAGCACTCCATCAACTTCCTAGGAAGAGGAATACTATGCGATCACGCCTTGAGCGCTACCAGGAGTTCCTGGAGCAGGAGTACCACACAGGGTTCACGAAGTTCGATGAGTATGATTTATCCGGCATCTCTTCCGACCTTTCAAAGAGACTGAAGGACGGTCACTTCACGCGCATCGTCTTCAGCGGAATGGGCTGCTCGGCCATCGTGTCGGACGTGATAAAGGTGTTCTTCAACTCGATCCGCAGCGACCTCGAAGTGTATGTCTTCAACGACTACGACTTCGAGTACCTCGTTCCGCGCGCGGTGATCGAGGACGAGCACACGCTCATCATCCTGAGTTCGTACAGCGGCCACTCCAACGAGCCGGTCCGTGCCTTCCACGCGCTGCGCCCCATGCACGACCGGGTGCTGCTGCTCACCTCGGGCGGCCGGCTCGGCGAGCTGGGCGAGGAGCACGGCGTGTCCATCGCGCGCTGGACGCTGAGCAAGCCGGACCGCGAGTACCCGCTGTTCCACGTAGGCCAGTACTTCTCGATCCTGGTCGACATGTTCCTGCAGCTCGGTCTGCTGGACAAGGACTACGGGCCCGAGGTCCGTTCCCTGGCCGAAAACCTGCGGACCGACTTCACCCCGGAGTTGCGTGCCCTGGCCGCGGACGCCGCCTCGCGCAGCGAGAACGCCAACGTCATCATGCTCGGTTCACCCAAGTGGCACGAGAGCCTGCTGAAGTTGGCCAAGATGCACTTCAACGAGATCGCCATGGTGCCGGCGACGCGCAACTATTTCCACGAGTTCTGCCACAGCGAGGTGGCCACGCTCACCGACCCCGAGCGCAGGCACAGCATCCTCGTCTTCGCCGACACGGAAGAGGGCGAATACACCCGGGCCAAGCGGAAGGATCTGGTGTCGTTACTGACTGCACCGATCCCGCAGAACGAAAAGGTCACCGTCACCGAGATCGTACTCGACCAGTCGACTTTCATCCGGCAGTACTTCACCGCTCTGGAGTTCGTCCAGTACCTCACCCTCGATCTGGGCAGGGCGCGGGAGACGAAGTCGCGCAACCTCATATCAGAGGCTGCAGGAAACCCCTGGTACCACGGCAGCACCATCGCCGCGGAGAGCGGCGGCTGATACGGGTGCAAGGCGTCGGCCGCGGCGAGCGTGGGGCATCGGAGGAGACACCCGAACAGCTCAGGAAATGAAGGCAAGAGCCGAGGAAAATGGAGCGATCGTGAATCGACGGGAGCGTAACTCCCTCACGGCCTACCAGCAGGATATTTGGGCTGCGAACTCTATCTTTCCAGATCTCCCGCAGTTCAACTGCTTCATCACCGACCGGTTCACCGGTGACGTGGACGTCGACCTCCTCAAGGCGTGCCTGCGCCGTGCGGTCGACCGCAACGATGCGTTCCGGATCCGGATCGACCCGGAGGAGGGAACTCCGCGCCAGTGGGTCGAGGATGAGGCTTACGACATCCCGACGATCGATCTTTCCGACACCCCATCGCCGCGGGATTCCTGCGAGGTGTGGATCAAAGACGCGTTCGACGTGCCTTTCGAGGTGGAACGCAGCCGGCTGTTCACGCTCGCGATCCTCAAGGAAGGCGAGGGAGTCCTTCATTCCTACGTCAAGGTGCACCACATCGTCGCTGACGCCTGGGGCCTGAACCTCTTCATGTCCCAAGTCCGCGCCGAATACGACCGGATACGAAGGACCGGGCGGTTCGAAGAGCCGTCCGTGCCGTCGTACCTGGAATTCGCGGAGGACGAGCGCCGTTACCGTGCCTCGGACGACTACGCGGATGACCGGGCCTATTTCCAGCAGCAGTTGCGGGGTGTCTCCCCGGCCCTCTTCCGCCGCTCGGCCCCGGCCGGCTCCCGGAGCAGCGCCCGCCACAGCTTCATGATCGAACGCGGTGTCATCGAGAGCATCCGTGGACGCGGCCATTCGGTCTTCGCGTTCGTCGCGGGTGCCTTCGCCGTCTACCTGTCGCGGGTGCACGGCAGCGACGAAGTCGTCCTGGGCGTACCACTGCTGAACCGGCCCACCGCTCCGCAGAAGCAGACCGTGGGCCACTTCGCGAACACCCTGCCGCTGCGGGTGGCAGCCGGCGAGGACCGTACGATGAGTGAGCTCGTCGCCGAGGTGCAGGCATCGACCCGGGAACTCAAGCCCCACGAACGCTTCTCCCTGGGCGACCTGCTGCGCTGCGTACCGCTGCAGGAGAGCGGCCCCAAGCGGCTGTTCGACACCACCATCGCCTATCTGCGCTGGCCCAGTCCACTTGCGGTCCAGGGCGTGGAGTACGAGACCGTCGTGCAGGCGCGTGCCCACGACGACGACGTGCTGGCGGTGGTCGTCAACGAACTGGACGACGTCGGCGACGTCCTGGTCGACATGGACTACGCCCTCGACGTGTTCGACGCCGACTTCCCCGTGGAGTCGGTGGCCGGCCACATCGAGGCGATCCTCAAGGGCGCGCTCGCGGGGGCGGCCCTGACGCTGTCGCAGATCCCCATGGTCGGCGAAGCCGAACGTGCCGCCCTGCTCGCGACGGGCACCGGCCCGGTGAACACGTTCAGCGAGGACGCGACCGTCCACGCGCTCTTCGAGCGGCAGGCGGCAAGGACTCCCGACCGGATGGCCGTCGTCGTCGACGACCCCGCCCAGTCGCTGACCTTCGCCCGCCTCGACGGGTGGGCCAACCACATCGCGCACCAGTTGCGCGAGGACGGCGTGCGCACGGGCGACCGGGTCGCCGTGCTGGCCGAGCGCGGCCCGCAGCTCGTCGCCGCGGTCCTGGGCGTCCTCAAGGCAGGCGCCGCGTACGTCCCGGTCGACCCGGACCATCCCGAGGAGCGCGTCCGGTTCGTGCTCGCCGACAGCGGGGCCGCCGCGGTGCTGCTGGGCAGCACCGTGCCCGCCGCCCCGGTGGATGACGCCGTGTCCGTACGGCGCCTTGAGGCGACCGCGCCCGCCGCGCCCGCCGCACCCGCCGCACCCGTCGCACCCGTCGCGCCCGCCGCGTCCGCCGCACCCGCCGGACCCGTCGCTCTGGGCGGGCCGCACGACCTCGCGTACGTCATCTACACCTCCGGGTCCACAGGACGGCCCAAGGGCGTGCGGGTCGAGCACCGCTCCGTGGTGAACCGGCTGGAGTGGATGCAGCGCTGCTACCCGGTCGGCGAGCGGGACGTCCTGCTGCAGAAGACGCCGGCCACCTTCGACGTCTCGGTGTGGGAGCTGTTCTGGTGGGCGATCACCGGGGCCGGCCTGGCGCTGCTGCCGCCCCGGGGGGAACGCGACCCGGAAGCCATCCTCCGTACGGTGCGGGCGCACCGCGTGACCGTGGCCCACTTCGTGCCGTCGATGCTCGGCCCGTTCCTCGACCGGATCGAGGAGAACCCGGCCCGGGTGGCGGACGCCGCTTCCCTGCGCCAGGTGTTCTGCAGCGGAGAAGCCCTGACGCCCGCTCAGGTGGCGCGGTTCAACCAGGTGTTCGCCGACGCCGGCGCCGCGACTCCCCTGCTGGTCAACCTCTACGGCCCGACCGAGGCCACGGTCGACGTCACCCATTACGTATGCCCCGGCGGCACGGACGGCGAAGTGGGCCGGGTACCGATCGGGCGGCCGATCGACAACATCCGGTTGTACGTGGTCGGCGCGCACGGGCACCTGCAGCCCGCGGGTATGGCCGGCGAGCTGTGCATCGCGGGCGTCGGCGTGGCGCGCGGCTACCTGGACCGGTCCGAGCTGGACGCCGCCGTGTTCGTGGCGGACCCGTTCACGCCGGGCGGGCGCATGTACCGGACCGGGGACCGGGCGCGCTGGCTGTCGGACGGCACCTTGGAGTACCTGGGGCGACTTGACGACCAGGTCAAGATCCGCGGCAACCGGGTCGAACCGGGCGAGGTGCGCGATCGCCTGGTGGACTGTCCGGGCGTCCGGGACGCCCTCGTCGTGGACCGGACCGAGCCGGGCCGCGGCGTGCACCTGGTGGGCTACTACGTGGCCGACGAAGAAGTGGGGGCGGCCCGGTTGCGCGCCCATCTCCTCGAAACCCTGCCTCGATTCATGGTCCCCGCGTACTTCGTGCGGATCGACCGGATACCGCTCACGGCGAACGGCAAGGCCGACCGGCGGCAGCTGCCCGCCCCCGCGGTGGAGACGGGCGCCGGGGCGCGGGCGCCGTCCACCGAGACCGAGGTCAAGGTGGCGGCGGCCTGGGCGGCCGTCCTGGGGACCGACGCGATCGGGACCGACCAGGACTACTACTCCCTGGGCGGGGACTCGATCCTGATGCTCCGCATCCAGGCGGAGGCACGGCGTGCGGGCGTCCACTTCACCCTGGCCGACATGGTCCGCAACCCCACGGTCGCCGCGCTCGCCGTGGTCGCGACGACCGTGTCTCAGGAGGCCACGGACACACCGCTGGAACCGTTCGCCCTGGTCCCGGGGATCGACCGGGCACGGCTGACCGGCCTTGAGGACGCCTACCCGGCCACCCGGCTGCACCTGGGCCTGCTGTACCACAGCGGGGAGCACGAGGGGTCGGCCGTCTACCACGACGTCTTCCGCTACTCGCTGAAGTCGCCGTGGGACGAGCAGGCGCTGCGTCGCGCGTTCGACGAGCTGGTCCGGCGGCACCCGGTGCTGCGCTCCGCCTTCGACCTCGGCGGCTACTCCGAGCCGCTCCAGCTCGTGTACCGGGAGGCCGACGGCGGGCTGCAGATAGCGGACCTGCGCGGTCTGGGCGAGCAGGAGGCGCAGGACGAGCTGGACCGGCACGTCCAGGAACGGCGGTACCACGAGTACGGTCTGGACCGGCCGCCGCTGTACCTGTTCCGCATGCACGTCCTGCGCGACTCCCTGGAGCTGGTGTTCAGCTTCCACCACGCGATCCTGGACGGCTGGAGCGTGGCCACGCTGGTGCGCGAACTGCTCCAGGACTTCCTCCACCACGCCGGGCAGCCCGTCGCCGCCGTCCCGGCGCAGGCACTGCCCTCGCCGGCCCTGTACGTGCGCGAGGAGCGCAGGGCCCTGGCCTCCGAGGAGAGCAAGCGGTACTGGCAGCGGCTGCTCGACGGTGCCGAACTGGCCCAGATCGACGGTCTCAGGCCGTACGAGCCCGTGGGCGACACGGGGCTCATCGTGCACCGGCTGGAGCTTCCGGACGGCCTGGCCGACCAGGTGGGCCGTCTGGCACGCACCCACAACCTGCCGGTCAAGTCCCTGCTGCTCGCGGCGCACTGCCTGACGCTGCGGCTGTTCTCCGACACGCACGACATCACGACCGGGCTTGTCACCGGCGGACGGCCGGAGCAGGCCGACGCCGAACGGATCACCGGACTGTTCCTGGAGACGTTGCCGCTGCGGCTGAACGTCCAGCCGCGTTCCTGGCTGGACTCGGCGCGCGAGGTGTACGAACAGGAGCGGGCCAGCCATCCCCACCGCCGCTATCCGCTGAGCGCGATCCAGGAGGACCGCGGCGGGAACACCGTCTTCGACACCGCCTTCAACTACGTCCATCCGCACGTGCTCACCTCGCTGTTCGAGGGCACCGGCATGAAACTGACCGACTTCAGGACCTGGGAGGAGACGAACTTCAAGCTCCTGGTCAACGCGGTGGTCGACCCGGTGGACGAACGCCTGTGGCTGCGGATCGACTGCGACGGACGCACGTTCTCGCGCTCCCAGGTGGAGAGCATCGGACAGACGTACGTGGCCGTCCTCCTGCGGATCATCGAGCACCCCGAAGAGGACGTGGACTTCGCCTTCCTGAGCGACGGGCTTGCGCAGGCCGCGCCGCGGACCGTCCCCGGCGCGGGCAGCGGGGCCGACGCGCCCGCGCACGTCATCCGTCTGATCGGCGAGCACGTCGCCCGCACACCCGAGGCGGTGGCCGTCAGCTGCGGCGCGCGCCGCTGGACGTACGCCCAGCTCGACGCCGCCGCGAACCGGATAGCCCACGCCCTGATCGAAGCCGGAGTGCGCACCGGCACCGCCATCGGCATCGCCATGGACCGTTCGCCCGAGACACTGGCCACCGTACTGGGGGTCGGGAAGGCCGGAGCCACCTGCGTCCCCCTCGACGCCGGCTACCCGCGTGCCAGGCTCGCGGCGATGATCGCCCAGGCCGACCCGCTGTGGATCGTCACCAACGAGACGCACGTACCGCTCTTCGACGACCCCTCCCGACTGCTGTACGTGGATGAGCTGCTGGCGACGGAACCCGATCCGGCAGGTGTCGCGGAACTGCCGGAGATCACCGGTGAGACCGTCGCCTACCTGCTGTTCACCTCCGGGTCCAGCGGCGAGCCCAAGGGCGTCGAACTCCCGCACCGGGTCCTCGCCAACTACATGCGGTGGCAGGTGCCCTCGGCCAGCGGCGCGGCGGGCGGCAAGACCCTTCAGTTCGCACCCCTGAGCTTCGACGTGGCGTTCCAGGAGATCTTCTCCACGCTGTGCGGCGGCGGCACCCTGCAACTGCTCGCCGAGGACGAGCGGCGGGACATGCCGGCCCTGCTGCGGCTCCTGGACCGTGAGGAGGTGGAACGCGTCTTCATGCCCTACGTGGCGCTCCAGCAGCTCGCGGAGACGTCCCAGGCGCTGGGCATCCGCCCGAGTGCCCTGCGGGTGGTCATCTCCTCCGGTGAGCAGCTGAGGATCACCGACGAGATCCGCCAGTTCTGTGCCGCGCGGCCGGACACCGTACTGGAGAACCAGTACGGGCCGACCGAGACCCACCTGCTGACCCACCACACCATGACCGGTGACCCGGCCCGCTTCCCCGACCTGCCGCCCGTCGGTGTCCCCGTGGACGGCATCGAGCTGCACCTGCTCGACGGCCTCATGCGGCCGGTCCCGGTGGGCGCCAAGGGAGAGATCTACGTCGGCGGGGTGTGCCTGGCCCACGGCTACCGCAACCGGCCCGACCTGACCGAGCAGCGGTTCGTACCGCACCCGTCCGGAAAGCCGGGCGCCCGCCTCTACCGCACGGGCGACCTCGCCAGGGTCATGCCGGACGGCAACCTCGCATGGCTGGGCCGCGCCGACTCCCAGGTGAAGGTGCGTGGCTTCCGCGTCGAGCCGGCCGAGGTCGAACTGGCCATCGCCAAGCTCGCCGAGGAGCAGTCCGCGTCCGGTATCCGCGAGGCGGCGGTGGTGTCGCGGCGCCGGGAGGGCGGCGACGCGTTCCTCGCGGCGTTCCTCGTCGGCGACCCCGAGGCCGTGGACCTGGACGAGGTGCGCAGCCGGTTGCGGGCGGTGCTGCCGGACTACATGATGCCCTCGCACCTGGAGTGGCTGGCGAGCCTGCCTCTGACGCCCAGCGGCAAGCGGGACGACGCGCTGCTGCGCCGCATGCCGCTGGCCGCGCCGTCGTCGGACGCCACCGAACCCGCCGACGAGTACGAGAGGGTGCTGGTGGGCATCCTGGCGGAGCTGCTGGAACTGCCCGCGGTGGGCGTGCGGGACAACTTCTTCGACATCGGGGGCACCTCACTGACCGCGATGCGGCTGGTGATGACGATCGAGAAGCGCTACGGCGTCGGCGTTCCGCTCTCGGCGTTCGTCGCCGCCCCGACCGTCGCCGGGCTGGCCCAACGCCTGCGGGGCGGTGACGCGGCGGCCCGGTTCGACCCGGTCGTGCCGATCCGCACCGAGGGGGACAAACCGCCGCTGATCCTGGTCCATCCGCTGGGCGGCCACGTGCTGTGCTACGTACGTCTCGCCCGTCACCTACCGCAGGACCAGCCGGTCTACGCGCTTCAGGCGTGGGGGACCGTGCCGGGCACGGAGCCGCTCACTTCGATCCCTGAGATGGCGGCGGGCTACCTGGAGGCCGTGCGGCGGGCGTGCCCCGAAGGGCCGTACGTGATCGGAGGATGGTCCTTCGGCGGGTTCATCGCCTTCGAGATGGCGCGCCGGCTGCGCCGCAGTGACCCGGGCGCCCTGCACGCCACCGTGCTGATCGACCCGATCGCTGTCAAGCGGGGGGAGCGGCCCGACATCGCCGACCACTCGCTGCTGGAGTGGTTCTTCTGGGAGCTGCTGTGGATGGAGCGCGGTGGCACCGCACCGGTGGTCCCGCTGCCGGACGGTCTGGCGGAGGAGGCGAAGTTCGACTTCATCGTCGGACACGCCACGCAGGCAGGCGTCCTGCCCGCAGGCAGCTCGCGCACCACCGTGCGGCGCCTGTTCCGGATGTTCAAGGCGCACTGGCGGGCGATCCTCAGCTACCAGCCCGAACCGGGCGACGAGGACGTGGTGCTGCTGCGCGCGACCTCGGAGCTGCCGGAGATCCTCCAGCCGATGCACGGAGCAGCACAGAGCCTGCATGAGGACCCCACCAACGGCTGGGGCGACCTGATAACGGGCCGGCTCCAGGTGGTCGACGTCCCCGGTGACCACCTGGTGCTCCTGGACGAACCGCACGTGAACGTCGTTGCCGAGAAGGTGGCACAGGCGGTGGCCGGCCGACCGGGCCGACGACTGCCGGAGAGGAGTGGGAAATGACGCAGTCCCCCCGGCGCAAGGCCCTCATCATCGGAGCGGGTGTCGGCGGCCTCGCGGCCGCCGCGGCGCTGCGCGGTGTGGGCGTCGAGGTACAGGTCTTCGAGCGGGCTCCCGAGCTGCGGCCGGGTACCACGGCGGTGTCGCTGATGTGCAACGCGGTCCTGGCGCTGCGCAGCCTCGACATCGACATCGCCCCGGGCCTGGAGAAGCGTGGTGCGGTGTTCGACGAGCTCAAGTTCCTCACCCGGCGGGGCCGTCCGATCAGGGCGCTTCCGTTCAGGGAGATCTCGGAACGGCTGGGGGCGTCGAACTACGCCGTTCACCGGGCCGATCTCCAGCAGACGCTGCTGGACGCCCTCGGGGACGGGAACGTCATCGAACTCGGTGCCGCGGCAGCGGAGTTCGTCAGCGGCGAGGACGGGGTCGAGGTCACCTTCGAGGACGGCAGGACCGCCTCGGGCGACGTCCTGATCGGGGCGGACGGCTTCAACTCGGCGATCCGCAGGCAGGTGGCGGGCGCCGACGAACCGCGGCCCGGCAACTACGCGTGCTGGCTCGCCACGGTGCCTTTCACCCACCCGCGGATGAGCAAGGGCTACGCGGCGCACTACTGGGGGAGGGGCCAGCGCTTCGGTCTTGCCGACATCGGGCACGGTCGCGCCTACTGGTGGGCGACGAAGAACGTGCCCCCGGGCGCCTCCGGACACCTGCGGCGCGGCAAGGAGGGGCTCGCGGGCCTCTTCGCGGGCTGGGCCGACGAGGTGCGGGAGGCGATCCGCACCACCCCCGAGGAATCGATCGTCCACATCACCGCCCAGGACCGCCCGTTCCTCCAGCGGTGGGGCACCGGACGCACGACCCTGCTCGGCGACGCGGCCCACCCGATGCTCGTGAGCCTGGGCCAGGGGGCGGCGCTGGCCATCGAGGACGCCGTCGTCCTCGCCCAGCATCTGCGCGCGACAGCGGACCCGGTCGCGGCGCTGCGCGGCTACGAGGACGAGCGCAGACCGCGGACCGAGGGACTGGTCGCCGCGGCCCGTGCGCTGAGCGAGACCGAGCAGCTGGAGGGCTTCCGCCCCGCCCTGGCGCGTGACCTCTACTTTCGGTTCGTGCCGCTGTCCAAGCTCACCAGCCAGAACGAAGCGGTTCTCACCTGGCCCCCACTGGGCTGACCGCACCCCATGACGGCTGAGGGCCGACCCGCGGGCGGGCGTACGCGTGCCCGCGGGTCGGTCGGCCGGACGGGTCTGCGCACTCTTCGAAGGAGTGGATGATGGATCTGTCCCAACCGCTGCGTGCCCTCGCTCCGTTCGCCGCCGACGCCAGGGACGCCGGGGCGGAGGCCGCGCGGCTGCTTGCGGCCGGAGCCGTAGTACCGGTCGACGGGATCGGTGTGCGCGTCCGGGCGGTCAGCCGCCACGCCGTCGCCCAGCAGATCTTCGAGGACCCGAGCTTCTCGACGGACAGCGGCGACCGGGGAGCCCTGCAGCGCGGTGAAGTCCTCGAAGGTCGGCCCCTGATGAAGATCACCAATGCCCAGTACATGGGCACCGCTGACGGGGCCGAGCACCGGCGGCTGCGCAACCCGGTGTCCCGATCGAGATCGCTCTCGTCAAGTCCCACCAACTGGTGCCCACGGTGCGGCACTTGACATCGCAGGAGGCATCCGGGTCGGAACTGGCACACTTCACCGCCTACCGCCTGCCGCCTGCCGCCTGCCGTCAACCGGTCAGCCGCAGCGGCGCCGACCTGAAACAGGGCGACAACGTACTGGTCCGGGGGAGGGGGGTGGCCGGGAGCTGGGCTCGTACGCGGCCCAACTCGCCCTGGCCTGCGGCGCCCGACCGGTGTGCGTGGTGTCCGACCGGGCGAAGGCGAATCTGTGCCGCACGGTGGGCGCGGACGCGGTGATCGACCGCAGCGCCGAGGACTACCGGTTCTGAAACGTGGACGGGACGCAGAACCCGCGTGCGTGGCTACGGTTCGGCAGCGGCAGCCGCAGCCGCAGCCGCATCCGCGAGCTCACCGGTGGCGAGGACGTCGACATCGTGCTGGAACACCCCGGCCGAGACACCTTCGGAGCCTCCGTCAACGTCATCAGGCGGGGCGGCACGGTGATGACCTGCGCATCCACCACTGGTTACACGCACGAGCCACGGAAAGGAGCACAACACATTTCAGCCATCACTCGATTCCGGGACACCGCCGAGTCCGCCGCCTGACGGTCCTCTGCTGTCAGCGAAGTAGCTGTCGAATCGAGGACACGTCACGACTGCCGTGTTAGCGTCGAGACGGTATCCGCAGTTAACCAAAAGGCCGTCATATTCGGCATGTTGCGACAGCGGATACTTAGGAAAGGGAAAGACGCCGGGCGGCTGCCACAAGCACCGCCTCCATTATCTCTGGGGGTTTCAGTGACCTTAGCGCGCGAATATTCTTCTTCCTCACGGATGCCGCGGGGCGAGAGCGGCATCAGTGGCATGGCAATGGGTGACCAGGTATTCAGCCGACTCCTGGGCGACCGCATCGTCTTCCTCGGCAAGGAAGTCGATGACGACATCGCGAACAAGCTCACGGCACAGTTACTGATGCTCGCCGCGGAATCCAGTGAAGACATCTACCTCTACATCAACTCTCCTGGTGGTTCGGTCACTGCGGGAATGGCCGTGTACGACACCATGCACTACATCAAGAACGACGTGGTGACGATCGCCATGGGCTTCTGCGCATCCATGGGCCAGTTCCTGCTGACCGCCGGCGCAAAGGGCAAGCGGTACGCCCTGCCCAACACCAAGATCCTTATGCACCAGCCGTCGGCCGGACTCGGTGGCTCGGCCACTGACATCAAAATCTACGCCGAACAACTGCTGCGCACCAAGCAGGAGATGGCGGCGCTGATCGCCCAGCATTCCGGACAGGACATCGACACGATCACCAGGGACTCGGACCGCGACAAGTGGTTCACGGCCCAGGAAGCCGCGGAGTACGGGCTCATCGACTCGGTGATGAAGTCTGCGTCCGGTGTCTCGGGGGCCGGTGGCACGCTCGTGTCCTGAACGGACAACGGCTCGGCAAGGACCCTTTCACCCATCAGGGACCGATCCGGGCCGACCGCGTCGGCCACCGCAGTCACACCCGACATCAGAAGGAACCGAGACCATGGCCCTGCATGATCGTCCGGCCGCTGCATTCGGCGGTACGCCACCGCAGGCCCGGTACATAGTGCCCCGCTTCGTCGAACGCACGGCACAGGGAACGCGTGAGTACGACCCGTACTCCAAGCTCTTCGAGGAGCGCATCGTGTTCCTCGGAGCGGAGATCGACGACACATCCGCCAACGACGTCATGGCGCAGTTCCTCTGTCTCGAATCCATGGACCCGGATCGGGACATCGCCTTCTACATAAACTCGCCGGGCGGCTCCCACACCGCCATGACAGCGATCTACGACACGATGCAGTTCGTGAAGCCCGACATCCAGACAGTCTGCCTCGGTCAGGCCGCCTCCGCCGCTGCCATCCTCCTGGCCGCCGGCACTCCCGGAAAACGCGCCGCACTGCCAGGGGCACGCGTACTGCTGCACCAACCCCACAGCGGGGGAGAGCGCGGACAGATTTCCGATCTGGAGATCCAGGCCCGCGAGATCCAGCGTGTGCGCACGCTGGTGGAGACCGTCCTGGCCCGTCACTCCGGCCGGCCGGTGGAGCAGATAGAGAAGGACATAGAGCGGGACAAGATCCTCACGGCCGAACAGGCGGCTGAATACGGCCTGATCGACCACGTACTGACCAGCCGCGAGAACGTACTGAACGTTCGGAACGACGGAACGTCATGACAGACCGCAAGGATCGGATCCCCGCCGATCAATTCTTCTCCGCCGACCTCCGGGTGGGGCGGATCCTGCACGTCCAGAAATTCCTGGAAGCACGCAAGCCGGCCTAAGGGATCCAGGTCGACTTCGGAGCCGTGGGTGATCAACCTGCCGGACAAGCGGATCGCCGAACGCACCAGTGAGCTTCTGCTGCTCGGCTCCTACACGGAGAGCGGTCTGGTCCGACTGCTGTCCCCCGCACAGGAGGCGACGCCCGGAGACGTCATCGGCTGACCGAAGTCGGCCGGCGAGAAGCAACAAGGTTGCCGCGACCCTCTGTCCCGAACCCTTCTCGATCACGCCGAAGAGGTCTCGGACGAAATGAACCCGGCACCTTTGCCAGGCCGAACCGAGGAACACGTGGCGGATCGCGGCCATTAGCCCGCTGTGGCTGTCGGAGATGACATGACCAGTTGAGTTGGACGTTATCCAGGCCGTGGGCTCGCAGCGAGCGCAGGAACTCCGTCCAGAACGGCTTCGACGCGCTGTCGCCGACCATCACTCCGAGGATCTCGCGATGTCAGCTCGGCGAACAGGGCCCGGTAGATGGGCCGGCGCCGCTCCAGCAACGAAGAAAGAGCGACCCGGTCCGCACTGTGAGGATCACGATCTTCAGGTCGAGGTCGAGGTCGAGGTCGCCCACCCGGGTGGTCAGCAGCCGCTCGCGGTGCTCGTTGCGCCACGTGGTGCGCGTCTCGGAGTGCTCACCTCGGGCGGCACCGATGGCTTCGGTCGCCTCGACCTCGATGAGTTCTTGCAGGATGCGCTCGCACAGCATCCTGATCGTTGCAATGTGGACCGACGACGGTGAGGTGCACGAGGCGCGCGAGGTGCACTCGCGCAAGCTTCGTGCGGCGAGCGCGACGCGGCCAGTTCCCATCCAGCCGCAAGCGGGTCGAGAGGCGCCTGACGGGTGAAAGCCCAGTTCAGGCGCCTTTCCTCCATGCGTTTAAAAGAAGCCGAGCTTCTTCGGCGAGTACGACACCAGCAGATTCTTGGTCTGCTGGTAGTGCTCCAGCATCATCTTGTGGTTCTCGCGGCCGATGCCCGACTGCTTGTAGCCGCCGAACGCCGCGTGCGCCGGGTACGCGTGGTAGCAGTTCGTCCAGACCCGGCCCGCCTGGATCGAACGCCCCGCGCGATACGCCGTGTTCATGTCCCGCGTCCACACCCCGGCACCGAGTCCGTACAACGTGTCGTTGGCGAGCTTGATGGCGTCGTCGAAGTCCGTGAACGACGTGACGGACACGACGGGGCCGAAGATCTCCTCCTGGAAGATCCGCATCCTGTTGTCGCCCTGGAAGATCGTCGGCTGTACGTAGTACCCGCCCGCCAACTCCCCGTCGTACTCGATACGGTGGCCGCCCGTGAGTACCTTGGCGCCCTCCTGCTGGCCGATGTCCAGGTAGGAGAGGATCTTCTCCAACTGGTCGTTGGAGGCCTGAGCGCCGATCATCGTCTCGGTGTCGAGCGGATGACCTGGTTTGATCAGCTCTGTACGGGCGACCGCCGCGTCCAGGAACTCGCTGTAGTGGCCCTGCTGGACGAGCGCCCTGGACGGACAGGTGCACACCTCGCCCTGGTTCAGCGCGAACATCGTGAAACCTTCGAGCGCCTTGTCCCGGAAGTCGTCGTCCTGCGCCCATACGTCGTCGAAGAAGATGTTCGGCGACTTGCCGCCCAGTTCGAGCGTGACCGGCTTGATGTTCTCCGAGGCGTACTGCATGATCAGCCGCCCCGTGGTGGTCTCGCCGGTGAACGCGACCTTCGCCACCCGCGCGCTGGACGCCAGCGGCTTGCCCGCCTCGACACCGAAGCCGTTGACGATGTTCACGACGCCCGGCGGCAGCAGGTCCGAGATCAGGCTCATCAAGTAGTGGAGGGACGCCGGCGTCTGCTCGGCGGGCTTGATCACGACGGCGTTGCCCGCTGCGAGCGCCGGCGCCAGCTTCCACACGGCCATCAGTATCGGGAAGTTCCACGGAATGATCTGCGCCACGACGCCCAGCGGCTCATGGAAGTGGTACGCCACCGTGTCGTCGTCGATTTCGCCGAGCGACCCCTCCTGCGCACGGATCGCCCCCGCGAAGTAGCGGAAGTGGTCGATGGCGAGGGGGATGTCGGCGGCCAGGGTCTCCCGCACCGGCTTGCCGTTCTCCCAGCTCTCCGCGACGGCGAGCTTCTCCAGGTTCGCCTCCATCCGGTCGGCGACCTTGAGGAGGATGTCGGCCCGCGCGGTCACCGACGTGCGGCCCCAGGCGGGTGCGGCGGCGTGCGCCGCGTCCAGGGCCCGCTCCACGTCCTCGGCCGTGCCCCGCGCGACCTCCGTGAACGGCTGCCCGTTCACCGGACTCGGGTTCTCGAAGTACTGCCCACGAGCGGGCTCCACGTACTCGCCGCCGATGAAGTGGTCGTACCGCGACTGGTAGGAGACGATCGCGCCTTCGGTGCCGGGCGCTGCGTAACGGGTCATGTGCTCTGCCTCCCGAGGAAGGGCCGCCCGCCGTTGGACAGCTCTCGCGGCGAGCGTAGGGACGAAGAGGTTGCAGTTACGTTGCGCGGCGGGTGGCGGGCGCCGCGCGGCGGGGGCGGGGCGGAGGACAGCAGGGGCCGAGATGGGGATGCGGTAACGGTCGTTGTCGTGTGGTCGTAGCTGTAGCTGTAGCTGTAGCTGTAGCTGTAGCCGTGGTCGTGGTCGTGGTCGTGGTCGTGGTCCTGGTCGTAGTCGTGCTCGTCGATGCCGTGCCCGCCATGGCTACGCGGACTGCTCTGCCTCCAGTTCTGCCAGCCGCGCCCGTACCGGAGCCGTCGGACGCACGGCGGTAAGCGCCCTCCACACATCGAGGTCGTCCTCACCCCACGACGCCTGGACCCAGCACGCCAGCAGGTCGGGGTCACCGCCGGAAACGAGGGCCGCGCGCAGTCCGTCCGCAAGCCGTCGGCGCAGCCGCACCACCGCCGGGGCCTGGGAACCGGGCAGCAACGGCCCGGCGTACCGCGACACAGCCGCCGTGATCGCGCCGGCGGCGAGTCTGCGCTCCACGACCGCGACATCGGACTCGACCGGAACCGCGAGCCGGTAGGGCCGTGAACCGAGGACCCCGGCCCCGAGCAGCCGACGCAGGCGCGCCAGTTCTGCGCGCAGCGTCACCGGTGTCACCGACTCGTCCTCGTAGAGCGAGCACAGCAGCTCGTCGCCCGTCAGGCCCTCCGGATGCAGGGACAGCAGCACCAGGAGCTCGCTGTGCCGGCGGCTCAGGCGCAGTTTGCGGCCGCCCGACACGAGGAGGGCCTCGTCCCGGCCCAGAGCGGTCAGCTGCAGGGTGTCGGTGGCGGCCGGTATCGGGGTGAGCAGCGCCAGTTGGGACTCGGCTGCGCGCGCCACGGCCTGCACGAACCCCAGACTGTGCGGATGCGCCAGCCCGTCCCCGCCGGTGATGTCGACGGCACCGAGCAGCCGTCCCGTGCGCGGATCGTGCACCGGAGCCGCCGCGCACGTCCACGGCTGGACGCGCCGGCTGAAGTGCTCCGCCGCGAACACCTGCACCGGTCGGTCGAGCGCGACCGCCGTACCCGGGGCGTTCGTGCCCATGGCGGACTCCGCCCACCGCGCGCCCGGCACGAAGTTCATACCGTCCGCCTTCTGTCGGGTGCCGGGATGGCCCTCCACCCACAGAAGTCTGCCCTGCGCGTCGCAGACCGCGAGGAGGTGCTCGCCGTCCGACGCGAACGTGCCCATGAGCTCACGGAACAGCGGCATCACCGGGGCCAGCGGGTGATCCGCCCGGTACGAGCCGAGGTCTCCGTCGGTGAGTTCCACCCGCGCGGAGCCGTCCGGTCCGACCCCGGCCCGCGCCGAACGCCGCCACGAGTCGGCGACCACGGACCGCACCGGTCGCGAGACCGTACCCGCCTCGGTGAACGTCTCGTGGGCGCGGCGCAACACGCGAACCCGCTCGACAGGGTCGGCGCCCGCATTCAAGGCCACCCATGGATCGGTCAACCCGGCCTCCCGTAAAGCGATGGGACTGGACGTGATGCGGCTGGTGACATCGTCACTCGGGCGGCGGACGCGGACAAGCAGCGCGGTCAGTGCGAACGGCCGCGCACAACGCTCGGTGGGACACGTGGACGCCTCCCTCCCCTCAGGCTCTTCCCTCAAGCTTTCCCCTCAGGCGGAGTTGACGAGTCTGATGTAGCGCGTCCAGTCCCAGTTCGGGCCGGGGTCGGTGTGGTCGCTGCCCGGCACTTCGTAGTGGGCGAGGATGTGTGAGCGGTCCTTGGGGATCGCGTATTTGGTACAGATGGCCGCGGTGAGTTTCGCCGACTCCTCGTACAGGGCGTTGGTGAAGTACTCCGGCTTGTCCACCCAGCCCTCGTGCTCGATGCCGATGCTGCGGGTGTTGTAGTCCCAGTTCCCCGCGTGCCAGGCGATGTCGCGCTCGCGCACCATCTGCGCGATGTGGCCGTCGGCGGACCTGACGACATAGTGCGCGGACACCTGCTTCTTCGGGTTCTGGAAGATGGCGAGGGTGTTCGAGTACGTCGCCTGTGTCACGTGGATGATGACGAAGTCGACGGGGTGGCTTGTCGGGCGATCGGCCACGGTGTAGTTGGACGTGCTCGCCGGGGACCACTCGGACTGCGGGTAGTCGAGGCCCCGCGGTGCCGCGCCCGCCCGCATGGTGGGGAGCAGCGCGGTGGAGAGCGTGGCGAGGGCCGCACTCTGGAGCAGGCGACGCCGGCTGGGCAGGGTGGCTGGCAGGTACTTGGCTCGGTCCACAGGATTCCTCTCGGAGGGACGACGCGCTCGGCGGGGCGGGACACGTACGAGCCTCGGGACGGCGGTTGGAACAGACGGCGGATGCACTTCAGACGGCGGATGCACTTCAGACGACGTCGGATGCGGTTCAGACGGTGGGTGCGGTTCAGACAGTGGGGACAAGGCTCAACGAGTCAGGGCTGCGCCGGTTTCGTGCACGGACTCGTAGTCGCGCTGTCCTCACGTGAAACACGGTACGGGCCGCGCCGGTTGAGGAGGAGAGGCCCGCCCAGGTCCGTGGACAGCGCCGTGACTGTGGACAAATCGGCCACTCGTAAGGGTGATTGCTTGCAGGCCTACGCCCTGCCACCCACCGCCGCCGGATCGTCGAGCACGGCTCGCACGACGGAGTGCGCGGCGCCCATCAGCGGGCCTTCCGGGCCGAGCCGGGAGACCGACACCGAGCAGGCGGGACCCGCCGTCCTGCGAGCCAGCTCCCGCTCCAGCGAGGGCAGCAACCAGGGCGCCAGCCCGGAGAGCGCCCCGCCCAGCACGACGGCCTCCGGGTCCAGCAGATTGACCGCACCCGTCAGCGCGATGCCCAGTGCGGTACCGGCGTCGCGCAGTGCCCGCCGTACGTTCTTGTCGCCTCCCGCGGCGTGTTCGGCCAGCAGACCGACCCGGTCCTGTCCCGGTTCCAGACCGGCCGCGCGCAGCACGGCCTCCTCACCGGCGTACTGCTCCAGACAGCCGCGACCGCCGCAGGCGCACGCGGGTCCCTCAGGGCGTACCGGCACATGTCCCAACTCGCCCGCGAAGCCGCGCGTCCCGCGCAGCAGCCGCCCGTCCACGACCACGGCTCCGCCGATGCCGATCTCCGCTGAGACGTGCAGAAAGTCGCGCGGTGCCTCCGCGTTGAGCCAGAGTTCGGCCAGCCCGCCGAAGTTCGCCTCGTTGTCGACAGTCAGCGGCAGTACGTCCGGCAGCAGGGGAGCGAGGTCCGTGTCGAGCCAGCCGAGGTTCGGGGCGCGCACCACGGTCCGGGCGTCGCGCGCCACCAGACCGGGCACGGCGACGGCCAGACCCGCCGGCCAGAGCCCCTCCTGGTCCGCCTCGGCGACGATCCGACGTATGAGCGCGGTCAGTTCACTCAGTACGGGCTCGGGCGCACGGCCGCGGTTGGTGCCGTGCCGCACGACCCGCGCGCGCACCTTGCCACGCAGATCGACCGCGCACACGGCGAGGTGGTCGACGCCGATCTCCGCACCGATCCCCGCCGGGCCGCGTCCGCTCAGGGCCAGCGCCGAACCGGGCCGCCCCACCCGCCCCGGCCGCTCGGGGCCCAGCTCGTCGAGGAGTCCGGAGCGGATCAGCTCGTCCACGAGGGTCGAGACGGCCGCCCGCGTCAGGCCGATGCGCGAGGCGACGGCGGCACGGGACAGCGGCCCGTCGGCGTTCAGTGTGTGCAGCACCCGTGAGAGGTTGCGCCGGCGCATGCCCTGTTGCGTATCCGGCAGCCGTCGGCCGGGACTGCTCGGGTGGGCCTCGTGGAGCGGTGCGGTCATGTGCCTGAGTCGGTCCTCGTCCGGCCGGTCCCCTGAGGGCTGTCCTGTCCGTGCTGGCGCCCCGGGGAGCCGGCGGCAACCGGCTCACGCTCCCCGGAGGCGAAGCCGTCAGCGCTGATCGGCCTCCCGCTCCAGCAACGGGGCCGCGTCGGAGATTACCCCGGCGATCCGCGCGAGCGCCGCCTCGTCCCGTTCCCCGGCTTCGAGGACCGGTCCGCGTGCCGTGTTCCAGCGCCGGGCCACCGCCGCCGGATCCTCGCCGGTCAGCACTCCCGCGGCCTGTGCGGCGGCTCCGAGGGCGACCAGCTCCCTGGCTTCGGGTACCTGCACGGGGCGCCCCGACAGCCGTCGTACGGTCTGCTGCCAGGCCCTGCCCCGGGCGCCCCCGCCGATGAGCAGGAGCGGCGCCGAACGGTCCGCGTCCTCGTCGAGCACCAGATCGAGAGCGCCGAGCAGCGAGTGAACCGCACCGTCGTAGGCGGCCTGGAGCAGCTGTCCCGCTGTCGTGTCGTGCCGCAGCCCGTGCAATAGGCCCGAGGCGTGGGGCAGCGCAGGGGTCCGCTCTCCGTCCAGGTAGGGGAGCAGCGTCACGCTCGTACCTGGTTCGACGGCCTCGCGGTCTATACCGAGGAGGGCGGCCACACGGTCCACCGCGAGGGTGCAGTTGAGGGTGCAGGCCAGCGGCAGCCAGTCGCCCCGCGCGTCGGCGAAACCCGCCACGGTTCCGGTGGGGTCGGCGGTCCGCCGCCTCGACACCGCGTACACGGTGCCGGACGTGCCGAGGCTGAGGACCGCGGCGCCCGGGCGCAGCCCCAGGCCCAGCGCGGCGGCGGCGTTGTCACCGGTGCCGGGAGCGACCAGCGTGCCCTTCGAGAACGGCAGATCGGCGGAGTCGCGGACGGTTCCGACGACCTCGCCGGGCCGGACCACCCGGGGCAGCAGGGCGGGATCGAGCCCCACGTGGCCGAGGACCTCCTCGTCGTACGCCTCCGTCCCGGACGCCCACCAGCCCGTACCGGAGGCGTCGCCCCGGTCGGTCGTGCCCAGCCCGGTGAGGAGCTCGGTGAGGTAGTCGTGGGGCAGCCGCACGGCCGCGGTGGCACGGACGGACTCGGGCTCGTGCTCGGCGAGCCACGCCCATTTGGTGACGGTGATGGACGGACCCGGCACGCTGCCGGTGCGCTCGGCCCACGCCTTCGGCCCGCCCAGCTCCTCCACGAGACGGCGGGCCTGTGGCGCCGACCGTACGTCGTTCCACAGGAGCGCGGGGCGCACCGGAGCGCCCTGGGCGTCGAGTGTGACGAGACCGTGCTGCTGGCCCGCGACGGAGACCGCCGCGGCTTCACGTGCCGCGTCCCCGCACTGACGCAGCGCCTCGCGCAGCGCGTCCCACCACTGGCGCGGGTCGCTCTCGCGGCCCGCTCCGGAGGACACGGTGTGCGGCGCCTGACCGCTCGCCACCACCTTGCCGGTGGGCACGTCCACCACCAGGGCCTTGGTGGATTGGGTGGACGTGTCCACGCCGACGACGAGCGGACCCTCGGCTGCTGACATCGAGCTCTCCCTCTTCCGCGGCTCCGCGGGGTCTGACCTGGTGTTTTCGGGTTTCGTCCAGGGCGGCACAGCCCAGATTCCGCCCGCTGCCCCTCTTCCGGGACATCTTGTCTCTTCCCAGGGATGCCTCCGCATACTAATTTGTTAAGCGCCATGACGAAATAGTCGGAGCAAACAAGGAGCCGCGGCATGAACTACCAGCCCACCCCCGAGGACAGGTTCACCTTCGGCCTGTGGACCGTCGGCTGGCAGGGAAGGGACCCGTTCGGCGATGCCACCCGGGCCGCCCTGGATCCGGTCGAGTCGGTGCAGCGCCTGTCGGAACTCGGCGCCCACGGAGTGACCTTCCATGACGACGACCTGATCCCCTTCGGGTCCTCGGAGACCGAGCGCGAGTCGCACATCAAGCGCTTCCGGCAGGCTCTCGACGCGACCGGTATGACCGTGCCGATGGCCACCACGAACCTGTTCACACATCCCGTCTTCAAGGACGGCGCCTTCACCGCCAACGACCGGGACGTGCGTCGCTACGCGCTGCGCAAGACGATCCGAAACATCGACCTGGCGGTCGAGCTGGGCGCGCAGATCTACGTGGCGTGGGGTGGCCGTGAGGGCGCCGAGTCCGGCGCCGCGAAGGACGTACGGGTCGCGCTGGACCGTATCAAGGAGGCCTTCGACCTCCTCGGCGAGTACGTGACCTCCCAGGGCTACGATCTGCGCTTCGCGATCGAGCCCAAGCCGAACGAGCCCCGTGGGGACATCCTCCTGCCGACGGTCGGTCACGCACTGGCCTTCATCGAGCGCCTGGAACGGCCGGAGCTGTACGGCGTCAACCCCGAAGTGGGCCACGAGCAGATGGCCGGGCTGAACTTCACGCACGGCATCGCCCAGGCCCTGTGGGCGGACAAGCTCTTCCACATCGACCTCAACGGCCAGTCCGGCATCAAGTACGACCAGGACCTGCGCTTCGGAGCGGGCGACCTGCGCTCGGCCTTCTGGCTGGTGGACCTCCTGGAGACAGCCGGTTACGCGGGCCCGAGGCACTTCGACTTCAAGCCGCCGCGCACCGAGGACTACGACGGCGTGTGGGACTCGGCCGCGGGCTGCATGCGCAACTACCTGATCCTGAAGGAGCGGACCGCGGCTTTCCGGGCCGACCCGGAGGTCCAGGAAGCCCTGCGGACCTCGCGCCTGGACGAACTGGCGCAGCCCACCGCCGCGGACGGCCTCCAGGCGCTCCTCGCGGACCGTGCCTCCTTCGAGGGCTTCGACGCCGAGGCGGCCGCCGCGCGCGGGATGGCGTTCGAGCGTCTCGACCAGCTGGCCATGGACCACCTGCTGGGTGCTCGCGGCTGATCGCGTACAAGGCCGACGAACGGCCGCTGCGCGGAAGCGTCCGGAAGCATGCGTTCCACGCCATGAGTCCGTGACAGGTTACGCAGCAAGTTCCGTATGAAGTTCCGCGCAGGGGTCGCTTCGTGACCGGTTCGAGGCGACTCTTGATGGTATGGCCACGCCGCCCTTACCGCCCGAGCCTCCTCGGCCGCCGGACAACACGCCGCCCTACGGTGGTGGCGGGTACGGTCCCCCGCCCGGAGGCTTCGGTCCTCCTCCCGACGGGTACGGCCCACCGCCCGGAGACGGCGGTCCGCCGTGGAACGGCGGGGGAGGGGGAGGCCGGCAGCCGCCTCCACCGTCATCGCCTCCACCCGGATCGCCGGGCGATTCCGGTGGGCGTCGCAGGACGCTCCGTGTCCTGCTGGCCGTGCTTTTGGGTATCGGCGCGGTGTCCGCGGTCGTCCTGGCGGTCACCGGTGGTGACGGCTCGTCGGACAAGAAGCCGCCGACGGAGAGCAGTTCCACCAAGGGGCGGCTGCCGTCGCCCTCACTGAGCATTCCGTCGCAGCTGCCGAGCGAACTGCCGTCCCTGCCCTCCGGTGTGCCGTCCGAACTGCCCAGCGGTGTGGAGTCGCTCCTCCCGTCCCTCGCGAGCGACGAAGTGCCGTACTACATGCTGCGGACCGGTGACTGCTTCGACGTCGACGACAGTCGTCCGGGCCAGGCGGTGAAGCGTCCGTGCGACCGGAAGCACGACGCCGAGGTCGTGACGGTGACCGAACTGGAAGGCGCGTACACGACCGATGCCGCCCTCAAGAAAGCGGCATCGGGCCTCTGCCAGGACCCCTTGGACAGCAAGGCGGCCAAGCAGCCCGCCGGCACCGTCCGCGGGACGCTGGTGCAGTACCCCGACCCCGCGGGATTCAAGATCGGCATCGACAATGTCGCGTGCAGTCTGGCCGCCGACGACGCAGAGGGGAACCGCAAGCTGACCAAGCCACTGAGGTGAGCCACGCGCGCGTGGCGCGTAGAACCCCGGAGTGCTTCACGCGCGCGTGGAGGGCGAGAACGCCGAGCGGAGCCGTCCGTTCAGATCCCGTGCGGCAGGCGTACGTACGTCACGGTGGTCTCGATCCTGCTGTCCACCAGGCGTCCCTGGGCGTCGAAGGCCTCTGTCCCGTCCGTCATCCCGAAGTCGTTGTCGTTGATCAGCGCGAGCGTGTCATGGTCCACGCGCGCGACACCTTCGATCTTCCCGGGGACCCCCTTCACCTTCCCGAGGTCGACGACAAGCCGCTTGCGCAGCACCGGGACACCGGACGCGGCGGGGTCCTCCAACTGCTCAAGGGACGGCGACGTCGTGCTGTCGTCCCACCTGTCCCCGAGGATGTCCGCACCGCGGCTCAGCTTCACGACCTGCAGCCGGGCGGCCTTGTCGGTGCGCTCCTCCACCAGCAGCTCGTCGCGGCCCACCGCCACCACGGACGAGATCTTGAGCTCGGAGGTGTCGTCCTCGCCCGGGTCGACCGTGCCCACCGGGTCGAACCGGTACGCGTACTCGGCGGTGACGGCCCGCTTCTTCGGTGAGAAGCGCAGCAGGCGCGCGGTCAAAGACTCCTCGCCCGCATCCGTGTCCGGCAGGGACAACGGGCTCTGCACGGCCAGCACCAGGTCGCCGCCCGGGAGCTGGGCGAGCCCCTCGAAGCCGCGGTTGATCTTCCGGTGCAGCAGGACCGTGGGCAGCGCCTCGACCACCGGATAGCCGGCGCCAGTCAGGTTCAGGCCCTTCGGGACGTACCGGGTGAGTATTTTCCCGCGCGCGGAGACGTGGACCAACGAGGGCCCGTATTCGTCGACGAGCCAGAAACTACCGTCCTTGGAGCGCACGATCCCTTCGGCGTCCAGACCGTTCGGGTTGTACGAGAGCGGCGTCTTCGCGTCGTAGGAGTACGGAGCCTCGTCGCGTGCCCGCTGATTGGGCAGGCCGGTGACGGGCTTGCCCGAACCGGTGGTGATCGGAATCGCGTCCAGTACCTTCACCGAGTCACCGGACACCCGGATCTTCACGATCGCGGGGTCGAAGCCGGGCACGGGAAACGTACGGCGCTTCACACCGTCCACCTTGATCTGGCCGTTGGGACCACGGTCGGTGACGGTCCAGAACTCTCCCTCGCGGCCTGCGGGGTAGATGTCGCTCCCGATGCCACCGAGGTCCACACCCCGGTCGTCGGCCACCGTGCCCGGCAGCAGCCCGTTGCTGAACGTGCCGAGAGGGATGTCGCCGAGCATCGCGGAGCCCGTGACCCGCGCGTCTCCCGAGGGCGCGCCGACCGCGGGACCTGCCACCACGAGAGCGGCCAGCACGGCGAGCGGCACGCCCGTGGCGACGGAACGGTGGACACGGCGCCGGCCTGCGGCGTACGGGGACATGGGGCCTCCTGGTGCACAAGTTCGATGACTGTCGCCAGATTTCGCCCTCGCGTCGAACGCCGTACGGCTGCTGGATGAACGCCGGGCGTCCAGCGCTCATCCGGTGAACGCGGGCCATGTCCTGCCTGTCCCGCGGTCCTGTGCCCCGCCCCGCCTGTCCCGCGCCCCCGGTGCCACTCCCCGCCCCTCGGCCAGGTGTCACTCCCGCCCGTCGGCCAGGGCCAGTGCCGTCGCCGGGTCCTGGGAGGCCGGGCCGACGGGAGCCCAGCGGCCCCGTTCCTTGCGGTACGGCCACCAGCGGCCGTCCGGCCCCAGCCGGAGCTGGGACTGTCCGCCGACGACTGTCCAGCGGCTGCGGGACGCGCGCAGGACGGGCCGTTCGTGCTCCTCCCAGGCCGACTCCAGGGCCGCACGCGCGCGTGCGAGCGTTTCCGCTTCGGCCGGCCGGTCCGTCTCAAGTACGTCGAGCGCGGCCGCACCCCCGTACTCCCAGGAGCGGACCGCGAGCGCCAGGCCTTCGCGGTCGCGCCCCGACCCTTCGGCGAGCCGAGCGGTCACCGAGACCTCGGGCCTGCCCGAGGCCAGCCGTACGGCATCCTGCGCAGATGTCAGTCCGGCCTCCACGACGCGCTGTTCGTGGCCCGCCCTGAGCGCGTCGACAAGCAGCCGGTGCGCCTCACGGGCGGCCTGCGCCGCCAGGAACTCCAGGGCGGACGGATCGACCCCGGGAGCGGGGTCGATCTCCGTGTCCAGCGATGGCGGCAGGCCCGGTTCCGCGGGCACGGCAGGCGCCGCGGGCAGCGGCGGCAAAATCTCCCCTGCGGCATAGGCCTCGGCGGCGTCCACGCCCGCGTACGTCTCCTGCCGCACCGCGACGGTCCCGGCCTGGGGAGGGACGCTGCGCAGCTGCAGCTCGTCGAGCAGTTCTCGCTCACCGCGGCCACGCAGGAGAAGCAGCACGAAAGGATCCTGGTCGAGCAGTCGCGCCACTTGGTAGCAGAGCGCGGCGGTGTGACCGCAGTGGTCCCACGCGTCACAGTCGCACTCCGCCTCCAGATCGCCCAGGCCCGGCAGGAGTTCGACACCGGCGGTAGCAGCGTCCTCGACCAGATGCGGCGGCATCTCGCGGTCGAGCAGTGCGGCGATGTGCCCCACCCGTTCGACCGCCATGCCCAGGAACCGGTCCCACTGCTCCTCGGACAGCTCCTGGAGCAGGACGTCCGCGCGATGAGCCGTGTGGTCGCGGTCCTTGACCACCGCGGTGACGCGTCCGGGGCGGACCGACACGGCACCCACGGCTCCCGCGCGCGCGAGCCGACGGCCCGACTTCAGCTGCTGCGTGTCCAGCGTGGCGTCCTCCAGCGCCTTGAGCCAGGCCTGCCCCCACCAACTCTGGGCGAAGCCCCGGCCCTGTGCGGGCGGCAGGGCGGCGAAAACGCGCTCCGGAGTGTTCTCGTACGGATCGTTCATCGCACGCCCCCTCGCAGTTCCACCAGGTCGGCCAGTTGCGCGTCGGTGAGTTCGGTGAGGGCCGCCTCCCCGGACCCGAGCACCGCGTCCGCCAGCTCCCGCTTGCGCAGCAGCATGTCCGCGATGCGGTCCTCGATCGTCCCCTCGGCGATCAACCGGTGCACCTGCACCGGCCGCGTCTGGCCGATGCGGTACGCGCGGTCGGTGGCCTGGGCCTCGACGGCCGGGTTCCACCAGCGGTCGTAGTGCACGACATGCTCGGCCCGCGTCAGGTTCAGGCCCGTGCCCGCGGCCTTCAACGACAACAGGAAGACGGGCACTTCGCCCTCCTGGAAGCGCTCGACCATGGCTTCGCGCTCGGGGACGGGTGTACCTCCGTGCAGGAACTGCGTGTGCACACCGCGCGCGTGCAGATGGCGCTCGATCAGGCGGGCCATACGCACGTACTGCGTGAAGACCAGAACGCATGCTCCCTCGGAGAGGATGGTGTCGAGCAGTTCGTCCAGCAGCTCCAGCTTTCCGGAGCGCCCGGCGATCTTCGGCCGGTCCTCCTTGAGGTACTGCGCCGGGTGATTGCAGATCTGCTTCAGCCCGGTGAGCAGCTTCACGATCAGTCCGCGCCGCGCCATGCTGTCGGCGCCCGAGATCTCCGCGAGGGTCTCGCGGACCACGGCCTCGTAGAGACCCGCCTGTTCCTTGGAGAGGGACACGGCACGGTCGGTCTCCGTCTTCGGCGGGAGCTCCGGTGCGATGCCGGGATCGGATTTGCGGCGACGCAGGAGGAACGGCCGCACGAGCTGGGCGAGCCGGTCCGCCGCCCCCGGATCCTGCCCTCCCTCGACGGCCTTCGCGTACTGGTTGCGGAACGTGCCGAGCCTGCCCAGCAGGCCCGGTGTCGTCCAGTCGAGGATCGCCCACAGCTCGGAGAGGTTGTTCTCGACCGGAGTGCCGGTGAGCGCCACACGCGCGCGTGCGTCGATCTTCCGCAGCTGCCGGGCCGTGTCGGAGTAAGGGTTCTTCACGTGCTGTGCCTCGTCCGCGACGACCATGCCCCAGGAAGCGTCTGCCAGGCGTGCCGTGTCGAGGCGCATGGTGCCGTAGGTCGTGAGGACGAACTCGCCGTCGGCCAGGCCCTCCAGGCTCCGCCGGGCCCCGTGGAAGCGGCGGACGGGAGTGCCGGGAGCGAACCTTTCGATCTCGCGCTGCCAGTTGCCCATGAGGGACGTCGGGCAGACGACGAGGGTGGGACCCGCCGCGGACTCGTCGGTCTGCCGGTGCAGATGCAGCGCGATGAGCGTGATCGTCTTGCCGAGGCCCATGTCGTCCGCGAGACAGCCGCCCAGCCCCAAGGACGTCATCCGGGCCAGCCAGTTGACCCCGCGGAGCTGGTAGTCGCGCAGGGTCGCGGCCAGCGCGGGCGGCTGTCCGACCGGCTCCTGCCCCTCCGGGTCCGACAGATGGTCCCGCAGCGTCGCCAGCCACCCGGTGGGCCGTACGTCGACCCGGTGGCCGTCGACCTCCGTGGAGCCCGTGAGGACGGCGCTCAGCGCGTCTACGGGTGTCAGTTTGCGGTCCTGCTGGGTATGGGCGCGGCGTACCTCTTGCGGATCGATGAGGACCCACTGGTCACGCAGCCGCACGATGGGGCGGTTCGCCTCGGCGAGCCGGTCCAGTTCCGCACGCGTCAACTGCTGGTCACTTAGGGCGAACCACCAGGAGAACGTCAGAAGTGCGTCGGCCGACAGGAACGAGGGCGTGTCCGAGGCCGGCCCGCCACCGGCCCGCACGTCGTCCGGGGGGCCGATGACCGCGCGGGCCGTCAGCTTGTGTGCCAGTTCCCTGGGCCAGTGCACCTCCACACCGGCCGCGGCGAGCGATCGTGCCCCCTCGCCCAGAAGTTCGGTGACCTCCTCGTCGGCGAGTTCGATCGAGTCGGGCACGGTCGCTGACAGCAGAGGCGCGAGCGGGGCCCAGGCCCGGGCGGCGCGGCGCAGCGCGAGCAGGGCGTCCATCCGCGCGCGCGGGCCGAAGGCCGGACTCGACCCGCTCCACACCTCGGCCGCGTCCGCCAGCAGGGCCGGGTCGCTGACACTGTGCAGTTGCAGCACCGCGCGGAACGGCAACCGGTCCTCGTCCGACACGGCCGACGCGAGGCCCGGTACCTCGACGCGCAGCGAGATCCGTACGCCGGCGTCGTGTCCCGCCGCGACGTCGGCCGCCCACGCGCGATGCTCGGGCACTTCCTGCGGTTCGGCGGCGGCGAAGGCCGGGCCGCCCGCGGCGAGTGCCGCCGCGGGGGAGCGGGGGAGGGCGTCGGCGACGGCGTCGAGGAAGGCGCGCAGCAGCCACTCCGGATCGGGCAGCCGCAGCGGTTCGGTCTCCTCGACGGGCACCGCGTGGGCGTGCGGCGGCATCGCGGCGGCCAGCTCACGGATCCGCTCCAGGTCCCGCGAGCCCAGGGGGCCCGCGCGCCATGCGTCGTGGTCACCGGAGCTCAGGCCGGGCAGCAGCAGTCCGCGCGCGGCGAGTTGCAGTGCCAGTACGGCCGCGGCGCCCCAGAAGGCGGTCGCCCCGTGAGCCCGCGCGGCGGCACGCGCGCGCGTGAGGACCGGGAGCGCAGCCCGCACCGGCAGTACTACGGCCGATACCTGCACCAACTCGACCCCGTCCTCGCAGGGAAGGACGACGGACAGCTCCTCCACGGAGCCGTGGCCGAAGCCCGAACCGGAGTCGGAATCGGGCCCGTGAGCGGAGTCGGATCCGTGACCGGTGCCGGCACCGATGGCAAAGGGCTCCTCGCCGTCGGGCAGCCAGAAGGCGACGCTGCCCGTGCGGGCCGGGTCGGCGGGGACGAAGACAGCGCGGCAGCGCGCCAGTTCGGAAATCTCGGAGGGGGTGGGGGCAGGAATTCTCTGCACAGGGATGAGTGTGTTCCTCAATTTTGACTACCGGTGTGGAGGTCGCCGAGGGTACAGCGCGGCGAAGGGCGAGCCAAGTGTCTGCCCTGTGGTGCCGGTCACTTCTCGTGCCGGGGTGGTGTCAGGTCCACCCCGCGGTCCAGCTTTCCCCCGCCCGCACCCGGGTGGTGGCGCCATGGTCGCCGACGGTCGCTGATCCGTACGTTTCTACAGGTCGGGCCGGTCTGTTGCCCCCTGGCCTGCTTCCCTCAGAGATTCGGAGTCCACTCATGCCCGAAAGCGCCACAGCCGTGGTGGAGCCGCCTTCCAGGGCCGCCGCCAGCGAGTTCACCACACTCCTGCGCACGGTCAAAGGGCAGGGACTCCTGAACCGTCGACAGGGCTGGTACGCGCTCACCATCGCCGGCAACGGGCTCGCCCTGGCAGCCGTCGTCGCGGGCATCGTCCTGATCGGCCACTCCTGGTGGGTACTGCTCCTGGCCCCGCTGCTCGCCGTACTGTGCGCCCGCACCGCCTTCATAGGCCACGACGCGGGCCACTCGCAGATCACCGGCGACCGTTCGACGGGCCGAGCGATCGGACTCGTCCACGCGAATCTGCTGCTGGGTCTGAGCTACGGCTGGTGGAACGACAAACACAACAGACACCACGCCAACCCCAACCACATCGACAAGGATCCCGACGTCAAAGCCGACGTGCTGGTCTTCACCAGCGGGCAGACACTGGACCGCACCGGCTTCCGACGATGGCTCACCCGCTATCAGGCGTGGCTCTTCTTTCCGCTCACGCTCCTGGAAGGCGTCGCTCTGAAGATCCACGGCTTCCAGGACCTGCGTCGGCGGCCTCCCCGTGAACGTCCGGTCGAGGCCGCCCTGCTGATCGCGCACCTTGCCGCGTACGCGACCCTGCTGCTGAGCACGATGCCGCTGGGCACCGCCCTGGTCTTCGCCGCGATCCACCAGGCGCTCTTCGGGCTGCACCTGGGCATGGCCTTCGCGCCGAACCACAAGGGCATGGAGATGCCCGACCCCGACGGCGAGGGATGGGGGCACCTCCGCCGTCAGGTGCTCACCTCGCGCAACGTCCGCGGAGGGCCCTTGACGGACTGGTTCCTCGGCGGTCTCAACTACCAGATCGAGCACCATCTGTTCCCGAGCATGCCCCGCCCGCATCTCAGGCTCGTCCAGCCCCTGGTGCGCGCTCACTGCCGGGAGTTGGGTATCCCTTACGCCGAGACGGGGCTCGTGGACTCCTACCGTCAGGCCCTGAGGTACATGTACGAGGTCGGAGAACCCCTCAGGGCCGAGTAGGGGGCGCACCTCAGGGTCGTATCAGGGTCGCGGTCCGGAACCGCCGGGAGCGCGGGTCCGTTCTCAGGACAGAGAGCGGCAGTGGCCGCTAAGGAGGCTACGCACATGTCAAGGAACGCGAAGATAGCCGCAGGCGGTGTCGCGGTCGGCATCATCCTGCTCTTCTGGCTGCCCTGGTGGGTTGCCCTACTGATCGTCCTGGGAGTTCCCGCGGCGGCGTATCTGACGCTGGACCCCTCACAGCGGCGCAGGCTGCGCCGCGTCGGCCGCAAGGAGCTCGGCCGCTGAGGCATCACTTGCTCAATCAGTTCCTCTACGGGCATCTCTTCCTGGACAGTTCCCTTTTACGATCCTTTTCCGAGCACAGGAGCTGATCTCGTCGCCGCTCGTGGGCCTGCCAATGGCGTGGCCCACGGGTGGCGGTGTCGGCACTGTCGGCCTGCGACTTCGGCCTGCCGGGTTCAGTTCGGGCGTACGGCCATCTTGTCCAGAGCCTCCAGAAGGCCGGGCAATGCGGGCCCGCGGCCGACCGGAAGGATCTCGCCGGGCTTCTCGTCGAGCAGCACGAAGGCGATGTCGTCGGTCCGCGCCACCAACGACCAACCGGGACCGTCGGCGCGCAGCGTCCGCGCGTCCCCCGGAGCGAAGGACGAGCGCACACGGCCGAGCGGCGGAGGAGTGTCCACGTACGAGTGCGCTTCGGAGAGAACGCGCTGGACGCCGCTGAGCGGTGCCCGCCCGCCGTCCCCGTCGGCACCGTCTTGGTCCTTACGGTCCCCGCCGGTCTGGGCGGTCCCGTCGCTCGGAGCCGGCTTCTCGTCCGTCGAAGCAGTGAATTCGGTCTCGTCGATCTGTTCACGCCAGGCGGCCCACTGCAGCGCGATCTCGTCCGCACCGAGGCGCCGCTGGGCCGCGCCCCAGGTGGACGCGTCCGGCGGACACAGCGGCGCCTGCTCCGCGATTCCGGGTGCGGGATCGTGCGGGGCGGGCACACCGGGCGCCGCGACCGCCACGGCGAGCGGCCATCCGGGCAGCGCGGCCACCATCGAGCGATCGTCCGGCGACAGGTCGTACTCCATGCCGCAGTCCCAGGAAGCGATGGCGACGGCCACCAGAGAGACGTCGTCGATGACGACGGTCCACCGCGCGCCGTCGCCGTCCTGCCCCAGTACCAGCCCGTACCCGTCGGCGAGGGGTACGAGGCCGAGTGCCGCGCAGGCCTCCGGGTAGTCGTCGCCCAGCACGCTGGGGAACTGCGCAGGCGTCAAGAGCACCGCCGTCAGCACATACAGTGCGTCGTCGTCCCCGGTGGCGACGGCCTCATCGTCCGTCCCGGCCATCCCAGCCTCCCCTCGCTACATCCGTCGGCGCACCCTAATGCGCGCCGCGGCCGTTGTCACGGGGCCGGAACACGCGAGGAACTGCGCCCATCCACCAGGACATGGGCGAGACGAGCACCTGCGGTCGCGCCGATTCCGCTTTCGCACCGGCTCGGGTCCACCGCCAGTTCGGGGCGACACGGATCGCGGCGTCGGGGGAGGCATAAGGGAGGGGCGGTGACCGACCCGCCGCCGCATGCTTCCTCCGGCCCGACCCGACCCCCGTCGCTGTCAGGCGACCGGCAGGCCGAGGAGCGTCCGGGCCACCGCGGTGGGCGACTCATCACGTTCTCGTGCGAGCGCGATGACGGCCCGGCACGCCAACTCGTTCACACCGAACGAAAGAGCCTCCGGTGACACCCAGGCCGCGGCCTCGTCGACCCCGTCCTGATCGTCCTCGACGCCTGCCGCCACATAGGCCGCCGCGGCTTCGAACAGATTGTGCGTCTGCTTCTTCGGACGAGACCCGGCCAATGGCGCGGGGTGCCCGGACTCAGCCGGTCGTGCGCGTGTAAACAGCTTCCGGAGTCGAGCCGTCGTGCCGGACATTCGGGCCACCTTCCCCCGCGTACTGATTCTTCGGTCATCGCCCATCCGTGCTTGTTCAACGTAGAGTTGAAACTTCGACATCAGAAGGGGGCGGTGTCGTGAACCCTTACCGAACGTCCTCGTCGAGCGTGCCGCCATGGATGCGAACAGGGCGGTCCCGGGCGGCGTTTCAGGATTGGCGCACGGCCAGTGCGAGGAATCGGGCGTCCTCGTCCACGTACGACGTCATGCGCCAGCCGGAGGCGGACAGGAGCGGGCCGAGGTTGGCCTCCGCACGCAGGTCGTCCGGGGTGATCCGCCGTCCCTGGCGCGCGGCGAGAGCGGCCCTGCCGATCGGGTGGAAGAGCGCCAGGACCCCGCCGGGCCGTACGACCCGCGCCAACTCGCCCAAGGTCTCGGTGGGGTTCGGAAGATGCGCGATGAGCCCGGCCGCGAAGACGGCATGGAGCGACTCCGCGCGCAGCGGCAACCGTGACACGTCGGCGAGGAGCAACTGGCCCGCCCGGTCGCGGCCTGCCCGTACCGCCGCCTCCAGCATGGCCGGCGTCAGATCCGCACCGAGGACCGCCCCGGAGGGCCCCACGGCGTTTCTGAGGGCGGGTAGAGCCCGTCCCGTGCCGCAACCCGCGTCGAGCACGTGACCGCCCTCCCGCAGCCCCAGCTCCAAGACCGCCTCCGCGTACGCTGGGCCGTCGTCGGGGAACCGGTCGTCCCAGCCGGCCGCGCGGGCCGAGAAGAACTCCTGGACATGCGTCTGGTCGTCGCTCATGCACCGCATGATCTCGCATCGCGCGGTGGCGACACGATCGAGCGGCGACGGGAAACACGAGGCGGCGCACACGTTCGAGCGCGATGCGATCGTTCTCCCGCAGCGAGAAGGCCACGCGTACATGCCGAAGGACCCCGACAGACGGTGCGCAGCCGTCGACGGCCCAAGTACGGAGCCGTCGCGCGCATGCCGGACCGCCCGCCGACGAAGACTCAGGCTCCGAGGAAACCGACGACACGGAACCGAGCGACGCGCCCACCCGCGCGAGGACACTGGAGTCTGCGGCCCCGCACCGCGCGAGCCAAGATCTGCCCCGCTCCTCGACTCGGTCGGCTGACGCGCGGCCGGCCCGGCGCGCCGGCCGCGCCCACTCAACCTGTCCCGGGCATCAGTCGGAGACCGAGCCCTCCGCGAGAACCTTCTCGATCCTCACGCGTACGACGAGTTCGCCGGGTACGCCGTTCCGGGCCGCGAACTCCTCGGCGCGCTCCTCGCCCATGTACCGGCTGCCGATCCGTCCCGCCCAGAGCCGGACGTCGTCGAGGTCCTCCGAGATCCGGGCCTGCCCCTGTACGACGACGTACGCGAACGGAGGCCGGTCGTCGTCCACGCACAGGGCCACCCGGCCGTCCCGAGCCAGATTCCGCCCCTTGACGGTGTCCTTCCCCGTGTTGAACACCAGGTCGTCGCCGTCGAGTACGAACCAGATCGGTGCCACATGCGGGCGCCCGTCGGCCCGGACGGTCGACAACTTGCCGGTGCGGGTTCCGTGCGAGACGAACGCCCGCCATTCCTCATCGGTCATCTTGTGTGCCATGCCCCTATCCTCCTTGCCCGGACGGCGACGGTGGGGAAGGCTGGTCGATCGGATCCTCCGGCCCGGGGGAGCCACACATCACGGGGAGACGGATCATGGCGGAGAACCGGGGACTTGACTGGCTGCTCGACGACCTGACCCAGCGTGTCGAGCACATACGCCACGCACTCGTGCTGTCCAACGACGGGCTGGTGACCGGGGCGAGCACAGGTTTGCGGCGGGAGGACGCCGAACACCTCGCCGCCGTCTCATCCGGCCTGCACAGCCTCGCCAAGGGCTCGGGCAGGCACTTCGGCGCGGGCCGGGTCCGCCAGACCATGATCGAATTCGATGACGCGGTGCTCTTCGTCACGGCGGCCGGCACCGGCAGCTGTCTGTGCGTGCTCAGTGCGGCCGAGGCCGACATCGGCCAGGTCGCGTACGAGATGACTCTGCTCGTCAATCGCGTCGGCGAGCATCTTCACGTCGATGCCCGACATCCGGAACACTCACCCCCCATGGACATCTGACCTGCACAGACGTCACCGCGATCGAAGTTATCCACAGGCTCGGGCGTGAGGCGCGGTGAACCGGCTACGGTTTTTCTCGAAGCAAGCGCACGCACAGCGCACACCGCTGCACGGGGGAGAACCATCATGTCCGGCAACACCATCACGCAGTCCGTCATGTCCGGTCCGAGTGGGCCTGCCGGTTCCTCGGACGGGTCCGTCACTGCCCGGGACACATCCGCCGCCGGCACGAGCGCGGCCGTCGACCAGGCATCGCCACCGACAGCGACACCGGCCTCGACACCGCCCGCAACACTCGCGCAGAGCCGGGCCGCGCGAGAGCTGGGGCTGAAGCGGGGCGAGTTCGACCTCGCCGTACGGCTCGGACGCATCCGCACAGTGCCTGACGAAGGCGGCGGAGGCCATCGCGTCACCCGCGCGGAGATCGACAGGGTGCGGGCCGCAGAAGGCTTCCCCGAGACGCTGCGGGAACGTGCCAAAGCAGTCGGCACCTCGGAGGGCGCGGCCATCATGGACGTCACGACCGCCCGGTTCGAGCGCTTCGCCCGCCTCGGCCTCGTAGTGCCCGTGAAGTTCTATCTGAACCGGTACCGCGCCGTGGTGTGGCTGTATCCGGCCGAGGAACTGCGGCAGTTCGCCGACGACAAGAAGCATGCGCGGCTGCTGAACGGTCGGGTGCCCGAGGGGCTGCGCGACCAACTGAAGGCAGGACTGGACCTGAGGGCCCGGAACTGGCGAGGTCGTCACCTCGGGTTCCTGCTTCGGCAGAACGAGGATCCGTGGGCACGTGCCGCAGCCGTGGCATCGCTGCTCGACCCCGTTCAGGTCGCCGAGATCGTCCCCGATCCCTACGAGCGGGCCTACCTGGGCCGGTACCGGCCCGAACAGATCACCCACGGTGCGCCCGACACGCCCGCCGCCCACATCACGGCCCGGATCACGACAGCGACCGATCCGGACGAGATCAGCTGGCTCCGGGCCGACCTGGCCAACGGACTGGAGGAGGCCCGCGACCGCCGGGCCGCCCCCCGGCCGACGACGGAGACCGGGCCTGCGGAGGCGGGGCAGGAACGACCGACGCCTGTCGGGGGACACCACAGGCCGGTCGACCACCGGCAGCCCGTCGAGCTGCGCCCGGCCACCGAGCTGCGGCACCCGGCCGGAGTGCGACGTCCGGCAGGGCAACGGCGTCCGGGGGAGCGGCGGCGTCCGGCCGAAGTGCGGCATCATGTGGTCGAACGGCGTCCGGTCGAGGGACGGCATCCGGCCGGAGCACTCCATCCGGCCGCAGCGCCAAGCCCGGCCGTGGCACGACGGTCGGCCGCTGGGCGACACCCCGCCGAAGTGCGGCAGTTGACTGCCGCACGATCTCGGGCAGAGGCACGACGACGCGCCGAGGTGCGACCCGCGATCGATGAACCGGAACGCCCCGGGCGCCTCCTCGGCCGGCTGCGGCGCAGAACCCTCTGACCCCGCACGATGCGCGGTCAGCCTTCCAGCTTGCGGAACAGCCCTTCCTGGACGACGGAGACGAGCAGGCGTCCCTCCTGGTCGTAGATCCGCCCCCGGGCCAGCCCTCGGCCACCCGTCGCGATCGGGGACTCCTGGTCGTACAGGAACCAGTCGTCGGCGCGGAACGGCCGGTGGAACCACATGGCGTGGTCCAGGGAGGCCATGTCGAAACCGCGCCGGCCCCAGAGCGGTTCCACCGGGATACGGACGGCGTCCAGGAGAGTCATGTCGCTCGCATAGGTGAGCGCGCAGGTGTGGACCAACGGATCGTCACCCAGGGGTCCGACGGCGCGCATCCATACGGCGCTGCGCGGCTCGGCGTGCTCGATCTCCTCGGGTGTCCAGCGCAACCGGTCCGCGTAGCGGATGTCGAAGGGCTGGCGCCGGGCCATGCGCTCCAGCGTCTCGGGGAGCGCGCCCAGATGTTCCTTGATCTCCTGAGTGACGCTCGGGAGCGACTCGGGGTCCGGGACCTCGCGGGCCGGCGGCAGCTGGTGCTCGAAGCTCCCTTCTTCAGGCTTGTGAAAGGAGGCGGTCAGATTGAAGATCGTGCGGCCCTGCTGCACAGCGGTGACGCGGCGCGTGGTGAACGACCGCCCGTCCCGTACCCGCTCCACCTGGTACACGATGGGCACGCCCGGCCGGCCCGGACGCAGGAAGTACGCGTGCAGTGAGTGCACGGGCCGTTCCGAGTCCGTGGTGCGGCCGGCGGCGACGAGGGCCTGGCCCGCCACCTGCCCGCCGAAGACGCGCTGCAGGGATTCCTGCGGGCTGCGGCCACGGAAGATGTTGACCTCGATCTGCTCCAGGTCGAGCAGATCGACGAGTCGTTCCGCTGGGTTCGTCATGTGTCGCGTTCTCCTGTGCTCACAGCTGGCCGACGGCGGTGACCTTGACGATGGCACGCCCCTCGGCATCAGAGGCCACGAGGTCGATCTCCGCGCTGATGCCCCAGTCGTGATCGCCGTTCGGGTCGGCGAACGTCTGCCGGACCCGCCACAGACCGTTCTCCGGCTGCTCGTCGATGAGCAGGAGCTTGGGACCGCGTGCGTCGGGGCCGGTGCCGAGGTCGTCGTACTCGTCCCAGTAGTCGTCCATGGCTTCGCCCCAGGCATCGGCGTCCCAGCCCGCCTCGGAGTCGAGCTCTCCGAGTGCGGCGACGTTGTCGAGGGCCGCGAGTTCGACACGGCGGAACATGGCGTTGCGGACGAGGACCCGGAAGGCGCGCCCGTTGGCGGTGACCGGCTTGACCTGGTCGGCCCTCTCCTGGGCCTCCTCGGCCGTCATCACCTCGGGGTTGGCGAGTTGCTCCCACTCGTCGAGGAGGCTGGAGTCGACCTGACGCACCATCTCGCCGAGCCAGGCGATCAGGTCCTCCAGGTCCTCCGACTTCAGGTCGTCCGGGACGGTGTGGTCAAGGGCCTTGTAGGCGCTCGCCAGGTAGCGGAGCACAATGCCCTCGGTCCGGGCGAGCTCGTAGTGGGACACGAACTCGGTGAAAGTCATGGCCCGTTCGTACATGTCGCGGATGACGGACTTCGGGGAGAGCGGATGGTCGCCCACCCACGGGTGGCTCTTGCGGTAGGTGTCGTACCCGTGGAAGAGCAACTCTTCCAGCGGCTTGGGGTACGACACGTCCTGAAGCCGCTCCATGCGCTCCTCGTACTCGACACCGTCCGCCTTCATCGCCCCCACGGCCTCTCCGCGGGCCTTGTTCTGCTGAGCGGCGAGAATCTGCCGCGGGTCGTCCAGCGTGGACTCCACGACGGACACCATGTCCAGGGCGTACGACGGCGATTCCGGGTCCAGGAGGTCGAACGCGGCAAGAGCGAAGGTCGACAGCGGCTGGTTGAGAGCGAAGTTCTGCTGCAGGTCGACGGTGAGGCGCACGATGCGCCCTTCTGCGTCCGGTGTGTCGAGTTTCTCCACGACTCCGCCGTCGAGGAGCGACCGGTAGATGGCGATCGCCCGCCTGATGTGCCGCAGTTGCTGCTTGCGCGGCTCGTGGTTGTCCTCCAGCAGATGACGCATCGCGGCGAAGGCGTTGCCGGGCCGTGCGATCACGGACAGCAGCATCGTGTGAGTGACGCGGAAACGCGAGGTCAGAGGCTCCGGATCGGACGAGATCAGCTTCTCGAACGTGCTGTCCGTCCAGCCCACAAATCCTTCCGGGGCCTTCTTGCGCACCACCTTGCGACGCTTCTTCGGGTCGTCGCCGGCCTTGGCAAGGGCCTTCTCGTTCTCCACGACGTGCTCGGGGGCCTGCGCCACGACGAAGCCCGCCGTGTCGAAGCCGGCCCGCCCGGCCCGGCCCGCGATCTGGTGGAACTCCCGCGCGCGCAGGGTCCGTACGCGCGTGCCGTCGTACTTCGCCAGAGCGGTGAACAGCACGGTGCGGATGGGTACGTTGACGCCGACACCGAGGGTGTCCGTGCCGCAGATGACCTTCAGAAGACCGGCCTGCGCCAGCTTCTCGACCAGGCGGCGGTACTTGGGCAGCATGCCGGCGTGGTGCACGCCGATGCCGTGCCGTACGTAGCGGGAGAGGTTGCGGCCGAACTTGGTGGTGAACCGGAAGTTGCCGATCAGTGCGGCGATCTGGTCCTTCTCATCGCGCGTGCACATGTTGATGCTCATCAGCGCCTGTGCCCGCTCCACGGCCTGCGCCTGGGTGAAGTGCACGATGTAGACGGGCGCCTGCCGCGTCTCCAGGAGCTCGGTGAGCGTCTCGGTGAGCGGAGTCAGCTTGTACTCGTAGGAGAGAGGAACGGGACGGGTCGCCGAGCGGACCACCGAGGTGGGACGGCCGGTCCGCCGGGTCAGATCCTCTTCGAACATGGCGACGTCGCCGAGCGTCGCCGACATCAGGATGAACTGGGCCTGCGGCAGTTCGAGGATCGGGATCTGCCAGGCCCAGCCGCGGTCGGCCTCGGCGTAGAAGTGGAACTCGTCCATCACGACCTGGCCGACGTCGGCACGCTTGCCGTCGCGCAGCGCGATCGAGGCAAGAACCTCGGCGGTGCAGCAGATGACCGGGGCGTCGGAGTTCACGGACGCGTCGCCGGTCAGCATGCCGACGTTCTCGGTGCCGAACATCTTGCACAGCTCGAAGAACTTCTCCGAGACGAGCGCCTTGATCGGCGCGGTGTAGAAGGTGACCTCGTCACGGGCGAGTGCCGCGAAGTGCGCACCTGCCGCGATCATGCTCTTGCCGGACCCGGTGGGGGTCGACACGATCACGTTCGCACCCGAGACCACCTCGATCAGCGCCTCCTCCTGGTGGGGATAGAGCGTGAGACCGCGTTCCTTGGCCCACGACTCGAAGGCTTCGTAGAGGGCGTCGGGATCTGCGGACTGCGGCAGCTGATCGATAAGGGTCACACACCCATCTTGCCTGTCATCCCACCCGATGAGGGAATCGGATGCGAGGCCGAAGATCACGAACGCTACGCTGTGTCGCCGACCGGATGTCAGTTCACTGGGACAACTGGCGGTCAGCACAAGAGGAATGGGGCGGGGCACGGCCATGATGGGACCAGCACACTCACTGTCCGGGGCGGCGGCCTGGCTGGGCGTCGGAGCGGCGGCGGCCGCCGCCGGCCACACGATGCCTTGGCCGGTGCTCCTGACCGGGGCGCTGATCTGCGCGGGCGCCGCCCTCGCCCCGGATCTGGACCACAAGGCCGCCACCATCTCGCGGGCCTTCGGACCGGTCTCACGAGGCCTGTGCGAGATCGTCGACAAGCTCTCGTACGCCGTCTACAAGGGGACGAGGAAGGCCGGCGACCCGCGGCGCTCGGGTGGGCACCGGACGCTGACACACACCTGGCTGTGGGCGGTGCTGATCGGTGCCGGGGCGTCGGTCGCCGCGATCACGGGAGGCCGCTGGGCGGTGCTGGCTCTTCTGTTCGTGCACATGGTGCTTGCCATCGAGGGGCTGCTCTGGCGGGCGACGCGTGGTTCGAGCGCCGACGTCCTGGTCTGGCTGCTGGCCGCGACGAGTGCGTGGATCGTCGCGGGAGTGCTGGACAAGCCGGGCAACGGAGCCGACTGGCTCTTCACCGCGCCGGGCCAGGAGTACCTGTGGCTCGGACTGCCGATCGTTCTGGGTGCGCTGGTGCACGACATCGGGGACGCGCTGACGGTGTCGGGCTGCCCGATCCTGTGGCCGATCCCGATCGGCCGCAAGCGCTGGTACCCGATCGGGCCGCCCAAGGTGCTGCGGTTCAGGGCGGGCAGCTGGGTGGAGCTGAAGGTGCTGATGCCGGCGTTCATGGTGCTGGGCGGAGTGGGCGGCGCGGCCGCGCTCAACTTCATCTGAAGCCGACGCATCCGGTCGACCGCGCCACTGGGACGAGTGGCGCGGTCTGTGGACAGGGTGCGGCTGTCACCCGCCGCCGGGAGGCACCCTCTCCGGCCCGGTCAGGACGCGTCGCCCCCGCCCGGGGCCTTGTCCTGGCCGCCGCCGTACCGCTTCTCGAAGCGGGCGATCCGTCCCTCGGTGTCCACGGTCCTGGCCGTGCCCGTGTAGAAGGGGTGGCTCTCCGAGGAGATCTCCACATCCACTACGGGGTACGTCCGGCCGTCGTCCCACTCGATGGTCCGGTCGCTGGCGGCGGTGGACCGGGTCAGGAAGGCGTACCCGGCAGCGCGGTCACGGAAGACGACGGAGTGGTAGTCGGGGTGCTTGTCCTGCTGCATGAGTGCTCCTTGCTTGGGGGAGGGGTGCGCGGACAGGGCGGCGGCGGAGACGCGGTCAGCCGGACAGGGAGTCCTCGTCGACGATGTGCATGGCTGCCTCCTCCGCGGAGGCAGCCGCTCCGTCCATGCCCACGTCGGTGGCGATCAGCCCGCTCTCCCCGTCCTCGTGCGCTCCTTCTCCAGGGGCCACGAGACGTCCGGAGCGGACGGCGCCCACTTCGTTGTCCAGGGGTTCGCCGTCCGAGTCGGGGCAGTCTCCGATGCCGTCGCCTTCGGGTGCCGCTATGTCCGGAAGCTCTTCCGCGAGACGTTCGTCGAGGGTTTCGCCGCGGTGGCGCTCGGCCGCTGTCACGTCTTTGCGTTCCACCGCCCAGGGGCGTTCCGGAGGTGACCAGCCGCGGTCCAGAGGGTCGCTCACCCCGTCGGTTTCGAGTGTGTCCTCGGCGTCGAGCAGTCCGGCGTCGTCCTGAACCTCGGATCCGTCGGGCTGGTAGACATCGTCTCCCCAACCGTCGGCGCTGTCCACGGGTACCTCCAGGTGGTGCGGGCCGGCCTGCTGTCACCGCGTTCGGCGGCGGGTACGCGGACCGCTCGGCCCAGGCCTCGCCCGTACGGAACACGTGGAACCAGGCGGTTCCCGGGCGCTCCCCGAGCCGGTGCCGACCTCCACACTTCCACCCACCCGCGACACCGCGCAACGGCACGGAGCCCAGCCGGGCGCGTCGGCCCTTTCATGGCAGTGCGGGGGATGGCCGGGCGACGGGCGCCACGCCGCGAGGGCCGGGCCCCGCCACGAGCGGGCCTCACACCGGGCTCGGGTCGCCCGATTTCGGCCCGCCCGATCTTGGTCCGCTCGGATCCGGGCCGGCGGTGTCCGGCCGTCGGCCGGGCCCGGCCGACGTCGGCCCGCAAGCCGGGGTGGCCCGCCCACGGACGGACCGCCCCCGGGAAGCCCGCCCGGGCGGTCGTTCACCCGTGCCAGGACCGCCACAGCGCCGCGTACGCGCCGTCCGCGGCGACCAGCTGGTCGTGACTGCCGAGTTCGCTGATGCGCCCGTTCTCGACGACGGCGATGACGTCCGCGTCGTGGGCGGTGTGCAGCCGGTGGGCGATGGCGACCACGGTGCGGCCGTCGAGGACCCGGGCCAGGGAGCGCTCCAGGTGCCGGGCCGCCCGCGGGTCGAGGAGCGAGGTGGCCTCGTCCAGGACCAGCGTGTGCGGGTCCGCGAGCACCAGGCGTGCGAGCGCGATCTGCTGGGCCTGGGCCGGTGTGAGCGCGACACCGCCCGAGCCGACCTCGGTGTCGAGACCGTCGTCAAGCGCCCGCGCCCACCCGTCGGCGTCGACCGCGCCGAGGGCGGCCCACAACTCGGCGTCGGTGGCACCCGTGCGGGCGAGCAGCAGGTTGTCGCGCAGGGCGCCCACGAACACGTGGTGCTCCTGGTTGACGAGGGCCACATGGGAGCGGACCTGTTCCGCGGACATCCGGGACAGTTCGGCGCCGCCCAGTGTGACCTGGCCCGTGCGGGGCGCGTAGATCCCGGCGAGCAGCCTGCCCAGCGTGGACTTGCCCGCGCCGGACGGGCCGACCAGGGCCAGCCGGGTGCCGGGCGCGACCTCCAGCGAGACCTCGCGCAGCACGTCGACGCCCGCCCGGTAGCCGAAGCGCACCTTGTCCGCGTGCACGTCACGTCCGTCGGGGGCCAGGGTCCCGTCGCCCGCGTCCGGCTCGATCTCCCGGACGCCCACCAGCCGTGCCAGCGACACATGGGCCACCTGCAGCTCGTCGTACCAGCGCAGGATCAGGCCCACCGGGTCGACGAGCATCTGTGCGATCAGGGCGCCCGTCGTCAGTTGGCCGACGTCGATCCAGCCCTGCAGGACGAAGTACCCGCCGATCATCAGGACCGAGCTGAGGACCGTGGTGTGGGTGGCGTTGATGACCGGGAAGAGCACCGACCGCAGCCAGAGGGTGTACCGCTCCCAGGCGGTCCACTCCTTGACCCGCTGGTCCGACAGGTCGATACGGCGCTCGCCCAGGCGGTGCGCCTCGACGGTGCGCCCGGCGTCCACGGTCTCGGCGAGCACGGCGGCCACGGCCGCGTAGCCGGCGGCCTCGGAGCGGTAGCCGGACGCCGCGCGCTTGAAGTACCAGCGGCAGCCGACCAGCAGGATCGGGACGGCGACCAGCACCGCGGGCGCGAGTGGCGGCGCGGTCACGACCAGGCCGCCGAGCAGCAGCGCCACCCACACCACGGCGATGGCCAGCTGGGGCACGGCCTCACGCATGGCGTTGGCCAGCCGGTCGATGTCGGTGGTGATCCGGGAGAGCAGATCGCCCGTACCGGCCCGCTCCAGGACGCCGGGCGGCAGCCCTACGGCCCGTACGAGGAAGTCCTCGCGCAGGTCGGCCAGCATCCGCTCGCCGAGCATGGCCCCCCGCAGTTGTACCTGGTGCACAAACACGGCCTGGACGACCAGGGCGAGGGCGAACAGCGCGACGGTGCGCTCCAGGTGCAGTTCGCGCGCGGCGGTCGCGCCTTCGGAGACGTGCTGGACCAGGGAGCCCAGCAGATAAGGGCCCACCATCGAGGAGACGACGGCGACCGTGTTGACGGTGACGAGCACCAGGAAGGTCCGGCGATGTCGTTGGAACAGTTCGGCCACGTAGGCGCGTACGGTCGCGGGGGCGCCGACGGGAAGGGTCTCCGCGGTCGTCGGGGCCGCCGGATCGTAGGCCGGTGGCGCTACGCCGATCATGCCGTCTCCTCGATCTCTTCCAGTTCCTGCAGCTGGTTCAGTTCCTGTTCGGCGGCCTCGTCGTCGGTCTCACGGGTCACCACGGCGCGGTATCGCGCGTCGCTGTGCAGCAGTTCGCGGTGCACGCCGACGGCCGCCACTTCGCCCTCGTGGACGAGCACGACCCGGTCCGCGTGGTCCAGGAGCAGTGGCGACGAGGTGAAGACCACGGTCGTGCGTCCCTCCCGGAGGGAGCGGATACCGTCGGCGATCCGCGCCTCGGTGTGCGAGTCGACCGCGGACGTCGGTTCGTCAAGGACCAGTACGCCCGGAGCCGTGACCAGCGACCGGGCCAGTGCGAGACGCTGGCGCTGGCCGCCGGACAGGGACCGGCCGCGTTCGGTGATCCGGGCGTCCATCGGATCAGCGGCGTCCAGCGACCCCTGGGCGAGCGCGTCGAGGACGTCGCCGCACTGGGCCGCGGACAGTGCCTCCTCCGGGCGGACGTCCCCCGACGAGGGCACATCGAGCAGTTCGCGCAGCGTTCCGGAGAGCAGGACCGGATCCTTGTCCTGCACGAGGACGGCACTGCGGGCGGAGCCGAGGGGCAGTTCGTCGAGCGGTACCCCTCCTACCAGCGCCGACGGCAGATCCGAGGACTCCGCCGTATGACCGCCGAGCCGTTCGGCCAGTTCACCCGCGGCGTCCGGGTCACCGCACACCACGGCGGTGAGCCGTCCCGCGGGCGCGAGCAGACCGGTCGCGGGGTCGTACAGGTCCCCGGTCGGCACGACGGCCTCGCGCGATCCCTCGCCGTCCGTGGCCCGTTCGAGCGACAGCACCCGCGCCGCGCGCCTCGCGGACGGCCGGGAGAAGGAGTACGCCATCGCGATCTCGGTGAAGTGCCGCAGCGGATAGGTGAGGATCATGACCGCGCTGTAGACGGTGACCATCTCACCGACGGTGATCCGGCCCTCGCGGGCCAGGTTCACGCCGTGCCAGACGACGACGATCAGCAGCAGGCCGGGCAGGAAGACCTGGATCGCGTGGATCAGCGCCCACATGCGGGCGCTGCGCACGGCGGCGTGCCGGACCTCCTGCGAGGCACGGCGGTAGCGGTCCAGGAACAGTTCCTCGCCGCCGATCCCGCGCAGCACGCGCAGGCCGGCGACGGTGTCCGAGGCCAGCTCGGTGGCGCGTCCCGCCTTCTCGCGCTGGAAGTCGGCGCGGCGGGTGGCCCGGGGCAGCAGCGGCAGCACCGACAGCGCCAGGACGGGCAGGCCCACGGCGACGACGACGCCGAGTGCCGGCTGGTAGACGACGAGGGCGACGCAGACGAGCACGACGGTCACCGCGGCCGCGGTGAACCGCGACACGGCTTCCACGAACCAGCCGATCTTCTCGACGTCACCCGTGGAAACCGACACGATCTCACCGGCCGCGACGCGTCGGGTCAGCGCGGAGCCAAGCAGAGCGGTCCTGCGGGCCAGCAGCTGCTGGACGCGCGCGGCCGCGGTGATCCAGTTGGTGACCGCGGCCCGGTGCAGCATGGTGTCGCCCAGCGCGATACCGAAGCCGCACACGGCGAGCAGCCCGCCCGCGAGGCCCAGTCGCGCACCGGAGTGGTCCACGACGGCCTGGACGGCGAAGCCGACGCAGAAGGGCAGTGCGGACACGGACAGGAAGTGCAGCAGCCCCCAGACCAGGGCCTTCATCTGTCCACCGAGCTGATTCCGGCCGAGCCATACCAGGAATCGGGGCCCCGAGCGCGCGTCCGGCACACCCGGGTCGGGATACGGAAGGTCTTGAATCTGCATGACGTCCCAAAAAAGCTCGTAGTACGGAGGTGGAGAGACAACAAACCGTGCAAGGTTCGCGTCGCAGTGCGTCCGCAGGCAAACGCTTTTCCGTCGTGAGGCAAAGATTCGGCCCGGACCGCCCGGATATGACCGGTAAGCCGAGGGGGTGGGCACGGTCGTCCGCTCGTGGTGCGACGATGGACGGTATGCACATACGCGGAGGGATGCGCACGACGGCCGTGGCCGCGGTCCTGGGCGCCCTGGTCATGCCACTGGCGGCCTGCGGCGGTTCGGACGGCGGAAGCGGGAAGAAGAGCAACGGGCAAGCGGGCGAAGGGTCCCGGCCCGAGCAGGCGCGCACGGTCGACCTCAAGCGCATCCCCGACGTGGGGAACAAGCTGCAGAAGCAGATCCCCGCGAACTCCCGGCAGGTCGTCGCGGTCTACGGACAGGGCAAGGACTCGGCGGACTCCACGATCGTCCTCTACACCAAGTCCGGCTCCACCTGGGAAAAGACCCGCAGCTGGGAAGGGCACAACGGCAAGAAAGGCTGGACGACCGATCACAACGAGGGCGACAAGCGCAGCCCCGTAGGGGTGTTCACACTCAGCGACTCGGGCGGTGTCCTCGCCGACCCCGGCGCCAAGCTCCCGTACACGCAGTCCTCAGGCTTCCAGGCCCCGCATTACTGGGCCAAGTCGCACTGGAACGACTTCGACTACGTCATCGCCATCGACTACAACCGCGTCAAGGGCACCTCGCCGAACGACCCGACCCGCCCCCAGGGCCAGTCCAAGGGCGGCAGCATCTGGCTGCACATGGACCACGGCAGCGGCACGTCGGCCTGCGTGAGCCTGTCCGAGTCGGGCATGAAATACTTGCTGCGCACCCTCGACCCGGACCGGCACCCGGTCGTGGTGATGGGCGACAAGGCGGACCTCAAGGCCTGACTGCCCCTCACCACCGGCCCTCACCGCCGGCCCACCACCACCGGCCCCTCACCACCGGCCCCTCACCACCGGCCTCAGCACCGCTGGCCTCAGTTCGGCAGTCGGTGAAGTACCGCTCCGTACCGTCCGCGTCCTGCTACCGGAGGGCGAGCACCGGTCCGTCCATCGAGTCGGGCGGCGGACCTCAGTCGGCGTAGCTCCTGGGACCTGGACCGACGACGAGAAGGTCACCGTGGACGGGCGCGGGCCCGCCGTGACGACCCGCACGGACCGCACGGACCGCACGGACCGCACGGACCGCACCACGACGCTCGGTGCCGGTGAACGGCTGCGGACCGTGCTCTCCCTGGGCGGCTGAGCGGCCGGGCGACCGGGCGTCCGTCGTGGAGGCCCGCGGTGGCCGGCGCACCGCGTGGTCCCGGCTCGACGACGACTACACGGGCGACGCGACCTGCACCGCGAACGTGCCGCGCGACCAGCGGCACGCCGTTGCCGCCACGAGCGAGCGCTACCGGCTGTACGGCTCGGACGGGTGCGACGACCGACGCCTGACGACCGTGCAGGGCGTGCTCACCAGCCGCACAGGCCGCACCCGTCCTACCGCTGACCGTCCTGCCGCTGACCGTCCTGCGGCTGCCCGTCCTGCCGTCAGTCGTCCTGCGGCTCCGGCGAGTCGATGCCCGGCCGCTCCTTCCTCCACAGACCGCGGGTGAAGTCCGGGATCGCCTGCGGTGCCCCGTGCGCCTTGATCGAGGCGTGACTCAGCGGCACTGGAGCGGTCCAGGTGGCGGCGTCGTAGACATCGAAGTCCGGTACGAGCCCGAGCCGGATGGACTGCATCAGACGGAACAGCATGATGTAGTCCATCCCGCCGTGTCCGCCGGGCGGGTCGGAGTGCTCCTTCCACAGCCAGTGGTCCCACTCCGCGTACGCCGAGAAGTCGCCCCAGACGTCGTCTGTGTGGTCGGGCTCTATATAGATCCGCTCCGGATAGTCCTCGAAGACCCCCTTCGTGCCGCCGAGGCTGTTGATGCGCGAGTACGGGTGTGGCGTCGACACATCGTGTTCGAGCCGGATCACCCGCCCCTTGGCGGTCTGTACGAGGCTGATGGTCCGGTCGCTCTCGATGTACGTCTCCTTCCAGCTCGGGTCGCCCGGCGGCATGTGTTCCGCGCGGTACTCGGCGAGGCCCAGCGAGGGTGTGCCGAAGCTGGAGATGTGGGTGACGCGGTCACCGCGGTTGACGTCCATGTAGTTGGCGACGGGGCCGAAACCGTGATTCGGGTAGAGGTCGCCGCGCAGCCGGGTGTGCCACAGCCGCCGCCAGGGACCTTCGTAGTAGTCCGGGTCGAACATCAGGCCGCGCAGATCGTGGTTGTAGGCCCCGGCGCCGTGCAGCAGCCGGCCGAACTTCCCCGCGTGCGCCATGCGCAGGACCCGCATCTCGTTGCGGCCGTAGCAGCAGTTCTCCAGCTGCATGCAGTGTCTGCGGGTGCGTTCGGAGAGGTCGACCAGTTCCCAGAGCTCGTCGAGCCGCATCGCGATCGGACACTCCACACCGACGTGCTTGCCGCTCAGCATCGCCGTGCGCGCCATCTCGAAATGCAGGTCCCAGGGCGTCGCCACGTACACGAAGTCGAGGTCACCGCGTGCGCAGAGAGCGACGAAGTCGTGCTCGCCCTTCGTGTACGTCGCCGGGGCGGGCTGTCCCGCGGCCACCACCTTGGCCGCGGCTCTCGCGGTCTTGTCCTTGACCGGATCGCACAGTGCGACGACCCGGACGCCGTCGAGGGCGAGGAACAGGTCGATCATGCCGCCGCCGCGGTTGCCGAGCCCGATGATCCCGACCCGCGCGGTCCCGCGCCGCTCGAACGGCACGCCGATCATGGTTCTGCCCTGCGCGGCGGGTGCGGCCGGTTCGCTGTCCGCGGTGGCTTCCGCCGGCGCGGCGGATCCGGCGGCGTGCGCCGTGCCGCCGCCACCCGCGAACGCACCGAGCCCCAGCCCCAGCCCCAGGCCCGTACCCGTGACGCCCGCGGTGCGCAGGACCGAGCGTCGGGAGTGGCTTTCGGGGTCCTTCTCGTCGGGTTCCGGTGTCGCGTTCTCGTCGTGCATCGGACCTCCTCGGTGGGGGCGCGGGTTCGCCGCGCTGTCACCCTCCTAGGAGGCGGACCGGGGGACAAGGGGCGGAAGTGGCCAGGTGGTTGGACTTCCGGCACCGGACCTTTGGACTTCCGTGCACGTCCGGACCGACGTCGTCAGGACGCCTTCTCGCAGTGGCTCGCAGTGGCTCGCAGTGGCTAGCAGTGGGGGACACGCGGGGCGACGGGCTCTCAGCAGGCGCGCCCCGGTCCCCGGACGATGTCGACCCCGTGGGGCGGGGCGGAGGTACCGTCGGCCGGCTCGACCCCGTCGGGAGGGGCGGAGGTACCGTCGACCAGCGTGTCCAGCAGTCCGCCCAGCACCGCGCGCTGTTGGCCCGTGAGGGGCGCCAGGATGTCCTCCGCGGCCTCCCGGCGTGCGCCGTGCAGCTCCCGCAGCACCCGCCCCCCGTCCTCCGTCAGCTCGATGCGGATGACCCGCCGGTTGGTGGGGTCCGGCACGCGTCGTACCTTGCCGCTCGCCTCCAGGCCGTCGACCAGGGTGGTCACGGCCCGCGGCACCACCTCAAGCCGTTCGGCCAGATCGGCCATGCGCGGCGGCGAGCCGTAGTGGGCGAGGGTGCGCAGCAGCCGGGACTGGGCCGGGGTGATGCCGAGCCCCCGCGACTGAAGACGGCGCTTCTGGATGCGGTGCACACGGCGGGTCAACCGCAGCAGCTGCTCGGCGAGCAGGCCGTCGGCGTCGGGGGTGTCCATGGCGGGAACAATATCAGGACTATGTTCATTGTGAGTATAGGTAACAATGAGCTATGCTCCGGCAGTCTTCGAACCGTCCTCAGTCCTCTCACATCCCGTAGGAGCCCATGCCCCGCGACGACATCGACTGGACGCCGCCACTTGTCGAGGCAGGACAGCCCCGGCAGGTGCGCCGCATCCTCGCACTCTTCCGTCCTTATCGCGGCCGGCTGGCCGTCGTCGGCCTGCTGGTCGGCGCCGCGTCCCTGGTCTCGGTCGCCACGCCCTTCCTGCTCAAGGAGATCCTGGACACCGCGATCCCGCAGGGCCGCACCGGCCTGCTGGGCCTGCTCGCGCTGGGCATGATCCTCAGCGCCGTGCTGGGCGGTGTCTTCGGTGTCCTGCAGACCCTGATCTCCACCACGGTCGGCCAGCGCGTCATGCACGACCTGCGCACGGCCGTCTACGACCGGCTGCAGCGCATGTCGCTCGCCTTCTTCACCAGGACGCGTACCGGCGAGGTCCAGTCGCGCATCGCGAACGACATCGGCGGGATGCAGGCGACGGTCACCTCGACCGCCACCTCCCTGGTCTCCAACCTCACCAGCGTCGTCGCCACGATCGTCGCGATGGTCGCCCTCGACTGGCGGCTGACCGTCGTCTCGCTGCTCCTGCTGCCGGTGTTCGTGTGGATCAGCCGTCGCGTCGGCAACGAACGCAAGAAGATCACCACCCAGCGCCAGAAGCAGATGGCGGTCATGGCCGCCACCGTCACCGAGTCGCTCTCCGTGAGCGGCATCGTGCTCGGCCGCACGATGGGCCGCTCCGAATCCCTCACCCGCTCCTTCGCGGAGGAGTCCGAGAGCCTCGTCGACCTGGAGGTCCGGTCGAACATGGCCGGACGCTGGCGGATGGCCGTCATCGGCATCGTCATGTCCGCCATGCCGGCCGTCATCTACTGGGCCGCGGGAATGGCCCTGCAGCTCGGCGGCCCCTCGGTCTCCATCGGCACCCTGGTGGCGTTCGTCTCACTCCAGCAGGGCCTGTTCCGCCCGGCCGTCAGCCTGCTGTCCACCGGCGTCCAGATCCAGGCCTCGCTCGCCCTGTTCCAGCGCATCTTCGAGTACCTCGACCTGCCCATCGACATCACCGAGCCCGAGCGTCCGGTCCACCTGGACCGGGTCAAGGGCGAAGTGCGCTTCGAGGGCGTCGAATTCCGGTACGACGACAAGAGCGGCCCGATCCTCGACGGCATCGACGTCACCGTGCCCGCCGGCAGCAGCCTCGCCGTCGTCGGCCGGACCGGCGCCGGGAAATCCACGCTCAGCCACCTCGTCCCGCGTCTGTACGACGTCACGGGCGGCCGTGTCACCCTCGACGGGGTGGATGTGCGCGACCTCGACTTCGACACCCTCGCGCGCGCGATCGGCGTCGTCTCCCAGGAGACGTACCTCTTCCACGCCACGGTCGCCGACAACCTGCGGTTCGCCAAGCCGGACGCCACCGACGACGAACTGCGCGCCGCCGCGAAGGCCGCGCAGATCGACGACCACATCACGGCCCTGCCCGACGGGTACGACACGGTGGTGGGGGAGCGCGGACACCGGTTCTCCGGCGGTGAGAAGCAGCGCCTCGCCATCGCCCGCACCATCCTCCGGGACCCGCCGGTCCTGATCCTCGACGAAGCGACCAGCGCCCTGGACACCCGCACCGAGCGAGCCGTCCAGGAGGCCATCGACGCGCTGTCGGCCAACCGGACGACCATCACCATCGCGCACCGGCTGTCCACCATTAGGGGCGCCGACCAGATCGTGGTCCTCGACCGTGGGCACACGGCCGAACGGGGCACGCACGAGGAGCTGTTGGCACGAGACGGGCGTTACGCCGCCCTGGTCCGCAGGGACGCCCAACTGGAGCCAACAAGATGAAGATATGTCGAGTTTAGGACGATATGCGGGTTAACGTGCCCGCATGCAGAACTACACTCCGCCCACTCCGCCACGGAGAACGATCCGACTGACGCGCCGGGGCCGGACCGCCCTCATCGCGACCGGTGCCGTCGTGGCGGCCACCGCCGTGGCGGTGCCGCTGCTGAGCACGGACGACAAGAAGGAGCCCCGGGCCCTGGTGATCCCGGAGGGCTGGCGAACCGGCCAGGTCTACGCGGCCATGGACAAGGCCCTCGCCCTGCCCGCGGGCTCCAGCAAGAAGTCCCTGGACAAGGCCCGCCTCAAACTGCCGAACGACGCGAGCGGCAACCCCGAGGGCTACCTTTTCCCGGCGACCTATCCCATCGACAAGAAGTCGACCCCCGCCTCCCTGCTCTCGTACATGGTCGACACGGCGAACAAGAAGTTCGGTGGCGGCACCATCACGGCCGGGGCCGAGCGCAACGCGATGAACGTCTACCAGACCGTCACCGTCGCGAGCATCGTGCAGGCGGAGGCGGCCACCAAGGCGGACATGGGCAAGGTGGCCCGGGTGATCTACAACCGGCTCGACCGGGGCATGCCGCTGCAGATGGACTCCACCATCAACTACGCGCTCAACCGCAGCACCCTGCGGACCAGCCGGAACGACACACAGCTCGAAAGCCCGTACAACACGTACGCGCGGATGGGGCTGCCGCCGACGCCGATCGCGAATCCCGGTGAGGAGGCCATGCGTGCCGCGGTCGCACCGACGCAGGGCGACTGGCTGTACTTCGTCACGGTCAAGCGGGGCGACACGCGCTTCACGGCCGACTACGAGGAGCACAAGAGGAACGTCGCCGAGTTCAACCGCGCCGGCAAGGGCGCCTCGGCGTCGTCGGGCTGAGCCGGGCCGCGATGACGGCGTGGTAGGTGCTCTCGGGGCCCGCCGCGCCCCTCCGGGGGCGCGGGAAATCGTACGTCAGCCACCGGCCTCCACGGCGACCGAGGCGACCGGCGCGACGGACACGACCGGAACGGCAGGGTCCACCGTGGCGAGCGGGGTGACCCGCGGAGCGTCCGACAGCAGCCGCCTGATGTCCCGTACCGCCGCCCGCCCGGCACGGTTGGCGCCGATGGTGCTCGCCGACGGCCCGTACCCGACCAGATGGATCCGTGGATCGGCGGCCACCCGGGTCCCTTCGATGCGGATGCCTCCGCCGGGCTCGCGCAGCCGCAGCGGGGCCAGATGGTCGACAGCCGCGCGGAAGCCGGTCGCCCACAGGATGACGTCCGCGGCCACGTGACGCCCGTCGTCCCACTCCACGCCGTCCGGAGTGATCCGGTCGAACATCGGCAGCCGGTCCAGGACCCCGTCCGCGAGGCCCTGACGGATCGCGTCGTTGAGCGGCAGACCGGTCACCGACACGACACTCTTCGGTGGCAGCCCCTGACGGACCCGCTCCTCCACGAGGGCGACCGCCTCCCGGCCCACGTCCTCACTGAACGGCCCCTCCCGGAACACCGGCGGCCGTCGCGTCACCCAGGTGGTCCCGGCCGCGTACGGGGCGATCTCCAGCAGATGCTGCGTACCGGACGCGCCCCCGCCCACGACGACGACGCGCTGCCCGGCGAAGTCCTGCGGGCCGGCGTACCGGGCGGTGTGCAGTTGCCGCCCCCGGAAGGTCTCCTGACCGGGATAGCTCGGCCAGAACGGCCGGTCCCAGGTGCCGGTCGCGTTGATCAGCGCCCGCGTCGCCCACGTACCGTCCGACGTCTCGACGCGCAGTCGGCCCGCGTCGCCCTCGCGTACGGCCTTTACGTCGACCGGCCGCCGTACGCGCAGGTCGAAGGCGTGCTCATAGGCGGCGAAGTACTCGGCGACGACCTCGGAGGACGGCCGGTCGGGGTCCGCGTCCGTCAGCTCCATGCCGGGCAGCGCGTGCATGCCGTGCACCTTGCCGTACGTCAGTGACGGCCACCGGAACTGCCAGGCGCCGCCCGGCCGCGGCGCGTGGTCCAGGACCACGAAGTCCCGCTCCGGCTCGAAGCCGGTGCGCCGCAGGTGGTGGGGGGCGCCCCCCGCCCCCGCGGCGGCCCCCCCCCCCCCCCCCCCCCCGGCGGGCGGGGGGGGCGGGGGGGGGGGGGGGGGCCCGCCCCCGGCGCCCCCCCCCCCCCCCCCCCACGACCACATCGACTTCCCGTACCCGCGCTCCCGTGTTGTTCACGCTTCTACCAACTGTGCGGGAGGCGCGGATCTTCCCGGGCGGGCCGGTCCAGGCGGCCGGTTCGGTGCCCGGACGCTCCAGCAGTACGGCGCAGCCCCGGCGCTGCCCCAGCTCGCCGACGAGCCGGTGTGCCGGTGTGCCTGGACCCGGGCCCGTGCGTCCAGGGCGCGCGGGCAGGTGCCGTGGCGCGGAGAGGGAAGCGGACCGGAACCAGGTGTCCAGAACCGCCGGCACAACCGGTAGCACAACCGACAGCACGGCTGTCCCGGAGCCGTCACGGGTGTGGAGCTCCCTGCGTGGGTCAGGATTGGTTCATGTCCGATGCCTTCACCACCCGTGTCCTGAACATCACCTCCGGCTCCAGCGAAGCGGTCGTCGACCTCACCCGTGCGTGCGAGACCTTCCTCCGGGAAGCGGCGGGCGGCCGTGACGGCCTGCTCAATGTCTTCGTTCCCCACGCGACAGCGGGCGTCGCCGTCCTGGAGACGGGCGCCGGCAGCGACGAGGACCTGATCGCCGCTCTCCACACCCTGCTTCCCGCCGACGACCGCTGGCAGCACCGCCATGGGCGCCCCGGTCATGGCAGGGACCACGTCGTACCGGCGATCGTGCCCCCGCACGCCACCCTGCCGGTGATCAACGGGCGGCTGGAACTGGGGACGTGGCAGTCGGTGTGCCTCGTCGACACCAACAAGGACAACCCCGACCGCACGGTGCGGCTGAGCTTCCTGGGGTGAGCGGGACCGCCCTTGCGGTGTCAAGGTCGCGTCGCGAGTGACCGGAGGCCGTCTCAGGAGTGTCTCAGGGCTGTCATGGGGTGAGGGGTGCCGTGAGGGCAGTCCGTGTGGTGGGTGACGGGCCGCGAAACAACCGCGGTCGCAGCACGGGGAAGGGCATGACTGCCATGAAGAGCAAGCGCTTTGGAATGATCGCCGTATCCGCTGTCGCGGGTGCGCTTCTGCTGACCGCCTGCAACGGGGAGGACACCGTGACCGGCGCCGAGGCCGGCCGCCCGGCCGCCGGCGGGCACGCGTCATCCGGTACGGAGCACGCCGGTGCGCGGGGCGTCGGTCGGTGGGAGAAGAACGCGGCGGACGCGGCGTTCTTCGGTTCGGTCCTCACCGGTGCCGACGAGGTCCCGGTCGAGGGCGGTCCCGCGGTGGGGGACAAGGACGGGCACGCGCTCGCCCTGATGCGGATCCAGGGCGACCAGGTCTCCTACGCGTTCACCTTCACCGGGATCGGGACGCCGACCCTGGGCCATCTCCACAAGGGCGTCAAGGGTGTCAACGGCGATGTGAAGATCCCCTTCTTCACGGAGAAGCTCGCGGACGGCAGGAAGTTCGTCTTCGGCACGGTCACCGTCGACGACAAGGACTTGCTGGGGGGCATCAAGGCCAACCCCGAGAACTGGTACTTCAACATCCACACCGGTGAGTTCCCCGGCGGGGCCGTCCGCGGCCAGGCCTACGCGCTTCCTTCCGGTGTCGACGTTCCCGACACCATGAACGAGGACACCCTCACCGCCGTCATCAAGGACGTCGAGTAGTCGGGGCGAGGGTCCGGGCGCCCTGCGGGGTCCCGGGCCCTCGCCGGCCGGGTACGGAGGGCGCCGACATCGCGTCGCGCGGTGTGCGTCCCGGAAGGCCGGGCAGGGGAGAATGGGTCGGCACGCAACGGACTCGATGGTCGACCTTGCTTGAGGCTTAAGGAGCGGGACATGCAGGACGCGCGAGCAGGGCAGGTCGCGGGACCCGGGGATCTCGTCGATGTGGCACGTCTGGTCACGGCGTACTACGCGCTGCACCCCGACCCGGCCGACCCCGGGCAACGGGTGGCCTTCGGCACCTCGGGGCACCGCGGCTCGTCCCTCACGACGGCGTTCAACGAGGACCACATCGCGGCCACCAGCCAGGCCATCTGCGAGTACCGCACCGCGCAGGGCACCGACGGCCCCCTCTTCCTGGGCGCCGACACCCATGCCCTGTCCGAGCCGGCGCGGGTCACGGCACTGGAGGTGTTCGCCGCCAACGACGTGAGCGTCCTCATCGACCAGGGCGACGGCTACACACCCACCCCCGCGGTCTCGCACGCCATCCTCACCCACAACCGCGGCCGCACCTCGGGCCTCGCCGACGGGGTGGTGGTCACCCCCTCGCACAACCCGCCGGCCGACGGCGGCTTCAAGTACAACCCCCCGAACGGCGGCCCGGCCGGCTCCGATGCGACCTCCTGGATCCAGGACCGCGCCAACGACATCATCACCGCGGGCATGAAGGACGTACGCCGCATCCCCTACGCCCGTGCCCTGACCGCACCCGGCACCGGCCGCCACGACTTCCTGGGCACCTACGTCGCCGACCTGCCGAACGTGCTGGACCTGGACGCGATCCGGGCGGCCGGCGTGCGCATCGGCGCCGATCCGCTGGGCGGCGCCTCGGTCGCCTACTGGGGCCGGATCGCCGAGCAGCACCGGCTCGACCTGACGGTGGTCAACCCGCTCGCCGACCCCACCTGGCGTTTCATGACGCTGGACTGGGACGGCAAGATCCGTATGGACTGCTCCTCGCCGTACGCCATGGCCTCGCTCATCGAGCAGCGCGACCGGTTCGACATCGCCACCGGCAACGACGCCGACGCCGACCGGCACGGCATCGTCACCCCGGACGGCGGCCTGCTCAACCCCAACCACTACCTGGCCGTGGCGATCTCCTATCTCTTCTCGCACCGCGAGCAGTGGCCCGCCGCGGCCGGGATCGGCAAGACCCTCGTATCGTCCGGGATGATCGACCGGGTCGCGGCGGACGTCGGCCGGAAACTGGTCGAAGTCCCGGTCGGATTCAAGTGGTTCGTGGACGGCCTGTCCGACGGGACGCTCGGCTTCGGCGGCGAGGAATCGGCCGGCGCGTCCTTCCTGCGCCGCGACGGCTCGGTGTGGACCACCGACAAGGACGGCATCATCCTGGCCCTGCTCGCCTCCGAGATCACGGCCGTCACCGGCGAGACGCCCTCCCAGCACTACGCGCGGCTCACCGAGCGCTTCGGTGCCCCCGCCTACGCGCGCATCGACGCCCCGGCCTCCCGCGAGGAGAAGGCGCTGCTCGCGAAGCTGTCCCCCCGCCAGGTCACCGCCGACACCCTCGCGGGCGAGCCGGTCACCTCGGTCCTCACCGAGGCACCCGGCAACGGCGCCGCCCTCGGCGGGGTCAAGGTCTCCACCGCCAACGCCTGGTTCGCGGCCCGCCCTTCGGGCACCGAGGACGTCTACAAGATCTACGCGGAGTCCTTCTCCGGTCCGGAGCACCTGCAACAGATCCAGGAGGAGGCCAGGTCCATGGTGCTCGCGGCCCTGAACACCTGACACCGGCCCGGCTCGGACCCCGAGTGCTCGACTTCCCGTGGATTCGGTGCCGTCGCCTCACCGGAGCGCGGCTTCGCGGGCGGCCGAAGCCGCTGGGGCAGGACGGCAATCGAGCCAACGAGTGGCCGAACAGGGTGTGTTGGGGCCGGTGTTGCACATGCGCCGAGGCGTGAGGAATAACGTGGGCGCCCACGACCGGCGTTCGACGGTTCCGTGGTCCTCACACCACCCACGCATACGCACGCACAGGAGCGTCCATGACTGACGAGGCAGAGAACTCCGAGCGGGAGGCGTTCTCCAAGATCGATACCTCCGTGCCGCAGTCGGCCCGGATCTGGAACTACTGGCTGGGCGGGAAGGACAACTACGAAGTCGACCGGGTGGCCGGCGACGCGTTCCGCGCCCTCTTCCCCGGTATCGAGACCGGAGCGCGTGCCGCCCGGTACTTCCTCGCCCGCGCCGTCCGTCATCTGGCCGCCGAGGAGGGCGTCCGGCAGTTCCTGGACATCGGCACCGGACTGCCCAACGTGGACAACACCCACCAGATCGCTCAGCGGGTGGCCCCCGAGAGCCGGATCGTCTACGTCGACAACGACCAGCTGGTACTGGCACACGCCCGCGCGCTGCTCACCAGTACACCGGAAGGTGTCACCAACTACGTCGACGCCGATCTGCGCGATCCGGGGACGATCGTGCGGGAAGCCGCCAAGACGCTCGACTTCGACCAGCCGGTCGCTCTCATGCTGATGGGCATCCTGGGCCACATCGAGGACTACGACGAGGCACGCTCCATCGTGCGGCAGCTGGTGGACGCGCTGCCGCCCGGCAGCTACCTCGTGCAGTACGACAGCACCGACACCAGCCAGGCGTACGTCGAGGCCATCCAGCAGTACAACGAGGGCGGCTCGATCCCGTACATCCTGCGCGGCCCCGAGCAGATCGAGGGCTTCTTCGACGGTCTGGAACTGCTCGAACCGGGTGTGGCGTCGTGCTCGCGCTGGCGCCCCGACACCGAGGCCCTGGGCCTGCCCGCCGAGGTGCACCAGTACGGCGGTGTCGCCCTCAAACGCTGAGGCCGTCCGTCGGGGGTCAGGTCTCCTGGAGGATGCGGTGCAGGATCGTGGGCGTCTCGTCCGGTGACTCGGCTTCGAGCACCAGGCGGTTCATGACATCCCAGTACCGTTCGATCTCGGCCGGCTTGTCGGGATAGAGGGCGGTGGCCAGCTGTTCGAGACAGACCACGTCGGGCAGTTGACCGCCGGGCAGGCGCAGGATGGTGACCGGACCGCCCTCGGCCGCGTAACCGCCGGCGAGGAACGGGATGATCTGGACGGTGACCTGAGGGAGCCGGCAGAGCTCGATGAGATGCCTGAGCTGGGCGCGCATCGTGTCGATGCCGCCCACCGGGCGCCGGAGCGCCGCCTCGTCGATCACGGCCCACAGTCGGGCGGGCGGCTTCCGGCGCAGAACCCGTCGGCGCTCCATGCGCAGCGTGACGCGCCGCTCGATCTCCCGCGCGCCGGCGCCCGGGTGGCCTAGCCGGATGGAGGCGCGCGCGTAGGCGGGGGTCTGCAGGAGGGCGGGTACGCGCTGTACCTCGAAGCAGCGGATGACGCTCGCCGCCTGTTCGGCCCCGAGGCAGGTCTGCATCCAGGCGGGCACCACATCGCTGTAGTACTGCCACCAGGCGGGGGTGTTGGCCTCTTCGGCCAACGCCAGCAAGGTGGCGCGCTCGGCTTCGTCCGTGACTCCGTAGTGCGTGAGCAGATCGGCCACGTCACGCAGTTTGCACCCGTGCCGGCCGCCCTCCAGTCGGCTTATCTTGGACCGGGAGGCGCGGATGACATGCCCCGCGGCCTCGCGGGAGATCTCCTTCTCCTCCCGCAGCGCGCGCAGCCGTGCGCCCAGCACCAGACGCGGCATCACGGGACCGGCCGACTGGCCGTCCAGAACTCCGCGGTCGGAGACACGGCCGTCGAACGGCGAACCTAAGGTTTCTGTGGTGCTCATGGGCAGTCTCCCTGCGGTGAACGCAACTCCGCGCGCATCCGAACACTGTGCCCGGCCATCCTAGGGGCTGTCCTGTACATGATCTTGGACTCGCCGTCGGGACGGGGAACGGGCTGGCTCGATCGGGGCCGGAGCGCGTGCGTTCAGCGGGAGCCGGCTCCTGCCACGCGCACACCCGCCAGGGGGTCCGGTCCGACGGTGTGGCCGAGCAGGTGCAACGGGCCCGCTGTGACCCCCGCGCGTTCGGTGGCCTGCCAGTAGGCGAGGGCCGCCGATCCGTCCACCAGACCGCGCACCAGCGGCAGTCGCGGGTCCGCCGCGTGCAGCAGGGACTCCGTTCGGCAGGAGGCGAGGGTTCCTGCCAGCCATGGCTGGGCCAGGTATCCGGCCGCCGCCGCTGCCGGCAGCCCTTCGGCGATCTCGCGGCTGAGGTCGCCGAGACGCAGGAGTCCGCCGCCCAGGACGAGTACGTCCCGGTGTTCCCGCATTCGGGCCAGCGCCCGCCCGGTGTCGAAGCAGTGCGGGAAGGAGTCGTCGACCACGACGGTGCCGGGCGTCAGCCGGTCGACGTCCAGGAGTGTGTGGGTGCTGCTCACCGCCGTCACCAGCAGACCGGCCCCGTACACGGCGTCGGGCAGTGTCGGCCGGGATTCCACCACCTCCACCTCATCGGCCCGGCCGCGTTCCTTCAGTCGTTGTGCGAGGTGCCGCAGCCGTGGTCCGCTGCCGGGCGCGTCGCAGAGCAGCAGCCGCCGTGGCGGTCGGGCGGCCCGGGAGAGCAGCAGGTCCAGGGAGGCCGTGCCGATCGATCCCAGCCCGACGAAAGCGACGTCGAGGTCCGCCAGGTCCTTTCCGGTGGCGTCGAGTGCCGCGTGCACGGTCCGGACCACGGAGACGACGGTCGCCGCGTGCCCGGTGGTCACGGCGGCCGGGCCCAGGTCCGTGGAGCGCAGTACGTCGAAGCCGTAACCGGTCAGCGAGGGGATCATGCCGGCCAGGGAGACGCACCGGGCTCCGAGCGAGGAGGCCAGTGACACCGCGCGGGCGGTGTGCGCGACGAGTTCGGGGTCCCGGCCGAGTTCGTCGGAGAAGAGGGGCACGCAGACGAAACCCGACCTGCCGAGCGGTGTGCGGACCGTCTCCAGCAGGCGTGGCGCGCCGTCGGGGAACAGCATCGCGCGCAGGTCCTCCCGTCGCAGAGCGTCCTCGGGCAGCCCTGCCAGCCGGGCCAGGTGGCCGGGGGCGGGCAGATAGCCGACCAGGGCGGCGTCCATCGTCTCCCGGGACCGGGGCGGGCTCGACGGGCGGCTCGAAACGGGTGAGTTCACGGCGTGTACGAGCCGTTCCCGCAGCGCCTGAGCGAAGTCGGCCAGCGCCGACGGGGAGAAGACCGCGGCCGATCCTCGTACCGTCACGCGCAGTCCGGTGCCCTCCGGGCGTGCGGCCAGGAACACGTCCGTCGCCGACGACGGCGGCGCGAACGCGCTGTCCCCGTCGTCCCACGAGGCGGTCAGCGACTGCCCGTGCGCAGCGGCGAGAACGGAGAAGTCGAGGTAGGTGAAGAAGAACTGCGAGGTCAGGGGCAGTCCGTCGGCGTTGCGGGGCACGATGTCCTCGTGCCTGCGCGCCTCTTCGGCCTCGGCGACGACGCGCCGCAGGGCGGCACCGAAGTCCGGTTCCGGTTCACCGGGCGGCACGGTCGTCGGCCGTACGGGTACGGCGGTGGCGAACGGGCCGAAAACACGGTGTGCGTCGAGCGCCAGGCCCCGGTCGCGACCGCTCACCGCCAGGCCGACGATCAGGTCCGCCTGGCTCGTGAGCCGCGCCAACTGCTGGTGGTACGCGGTCAGCAGCGGCGCGTACAGGGTGGCTCCCGCCTTCGCCGCGAGCGCCCGGAGCGCGGCCGTCCGCCCGGCGTCGAGTACGAATCCCGCCGACACGAACTCCGCGCCGTCGTCCTTGTCGGTGGTGCGCAGAGCGGGCTGCCGGTAGAGGGCGTCGACCCGGGCCCGCCGCTCCGCCGCACCCGGCGCGGTGTCCGGCTGCGACTCGGCCGACAGCAGGGCGTGGTCACGGAAGGTGGTACGCGGTGCGGGCAGTTCGGGAGTGCGGCCCGCGGCCAGCCGGTCGTAGACGGCCGTCAGCTCCTGTACGAGGAGTGCGGCGCTGTATCCGTCGCCGATGACGTGGTGTGCGTGCACGATGAGGACGTGTTCGTGTTCTGTGACGGTGAGGACCCGGAGCCGGAGCAGCGGCCAGGCCCATGGTTCGAAGCGCCGCCGCGCCTCGGCCGCCGCGTGTTCGTCCACCTCGGTGGGGTCGGTGAGTGTCTCGAAGGTGACCGGCAGGCGCAGGGAGGGCGGGAGTTCCTGCTGGACGGGCGGTCGGGCGCCGGCGGGGAAGACGGTACGCAGCATGCCGTGGCGTTCCACCAGCAGGTCCACCGAGGCCTGAAAGATCTCTGGATCCAGTGGGCCGGACAGCCGCAGCCGCGCGGGCCAGGAACCGCCTCCGCCCGGCGAGAGGGCTTCGGCGAGGAGGAAACCGCGCTGGGCCGGCGTGACGGGGAAGGGTTCCGCGTGGTCCGTGGGCGCGGTCGCCGCCGGTGCCGGATGCCCTTCCGCGGCGGTCGCGTCCACCGCGGCGGCCAGCTTCGCGAGGGTGCGGTTCTCGTAGATGACGGTGGGGCGGGGCAGCGGTGCCTTGGTCTCGCCGAGCCGGGCGAACACCTGAAGGACGAGCAGCGAATCGCCGCCCAGGTCGAAGAAGTCGTCCTCCCGGGAGACGGAGTCGACCTCCAGCAACTCGGACCAGACGGCGGCCAGTCGGCGCTCGGTGTCCGTGGCGGGGAGAGCCGCCCCGCCGGTGGCCGCCTCCGGAGCCGAGGGGGCGTCTTCGAGCGCCCGGCGGTCGATCTTGCCGGTGCCGCTGAGCGGCAGCCGGTCCAGCACGGGGATCCGCGCCGGGATCATGTACGGCGGCAGGAGACCGGCCACGTGACGGCGCACGTCCGGCGGTTCCGGCTGCCCGGCACCGGGCCGGGGGGTGACGAACGCCAGCAACCGTCCCTCACGTGCGACCACCGACGCCTGAGTGATCCCGGGATGCGTCTGCAGAACCGCCTCGACCTCTCCCGTCTCCACCCGGTTGCCACGGATCTTCACCTGGTCGTCGATCCGCCCCAGGAACTCCAGGACTCCGTCGGCGCGGAGCCGGACCCGGTCGCCGCTGCGATACCAGCGCCGACCGTCCCGCACGGTGAACGCCGCCGCGGTCAGCTCGGGTTGCCCCAGGTAGCCGGGGGTCAGGCCGACTCCCGCGATCAGCAGTTCACCCGGCTCCTCCTCGGGGCAGGGCACGCCGTCGGCGCCGACCACGATCAGGTCGGTGCCGGTCACCGGCCGTCCGATCGGCAGCGTCCGCACGTCGTCGGCCGGACGCGCCGTGATGACCTGGCAGGTGGCGTTGATCGTCGTCTCGGTGGGGCCGTACAGGTTGGCGATCCGCTGCCGGTCGCCGAACAGGTCGAACCAGCGGCGTACGTGCGCGGCGGACAGGGCCTCCCCGCCCACGTGCACCCAGCGCAGCGCCGACAGGTCCGGGCGTCCCGCTCCCCGGCGTACGCGCTCCTCGGCGGCCGACAGCAGTTGCTCCCACAGCGTCGGGACGGAACTCCACACGGTGATCCGTGTCCGCTCCGCGTACGCCAGCAGCAGCTCGGGATCGCGCAGCAGGTCCCGCGGTACGGTCACCACGGTGCCGCCGACCAGCAGGGGTGCGAGCAGTTGGCGTACCGAGGCGTCGAAGCACGGTGACGCGGTCTGCGCCAGGCGGTCACCGGCGTCGTAGTCGAACGTCCCGATGGCCCAGTCGAGGTAGTTCTCCATCGCCCGATGTGTGATCGGGACCGCCTTGGGGCGGCCGGTGGAACCCGAGGTGAAGATGACATACGCGATCGCGTCGGGAACCGAGGTCGACGCGGGTACGGGCGCTGTGGTGTCCGTCCGCGGGTCCGGCGAGCCGTCGGCGCGTACCGCACGCACTCCGTCGTCGCCGAGCGACTCCGTGACACGCACGGTCGGTTCATGGCACACCACGGTGGAGACGTCCGCGCGCCGCAGTTGGTCCGTCAGCCGGGCGGCCGGGTACGTCGGGTCCAGCGGGACCCAGCCCGCTCCGGTACGCAGGATGCCGACCACGCCGATCACGGTGTCCGGGCCGGGCTCGGTGAGCAGACCGACCAGGTCACCCGCCCGTACACCGGCGGCGTGCAACCGCGTCGCCAGGAGCTGGGAGGCGCGGTCGAGTGCCGCGTAGGTGAGGGCCGTTCCGTCGGCTTCCACGGCGGTGGCGTCGGGCGTGGCACGGAACCGGCGGAGCAGTCGGCCGACCACACCGTGCGGTTCGTCGGTCTCCCGGGGAGACCCGGAGAGCGGCGTGCACAGAGCGGCCAGTTCGGCGCGGTACTGCCTGTCCAGGCGCGTCACCGTGCGCGGGTCGAACAGAGGCAACGGGAAGTTCCACGACATGCGCAGCGTCGACCCGTCCGCCCAGCACAGCAGGCTCAGCCGGGTCGCGGCCGAACCGGTGCCGGCCGCGTCGGCCCGTACCTCGACCGGGCAGTCGGCCGCCATGCGTGCCGGGAAACGGGCGAAGCTGAAGCCCGCCGGGCTCGCGGTGCGGGAACCTCCGCCGGACAGGAGGCCGGCCAGGTCGAGGCTGCTCAGCCCGGAGTGCCGTTCGCTCTCCAGCCAGCTGCGGCGCAGCCGTCGCGCCAGCGCGACGACCGGTTCCTCGGGGGCCGTGCGGCAGAGCAGGGGGAGGGTGTCGGCGAGCGGGCCGACGAGCCGGTCCACGTCGGGGAAGCGTTCCTCGCGCCGAGCGCGGGCCACGTTGACCGCGATGTCCTGCCGTCCGGTCCACCGCGACAGACAGCGCACGTACGCGGCGAGCAGCAGATGGAACAGGGACACGTCGTGTGCGGCGGCCAGCCGTTCCAGGCCTGCGGTGAGAGTCGCGTCGAGCGAGCCGTAGTGCTGCACGAGCGGGCCCGACGGAGGCGCGTCCGGATCGCCGTCGTAGGGCAGCCGCAGGGGTTCGCCGCCCCCGGCCCGGTGTTCGGCCAGCCGCTCGGTCCAGTAGCGGCGGTCGGCATCCGAGGCGGTGGTGTCGGAGGAGCGAGTGGTGCGGGCGTACCGCGCGAAGCTCGGCGCGTCCGGCGCCGGCCGCGGGTGTTCCCCCCGCCACAGCGCGGTGTACGAGGACCACAACTCCTCGGCCAGGACGTTCAGGCTGTATCCGTCCGCCGCCGCGTGGTGGACCACCAGCAGCAGATGCGCGACATGTGCCTCCTGGCGGAGCAGCACGGCCCGTACGGGCGGTCCGGTCGCCAGGTCGAAGGGCTGGTTGCAGAGAGCCGTTTCGAGGTGGGCGACCTGCTCGGCACCGCACTCGCGGACCTCGTACCAGGTCGACAGCAGAGTAGCCGGAGCCAGACGTTGCACGGGGCCGGTGCCGGTGCCGGAATCGTCGATCCGCAGGCGCAGCATGCCGTGCCGTTCGGCCAGGGCGGCCAGCGCCTGCCCCAGGACATGGGTGTCCAGGGGACCGCGGACCGTCATCCGCAGATGACCGCGGGCCGGGACGCCGGGATGCAGCCGACTGCTGGTGTGCAGGGCCAGCTGTACGGGGGTGAGGGCGAAGGCGGCCGGGTCCGTGGCGGGTAGGGGAGCGGACGCCTCTGCCCCCGCTCCGGCCGGGGCGCTGTCCGTGTCCAGGTGGGCGGCCAGTTCCCGTACGGTCCGGTACTCGAAGAAGAGCGTGGCGGGCAGGGACCGCCCCGTCCTGCGTTCGAGTCGCTTGACCAGGTCGACCGCGCCCAGCGAGTCCAGCCCCAGGGAGAGGAACGGCGCGTCGTCGTCGACGGTGGACGCCGGGACGCTCAGCGACTGTGCGAGCAGTTCCCGCAGCAGTGTGGCGGTGCCGGACACGGGTGTCATCGTGTCGGCCGCGGACCGCGGCGCGGGCAGCGGCTCGCGCGTACTCGGCGGGCGGGTGCGGACCCGGTCCGGCTGGGCCGCGGTCCGGTCGGCGAGGACCAGTTGCGCCTCGTCGGTGCCGCACGCGGTCCGCAGTGCCGCCAACGCCGGCGCGGTCGCCAACGGCCGGCTCCCCTCGGCGGGGAAGGCATCGGCGGGGAGGGTATCGGCGGCGAACGCGGCGGCGAGGCCCGTCTCGGCGAACGGCCCGAGGTTCACCGACAGCCACGGCCGCCCCGCCCGCCGCTCGGCGCCGGCGAACGAGTCGAGGAAGGAGTTGGCCGCCGCGTAGGCACCAAGTGCCCCGGCCAGTCCCGGCAGTATCGAGGAGACGGAGGAGAACGCCACGCACACGTCGGGGGTGCGTCCGTGCCGCTTCAGCGCCTCGGACAGCAACACGGTGCCGAGCGTCTTCGCGCCCAGCGCCTCCATCGTCTCCTCCACCTTCGTCCCGCGCAGACTTCCAGGACGTACGACTCCGGCCGCGTGGAAGACGGCGTCCGGCGCGGGCAGTTCGGCGATCAGCGCCTCCACGTCGTCCCGCGAGGTGAGATCGGCCCGGTGGTAGCGGGCGTCGGCGCCGAGGCCGGTGAGTTCCGCCAGCAGACCCGCGGGCGGTTGCGGGGAACGGCCCGTGAGCAGCAGTACCGGGCGGCCACGCCCGGCGAGTTCCCGGGCCAGGGCGGAGCCGAGGCCCCCGGCGCCGCCCGTGATGAGGAAGGTGCCGTCGGCGGGCAGCCGGTCCGGGAGGCCGGGCGGATTCGCGGTCCTGGGTGCGACGGTCGCCTCGGGTGTGACGATCGCCTCGGGCGTGACGGTCCGTACCAGCCGCTGTCCGTCCCGCCAGGCGACGGCGCCGGCCGCCTGGGGTGCGGTCACTTCGGCGAGGACGGCTCGCGACCGCTGCTCGGCGTCGTCGAGGCAGGACAGGTCGACCCAGTTGGCCACCGCTCCGGCGGACTCCGACGGCACGGCGAGCGTCAGGCCGCCCAACACCGCCTGGACCGGACTCGGTCGTTCGCGGCCGTGCCCGGTGGCGTGCGCGTCCTCGGTCACGACGAGCAGGCGGCCGGCCCCGGTCACGTCGAACAGGGTCAGTGCCTCGTGGAACGCCGCGATCAGCTCGCGCTGGATCCGCTCGATCTCGGCGGACGTGCCACGGGCGGTGGGCCCGGCCAGCAGGATCACCGCCTGCGGGCGGACTCCGGGGACAGCGCCGGTCCGCACGCCCTGGTCCGCGAGGCGCTGGGTGAGGTCGTACACGGCTGTCGAGTCCGGGCCGGTCACCAGCACCGGTCCGCACGCGTTCGGCGACAGGGGTGTCCTCTGCCAGGTGACGCGGTGCAGCAGGCCTGGCCGCGCGGCATCGGGCCAGTGGCGGCGCCGCTGATACGGATAGGGCGGCAACGGAACCCGCCGACGGCCCCGGTCGAGTTTCGTACGGTCCAGTGGCGCACCGCGGGCCCACAGGTGCGCCACCGTCTCCAGCAACTCGCCCGCTCCGCCCGGCGCATCGTCCTGCGGAGTTCCGGAACGTTTCCGCCCTACGGGCGCGGAGATCACGAGGACGTCCCTGTCGGAGCCGGTCCTGTCCGCCGGCTCCCGCGCGGCGGCGGTCGCCCGTACGAGACCTGCGAGGCTCTCCGGCGACCCCAGTTCCACGAACGTGTCGTAGCCCTCGTCGAGCAGCCGGGTCACTGCCCGCCCGAACAGCACCGGTCGCAGCGCGTGTTCGCGCAGGTGGTCCGGGTCCATGCGCGGCTGCCACTCGGCGGTGAGCGTGCTCAGCACCGGAAGGCCGGGATCATCTGTGGCCCTCAACCCAACCGCTGCCGCTGCCAGTTGCCGGGCGATCGGCTCCATCAGCGGTGAGTGGAAGGCGCGCGACACCTCCAACGCGCGTACGGACGCGCCCCGCGCGGAGAGTTCCCGCGTCGCCCGTTCGACCGCCTCGTGGCTGCCGGAGAGCACCAGCCTGCCGGGCCCGTTGTAGGCGGCGACCGCGAGCTCGTCGGGAGCCGCCGCCACCAGGGTCGCCACCTGCTCCTCGTCGGCTCCCCGTACCGCCGCCATCGCGCCCGGCGGAGTCGACGTGCCCATGAGGCGTCCGCGTTCGGCCGCGAAGGCCAGGGTGTCGGTGAACGACAGCGCTCCGCCGACGCAGGCGGCGGTCAGTTCTCCGACGCTGTGCCCGACGACTGCGTCCGGCCGTACGCCCCAGGCCAGCAACTGCCGGGCGAGCGCCACCCCGTGGGCCACCAGCAGTGGCTGCGCGACCTCGGTGGCGGCCTGGGCCGCCGGGTCCACGTCGGGCTCGACGGACCAGGCCGTCAACTCCCGTCCGTGCACCGGGCCGACATGGGCCGACGCCTCGTCGAGCGTGTCGCGGTACACCGGCGCCGTCGCGTACAAGGCCCGACCCCGGCCCGGTCGGAGCGCACCCTGGCCGGGGAACACGAAAACGGTCCGCGGCCGGTGCGTCACCGTCCCGCCGACCGCGCCCGGCAGCCGGCCACCGCCGGGAGCCGTGGCGGCGGCCAGGCGTTCGCGCAGGTCACCCCCGGCCACAACGGCGAGGCGATGAGCACCCTCGTCGCGGGCCGTGGCCGCCGCCCGGCACACGTCACCCTCGTCCAACTCCGGGTGCGCGTGCAGATGGTCGAGGAGGCGGGACGTCCAGGCGTCCAACCCGGCCGCGCTGTTCGCCGACAGGGTCAGCAGGTGCGGGCCACTGCCGCCGGCCCGTTCCTGTGCCGTGGGCGGCGGTGCCTGTTCCAGTACGGCGTGCGCGTTCGTGCCGCCGAAGCCGAAGGCGTTGACACCCGCTCTGCGTGGATCGGACGGGCCGGCCGTCGCCCAGGCCCCGGTCTCGGTGACCAGCGCGAATCCGGAGCGCTCGACGGCGGGCGAGGGCGGCGAGTGGTGCAGGGAGGCGGGCAGCCGGCCGTGCCGCAGTGCCAGTACGACCTTCACCAGGGAGGGCAGGGCGGCGGCGTTCAGCAGGTGTCCGACGTTGGTCTTCACCGAGCCCAGCAGCCGTGGCAGACCGTCCGCGCGCGCGGGGAAGGCGTGGGCCAGTGACCGCAGCTCGATGGGGTCACCGACGGCCGTGCCCGTCCCGTGCGCCTCGACATACGTCACCGATGCCGGATCGACGCCGCAGACCTCGTACGCGCGCGTGATCACCTCGCGCTGTCGCAGGGGGTTGGGTGCCATCAGGCTCAGTGAGGTGCCGTCGTTGTTGACGGCGGTGCCGCGAACGAGGGCGAGTACGTCGTCACCGTCCCGGTGGGCGTCCTCCACGCGTCGCAGGACGAGGGCCGCGCCGCCCTCGCCCGGTACGAAGCCGTCGGCGGCCGTGCTGAACGCGCGGCTGCGTCCGGTGGGGGAGAGGGCCTGGGCGGCTTCCAGGGCCTCGTGTCCGTCGGGAGTGAGGTGGAGGTTGACTCCGCCGACGACGGCTGTGTCGCACTCGCCGTCCGCGAGACTGCGGCGGGCCAGGTGCAGCGCGACCAGACCCGATGAGCACGCGGTGTCCACCGCGAGGGCCGGGCCGTCCAGGTCGAGGCAGTGCGAGACCCGGGCGGCGACGAGATGGGGGAGGTTGCCCGTCAGTGTCGTCGCGGACGGCGGCAGGGCGGGGGAGGCGTCGGCGAGGATCCGGCGGTAGCCGCTGTCTCCGACGGCGGCGAAGACACCGATGCGCAGGCCGCGTCGGCGGGGTCCGGCGTAACCGGCGCGTTCCAGGGCCTCGTGGGCGAGTTCGAGGAAGATCCGGGCCTGCGGGTCGAGCGTGCGGGCCTCTTCGTCGCCGATGCCGAAGTGGGTGGCGTCGAAGGCAGCGGGGTCGTCCAGGAAGGCGCCCCAGCGGCCGGGCTGTGCGGTGCCAGCGGTGCCGGCGGTACCCCAACGGTCCTGTGGCACCTCGGTGACGGCGTCACGGCCGGCTGTCAGCAGGTCCCAGAACTCCTCCGGCGTGCTCGCGCCGGGGAAACGGCAGGCCATCGCGACGACCGCCGTCGCCGACGACGCGTCATCCGGTGAGGACCGAACCGACGGACCGTCCGAAGCCGGCTTGTGCGGCGCCGTGGCCTCCCCCGCCATGCCCAGCAGGTGGTCGGTGAGCGCGGCGACGGTGTCGTGGCGCATCACGGCCGGCCCCAGCGTGACCCCCAGGGACTCCTCCAGCCGGGCGAGCGCCTCCATGGCCTTCAGCGAGGTGCCGCCCACCTCGGAGAAGCGGTCCTTGTCTCCGAAGGAAGCCTCCGGCAGACGCAGTGCCTGAGCCCAGGCACCGCGCACCACTTGCCGCATGGCGTCGTACGAACGAGGGGCCGCGGGGGCCGCGGGGTTCACGAGGGCTGCCGGGATTCCGCAGGGCGGGGGCGGGGGCGAGGGCGTGGGCGGGGGCGGGGACGACGAGGACGCCGAGGGCCGGTACGCGCCCTTCTCGAAGCGGGCCCTCATCCGCTGCCGTTGCAGCTTGCCGCTCGTGGTGCGCGGGAAGGCCGACGGCGGCAGTGCGAGTACGCGCACGTCGTCGTGCCCCAGTGCGGTACGGAGCCGCCGTGCGACCCCGTCCAGGACCTCGGCGGCACCGCGTGGCGGCCGGGCCCAGGGTACGAAGACCACCACGCGCTCGCAGCCGGTCACCGGGTCGGTCGAGCCGATCACCGCCGGGTTTCCTGGCGGCAGCCCGGGGCTCGTGCTCGCGACCTCCTCCATGTCCGGGGCGTGGAAGGTACGGCCGTTGAGGAAGAGAACGTCCTTGTGGCGGCCGCTGACGCACAGGCGGCCGTCGCGCAGGAATCCCAGGTCCCCGGTCCGCAGCCACCCGTCCTCGGCGAAGGACAGCGCTGTCGTCTCCGGCAGCCGGTGGTAGCCGCGGGCGATCTGCGGGCCCCGCACCTCGATGTGACCCACCCGCCGGTCGCCCAGCGACCGGCCGGTGTCGTCGGTGATCCGGACCGAGCAGCCCGGCACCGGCGGGCCGACGTCCATCACTTCCACGACGTCCATCACTTCCACGACGTCCGTCGCTGCCAGGACGCCCGTCCCCGGCAGGCTTTCCCCGTCCGCCTCGCGTTCCACCACCACGCCCCGGGCGAGTGCGGCTCGCTCCAGGGTGACGGGAACCGCCACTTCGCCCAGCGGCGGGAACGTGACGGCCAAGGTCGCCTCGGCCAGCCCGTACACGGGTGTCGCCGCCCGCGGGACCAGCCGGGCGGGACGCATCCTGGCGGCGAAGTCCCGCCACACCGTCGCGGAGATGGGTTCGGCCCCGACCAGGATCAGCCGTACCGGACTCAGGTCGAGTCCGGCGAGTACGTCCTCGGGTACGCGCCGGATGGTCAGCGCGAGCGCGAAGTTGGCGGCCGACAGGACCGTGCCCCGGTGCCGGGCGGTCACGTCCAGCCACAGGCGCGGGTTCTTCGCGAACGACAGCGGGCCGATCTTCACCTGCTTCGTCCGTGAGGCCAGCGGTGCCAGATGGGTGCCGATGAGCCCCATGTCGTGGAAGTACGGCATCCAGCTGACCAGGACATCCCGCTCGGACAGGGCCGAGACGGCGACTATCTGCCGCAGGTTGGCCACCACGGCGGCGTGGGTCAGCTCCACACCCTTGGGCGCCCCGGTGCTGCCGGACGAGAACTGCAGGAACGCCAGGTCGTCGGGCGCGGGCATCGCGGGTGCGGCCGGTGTCGGGCACTCGCGCAGTGCCTCCAGCCGCAACACCTGGACAGAACCCGGTAGTTGCTCGGCCACCTCCGCGCAGGCCGCGTCCACCACGACGGGCGGGCGGCCGAGGTGTTCCCACACAGGCCCGACCCGCCGTACGTCGGGCGCGAGCGGCACCGGAACCAGGCCGGCCGCCAGCGCACCCCAGAACAGCGGCTGGAAATCCTCGCTGCGGTCCGCGAGCACCGGCACACAGGTACCCGGGGCGACTCCTGCGGCCCGGAGGCCGCCCGCGACCCGCAGGGACTCTTCGAGGAGTTGCCGGAAGGTGACGGCCACTTCGCTGCCGTCCCCGCGGACGTGGACGACGACTTGTCCAGGTGCCCGGTGGGCCGCGTCCAGCAGCACGTCCAGCAGCGTTTCGGGAGGAGTCATGAGTCCGTTCGTTCGTGCGTGGGCGAGCTGTCGGTGCCTGAGCGAAGCGTCCGGGCGTGGAAAAGGGGAGGCGGCGCGCTGCGGGCTTCCCAGTATGAGGAGTACGTGGGCCCCCGGAAGCCACAGGCCCCTGCCCCGTTCCCCGGTTCGGGGTCGGGCGCAGGGGCCTGGTGGGAGGGTCGTAAGGGGCAGTGAGTTGTGCGACGGGCGTGAGGGGCCGCTCGGGTCAGGTCGACCAGATGACTGCGCCGTTGTGGAGGACGACCACCTTCGCGTCGGCTCGGAGGATCAGCTGGGCGTTCTCGTGGCCTTGGGTCCGGGAGGCCCAGATCGGGCGGTCGTCGGCATTGTGGATGACGAGGTTGCCGTCCTCCTGGAAGATCGCCCGGTGGTCGCTGCCGAAGGTCATGGACGCCCAGATCGGCTTGTTCTTCTCGTTGTAGACGACGAGGTTGCCGTCGGGCTGCATGACCATGCGGATGCGGTTGGTGCTCCAGGACTGGTTGGCCCGCAGAACAGTGGTGGCGTAGACGGTCTTGGTGCCCCAGTTCGGCTTCGGGTCCGCCTTGGGGGCCGCCTTCGGTTTGTCCTTGGCCGGGGACTTCGACTTCTTCGCGGCCGGGCTGCTCGTCGTGGCCTCCGGCACGGCCGCGGCGGCCTTGGGGACGATCTGCGCAGCCTCGCTCTTCTTCGGCTTCTCCTTGCGCGGGGACGAACTGGGCGTCCCGGCCACGTAGTCGTCGAGGACGGCAGGGGCTGAGCTCGCGTTCAGGACGGTGTCGGAACCGTCCGCGGCCAGCCCCTTGGAATCGGGGCGCCCGTCGTCCTGCGCGCTCCCGGCCAGCAGCAGCGGTATGGCGATCAGGACGGCGCCGGCGATCGCGGCCCCTGCCAGGACCGGCTTGCGGGGGCGTCCGCCGTTGACGCCGGTGCCGGTCTTCGTGCCAGGTGAGGTCGTCGCGACGGCCGCCGCCACGGCGACGCCTTCCGTGCGAGCCTCAGGTGCCGCGGTGGTTTCCGCCGTGGGCGAGGGCGCCGCAGGGACGGTAGGAGCGCTAGGAGCGGCTGCGGTGGACGGGGTGGCTGGAGTGCCGGTGGTTTCCCCGTCCGGTTCGGTGCCGGTCTCGCCGTCCGGGTCGGTGCCGCTCTCCGCTGCCGGGGTGGTGCCCTTCGTGCCGGCCGGAACGGCGCCCGGCTTCGCCTCGGGGGCGTCAGGGGCCTCGGGGGCCTCGGAGGCTTCGGGGGCCTCGGCAGGCGCCGGTGCTCGCTCGTCCGGTGCCGACGACGACGCGGGTGGGGACGCGGGAGTGGACTCGGCCTCCTCCGCGCCGGCGGCCCCCTCCGCGTTCGCGCCGGGGGTGTGGTGCTGGGGGGACATGCGGTACTCCTCCTCGGTGGCGGAGCTGTCGGTGGTGGGCAGCGGCCCGGCCAACGGCTGGGCCGGGCCGACGCCAACCGGCTCGGCAGGCGTTGGGCAGGTGCCGCGCCGAGGTGGGCCAGTCCGGCTCGATCCTGGTCGTCGAGTTCCGTGCAACCCGCCGCGGTGGCTGCCGCAGACCGATCCGATGCCCTCCTGAGCTGCGAGGCCTTCCCGTACGGCCCTGGCTTGGACGTCCGGATGGAAGGCACTTGTACAAGGCGGTACAGGGCACTTGCACATGGACGGGTCCGCTGGCAGACCCAACCTAGCCCGTCACAGGGGCGACAGCAGCACCCTCAGCCCCAACCACCCCATCGCTTTGTCCACCCACGCCTCACTGCTCCCGGAAAGTTCTCCACCCGGGCAGCAAACGGGCACGCGGTCGCCCGATACGGGTCTGCCCCCACGCCCCACGCGCGGGGCTCGTGTGGCATCCTGTTGGCTTCCCGATGTGATCGATATCGACATCGGCGTGCGCGCGTGCAGGTGCGGCACCCAGGAATCCGTACGGACCGAAGAGTTCAGGTGAAGATGCGGCCCGGAGAACGGCAGGAGGGCAGGCACGACGCCTTGCCCGTGGTGTTCGACGGCTCCGGCGCGACCGCGGCCAACGGCGCACCGGTCGTGGGCACGGCGGGCACCACGGACACCGTTGACACTTCGGACACCCCCGAGATACCCGAGGCCGTACGGGCCGCTGCCCGCCGGGCTCCCGGTCACTGGATCGGGCTGATCGACCCGGAGTGGACCGAGGAGCGGACCCCGCCGGAGTGGGCGGTCCTGGGGGAGTGGCAGTCGGACGAGAGCGGGGGCGTGGGTGAGTACCGCGCCAACCCGGCGTACCGGCCCTCGGCCCGGGTGCTCGGCTGGCCGGAGCCCACCGACCCGGTGGACGCGGCGGCGCAACGGGCCGCCACCGGTTACGGCTCGGTGGACGAGGCACTCGCGGCGCTCGCCGAGGCGGAGGTGACCGTGGTGCGCGCGCCGGACGGCGGACCGCTCACGGGCACCGGGCAGGACGGGGCGCCGGTGGTGCTGTTGTTCACCTCACCGGCACACGAGTTCATGTCCCCGGTACTTCGCCATGGCAGGCTTCCAGCGCGGCAGCTGGCCCGGTCACTGAGCGGTTCGGGCACCCAGCTGATGGTCAACGCCGCAGCCGCGGCCCCCTTGTTGGTCCCGGCGGACAGCCTTGTCGGTCCCGTACGCGGACCGGGCGTGGAGAAGGCTCACGAGGTGGACGCCGTGACGACGGAGGGTTTCGGTCCCCCCTCCGCAGCTCCTTTCTCCGCAACTCCTCCCTCCGTAACTCCTCCCTCCGTAACTACCTCTGACACAGCGGGCCGTGCCGGCTCCGGCCCTGGTACCGGAGCCGTGACCGCGCCGCCGACGACCGACAGTTCTCCTGGACTCCACCCCCACAGCCCTCACATCGCAGGGAGGACCCCGTGACACGTTCGGCCCAGCAGCCCCCTGCCTCCCCGAGTGCGGCTGCCGATTCCGGTTCCCAAGGTGGTTCCGGTAGCGGTTCCGGTAGCGAGGAGACGGCCGCGACCGCCGTCGCCGAGCCCAAGCCGGAGTCGGAGCCCAAGCCGGAGTCGGAGCCCAAGCCGGAGTCGGCGCGCAGGCCCGAGCCCGAAGCCGCGACCGAGCCGGAAGCCGAGGCCGGGACCAGGTCCGAGGGCGGAGAGGCGGAGGCCGACCCCGGTGCCGCCGCCGCGGCCAAGAGCCGGCTCCCCGCGCTCGTACGGACCATGACGGCGACCGCGATCGACCGGCCGCAGCAACGGACCGGGCCCGTGGGCCGGCCGGGCAAGGCGGTGCTGGCCGGGGCCGCCGTCGCGGGGGCGCTGCTCGTGTCCGTGCCGCTGCTGATGCTCGGCGGGGACGACGACACGGAGCGCGGGGGACCGGCGTCGGCCGGAACCGTGCTGGGTGGGAACGCCCAGGACGTACCGGGCGAGTTCGCGGAGACCTCGCCCGACACCGGTTCCGCGGGAGACGGCAAGAAGGACACCGTCCAGCAGGGCAAGTCGGCCCAGAACGCCGCCACGTCCGCCCCGGCGAAGAGCCAGGGCAAGGGCAAGGGCAAGGGCGAAGGCAAGGGTGACGGCGAGCCGAAGAAGGACGCCGCTCGGAAGGACGCCGGTCAGCAGGAACAGCCGGCGAAGCAGAGCGGTGGGAAGACGACGTCCGGTGGGGGCAAGAGCAAGTCCACGAAGGCCGGTTCAGGGGTGACTCTCAGCGCCCCCGTCTCCCTGCGCAGTCACCTCTCGGGCAAGTGCATCGACGTTCCGGGCAGCGTTTTCGGCGACGGCAAGAAGCTGTTCGTGTGGGACTGCAACGGCGGGGCCGCCCAGAAATGGCAGTTCGCCTCCGACGGCACCGTCCGTATCAAGGGCCTCTGCCTGGACGTGGCCAATGCGAACTACAACGACGGCACGCCCATCCAGATCGCCCGGTGCAGTGGCAACGCCGCCCAGAAGTTCGTGCTGAACGCCAGCCACGACCTGGTCAACACCGTCGTCGGCAAGTGCGTCGACATCAAGGACAACAACCGGGGCAGCGGTGCCTGGCTGCAGCTGTGGAGCTGCGCGGGGACCGACAACCAGAAGTGGAGCGTCTGAGACAAGGCGCCCGCAGTCCGAGAGGGCCCCGGAGAACCCGGGGGCACCCCTCTCGGCACCCGCCCGCCCCAGGGCGAGGCATGATGGCACCGTCGGTTTCGCCGACACGCGCCCCCGGTGAGGGGGCGCCCGCAGAGGAAGCCCCCGTGGCAAGGAGGTTGGTGCGTGTCGCGCCAGGTACTGACGGTCGGTCCGGGGGACCGGGATCGCTACCGGACGATCGGTGAGGCACTCTCGGCTGCCCGTACCGGCGCGCTCATCAGCGTCCGGCCCGGGACGTACGCGGAGAACCTGGTGATCAACACCAGGGTCACCCTCACCGCCGAAGAGGGCCGGGGCACCGTGGAGATCCGGCCGCGCTCGGGCAGTGTGCTCGCGCTGCGTGCCGACGCCGTGATGCTCTCCGAACTGACCCTGCGCGGCGGCGACGCCGAGCAGCCGGCCGTGGACGTGCGGCGCGGACAGGCCGCGCTCGACGGCTGCGAGGTCATCGGCTCCGCCTGGACCGCGCTGCTGGCCGGGGGCACCGGGTCGATCGCGCTGCGGGAGTGCCGGGTCAGCAACTCGCAGGGCGCGGGCATCGTGGTCACCTCGACCACGCCCACCACCGTGGAGTCCTGCACCTTCGAGCACCTGGGCACCAGTGGCCTGGTCCTCGCGGAGCAGGGCGAGGCACGTGTCCGCGGCTGCACGGTGCGCGACGCCCGCGGCAACGGCCTGCTCGCCAACGGCGACTCCCGCGGCACCGTCGAGGACTGCGACATCTCGTCCACCGACAAACCCTCCATCGCCCTGGAGGAGAACAGTTCCCTCTCGGTGATCCGCACGGTGGTGCACGACACCAGTACCGGTGTGCACCTGAGCAGCGGGGGCCGTACGACGCTGGAGGACGTCCGCGTCACCGGCTCGTCGGGGAACGGGATCGTCCTGGCCAAGGGCACCGACCCGGTGCTGCGCCGCTGCCGCGTCTCGCGCACCCGCGGACACGGCGTGCTGGTCACCGACCGGGCGCGCGGCACCTTCGAGGACTGCTGGGTGGACGGCGCGCAGGGCGCGGCCCTGCGGGTCGCCGGGGCGGCCTCCCCGGCCCTCACCGGCCTCACGGTCCGCGACTGCGACCAGGCCGGGCTGCTCCTGGAGGAGGACTCGGCGGCGGAGCTGGACCACCTGGAGGTGATCGGCGGCTCGCCCGCGATCGCGGTGCGCGGCGGTGCCAACCCGCTGCTGCGCCGGGCCCGGCTGGTGGAGCCCGCCGGCGACGGCATCGTGGTCTCCAAGAACGCCCGCGGCCGTGCCGAGGACTGCGAGATCGTCCGGCCGAAGGGCGCGGGTGTCCGCGTGGGCTCGGGCAGCACCCTCTACCTGGCCGGCGGCGGAGTCTCCGACACGACCACCAACGGCCTGGTCGTCGAGGACGGCGGCAATGTCACCGTCCGCGACTTCCGCGTCGAGATATCAGGCGAGGAAGGTGTGGTCGTCGCCGCGGGCGGCGAACTGACCGCCAACCGCACCTCGGTGCACGCCCCCAAAGGCCACGGTTTCCTGCTCCGCGAGGGCGCGCTCGCCTCACTCAGCGGCTGCGAGGTCTCCGGCGGCGCCCAGGACGGCTTCCGGGTGGAGTCCACCGCGCCGGTCTCCCTGGTGAACTGCCTGGCCCGGGAGAACGAGGGCGGCGGCCTGGTGCAGACCGCCCCCGGCGAGCGGCTCGCCGTGGAAGGCCTGAACAGCACCGGCAACGGCAAGCGGGACGCCTGGGGTTCCGGCAGCGCCGAGAACACCGACCCGGCCGGCTCCGGCGCCGCGGACGCGCCGCCGGCGGACCGCCCGGAGGGCCCGCTCGGCGCCCTGAACGCGCTGATCGGCCTGGAGAACGTCAAGCAGCAGGTACGTACCCTGGTCAACCTGACCCAGCTCGCCCAGCGCCGCGAACAACTCGGCATGTCGGCGCCGCCCATGAGCCGCCACCTGATCTTCGCCGGGCCGCCCGGCACCGGTAAGACCACCGTCGCCCGCCTCTACGGGGCGATCCTCGCCGAACTGGGTTCGCTGCGCAGCGGTCACCTGGTGGAGGTCTCACGCGCCGACCTGGTCGCACAGGTCGTCGGCGGTACCGCCATCAAGACCACCGAGACCTTCCAACGGGCGCTCGGCGGTGTCCTGTTCGTCGACGAGGCGTACACGCTCACCTCGGACAGCAACAACGGCGGCGCCGACTTCGGCCGCGAGGCGGTGGACACCCTGCTCAAACTGATGGAGGACCACCGCGACGACGTGGTGGTGGTCGCCGCCGGCTACTCCCGCGAGATGGACTCCTTCCTCAGCTCCAACCCGGGTCTGGCCTCGCGCTTCTCACGGACCGTCGAGTTCGAGAACTACTCGGTGCCCGAACTGGTCGCGATCATGGAGAACATGTGCGCCCAGCACCAGTACGAGCTGGGTGAGGGCACCGAGGCGGCGCTCGCCGCGCACTTCGAGGCGATGCCGCGCGACGAGGGCTTCGGCAACGGCCGTGCCGCGCGCGGGGTGTTCGAGGAGATGGTGGACAGACAGGCGGTCCGGCTCGCCTCCCAGCAGCAGGTCGGTGAGCGCGACCTGCGGCTGCTGCTGCCCGACGACGTCTCCGCGACCGCCGTCACGGATGCCGCCGAGACCGCGGCTCCGGCCGACGACCCGCTGACCCGCCTGGGCGACATGATCGGCCTGTCCGAGGTGAAGCGCGAGGTCGCGGACCTGGTCAACCTCATCACCACGGCCCGTCACCGTGCCGCCGCCGGACTGCCGGTGCCCTCGCTCAGCAACCACCTGGTCTTCACCGGCCCGCCCGGTACGGGCAAGACCACCGTCGCCCGTCTCTACGGGGAGATCCTGACCCAGCTCGGTGTCCTGCGGCGGGGCCAGCTGATCGAGGCGGCCCGGGCCGATCTGGTCGGCCGCTACATCGGCCACACCGCCCAACTCACCCGCGAGGTCTTCGAGAAGGCCCGCGGCGGCGTGCTGTTCATCGACGAGGCGTACACCCTCACCCCGCGCGGCAACGGCGCCGACTTCGGGCAGGAGGCGGTGGACACCCTGCTGAAGCTGATGGAGGACCACCGCGACGAGGTCGTCGTCATCGTCGCCGGCTACACCGACGAGATGGAGCGCTTCCTCGCCTCCAACCCGGGCCTGTCCTCCCGCTTCCCGCGCCGGATCGCCTTCGCCGACTACTCCTCGGAGGAACTGGTCACCATCGTCCGGACCCAGGCCGCGAACATGGGTTACGAGTGCGGGCCCGGCACCGGCCCGCTGCTCAAGGAGTACTTCGAAGCGCTGCCCCGGGACCGGTCCTTCGGCAACGCACGCCTGGCCCGCCAGGTGGTCGAGTCGATGGTCACCCGGCAGGCGGGACGGCTCAGTTCGCTCACCACGCCCACCCTGGACGATCTGCGCATCCTCCTTCCCGGAGACGTCGTGACCGTGACTCCGAAGGCGGCTCCCCGATGAGGTCGTCCGCCCGCCTGCTGTCCGGTGTCGGCTGCGTCGCCGCCCTGCTGCTGCCCACGGCCGTCACGGCCCAGGCGGTGCCACTGGCGCGCGTGCCGGCGGCCGACGGGAAGAAGGGCCAGGAACTGCCCGGCATGCCTTCCTCGATCGACTCGGACGCGGCCTGCACGCCCGCTTCCCGCGAGAAGGCGAAGAAGCAGGACTGGTCGCGCCAGCGCCTCGATCTGGACCGGCTGCACGGGTACAGCACCGGTGCGGGTGTGACCGTCGCCCTGATCGACACCGGTGTGGACACCGGGGCCGCGGGGCTCGACGGCCGGGTCACCGCCCGGGGCGCGGGCGGTGACGACTGCGTCGGGCACGGTACTTTCCTGGCCGGCCTGATCGCCGGAGCCGCCGGAGCCGCCGGAGCCGCCGGGGCCGACGGGGACGGCGGGGACGGCGCGCGGCTGACCGGGGTCGCCCCGGGTGCGAAGATCCTGGCCCTGCGCGGTACCGACGAGCGAGGTCAGGCGAGTTCCGCCCTGGTCGTGGCGGCTCTGCGCGCGGCGACCGAGGCCGATGCCGAGGTCATCGCGGTCTCCGTGGCGCTGCCACGCCGTGACGCGGAGCTGACGCGTGCGGTCGCCGACGCGCGCCGGGCGGGGGCGGTGGTGGTCGCGGCGGCCACGCCGGATCCGCCGCGGGGCGCCGCTGACGAGATCCCGGCCCGTAGCTACTGGCCGGCCGCCGAACCCGGCGTCCTGTCGGTCGCCGACATGCTTCCCGCCGGAGTCCGTCCGGACAACGCCCTGGCCACCAGCGGTATCGATCTGGCCGCGCCCGGCGCGGGGGTGGTCTCCGGCGGTCCGCGCGGCGACGGGCACTATCTCGGCGCGGGCGCGTCGGTGGCGACCGCCTATGCCGCGGGGGCCGCGGCGGCTGTCCGTGCCGCCCGCCCCGACGACTCGCCGGACGAGGTCGCTCGGCGGTTGACCGCCACGGCGTATCCGGCGGACATCCCGCAGCTCGATCCGTATGCCGCGGTCACGACGGTTCTCGGGGAGTCCGGTGCGGCGGGTGGGGGTGAGCGGGCGGCTGATCCCGTGACCGTGCGCGACACGTCCGCGGCTGATCGGGCCACCGACCGGGCCACGCTCTTCGTGGTCCTCGGGACCGGGGGTGTACTCGCCGTGCTGTGGGGCGCGTTCGCTCTGCCGAGGGCTCGGGCGCGGGGGTGGAGGCCTGCCTCTGCTTCCGCTTCTGCGCGGCCGGTTGCCGCGGAAGCGGATGGGGACTGACCTCGTTCGCCGGGTGCGGGTTGGTCGCGCCGTTCCCCGCGCCCCTTTTCAGGGGCGCGGGGAACGGCGCGATCTTTTGCCTTCAGTCCGTCTGGGGCTGGGGCTCGTCCACGAGTGCCGTCTGCATCAGGCGTTCGCGGCGGCGGGCGATGTGCAGGGCCCGGCCCGGCGGCAGGTTGCGCGGCTTCGCGTTGCCGAAGAGGCGGCCTTCCGTGGGCGGGCAGGACAGCAGGACCGCCGGGTTGTTGGCCTCGTCGAGGCGGCGGATGAGGCCGTCGCTGAGACCGCGTCCCGCGCCCATGGCGCTGCGCGCGACGACCAGGTGCAGACCCATCTCGAAGCCGAGCGTCAGATACTCGAAGAGCGGCTCCATGGGGCTCTGGAAGGAACTGCCGGAGACCATGTCGTAGTCGTCGACCAGGATGAACAGCCGAGGGCCGGTCCACCAGTCGCACTTGCGCATCCGGCCGGGAGCGATGTCGGCCCCCGGGACGCGGGTCTTCATGGCACGCGCCGCGCCCTCGATGGTCTCCTTGAGGTTGTCCAGGGAGATCACGTGCCCGATGCGGTACTCCTCGGGGATGGTGTCGATCAGGGTGCGGCGGTAGTCGACCACGATGATCTTCGCCTCGGTGGGCGAGTACCGGGTGGTGATGCCCTCTGTGATGCGGCGCAGCAGGTTCGTCTTGCCGCTCTCCGTGTCGCCGACCACCACCAGGTGCGGGGTGCGGCTGAAGTCGTGCCAGACCGGTTCCAGGGCGTCCTGGTCGATCCCGAGAGGCAGCCGCATGCCGTCGCCCTCGGTGGACTCCGGCGCCGGGAGTTCGGCGAGCGGCAGCCGGTGCGGCAGCATCCGGACCTGCGGGGCGGGCGCGCCGGGCCAGTGCTTGGCGACCTCCGCCACCAGATGGCCGACACCGTCGCCGAGGTCTTCGAGAGAGCCGCTGCCGTCCAGGCGGGGCAGCCCGGCGAGGAAGTGCATCTTGGTGTCCGCGGTGATGCCGCGACCACCGCTGCGCGGCACCGAACGGGCCTTGCGGGTGTCGATCTCGGAGTCCATCGGGTCACCCATCCGCAGTTCGAGGCGGGTGGCGGCCTGGTCGCGGACCTGGGCGGACAGCTCCACCCAGCGGGTGGTGGTGATGAGCAGGTGGATGCCGTAGTTGAGGCCGCGGGCAGCCAGTTCGTTGAACTTCTGGATCAGGTCGTCGTAGTCCTGGCGGACCGTCGACCAGCCGTCGACCACCATGAACACGTCGCCGAAGGGCTCGTCGGGGAACTCCCCGGCGGCCCGGCGCCGGCGGTAGGACTGCATGGAGTCGATGGTGTGGTCCACGAAGAACTGCTCGCGCCGGGCGAGCAGCGTCATGACCTCAGCGACCGCCCGGTGCACCCGCTCCGGGTTGAGCCGCGCCGCGACGCCGCCGACGTGCGGAAGCGCGGCGAGCTGGGAGAGACCGCCACCGCCGAAGTCGAGGCAGTAGAACTGGATCTCGGCAGGTGTGTGGGTGAGGGCGAGCGCACTGATCAGGGTGCGCATGAGGGTGGACTTGCCGCTCTGTGAACCACCCGCGATGGCGACATGGCCGCCGGCCCCGGAGAGGTCCACGACCAGGGGGTCGCGGCGCTGGTCGAAGGGCTTGTCCACCAGGCCGACCGGAACCCGGAGCCTGCCGTTGCCGGGCCAGCCGGTGGCGGTGAGACCGCGCTCGGGGTCGGGGGCGAGGCCGGGCAGCAGCACGTCCAGCGGAGAGGGCTCGTCCAGCGGCGGCAGCCACACCTGATGGGCGGCGGGGCCGGAGTCGCGCAGCCGGTCGAGGGCCACGGCGAGCAGGGTCTCCTCGTCCTCCTCGCTCTCCTCGTTCTCCGGCTCCGGTTCGGGCGCGGCCTCCAGGGTGCGGGGCACCACCCAGCCGCTGGTCCACGGCACCACCTGGCTGGCCACCCGGGCCTGGACGACCGCGCCGGTACGCCGCCGGTAGGTGCCCGAGGAGTAGCCGGCCCGGAACCGGGTCAGGGCCTCCACACCGGACTTCAGATAGCCGTTGCCCGGCTGGGCCGGAAGCTGGTAGGCGTCCGGTACGCCGAGCACGCCGCGGCTCTCCATGGCGGAGAAGGTACGCAGACCGATGCGGTACGAGAGATGGCTCTCCAACTGGTGCATACGGCCCTCGTCCAGACGCTGGGAGGCGAGCAGCAGATGGACTCCGAGTGAACGGCCGAGGCGGCCGATCATCACGAACAGGTCCATGAACTCCCGGTGCGTGGACAGCAGTTCGCTGAACTCGTCGACCACCACGAACAGGCTGGGCAGCGGAGCGAGGTCGGCCCCGGCGGCGCGGGCCCGCTCGTACTCCAGGGCGGAGGTGTAGTTGCCGGCGGAGCGCAGCAGCTCCTGACGGCGCATGAGTTCGCCGTGCAGGGCGTCCTGCATACGTTCCACCAGGGCGACCTCGTCGGCGAGGTTGGTGATGACGGCGGAGGTGTGCGGGAGTTCCTCCAGGCCCAGGAAGGTGGCGCCGCCCTTGAAGTCGACCAGGACGAAGTTGAGGGTCTCGGAGGAGTTGGTCAGGGCGAGCCCCAGGACCAGGGTGCGCAGCAGCTCGCTCTTGCCGGACCCGGTGGCGCCGATGAGCATGCCGTGCGGGCCCATGCCGCCCTGCGCGGACTCCTTGATGTCGAGCTCCACCGGGCGGCCGTCCACCCCGACCGCGACCGGCACCCGCAGCCGGGCGGAGCCGATGTGCTTGCTGAAGAGGGTCTGCGGGTCGTGCCGGTGCAGGTCGGGGATGCCGAGCAGAGTGGTCAGCTCGACGTCCGTGTCCAGCGGCTGTGAGATGTCGGTGCCCAGACTGATCCGGCGGGAGGTGAGCAGCCGGGCCAGCGACTCCGCGCCGAGCGGGCCGAGCCGGTCGGGGCGGCCGAGCGCCACGGAGCGCTCCTTGCGGCTGCGGTCGGTGCGCACCAGGCTCACCCGGTCCGGCCCGACGGTCAGCCGCAGCGTGTTGCGGCCGGGCCGCCAGCGCAGGGCCCCGGAGACGTCGATGACCACGGCGTTGCGGTAGCCGTGCCCTTCCCAGCGGTGGCCCTCGGGGACGCTGACACCGTCCAGGACGATGACGGTGTACGGCTCGTCACGGCCGGGGCGGGCATCCGCGTCGAAGCCGGGGCGTTCGGCGAACTCGGCGCCGAGCAGGTCGTCCAGCTCGGTGAGTTCGGCGGTGATCCGGCGGACCTGGCCCGCGCCGTCCTCCTCGTGCGGGTGCAGCGCGTGCGGCAGCCACTTGACCCACTCCCAGTCGGGCCGCCGCTCGTCACTGACACAGACCGCGATCCACAGCTCCTCGGGTGCGTGGAACACCGCGAGCTGGGCGAGCGCGGCGCGCACGAGGGCACGTACGGCGTCGGCGCCGGGGCCCTCGGCCGGGGGCACGCCCTCGGCCTCGCGGCTCTCCCCGTCCGGCTGGACGTCCGGGTCGGCGGACGCCGCCTGGCCCACCGTCTCCGTCGGGCGCAGCAGAACCCGGGCCGAGGAGCGCAGATAGAGGCCGAGAGGCTGCTCGGGGACGGTGGAGTAGGCACGGATGAAACGGCGCAGGGCATGCGCGCAGAGCGGTTCGAGGTCCTCCACCGGGCGGGTGGAGACCGGTTGCAGGGTGAGTGCGAGCTGCTGCTCGCCGACCGCGAGCCGTGCCTCGCCGAAGTCCTCGTCGGCCGGGCGGCGTTCCCACAGCCGGGAGGTGCGGGCCAGCGAGCGCAGTGAGGCGGGGTCGGGGTGACGCCAGGCGAGCGCCCGCTGCTGCTCCGTGATGGTGGACCGGACCCGCTTGCGGGTCTGCGCCAGATACCGGAGGTAGTCGCGCCGTTCGCCCTTCAGGCGCTGCTTGCGCTCGCTGGAGCGGCGCATCAGCTGCCCCAGCAGCATCGCACCGGCGGAGAGCGCCATGACGCCCATCGCCAGATACATGAAGACGCCGTTCCCGCCGCCGGGGCGCAGGAACATCAGCATCATCGACACCGACATCAGCGCCATCGGCAAATAGGTCCATATCGCCGAGGTGTCGGGCACGCTCTCGGCAAGGACCGGTGGCTCCTGAAGGGTCAATTGCCCCTCGGGCATCTGCGGTCCGCGTCTGCGGGCCGGCCGGCGAAACAGCACGACACTCAAGGAACAGAACCTCCGGTTTTACTGGCTTTCCGGCCCGCACCCAATACCGGCGCACCCGGTAGCGGGAAAGACCGCACCCAGCCCATTCTCCCGGTACCGCGTCACGCGCGGAACGCCGGGTGAATGTTTCGAGCGGATAGCGGGGACGGTCAACTCCCGTGTTGGACAACTCCATACCGGACAATGCGTCCGGTCCGCAGCACGATCCGGCGGGTGTAGGCAGTAGTCTGCATTCACGGAACGCGACCTGTCCACGCGGGAGGGGCGGTCGTCGGCCGCGCGGACGAAATTCACCGGCCGGACACCCCCGTTCCCGACCGCGCGCGGACCTTCCGTACTCTTCGCACATCCCTCTCCCGGGGAGGCCCTCCCACTGCCCCGGGGAAGTCCTCCTGTCAAAGCCCCCACGGAAGACGAGAGTTACGCTGATGACCGACAGCGCTGTGGCCGAACTGTGCCGCCTGACCGTACGTGCGCCGAGCGTCTCCGTCGATCTGGCCGTGCCGGCCGACGTACCGGTCGCCGATCTGCTGCCCACACTGCTGCGTTATGTCGGCGAAGAGGCGGAAGAAGCCGGTCTCGACCACGCCGGCTGGGTGCTCCAGCAACTCGGAGACGCACCACTCGACGAGGAGACCACCCTCGCCCACGCGGGGCTCTCCGACGGCACCGTGCTCTATCTGCGCCCGCACACCGAGGCGCTGCCCGAGGCCCGGCTCGACGACCTGGTGGACGGGATAGCCGACACCGCTGGCCGGCACCTGAACACCTGGCACCCCGAAGCGGCCCGCGCGCTGCTGATGGGCACCGCCGCGGCCACCGTGGCGGCCGCTCTCGCGCTGGTCCTGTGGCCCGGCACGCCCAACTCCGGCTTCTCCCGGGTCGCCTACGCGGCCGTGACCGGACTGCTGCTGCTCGCGGGCGCCGGCTCGGCCAGCCGCGCGGTCGGCGACCGACTCTCCGCGACCGCGCTCGGCCTGCTGGTCGCGCCCTGCCTGGCCCTGGCCGGCTGGCTGCTGCCCGGCGGCGACCTGACCGGCGCGGACGCCCGGCAGGTCGTGGGCGCGCGGCTGCTCGCCGCGGGCGCCGCGGGCGCGGGCGGCGCGGTCCTCGCGCTCGCCGCCACCGCGGTCGGCGCCCCGGCCCTGTTCGCGACCGCGCTGGTCGCGGTGGCCACCGCGATCGCCGGCGGCCTCATCGGATACACCGGCCTGGCCGTGCAGGCCTCGGTGGCACTGGTGGCGACCGTGGTCGCGCTCGCCGCCGGAGCGGTCGCGCCGTTCGCCTTCAAACTGGCCGGCATGCGACTGCCCTCGCTGCCGTCCTCCGCCGCCCAGCTCCAGGAAGGCATCGAGCCCTACGCGGGTGACGAGGTCGCCGAGCGCACCATGCTGGCCGGGCGCTGGGTCACCGCGCTCTTCGCCGCCACCGGTGTCATCGCCCTGGCGGCCCTGGTCGTCCTCACCGAGCACCCGAACCTGCCCGAGACACTGACGGCCCTCGGACTGACCCTGCTGCTGCTCCTGCACTGCCGCGGCCTGGTGCACATCTCGCAGCGGCTGACCCTGGCCGTGCCCGGCGTCCTGGGGCTCCTGCTGCTCGCCCGCGCCTGGGCGGCGGACCACGACGGCACCGGACGCGCGGTCGTCTTCGCGGTGCTGCTCGGCGCCGCGGCCGGCTTCGTGATCGCCGCCTGGACGGTGCCCGGCCGCCGGGTGCTCCCGTACTGGGGCCGCGCGGCCGAACTGGCGCACACCGGCTTCGCCGTGGCGCTGCTGCCGCTCGCCCTCTGGGCGGCGGGGCTCTTCGGCTGGCTGCGCGGCCTGTTCGGCTGAGCACACGCGCTGAGCACACCCGCACGCCCGGCACGCAGATGGAGTTGAGGAGAGGCCGTGCAGTCCAAACGAGACCAGGTACACGCCCACAGTTTCATGATGGGCAGGCTCAGCTCGGGCCTGCTGATGGCCGACCCGGACGCCCCGGAGAGCCCGCTCGGGCGCACCACCCGCGGTGTGGTCTTCGGCGTCCTGGTGACCGTCCTGATCGGCGCGGGCGCCACCGTGTACGGCCTGTTGCGCCCCGGCGGGAACGACGGCTGGCGCGACGGTGAGCACCTGGTGGTCAACCGCGACACCGGCGCCCGGTATCTGTGGACCGGCACCGACGGCGTACTGCACCCGGTGCGCAACTACGCCTCGGCGAAGCTGATCGGCGGCTCCGACCTGGCGACCGCCGACGTGCACACCCCCTCCCTGCAGGGCGTTCCGGTGGGCTCCCCGGTCGGCATCCCCGGTGCCCCGGACGCCGTACCGGCCTCCGGGCAGCTCGACGACGGCGCCTGGCACATGTGCGTCACCGGACCGGACGGGGCGCTGCCCAACACCTCCGGTGTCGTGGCGACCACCGGCGTCGACAAGCCCGGAGCCACCACCGTGGCGGCCGGGATGCCGCTGGACTCCCGCGGCATCGGCCGCGACCGCGGTGTGCTGGTGAGCGGCCCGGACGACACCGAGTACCTGGTGTGGCGGGGCAGCAGGCTGCCGCTCGACCGCCCCTCCGACGCCCGCAACGCCCTCGGTTACGGGTCCCAGGAGCCGATGCCCGTCTCGGCGGCCTTCCTCGACGCGCTGGCTCCCGGCCCCGCGCTGAAGCCGCCCGCGGTGCCGGGGCGCGGCGAGAAGGGCCCCGAACTCGGCGGTGAGGCAAGCCGCGTCGGCCAGTTGTTCAAGGTCAGCGTGGTCGGCGGCGGCAGCACCTACCACCTGCTGCGCGAGGACGGCCTGGTGCCGTTGACCCGGCTCGGCGCCGCCCTCGTACTGGGAGACCCGGCCACCCAGAAGGACGCCTACGAGGGGCAGTCGCCCGAGGTGCGCACGGTCGGCGCGGACGCGCTGCGCGAGCACCGGACGAAGGACGCGGACTCCGCCGTCTCCGCGGAACTGCCGGACGCGCCGCCCCTCCCGCGGTCCGCGGAGCGCGGCACCGCGCTCTGCGCCCAGGTGGACGGCGACAACGGCGGCGTACGGATCAGGTCGGTACTGGTCCCGCTGACCGAGCTGACCCCGGTCGCCGTGTCGGCGGGCACCGCGCAGCCGCTGGAACCGGCCTGTGTGCCCACGGAGGCCACGGTGGTACGTCCAGGGCACGGCGCCCTGGTCCGGGCCCTGCACGCGAGTGGCGCCGCGCACGCCGGGACGACCTACCTCGTGGCGGAGAACGGCGTGAAGTACCGCGTCTCCGCCAAGGATTCGCTGGCGGCGCTCGGGTACGAGGCCTCGGACATCGGCTCGGTCCCGGCCCCGCTGCTCGCGGCCTTCCCGACCGGCGCGGACCTCGATCCGGCCGCCGCCGCGGGCGTCACGGAACCCAGGGCCACGGCCCCGGAGTGCGGTGCCGCCGATGAGCCGGAGAAGCGCGAGGGCAGCGGCAGGACGGACGCGGTGCGCGCCGCCCCGCGAGACTGACGCCACACCTCGATTCCGGCAGGGAACCCGTCGCGCGGGGGAAAAGAAAAGGAAAGGAGAGGAGCACCGGGAAAGATTCGAACCGAACTCGGCGCCGATGACGCGAGACAGAGACTCCCACGGCGTTCGGATACGAAGAGGTAACCTCAGAAGAAGCTCAAAACTTCGGCGGACCGCACCCGGGGATTCCCGTGGGACGTGCACAATGCCGAGGGCGATGCTTCTCCATGACCGTTCGGTCTCTTCGTGTGCCCGCTTTTCGCCCGCTTCGCAGGTGTCCCCGGGGGGCGGTTCGCGTGCTGTATCCCCGGAAGGACGGGTGTACCCGTTCATCCGGCTGCAACGTTCGCACAACTCCGTTGCCATACAGGCGAATTCTACCGAACCGGCTGTTACTCACATCTTGCCTGCACGCGTTGCGCGGAACCCTGTTTTCTCTTTAGCCTCAGCGGGCAACGGTGCGTGAGACGCGCCTGAACGAAGGGAGCGTGACATGGCGGACAGCGCCGCAAGGAAAGCGGACTATGCCAAGGGCTTGGGGGGCGTCTCCTCTCTGGAGTCGGCCCGCAACCAGGTCGAGAAGACCCAGAACAACGTCGCCGAGATCGCGGCGCGTTCGGGAGTCGGCGGCGACGAAGGCCAGGCTCTGCTGAAGCTCTTCCGCAGCTGGAACTCCGAGGCGCAGAAGGTCGTCGTCCAGATCAGCACGATGATCGACGCGCTGCAGGAGAACGTGACCTCCGCCGACCGCCTGGCGAAGGAGAACCAGGACCTGACCGAGGTTCTCAACAGCAAGACCAGCCAGGGCGTCTTCGAAGCACTGAGCTGAACCACCCGCGGTACCGGCTTCCTTCGGTGGAGCCGGACTTCGTGAGCTTCCCGGGCCAGGCGCCCGGCCTTCGAGAGGAGACGTCATGGCCGACGGCATCATTGATGTGCAATACCCCAAGGTCCAGCAGGCCATCGAGGAACTGCTGGAGCAGACCCAGGTGATCATCACGACCCTCAACAACCTGGAGGACGAGCTGAAGCCGCTCGTCAGCACCTGGGAGGGCGCGGACCAGGAGCAGTACCGCGTGGTCCAGGCGGAGTGGGACAACGCCACCAAGAACATGGCCAGGCTCCTCGGCGACAACGGCGAGCTGATCCGGACCATCCACGACAACCACTCCCGTGACGAGCGCAAGAGCGCCGACAACTGGGGCAACGTTCGCGCCCGTTAAGGCCCGAGCCGCGCCTGGCCGGAGCCTCCCCTCTGCCGTGCTGAGGGCCGCGCCAGGCGTGGTGCGCGTGCGGTGCGAGGCCGGTCCGGCGGACCAGCGCTCCGGGTCCGCCGGACCGGCCACCGGCCGTACGCACCGCTCCCGAAGGGCTGTCCCGTACCCCCGTCCGGCACTCGCGTAGTTCCCTCAGAAGCCCCCTAGCAGCAGGAGATCGTCCAATGGCCGGTGAAAAGGCCGACGTCAAGCATTTCGACCTCAAGCAGATGGAGAACTTCCGGGACAACGAGGTACAGCCGGTCTACACCGCCGCCAAGAAGCACCGCGAGGAGGGCGACGGGGACCACATCCGCCCGCTCGGCCACCTCGTCGACGGGCACACCACCCCGGACAACCTCGCCCAGGACAAACAGCTCCTGCGCATCGGCAAGATGGTGACCGACCCCCTGGTCTCGGGGCCGAAGCTGGTCGAGGGCGTCCGCACGGCGGCCGAGGCCATCGACAAGCTGCTCGGTGACCAGATGGAGCTCTTCAAGGAACTCAAAGAGGCTCTCTCGGACACCATCGAGGAAGCCAACAAGACCAAGAACAAGAACCTGGAAGCGATCGACGCGCAGACGCTGCTCCAGACCTTCGAAGAGGTCGACACCCTCACCGCCGGCACTTCGGAAGAAGAAGACTGAGCCGGTGCCGCACGTGCCGGCCGAGACCATGGCCGACCGGCGCGCCCCCGTAGACACACGGCCGCACACCCCCACGACGCTGTGCGCCGGCAAGGACGACAACCGACCAGAAAGGGCGCCCGGTGGCCGATCGGTACGATCCCAACTCCGTCGCGAACCTCGACAAGTACGACAACGCCGGCGACGCGTCGAGCGACACCTGGGCCACTCTGGTCACCCACATCACGGGTTACCCCGTGCCGGACCGCAACACCGTCTTCGACACGCTCCGCTCCGACCACGGCGGCAAGCTCTTCCGGATGGACATCAAGGAGCGCAGCCTCGGCCTGCTCGTCAAGGACTCCGGCTTCCTGACGAACACGGGCGAGGACTACGACATCTGGTTCTTCGACAGCGGCAAGAAGACGAAGATCATGCAGGCCCGGATCGTCTTCGAGGGCCGTGTGAAGGCGGGCGAGGAGATCATCTTCGCCTCCCCCGGCACCGACGACGTGAACAACGCGCAGGTCCGCGAGGGCAACGAGTTCACGGACTACAACAAAGACAAGATGAGCACCGTCGCGCTCGCCCGGTACATGAACGGGCCGCGGGCGGCGCTGCTCGAACTGCTGCGCGGCAGCAGTCAGAACGCCCGCTTCAGCAACCTGGGAGTACCGGGGGCCGACGTGGTGGACCTGAACTCGTTCGACACCACCGGGCAGTCCTTCGACTACGCCGCCAAGTTCTTCAGGGACCACCAGGTGGTGCTGAAGGACTGGGAGGACCGTTTCAGCAAGGACGACGCGAGCTGGAAGGGTGAGGCCGCGGAGGTCTTCCGGAGCCTGCTGCAGAAGATCCGCGAGAACTACGACGCCTACATCGAGACCTTCGACTCCTCGGCCGGCACCGGCGACGAGGCCGGCACCGGCAACACGGTGTACTCGCGCGCCCTGTCACTGGGCCGCAAGTACCTGCAGGACTCCGCCACGAAGCTGCTGGAGGCCTGGCTGGCCTGGGCCAAGTCCTCGTACTACGACCCGCACCAGGTGCTGCGCTACGTCCTGGACGACCTCGCCCAGTGGGTGGACGCGAACAACGTCGCCAAGACGGACATCACGTCGACCACCACCCGCTACTCCACGACCGTCAGGCACAGCCCGCAGGGCGGCTTCTCCCAGGTGCACCCGGACTACGGCGACCTCACCGACATCGCCAACTGGGCGAAGGTCGGCGACAAGGCCGTCAAGATCTGGACCCAGGGCGTCGACGACTTCCTGGGCAAGCCCGCCGCCACGGTGCAGTCCGCCCTGAACAACCACTTCCTCGAACTCGGCGAGGACTTCGCGGACAACGTGCCCAAGCCGAAGTCGACCAGCACGGCCTCGGAGGTGTACGAGGAGAAGAAGGCCGATGAGGAGAAGGAGGAGATCAGGAAGCAGAACGAGGAGAACAGGAAGTACCAGGACGAGCTGCGGGAGGAGCAGGAGCGCCAGCGGGAGGAGGACAAGAAGTACCAGGAGGAGCTGCGCAACGAGCAGAACAAGCAGCGCGACGAGGACAAGAAGTACCAGGACGAGCTGCGGGAGGAGCAGAAGAAGGAGCAGGAGGAGGCGAAGAGGCTTCAGGACGACCTGCGCAACGAGCAGAACCAGCAGCGCGACGAGGACAAGAAGTACCAGGACGAGCTGCGGGAGGAGCAGAAGAAGGAGCAGGAGGAGGCGAACAAGCTCCAGGACGACCTGCGCAACGAGCAGAACCAGCAGCGCGACGAGGACAAGAAGTACGCGGACGAACTGCGCGAGGAGCAGAAGAAGGAGCAGGAGGAGGCCAGGCGCGAGGCCGAGGAACAGGCCAAGTCCGTGACGGAGAGCCTCGGCGGCCTCAACGACCCCAACGCGGTCAACGAGCAGAACCTCGACAGCCTCGACGACCTCCTGAGCCAGCAGAACGCGGTCACCACCGAGAGTCCGGGCGACATCGGCGACATCAACGGTGGAGGCCAGGGGTCCCAGAACGACCTGAACGAGGTCAACCAGTCCCTCGGCACTCTCGGCGGGCTGAACGCCGGAGGCGCCGCCCTCAGGACCCCGACCGGCGGGAACACGCAGGCCGACGGAGGCAAGCTCACCACCGACTTCCCGGACGGCAGCACCACCTCGTTCGACCCCGACAGCGGGCTGCTCACGACCACGTCGCCGGACGGTTCGGTCACCACGCAGGATCTGGGTGACGGTCTCAAGGTGACGAACGCGGACGGTTCGGTGACGTCGCTGGGTGACGACGGGAAGCTGACGACCACGTTCCCGGACGGCACGACCCAGACCGTCGACCCCACGACCGGCCAGGCGACCACCACCAACCCGGACGGCACCACCACGACCACCGACCTGGGCAGCCTCACCGACCTCAACGGAACTGCCAACGGCGACGGAGTGCTCGAAGGCCCGACCGGCGTCAGTACACAGCTGAACAACGCCGGCGACCTGACCACCGACTTCCCGGACGGCAGCACCACCTCGTTCGACCCCGACAGCGGGCTGCTCACCAGCACGTCGCCGGACGGTTCGGTCACCACGCAGGATCTGGGTGACGGTCTCAAGGTGACGAACGCGGACGGTTCGGTGACGTCGCTGGGTGACGACGGGAAGCTGACGACCACGTTCCCGGACGGCACGACCCAGACCGTCGACCCCACGACCGGCCAGGCGACCACCGTCGACCCGGACGGGAAGACGACCACCGAGAACCTCGGCAACCTGGGCGACCTCAACGGCCAGAACAGTCTCAACGACCTGAGCGACCTGAACGACCTGAGCGACATCACCACCGAGTCGATCGACGACCTGGGCAACCTCGGGGACCTCAACGGCGACCGGAACGGACTGGAGACCCCGACCGGTGGCAGCGTCGAACTCGACGACGCGGGGGACTTCACCACCACGTTCGCGGACGGCAGCGAGAGTTCGTTCGACCCGGACAACGGACTGCTGACCACCACGAACGCGGACGGCACCACCACGACCACTGACCTGACCCACGGTGCGAGTCTCACCAACCCGGACGGCTCCGTCACCACCCTGGACAACGGCCAGCTGACCACCACCTTCCCGGACGGCAGCAAGCAGGTCATCGACCCGGACACCGGCATCGCCACCGTCACCGACGCGCAGGGCAACACGGAGAGGGTGGACCTGCACGACCTCAACTCGAACGCGAACACGGACAGTTCGAGCGTCCTCGACGGCCTCGGAGACCTCAACGGCGTCGGAGGCGGGAGCGGCGGCGACGGCACCACCTCCCGGGACGTACCGCTCTCCGAGCTGGGCCTCGGCGGCGGCAGTACGAGCCTCGGGTCCACCGGTGGTGGCCTGTCCGGGTCGGACCCACTGTCCTCGGACTTCAGCTCGTCCGGTGTCGCCCCCCTCTCGGACAGCACGGCCTCCCCGCTCGGTGCCACCACCGCGGCCGCCTCGGCCGGGACCCCCGGCGCCCCCGGGACACCGGGCAGCCCCGGTATGCCGATGGGCGGCGGCGCGGGCGGCATGGGCGGCGGCGGTGAGAAGGGCAACGGCGAGCGGGTGCGCTCCGTCCTGGTCGACGCGGCCGAGGAGAGCGAGCGTCGCAACCGCCGGCGGCGCAGCCCGTGGAACCGGCAGGAGGACAGCGACACCTTCCTGGCGCCGGCCTCCCGGGTCAACACCACCGGCGGCGTCGGTGACTCCACCGAGGAGGAGTCGGAGCCCGGCCGCAGGGCCACCAGCTCCGTCGACTACCTGGAGGAGGACGTGGACGTGTGGGGCACCGAGGAGGGCGGCACTCCGGCCGTGATCGGGCGGTGAGCACGGTGGAGGCCCGGCGCGACCACCGCGGGGACCTTCGTGACCACCGCGGAGACCGGTGCGATCACCGCGGAGACCGGTGCGACCACCGGGGAGAGACGAATCCCACCCCTCCCGGACTTCCGCGAAGCGGCACCCACCAGGCAAGATCAGCAGGTCAGTTGCCGACGAGAAGGGCGGGGCGGGCGTGACGGAACCGCTGGAGAAGCGACTGGAGAAGGCCATGGCCGAACTCCAGGCTGCCCAGGAAGCGGTCGCGCGCACCGAGCGCGAGCTGCGCCAGGCGTCGTTCGCGGTGCTCTCCTCCGACCGTGCGGTCCGCGCCACCGTGGGCCCGCAGGGTGAGCTGACCGGGATCGAGTTCCTGGAGAACAAGTACCGCGACATGTCCCACCAGGAGCTGTCCGCGAGCGTCCTGGAGGCGGCGAACGCGGCACGCCTGAAGATGAACAAGCATGTGATGAAGGCGATGGCACCCTTCACCGAGCCCAGCGCCGACGTGCCGGAACTGAAGGGCTTCGAGCTGGACTGGGAGCGCATCTTCGGCCCGGAGGTGCTGCGCGAGGACGACGAGGACACGGCACGCGACGTCGAGGCCGCCCCCGGCTGGCGGGACGCGCTCGGCGAGGACGGGGAGGACTGACGATGGGACAGCGGTACTACGTCGACCCGCAGCGCATCGAGGCACTGGCGGGACAGCTTGAGGAGATCGGCGCCCTCACCAGGAGCATGACCGAGGAGTTCTTCGACGAACTGGCCCCCACGGTCGGATGGCCCGGTACGGAGGGCGATTTCGCCGAGAAGGCCAAGCCGCAGGAGCGGAAGGAACGGCAGACCACCAAGGACACCATGATGTCCATCCGCGACGCGCTGGTGGGCATCACCGACGCCACGGTCAGCCAGGTCCGGCTGATGAAGAACACCCGTGACGCCAACATCGAGGACATCGAGCAGAACAACAGGGAAATCGACACCCATGGGCTGGACGGCGACAGCGGCCCCGGCGGGCATGGTCGCCGCTGACCTCCGCACGGCAGGCCGCTCCCACGTCATGACGCCGGGAGCGGCCGCTCCGTCCTGCCCGAACGGCGCGCGAGGCGGTCCCGGATGAGCATGATGGCGTCGCCCGAGGTCAACGCGATGCTCTTCATCCTCACCGGGGAGAGGCTCATCGACGCCGACGAGGACCTGGCCTTCGACAGCCGTCGGCCCTACTCCGGGCTCGGCCGGAAGCTCGACCGGGTGTCGTCGCTGATCGAGAAGTCGATCCACGACATCGCCGAGGTCATGCCCGACGACCTCTCCAAGTCGTACGCCAAGGCGATGGGCATGCTCATCGACGACGGCGGCAAGAACTACCTGCGCGAGTTCTCCGACCAGCTCGACAAGATCGCCGAGGGCCGCCGCAAGACCTCCATGGACATCATGGAGTCCAAGTGGCAGGTCATCGCGGAGGTCATCCGGCTGCTCATCGAGATCGCCATCTATCTGGCGATGTCCTTCTTCACCGGAGGCGCCTCGGCCAGCCAGATCATGATGGCCAAGCTGCGCAGCCGGTTCATGATCCTCGCCACGCTCACCCATCTGCTCCAGCGGCTGCACCTGGCGCCCTCGCTGACCGAGGCGTTCGCCGAGGCGTTCACCACCTTCGCGGTGCGGCTCGCGATGATGAACTTCGCCCCCAACGGCCGCCGCCCCGACGGGTTCGACTGGAACGACATCCTCAAGTCCGCCGCGTTCGGCGCCGCGGCGGGCTTCCTCACCAGCGTCTTCGACAAGTTCGCGAAGGACATCGTCAGGGCATTCGACAGCAACTTCCTGAAGAACGGCCCGGATCTCAACTTCAAGAACAACCCCGACTTCAGGAACCCGCCGAACCTCGATCTCAGGAACAACACGCCGAACCCCAAGCCGAGCCCCGACCCCGGTCCTGGCCCCGGCCCCGGCTCCAAGAACGACAATCCGCCGACCAACAGCCCCGGCCCCGACCCGAACCTGAACAGCCCCAACCTCACGAACAAGAACTCGTTCTCGTTCCGGTTCAACCCGACCTCCTTCAAGAACAACCCCAGCCTGTTGCGGAACAACCAGATCCTGAAGAACAACGCCGACCGGCCGGGCGCGCTCGCCGGGCACTACGGCCTCAAGGGCACCACCGACTTCATCGCCGCCGGCGCCGGTGAGGCGCTCGCGGAGATCCTGATCAAGGGCGCCTTCGACGGCGACTGGTCCACCAGCTGGTCGACGTTCGTCGGCGCGGGCCTCAGCAGCCAGGTCGAGGCCACCCTCTCGGACACCGCCGTGAACAGCGGCGCCGAACTGCGCAACGCCATCGAGAAGTTGCGCAGCCAGCCACCGCCCACCGCCTCCGGCGGCAGCACCGATTCCGACACCCGGGACTCCGACGGTTCCACGCGCTCCCGCGGCGACTCCGACAGCGCCGACGGCCCCTCGAACACGGACACGTCCGGTTCCTCGGGTTCCGCCGGCTCCGTGGGCGGCGGGTCCACCCGCAACCCACCCCCGGCCGTCTCCCAACAGGACATCGGCACCGGGGACTTCACGGGTGACCTCACCGGGGACTTGACCGGCAACGGCTCGCCTCCGCCCTACTCGGTCGGCGACCCGCCCCCGTACACCGGTGTGAACCCGCCGGCGTACTCGCCGGGGCCCATGCCCGTGACCGCCGCGCAGAACGAGCTGTGGCAGCAGGTCCACAACGGCTCCGCCGAGGTCCGTGAGCAGGCCCTGCGCGATCTCGCCCAGCTGCGCGGCTCCCAGCAGCCCGGCAGTACCGAGATCGGCGTCCGCGACAACCTGCACAGCAACCTGTCGCAGCTGCCCGAGGTCCGGGTGGTCCCGGCCGGGAACAGCCCCGCCGCCCAGGTCGACGCCGACGAGGTCCGCCGCGCCCTCGACGGCTTCGGCACCCCGGTCACGGTGGACACCCCGCTCACCATGGACGGGTTGGGCAACGGCTCCACGGGAAACTCCATCCCCGAGTCCGGCAGTTCCGAGGGGTCGCAGAGCAGCGTCCAGCCCTCGCCGGACGAGGTGACCGCGCAGGGCGACAGCACCGACGGTACGAATCCGATGCCCGGGCAGGCGAACGGCGGTCCCGTCACATCCAACGGCCCGACCAACCCGGCTGCGACGGGCGCGGGTACCGGTACCGGTACCGGTACCGGTACCGGTACCGGTACCGGCGCGGGTTCCGGTACGGGTACGGGCACCGGCTCCGGTACGAGTGCAGGTGCTCGGCCGGGTGGCGCCCCCGCCGCCGGAACCAACCAGTCCTCCTCCGGGACGCAGCCTCAGGGCACCCGGGACTCGGACGTCACGAACCCGGCGGACGGCTCGCAGACCACAGCCGATGACGCCGCGCACACATCGGAGACCCCGCACACCTCCGAGACCTCGCAGTCGCCGGAGACGACGACAGAGCCGGAGATCGCTTTCTCCCCGGACACCACCGCCTCCCCGGACACCACCATCTCCCCGGAGACGGTCAACTCCGCCGAGACCCCCGTCACTTCGGACTCCGCCGAGAGCACCCCCGCGCCGGACACCGACACCAGCGCGGCGCCGCCGAAGGTGAACACCACCGGCTCGTACGCCGACACGGGCGACGTACGTGACCTGGAGGGCCCGGGTGACGTGAAGGCCGGCCCCACCGCAGTCGGGAGCCCCGAACCCAGCAAGGCACCCCCGTTGACGATCGTGGTCTCGGAGGTGCCGCCGCCGGGGGAGGGGGCACCGGAGGCGGCCGAGCTGCTGGACGGTGCCGGGGTCGACCGGGCCGTGGTGCTCGGTCCCGCGGTCGTCGCGCCGGACGGATCGGGGCGCCCGGTACGCGCCGCTGTCGAGCTGACTCGTGAAGGGCCGGGCGCCCCGGTCCGGGTCCGCCCACTCGCCGGGCCGCCGCCCGCCGTGACGACGGACGGCACCTCGGATGCCGCGGTCACCTCGGACACCTCGGACACCGACTTCCCCGGCGCGAACGTACTGCTGCCGCTCGCCGACGCGCTCGGCCCCGCCCCCTCCGCGACAGCCGGCCCCGCCCCGCAGGCCGGCGTGACGACCGGCGGCGACCCGGCCCCCGCCCCGGCCGCGCGCCCGAAACTGGTCTCGGAGGTGACAACCGGCCTGAACGGCAACGGAGTCGGTCCGCACCCCATGGACACCGGTGCCCCCGTCGCGGCCAAGCTCGCAGCCCTGTCCCGTCCCTGGACCGAGACGGCCACCGACCTGCACCTGGAGTCGGGCAACGGCGATGCGACCGGCGGTCGGACCACCGACCTCGGCGGCGGACGCGGGCCCGGCGACGGCGGCACCCCGCCGCCGCTTTCACCCACCACGTCGGACAGCACCCCCGCGACGCCCCCGGTGGTGCTGCCTGTGGTGCTTCCGCCCGCCGGGCGGATCGTCGTCCGGCCCGTGAGCGGTCCGGTCGTCACCACCCTTGACGGCCACACCGTGCCCGTCGCGCAGTTGCGCCGCCTGGTCGCGGACTCGGCCGTGAGACCGCAACCGGGCCGTGCCGTACAGACGTTGACCATCTCGCAGGACCCGGCCGAGGACGGTACGGCGCTCGGTGCGGGGCGTCGCGCGCTGCTCGGCCAGGACACCTTCCGCGGTGTGCGCACCACCTCCGCCTCTCCGGCTCCGGCTCCGGAAACCGCCGCGGACCCGCCCGTCCGCCGTACCGTGTTCACCGGCCCGCCGACCGCACTGCCCGGTTCGGGCACCGAGCGCGGTGCCGACTACTTCGCGGGACACGGCACCCCCCGTACCGTCACCCTCGGCACCGACGACGCGGCCCACCCCACCGTGAAGGTCAGCGGTGTGCAGCTCGGTGAAGTGCTCAACTCGTGGGCGCAGGAAGGCGATCAGGACCGGCCGCTGGTGCTGTTCTCCTGCGAGACCGGGCGGCAGCCGGAGGTCGCGGGACTGCCCGTGGCGCAGCATGTGGCGAACCGCACCGGGCGACAGGTGTACGCGCCGACCACCGAGGTGGGCACGGCCCGGGACGGGGACGGCAACGTTCGCGCGGTGCTCACCGAGGGCCCGGACGGGCCTGGAGGATGGCGGCTCTTCACCCCGGAGCCCAGCGGCGCCGACCTGGACGGTCCGGCCCGGGACGCCGGCCTGCACGCGGGCCCGGGACCGGCCGACGCCTTCGCCAGGGCCCGTACCCTTCAGCAGGTCCGCACACTGCGCGGCGCCCTCGGCCCGGACGCCGAACGGCGCCCGGAGAACCGGCAGTTGCTCGCCGGGCTCGCCTTCATGGACAACCTGCGCTGGCTCAGCCAGGACACCGCGGCCCGGTACGGCGACGGCCGGATGACGCCGGATCTGCTGCGCCGGATGGCTGTCGACCGGCGCCGTGCGACAGGTGACACCGGCACCGACCCGGCGGCCGACCCCACCGTCGAGGAGTACACCGAACTCCTGCGCGCCGCCGCCATGTTGCGGTCCACCGCCGGGCCCTCCACCACGCTCGACGCCCTGCTGCCCCCGCCGCCGCCCGCGCTCCCGCCCACCACCATGGTCTCGCCGGAGGACGTACGCGGTCTGTCCTACGCCCCCGCCGCGCAGATCACCTGGTCGCTCGCCGGCACCCCGCTGCCGCTGTCCGAGCTGAAGCTGAGCTCCGAGGACACCGCCGAACTCGCCCGCCGCAAACCCGGCCTGGCGCCCCCGCCGAGCCGCCCGGAGAGTCTCGCCGAGGACCTGACCCTCCTCAGCAAGGCCAGACCCGGTTCGGCGGGCATCGTGCGCGCGAGCGGCATCGCCTTCCGGCGGCTCGACACCCCGGGTGGCGGGAACTGTCTCTTCCGGGCGGCGCTCGACAGCGCGCGCAGCCAGACCATCCCGCCCGCGTGGGCCGCGCGGAACGTCGCCGGGCTGCGCAGCCGGTTGCGTGACCGGATCACCGGTTCCGAACTGGGCGACAACATGGCCCTCGCGATCCCGGACCCGGTGTTCGCCGTGGTGGACGACCTGCGGATGCGCGCCCTCGCCGGGGTCCAGGACGCGACCGAGCAGCGCCGGATCAACCGGCGCTGGAACCGGATCGCGCAGGACGTCGTCACCGGCGCCGACGCTGCCCAGTGGCAGCGGATCATCGGGGCGAGCGACTACCCGCAACTCGCCGCCGTGGTGCCCACCCCCGCCGACGCGCGGCGCCTGGGAGCCAGGGGACTGGTCGCCGCGGCGGCCGAACTCTCCGACCTCTGGGCCTCTCCCTTCGCCGACCTGCTCCCGGAAGCGCTGGCGCACACCCTCGACCTCGACCTGCGGCTCGTCCAGCCCGACCCGCGGTCGCCCGGGACCACCTTCGTCAACACCCTCAACCCGGGCGGCCAGGGCGGCACCCTGCACCTGTCCTACAACGGCACCGACCACTTCGACGCGCTGGTTCCGGCCTCGGCGCCGCTCACTCCCGTACCGGACCCGAACGCGACGGCGGACCCGAACAGCAAGCCGGACCTCAACAGCAAGCAGGACCCGGCCGTCCAGGACCCGGCCGTCCAGGATGTGGGCGCCGACGACGGTGTCTTCGGGGAGTGGCTGCGCAGCATGGGCGGGGTCACCGACCTCGACAGCCCCGCCGCCGAGACCCCCGACCGGGGCGACCCGGTACCGCTGGAGACTCAACTCGAACGGTACCGCCCGGCACGGCTGCTGACCGGCCCGGACGCCCGGCTGCCGGGCCCGGCGCCGGGGATCGTCACCTTCGAGGACGGCAGCCGCCTGCCCGCGACCCTGATCAACCCGGGTGTCGACCCGGGCGCCGACCCGGGCGACGGCACTCCGCCCGGCGCGACGAGTGCGACGACCCCGCCCGCTCGCCGGACCGGACTCTTCACCGGTCTGGGCAAGACCACCCTCCGCTCGCCCGAGCAGGTGGCCGAGGAGATCCTGGGCAGGCTTCCGGCGAAGCTGCGCGCCCAGTTCGACGAAGCGGAGCTGCTGCGGCTGCTGACCCAGCAGCCCGACGCCTTCACCGCTGCGCGCGGTGCTCGCTTCGTCGGCCGCGAAAAGTCCGGAGTCGGCCACGAGATGACGGTCGAGGCCATCCCGTACCACCGCTGGGAGCGCTTCTCCAACGTGGGTGACGCCACCGTCCGGGTGGACACCATGCGGCGCGGCCAGGCGGGGACGGGCGGTGGGCGCAGTGTCGGCTTCGGGCGCCGGATCGCCGGCGGCATCAGCATGGGCCCGCCGCTCAGCTGGCTGGTGAAGATCGGCTTCTCGCTGGGCTGGACCCGCCGAACCGACTACGCGCAAGGCACCCAGGCGTACAACCAGTCCGAGTGGCGCAACTGGGAGGGCTCCCACCTGCACCTGGACGATGTCCACTACCGGGTACGGGTGGAGCGCGTCACCGAGGCGCCGAAGACCACCACGACCACCACCACGACCACCACCACGACGACGCCCCAAAGCAACCCGCGTCCGCCGCAGCCCAGTTGGCAGCGCACGCAGGTGTACGCCGCCGAGTTCGCCATGCGCGACGGGCTGAGCTGGCGGCTGCCGGACGACCTCACCGTGCCCTACAAGGGGCCGCAGCGGGCACCGAAGACGCTCACCTTCCCGGACGGCATCGAGCCGCGGATGACCGACACCACCGCGCTGCACCTGACGGACTCGCCGGAGGACATGGCGATCGCCATCTCCGGTGCTCGGCCCGGGAGTTCGGCGCACCGCACCCTGGTCTCGTACGTCCGGCCGGGGCGGCTGCTCTCGTTGTTCGGCCGGTTCTCGGGGCCGGTCACGGGGCCCGAACTGAGCCGGGGCAGCGGACAGCACCCGCTGGGCCACCTGATCGTGGAGCGGTCGGTGCCGCACCGGGCCACCCTGGTCACCGAGTCGGTCAAGGCGGAGTTGCGCGACCTCACGCAGACCACGTACCAGAACGAGCGCGGGCACGTCCGTGACACCCGCCTGGGAATCCAGGTCACCGCGGGGCCGAACTACACCCTCGCCGGCCTGGAGACCGACGTACGCCTCCAGGGCGGCCCCCTCGTCCGCGCGGACCTCTCCACCGGGCGCGGTCACTACCTCGGCGTCGACGCGGCCCGCAAGACGACCGGCCGTGTCCGTAACCACCCGGTCGCGCTCTACCGGGTGGAGCGCACCCTGATGGTGCGCAAGCCCGGCGAACCGCCGTCCGCCGCCCGCCCGGTGCGGGTGGTCAGCCTGGACTGGATCTCCACCCAGGACGCGCGCCGCCTCGCGGGCTGGGACAGCCGTACGCCCGGACAGGCGGGCCCCCACCCGGACGCCGAGCCGCCGGTGCCGTGGTACCTCACCCGGGAGGACCCGGTCCACCTGAGCGGCCAGGTCCGTGCCGAGGGCTTCCGCCCGGTCGCGCCTCCGCAGACGCAGACGCAGACGCAGACGCAGACGCAGACCCTGTCTCCGCCTCCGGTGCAGACCCAGGTACAGCCGTCTGTCCAGGACCAGGACCAGTCCCGGACTCCGCCCCCGATACAGACCCAGTCCCAGCCCCAGACCCAAGTACAGCCGTCCGGTCAGGACCAGAACCAGACGCCGACGCCCGCCCTCCAGGACCCCATGCACGCCTTCACGGACGCGGTCCTGGACACGCTGCACCAGTCGTACCCGTCGCTGTTCGTGCCGCCCTTCATGCTGCGGCATCCGCGGCTGGCCAAGTTCTGGTACGGCGACGGGCGGATGCGGACCGCGCTGCACAACGACCGCCAGGTGCGCGAGGCGCTGAACCGGCCCAGCCTGGCGCAGAGTTTGGACGACCTGTCCACCACGGGTGTGCCCGTCACCCTCACCGAGGACGGCAAGGTGCGCCGCGGCCACCACACGCTCGTCCTCAGGGCGCGCCTGACCGACCGGCAGTTCGAGACCACCATGAGCGAGCGCTCGCTGCGCAACGCGGTGATCGGCACCGAGGTCTCCGGCCAGGGGGAGCAGGCGGCCGTCACTCTGTCCGGCGGTGTCGAGCTGGCCGTCGGGCCGCGCGACCACGACAAGGTGCCCGACGTGGGACTGCCGCGCCAGGCCGGCAGCGTGGCCGTCGGCCTCCGGCACGGGCGGACCGACCAGAAGGCCACCAGGAACACGGTCGCGGTCGTCCACGACCACCTGATGTTCCAGACCGGCGCAGACCTGTACAGCTACCAGGTGGAACTGGGCGCCACCTTCGAGGGCCACCGCCGCCCGCGCGGCTGGGCGAGGCTCGCCACGGTCGGCCTGCTCGGCGCGGGCGTCTTCGTCAGCAAGGTCGAGGAACGGCCCCTGTTCACCCGGGGCAACGAGACCGTCGGACGGGTGGAACTGGCCGTACCGGCCGCACACGGCTCCGACCGTTACGCCCCCGCTGACCCGCCATCGACCGGTACGGCACCTGCGACCGCGACCACGCCCGCCGCGCAGCCGCTCTCCGCCACCGAGGCGGACCAACTGCTCGACGGCACGAGCCCGTTGCCCGACTCGGAGTCGCCCGACCAGCAGCTCACCAAGAAACTGCTGCGCGCCCCGCACGTGGTGCTCAGCGCCGAGGGCGGCCCGCAGCGCCAGCAGCTCATGCAGGACACCGCCGACCGTGCCTCGGGCACCTCCTGGCACGTCAGCGCACCCGGCGCCCCGGTGCGCACCGCGCTGCGCCGCGCGATGGCGAACCTCAGCGTGGCCGGACAACTGGGCCAGTATCTGGGCCCGTTCGGCTCCAGAGTCGCCGGACTCAACGGCGCGGGACCGTTCAGGACCCACTACCTCAAGGGAGTGATCCGCGGCGAGCTGAGCAACTTCCGCGTCAGGAGCGACCCGAAGCCGGCCAGCTCCGAGACGACCGTCGGCAACGAACACCGCGTCAACGCAAGCGCGAGCGCCGTCTCGCGCACCACCCTCGGCCTCCAGGGCGCCGACACACCCCTGCAGCAGGCCCCGGGCGGGCCGGCGGTGGTCGGTTCCTACTCGGCCGCCCTGCAGTACGCCTGGGGCAAGGGCCGCAGCGTCTCGCAGACCGTCACCCGGGGACGCAACACCACCCTTTCCTACGCCGGGCGGATGTACCTGGTGGTCGCCGACACCGCCGAGACCATCGCCGTACGGGACCGGTGGACGGCCGCGATGGGCGCGGTCGGCACCCGTGCCGGGGCCGGGATCAGCTCCGCGGCCGGACGCGTCTCCGGCCGCCTGGGCAACGCCCTCGCCCCGCGCGGGGCCGCCGCCGCGCTCCAGCGCATCCGCGACGCGGTGATGTTCCACCTGCCGATGCAGGACGTCATCGAGGCCGGCCTGGCCCCCGACGGCCTGGGCGCCACCACACCGCACAACCTCGGCCGCGGCTACCGGCTGCCGCCCTACCTGCGGTTCCGCCGCTTCCCCACCCACCCCAGCGGCCAGCTCGACGCGAGTCCCGTGGCACGGCAGCTGATGCAGCAGCTGACGCGGATGGGGGTGCCCTCCCACGACCGGGAGCAGGTCCTCCAGCGGCTCTCCCCGGACTTCCTCGCCGCGCATCTGCACGAGCTGACGACCGACGGGTTGACCCTGCCGGTCCGCTACCGCACCTGGACGAACCCGTTCCACCTGCCCGTCAACGGCAGCCCCGGACAGCTCCGGTTCAAACTGACACCGGTCACCACCACCGTGGACCGGCTGCGCACCGGCTACGAGCTGGAGGACTACCGCACCACCGCCCGCGACGACGTCGGCGGCACCTCACAGGACCGCGGCGCCGACGCGACGCTCAGCGCGGGCCAGCGCGCCGCCGAGGACGGCGTCCTCATCGCCAACCCCTCGCTCCAGGGCACCGCGGCCAAGCAGCGGTCCAGCGTCCGGACACAGACCGCCGGCACCACCGCGATGCCGAACATCGCCACCACCCAGGCCCACGCCGAGATCATCACCGAATACGCACTCACCGTCACCATGACGGATTCGTCCGGCGACGCGCTCACCCCCGGCGTCTCCGACGTCCCCGTCGGCACCCTCAACGAGGTGCTTCCCGCCAGCCTGCTCACCCCGGACGGCGACGGGTCCGACGGCGCGCTCACCGAGCAGGACATACCGGAACCCGAGCGCGCGGTACGCGTACTGACCGCCGCCCAGGCCCGCCCCGAGGGCATCGCCGCCTGGCGCACCTCCGCCGCCGGGGACCCGGGGGGCCGTCCCGACCCGGACGTGCTGCCCTTCGACGACACCATCGGCTCCGGCATCCTCGCCGTGGACATCCGCGGCGCCGCCGGCGTGCACGACGCCCTGACCATCGCCACCGCACGCGCCGACGGCTTCGGCGACGGCGACCTCGGCAGCCGGCACACCGGCACCGGCCTCGTGGACCGCGTACGCATGGCCCGCCTCACCTCCCTCACCGGCCTCGGCACCGCCCCCGGTCAGGCCCAGCAGGAGGCCACCACCCAGGTCGGCCTGACCGGCGGCTTCCGCGAGGCGCTCGGCGCGGACGGCGCATCACTGCCCACCCAGGCGTCCTCCCACCTCTTCGGCCAGTCGCACACCGCCGACTCCCGCCTCTACGCGAAGATGCACCGCCGCGGCGCACGGCTGCTCGCCGTGGAGAACAAGCCGCGCATGGAGGCCATGCAGCGGGCCAAGACCTCCGACGCGTCCGAGGCGGGCATCACCGACAACGTCGAGGGCGCGGTGGGCACCGCGCCACTGGCGGGCAACAGCAACGCCGGTGTCACCAACCCGGGCGCCACGGTCCCCATCGGCGGCACGAACGACGGCACCACCCTCAAGGGCACCGCCGACACCACCCTCGGCACCCACCTCAAGGTCGTCACCGACCGGAGCATGCTCTTCGCGATCCCGGTGCGCTGGCTCTCGGTGGCCGAGGTGGACCACCGGTTCACCGACAGCCGCCCGCTGCGCGCGCTCGGCAAGGCCAGGCGCGGGCCGCGCGCCGCCGAGGCCGAGACCACCGCCCTGGTCTGGCTGCGCGAGGACATCGCCCGCGACCACGGGCTCCTGGACGAGACCTCGTTCACCGACGACGTCCTCGCGGCCTGGGACGGCCAGGCCAAGGCAGCCGCCGACCTCGCCACGGCCGAGGTGAACTACTACGACGCCCGCGCGCGGTCCCGGGAGACCTGGCTCGACCTGAGCGACCAGGACCGGGCCGCGCTCGGCGACGACAACTCCGGCGAGCCGGCCGACCTGCCGCCGGACGTGTTCTACTCTCCGGCCGTCATCGCCTGGCAGGCCGCCCGCGAGGAGGTCCACCGCTGGCAACTGCGCACCGACGCCGCCGCCGAGGACCACCACCGGCTGCACCTCGCCGCCTCCCGCCTCACCGCCCACCACCAGGGTTCGGCCACGGTCACGGTGCCGGACGCGCGGCAGGAGTACACCGCGCCGGACTGGCGTTCCGAGGCACCCGCGCCGTACACCGTCACCGACGTCACCGACGCCACCGACGCCACCGACGCCACCGACGCCACCGACTCCGCGCCGCGCACCCTCACCTCGCCGGACGGCGTCACGGTGCGCGAAGTGCACGGCATGCCGCACGACGGCGCCTCGTTCTTCCACGCGCTGCTCGCCGCCGCCGACACACGGGGCCGTCTGCCGTACCTGCTCGGCGACGACCTCGCCGACCGGTTCACCGGAGACCCCGGCGATCCGGCGGTCACCGCGGAGGCCATCGGCGCCGCCCGTGACCGCCTCGCCTGGTCACTGGGCGAGGACGGCAACCAGGACCTGCTCGACGCCCTCGCCCTGGACGCCGCGGACACCTTCACCCAGGCCGAACTCGACACAGCGGGCGTGGTGTTCACCCCCGCGCAACAGGCCGAGTTCGACGCCTTCGGCCGCCTCCCGCAGACCTACTGGCCGACTCCCGATCAGCGGGTGGCGCTCGCCACAGTGGCGCTGTCCCGCCCGTTCGCGAGCGAACCGCGGCAGGACGGCGGCACGGAGCTCCCCGACGGCGAACCGGGACCGCCCGAGCGCCGCGCGGGGGACCACGGCGGCGCCGACCTGCTGCCCGCCCTCGCCGCCCGCGTGCTGGGCACCCCGCTCACGGTGGTCACCGGTGAGGGCCGCGACCAGCTGTTCCTCCCGCACGGCATCGACCCGGCCTCCGTCGACCCGGCCGCCGATCCCGTCCTCTTCGCCACCGACGGCTTCTTCCACGCCGCGCTCCCGCCCGGCAGCCCGGCCCCGGTCGCCACCGCGCTGCCGGCGAACACGGCCGGTACGAGTACGACGACCGGGACCCCCGCAGTCGGCACCACGCGCCCCACCCCCGAGCAGCCGCCCGCGCACCGCAGCCACAGCACCGCGCCCTGGCTGCCGCCCGCCGACAGCAGCGGCCCGCGCTACCGCCTGGACCGCGACGGGGTCCTCACCGCGCCCGACGGCGCCACCTACACCCAGGGCACGCCCACCGGCCGCGGCAACGGCTTCTTCGGCGCGCTCTCCACGGCAGTGCGTCAGGCCTCGCAACAGCCCGGGATCGTCGGTCCGGAGGTGGCACGGCTGCGCAGGCGTGCCACGGTGCCGCCCGCCGAACTGATGCGCCGGTACGGCCTGCCCGGCGACCGGACAGCGCACGACACCCTCTTCACGCCCCCGCCGCTCCCCGCCGGCCGCCCCGGCGACCCGGCGCCGAGCCAGTACACCCGCGACGGCCATCTGCGCCGCCACCTCGCCGAGGCCCCGTGGGGCCCGGGGGCCGACCGCGCGATGGCCGAGTGGGCCGCCGCGGCGACCGGTACGACCGTCACCCTGATCGAGGAGAACGGAACCGCTCACACCTACGTGGGCCCGTCCGGCGACAGCGGCCCGCACATCCGGCTCCGCCGCCGGGGCGGAGACTTCGTCCCGCTGACCCTGCACACCCCGGCGCCCACGCCGAAGACCCCGGAGCCGAAGGATCTGAAGGCTCCCGAGTCCAAGTCCAAGGACTCGAAGGCTCCCGAGCCCAAGGACTCCAAGGCCCCCGAGCCCAAGGACTCGAAGACGCCGGCCCCGAAGGACTTGACGCCTCCGAAGGACTTGACGTCCCCGGAGATCGAGGACACGGCCCTGCAGGACGCGATCACCCTTCCGCTGCCCCCGTCGCCGACCGGCAGCGACCTCCCGGGCACCCTGGAGGAGGAGGCGTACGAGCTGAGCACGTTGTCCGGCAACGACGACGACACCGGCACCGACGCCCCTACGAATCCTGCCTTGGACCCGTCTCCTGCCCCGGACCCGGCGCCCGCGCCGGAGCCGGTCCTCCGCCCCTTCAAGTTGGGGAACTTCGAGTTCACCAACCTGAACCAGACGGACAGGTACGTCGACAAGGCCGTCCGGATCATCGAGTTGCTCGACGAGCACAGCACCATCAAGAGTTACGTCGACGGTCGTCCTGTCCGCATCACCCTGCACCTGCGCACGACGGAAACCCCCGCCGACGTACGCGACCTGGGTGACGCCGGTGTCCAGATCAACCTCGCGAGCTACTACTTCGAGAAGTACGACACCGGCTACATCATGGGCATGCTGGCCCACGAGATCGGCCTGCACCCCCTCGCCTCCCGCAACACGGAGATTCCCGAGCAGGAGGAGGCGTACCGGGGGATGCCCCTGACGGTACCGGGGCTGACCGACCTGAAGACTCCCCGCACCATGAACACCGAGGGCGCGGGCCAGGCCGACCACATCATGGCCGCCTACCCGAAGACCATCCGGTACGGCATCTACCGCGACATCGTCATAGAGATGGCCAAGGTGCTCGCGCGGCGCGCGCGGGTCGGTGTGGCGGGAGCCAAGTCCCAGGACGTCACCGATCTCTTCGAGACCTATCTGATGGACCTCGCCTCCATCGCGGTCACCAACGACTACCGGATCAACGCGGTCAAGGAACCCAACTACACGGCGAGGGTCTACAACGCCTACAAGGGACTGCTGCACGCGGAGTTGGCGGGGAACACCGCGCTTCAGGGCCTACTGCCCTCGAACAAGAGCCTGTTCGGCGTCGCGCGGTCCTTCACCCAACTCGCCGGCAGCATCGCGACCAACAACCGCGGCGACAGCATCCAACAGCCCGTCGCCAGTGCTCCGGAGCAGGCCACAAACGACACCGGTGAGGTACGTCCGAGACTTCCCCAGGCCGATACTGACGCCGGGACTGTGTCGCGGACCCGGGCACCCGGCACATCGCGGCCCAGGGGCCCGCGTGACACCCGTCCGCGGTTCGTGGTGCGCTCCGGCTTCGACGCCCGGCGGTTCTCGTACCGGGGCGAGCCGGTCACCGAGCTGACTGTCCGTGTCGCGCTGCGTGGCACGAACGAGCAGGTCAACCAGGTGTTCGACCAGCTCAGGGCGGGAGTGGACGAGTTCCTGAACGACCCGGCCCACCGCCTCTTCAACGGTGACCGGCTGCACGTGACCGTCGAGCACGTCGACCTCCCGGAAGTCGCGCGTGCCCCGGGCGCCACGGATGCCCCGCACCTGACCGTGGACCTGGCGGGCCGGGACCAGGCGATGCACCAGACCACCTGGTGGGCCGACGCGGCCCCGGTCCAGTTCGTGCACGAGCTCACCCACCAGCTCGGCCTGCGCGACGAGTACCGGGATGCCGACTCCCAGCACCGCCCCCACATCCTCGGCAGCCTGCTGGGCGACCTCGACGCGGCGCCGGAGGACTCCTCGCTCGCCCCCGCCGGCTTGCGCGACCGGCACCTGGCCCTGCTCGGTGCGCTCATCGGCGAGGTGACCCCCGCGCCTCGACAGACCGACGACCGGTCCGATCCGGCCGACGAGAGCTGGGCGACGGCCCGGCAGGGCGCCACCGCGGAACCTCGCGAGGCCATCTGGGTCGACCCGGTCTCCCTGCCCCGACCGTCCACCGACGGAACGGCGGTCACCGATGTCCGGGCCCACATGCAGCAGGATCCGGACCCGGGT
>NZ_JBIUVD010000018.1:128471-206904 GCF_044742785.1 Streptomyces sp. NPDC087844 | reverse complement strand
ACTGGGCGCGCCGGGGGCGCGGGGGGGGGGGGGGGGGGGGGGGGGCCCCCCCCCCCCCCCGGGGGGGGGCCCCCCCCCCCGGCGCGTCCCGTTTCCCGCTCGCTCGCCCGCTAGCCCATCAAGGCCGGCCGAACTTGCAGCCGGCCGAACTTGCAGCCGGCCGGACCTGCAGCCGGCCGGACCCGCAGCCTTCCGGCGCGTGTTTTCACGCCATTCGCTTCGGGCGGCGCGGTGGCCCCTTCGCTGCCGGATCGTCGGCAGGGAGGCAGCCGCGACCTCCTCCGCCCGGCCGCTTCGCGGGCCCTGACGTTCCGTCGACTCGCGGACCGGCCCGGCGCCAGGCGGTCCGACGTGGCCGAATCCTCCCGATCGAGGCGCGTCCGGCACCTTCCTGAAGAACGGCCTCTCCAAAGTTGTTGCGTCATCGATGTCACGGCATGCATGATGAGTCATCGATAACGCATCATTGATGTTCCATCATCGACTGCGTCGCCCTTGATCTGGTCGTCATCGGACGGCCCGCCCGCCCCTGCGAGCGGCGGACCCCGATCCCAGGAGTAGAAGTGAAGAAACTCGCCCAACTCGCCGTCTCACGGCCCAAGTCCGTGATCGCCGCCTGGCTGCTGCTGCTCGCCCTGGCCGTCCCCTTCGCGCTCCAGCTGGAAGGCGCGCTGAAGACGGGCGGCTTCTCCGACCCCCGGGGTGAGTCGGTCAAGGCCCAACGCACGCTGGAGCGCGCGTTCGACGAAGCCCCCAACTCGTTGCTGGTCGTCCTGCACAGCAAGGACGGATCCGTCGAGGACGCGGTCGCGCCGGCCCGTAAGGCGGTGCAGCGCGACGGGGTGTCCACCGTCACCGACCGCGCCACCCATCCGGAGTGGCTGTCCGAGGACGGCCGCACGACGTTCCTTCAGGTGGGTTTCAGCACCGACAACACGACGGTCCAGAACCTCGTGCCCGACCTGCAGGACGACGTCCGTGACGCCGTCGGGGAAAACGTCGAGGCCGACGTCACCGGCGCCCCGGCCCTGGACTACGCGCTGAACGTGCACTCCAAGGAGGACGTCACCCGCGCCGAGATGATCGCCTTCCCGGTGCTCTTCGTCGTACTGCTGCTGGTCTTCCGGTCCGTGGCCGCGATGGTCGTTCCGCTGCTCATGGCGGGTGTCACCCTGATGCTCACCCAGTCCATCGGCTACGGGATGACGCAGTTCACGGACGTCAACAGCCTGTTCACCAACATCGTGTCCATGGTCGGCCTGGCGGTCGCCGTCGACTACTCGCTCTTCATCGTCAAGCGCTTCCGTGAGGAACTGGCCGACGGACACAGCGTGCCGGACGCCCTGGACCGCACCATGCGCACCGTCGGCCACTCCGTGCTCTTCAGTGGTCTGGCCGTCGTGGTCGCGCTCTCGGCGCTCTTCATCCCCCGCGCCATGTCCTTCACCAGCATCGCCCTGGGCGGCGTGGCCGTCTCCCTGGTGGCCGTGGCCATCGCCGTGACCCTCCTGCCCGCCGTACTGAGCCTGCTGGGCGACCGCATCAACTGGGGCACCCTGCGCCGCCGCAAGAACGCCAGCAAGTCCGCCGCCCCGACCACCACCTCCGGCGAAACCGCCGAAACCGCCGAAACCGCCGAAACCGGCGCAGTCGGCCGTCTCGGTAGCCGTTCCGGTAGCCATTCCGGTAGCCGTTCCGGTGGTCGCTTCTCCGGCCGCCCCGGACTGGTCCTGGCCGGCCTCGTGGTCGTGTTCGCCGCGCTCGCCGCCCCCGCCGCCCAGCTGACCCTGCGCGTCCCCGTCGCCAGCGCGGACATCCTGCCCTCCGACGACAGCGCCCGCATCGGTATGGAGCGCATCAAGCAGGACATCGGCGTACGCGAGATGTTCCCCGTCCAGGTCGTGCTCAGCGCCGAGCGGGACCAGGCCGACACCCTGCTCAAGAGCGCCACGGACGTCGCCTCCTACGCGGAGTCCGCACCCGGCGCCGACAAGGTCCAGGCCGTCACTTCCCTCGGCCTGCCCGCCGCGTCGCTCTCCAGGACCCTGGCCGACCCCTCCGCTCTGGACGCGGGTCAACGCGCCGCACTCGGCGGGTTCTGGACGCGCGACGGAGACCGCCTGGTCACCCGTGTCGTCGTCACCCCCGGTACCGACCCCGACAGCTCCGGGGCGCACCACCTGGTCGACGATCTGCGTGACCACCTGCGGAACGGCACCGACTCCGCGGTCACGGTCCGCCTGGCCGGAGCCACCGCCACCGGCTCCGACTTCGACGACCTGGTCCTGCGATCGGTGCCCCTGGTGGTCGCCTCCGTCGCCCTGCTCAGCTTCCTGATCCTGCTGTTCGCCTTCCGTTCGGTCCTGCTGCCGCTGCTGGCCCTGGCCTTCAACATCGCCGTGGTCGGTGCCAGCCTCGGCTTCCTCGCCCTGGTCAGCGGAAACGACGACCACTCGATCAACAGCGTCACCCCGCTGATGCTGTTCGCGGTGATGTTCGGGCTCAGCATGGACTACATGGTGATCATGATTTCCCGGATGCGGGAGTCCTACCTCGGCGGCCTCTCGCACCGCGAGTCCGTCCTGGGCGGCCTGGCCCGTACCGCCGGTCTCGTCAACGGCGCCGCGGCGATCATGGTGGCGGTCTTCGCCTCCTTCACCAGTGCCGAGATCAGCATCGTGCGGGAGCTGGGCATCAGCCTCGCCGCCGCCGTCATCCTGGACGCGCTCATCATCCGCCGCCTGGTCATGCCCGCCACGCTCCTGCTGATCGGCGACCGGACCTGGGGCCGCCACCGCCGCAACGCCCCGCAGGCGGCCACCCCGCAGGCCGCCGCCCCGCAGCCGGCATACGTCACCACCGACGAGGAGGCCGACGTGAGCGAACGCCTCCCGCTGGCCGAACCCACCCTGCGCTGACCGGACGGGGACCGGACCGGACCTGACCTGACCCGCCGTCCCGGACCGTCCCGCCCTCCCCGCACCACCCGCTGCGCCGATCGCCTCGCCTTCCCGGGTCGACGGCGCAGCGTCCATGTGCGCCACACCCAGGCAAGACATTCCTGTTCATGAGAGGCAGCCCCACCTGATGAGCACAGTCCTGCACCACCCCGACGTCGCGGCCCTCGGCACGTTGCCGGACGACGTGCATGACGTGTACGCCGTGCATGACGTGCATGACGTGCATGACGTGCATGACGTGCATGACGTGTACGACGCACGCACAGTGCACGACGCACGGGGCAACGCTCGGGACGGCGATGCACGCGCCGATGTACGCGGCGGAGCACACGGCGCCACTCGTGGCGACGCACCTAGCGACACCCCTGGCGACGCGTCGTACGACGAAGAGATCTTCCGGCGCAGTGCCCTGCTGATCGCCCGGCACGGGTGGTGCCAGGGGCAGGGCCTGTTGTACGTCGGGTTCCCCCACGCCCCGCAGGCGGCCAGCCTGGTCGGAGCCCTTGCCTGGGCCGTCACCGGGAACGCGGAGTCCTGCAGTCCGCAGGTGAGGGCGGCCCTGGCCACCGTGCGCAGGCGCCTGGACCCCGCGGGCAGCGCCCTGTTCAGCGACTGGGAGCTGCTGTGTGCCTGGAACGACGCCCCGGCCCGCACCCGCGACCAGGCCGTGGCGCTGCTGTGGTCGTGCCGTACAAGTCCCACATCGGACCTCTCAATTCCGACATAACGGGCATACTCTGATCGTGTACGCGTATGCGTGAAACCATCAGATCAGAGAAGGTGAGTGCGATGCGCGTTCTACTCAAGGCGACCATGGACACGGAGAAGGCGAACGAGGCGATCCGCAGCGGCAAGATGGCGGAGCTGATGAAGGAGGCGCTGGACCATCTCAAGCCCGAGGCGGCGTACTTCGGCGCCCTGGGTGGCCGGCGCACCGCCCTCTTGTTCCTCGACATGCGGGACAGCTCGGAGCTGCCCACCATGGGCGAGCCGTTCTTCACCCAGTTCGGCGCGGAGGTCGAGGTCTCCCCGATCATGAACGGCGAGGATCTCCAGAAGGGCCTGTCCCAACTCCGCTGAGAGGCCCTGCCGTTCCCCGGGCAGGGCCGGTCCCTAGCTGAAGATGATCATCGAGCCCTGGGCCAGGCTCCGGGTAGCCGCCGCGTGCAGGCCCAGCCACACATGGCGCTCGCGGGCGAACGGGCTCGCGTCGAAGGGGGCCGGGGCGGCCGGCTCCTCCAACTCCGTCGGCGCCATCGGAGGTTGCGGCGGCACCGGCGGGTTGGCGGGGTCGATGCCGATCGACGGCGCGACCAGCTCCAGCTCGCGCAGCAGCACCTGGGAGGAGCCCAACGGGCCGCCTCCCGCGAGGAGTTCGTCGCTCGACAGCGGGTGCGGGAAGTCCACCGGCACGTACGCGCCCGCGTGGTCGTAGTGCCAGACCAGGTGGGACTGCTGGGCCGTCGTGTCGAACATCTCCAGCAGCTGCTCGTAGTCGCCGCCCAGTTCGCCGACCGGTGTCACCGGCAGCTGGCACACCTGGAGGAGGTAGGCGCGGCGCAGGAAGTGCAGCGCGTCGTAGTCGAAGCCCGCGACCGGCGCCACATCGCCGGAGAGGCCCGGCATGTACGCGTACACCGGCACCGGCGGGAGTCCGGCCTCGCCCAGCACCTTGTCGTAGAGCGCGAGTTCCTCGGCGAAGGGGTTGTCGGGGGTGTGGCACAAGATGTCGACGAGCGGGACCAGCCACAGGTCACAGGCCAACTGAGAGCTCCTCGTTCAGCACGGTGGTCAAGGCAGCGTAATGGGTGAGGGCACGGTAGGTCCCCTTCGTGCGGGTCGGATACCCCACACCGGCCGGCCCACCGTTGATCCACCGTCGATCCACCATCGGTCCACCGCCGGCCCGCGACCGTCAGCCCTGCGCCAGCAGCTCGATCAGTGCCAGCGAGTGCGTGTTGTACGCGGCGACGATCTCGTGCGCCGCCGGGGCGTCCCGGCGCGTGAGGGCGTCCACGAGCTCCGTGTGCTCGGCCCACAGATGGCCGCGCAGGTCCTCGATCCGGCGCAGGTGCTGGACCGCGCACACCCAGGACTGGACGCGCAGCCGGTGCAGGAAGTCGGCGAGGTACGGGTTGCCGAACAAGCCGCTCAGCTCGCGCCAGAAGCGAAGGTCGTAGCCGATCAGGATGTTCAGATCGCCCGCCGCGGCGGCCCGCTGCGCCTCCTCGCCGCGGCGGCGCACCCCGGCGAGCGCGGTGGCGGTGCGGGGATCGTCGGAGCGGGTGGCGAGCGCGGCGCGGGCGCCCCGGGTGGTGGCGGCCGTCGCGTCCAGCAGCCCGTGGAAGATGCTCTCCGTGACCAGGCTGCGGGCCTCGATCATGCCCCGGTAGTCGTTCAGCGAGTACTCGTGGACGCGGAACCCGCGATGCTGGTCCGCGTCCAGGAGACCCTGGGCCGACAGGTCGACCAGGGCCTCACGGACGGGGGTCGCGGAGACGCCGTACTGCTCGGCGATCTCCTTGACCGTGAACTCCTTGCCCGGCTGGAGGCGCCCGGCGAGCACCTCGTCGCGCAGCGCGTCCGCGATCTGCTGCCGCAGGGTGCTGCGGGTCACGGCGCCATTGCCGCTGCCGGTGGCGGGCATCGTCCGGGTCCTTCCCCCATCGAATAAGTACTCGCTCATATCTACGAGCCAGTCACCTTACGCGTTCGATGTCGGGCCACCCGGATTGCGGGAGTCCTCCGTCACACCCCTCTGCTGCACCTCTCCGTCACATCCCGTGGCACACTCCTCCGTCCGCGCTACCGGGCCGTGTGCTCGTCGGCCACGGACAGGGCTTCGTCGAGCGCGGCCAGGCCCTCCTTGGCCTCCGCCTCCGTGATGTTGCACGGCGGCACGACATGGGTGCGGTTCATGTTGATGAAGGGCCACAGTCCGTGCGCCTTCGCCGCCGCGCCGAAGGCCATCATGGGGGCGTTCGCCTCGCCCGCCGGGTTGTAGGGGACGAGGGGCTCGCGGGTCTCCTTGTCCCGTACGAGCTCCAGGGCCCAGAAGACACCGGTACCGCGCACCTCGCCGACGCTCGGGTGGCGCTGTGCCAGCTCGCGCAGCCCGGGGCCGAGGACGGTCTCGCCGATCAGGGCGGCCTGCTCGACGACGCCCTCCTCCTCCATCACGTTCAGGGTCGCGACGGCGGCGGCGCAGGCGAGCGGGTGCCCGGAATAGGTGAGCCCGCCGGGGTACGGGCGCCGGGCGAAGGTGTCGGCGACGGCCCCGGAGATGGCGACACCGCCGAGCGGCACGTATCCCGAGTTCACGCCCTTCGCGAAGGTCAGCAGGTCCGGTACGACACCGGTGTGGTCGGCGGCGAACCACTTGCCCGTGCGTCCGAAGCCGGCCATGACCTCGTCCAGGACGAAGACGATGCCGTACTGGTCGCAGAGCGCCCGGACGCCCTCCAGGTAGCCAGGCGGCGGGATCATGATCCCGGCCGTGCCCGGGATCGTCTCCAGGATGATCGCGGCGATGGTGGCCGGGCCCTCGAACGCGATGGTGTCGGCGAGGTGCTGGAGCGCGCGCTCGCACTCCTGCTGCTCGGTCTCGGCGTGGAAGGGGGAGCGGTAGAGGAAGGGCGCCCAGAAGCGCACGACCCCGGCCGTTCCGCTGTCGTTCGCCCAGCGGCGCGGGTCGCCGGTGAGGTTGATCGCGGCGGCGGTGCCCCCGTGGTACGAGCGGTAGGCGCTCAGCACCTTCGGGCGGCCGGTGTGCAGCTTGGCCATCCGGGTGGCGTTCTCGACGGCCTCGGCGCCGCCGTTGGTGAAGAAGATCTTGTCCAGGTCGCCCGGCGTCCGCTGTGCGATCAGCCGGGCCGCCTCCGACCGGGCCTCGACGGCGAACGCGGGCGCGAAGGTGGTCATCTTCCCGGCCTGCTCCTGGATCGCGGCGACGACCTTCGGGTGCTGGTAGCCGATGTTCGTGAAGACGAGGCCGCTGGTGAAGTCGAGATACCGCTTGCCGTCGTAGTCCCAGAAGTAGGACCCCTCCGCACCGGCGACGGCGAGCGGGTCGATGAGCTCCTGCGCTGACCAGGAGTGGAACACGTGCGCACGGTCCGCGGCCTTCACGGCGGCGCCGGCCTGGGGATTGGGCTGAGGGGTCATGCGCCCGAGGGTAGGTGTCCGGGGCGTGGGCGCGACATCGGCGTCCTGTCTGCGGCGCGGCCGTGAAAGCGACAGGTTGTCGTGTGTGGGGACACCCCGACGGGCGCCGGACGCCCGATGGCTCGTTGACAGCATCCTGTCGAGATGACAGCGTGCTGACACATTAACCGAGTGAGTGACCGAGCCACCGAATGACTGGCTGGCTGAATGACCGAGCGACCGAGCCACCGAGTGACCGAGGAGAAGCCGTGACCCCCCGTCCCGCCCGCAAGCCCGTGTACCTCGCCGTCTACGACACGCTCGCCGACTGGGAGACCGGTCACACGACCGCGTATCTCGCCCGCGCCGGCTACGAGATCCGGACCGTCGGTCTCTCCGGCGACGCGGTGAGGTCCGTCGGCGGGCTGCGGATCCTGCCCGACGTGACGCTCGACGACATACGCCCCGAGGACGCCGCGCTGCTGATCCTGCCGGGCGCCGACCTCTGGGACACGAGCGAAGAACTCCTCCCCTTCGCCCGCACGGCGCGGGAGTTCCTGGCGGCCGACGTGCCCGTCGCCGCGATCTGCGGGGCCACCGCGGGACTCGCCCGCGAGGGTCTGCTCGACGACCGCGCCCACACCGGCGCGGTGTCCTTCTATCTGGCCGCCACGGGCTACAAGGGCGGCGACCGGTACGTGGACGCCGACGCCGTGACGGACGGCGGGCTCGTCACCGCCGGACCCACCGAGCCCGTCGCGTTCGCGCGGGAGGTGTTCGCACTGCTCGGCGTGTACGAGGGAGAGGTGCTCGACGCCTGGTACCGGCTGTTCCACGACTCGGACGCGCAGGCGTACGAGATCCTTGAGGCGGCCGGGCAGTGAGCGAAGTGAGCGGACCGGGTGAGGCGGGTCGGGCGGGCGCTCAGGGTCAGGCGGGTGAGGCGAGCAGGGAGCGCCAGGACCTGTTCAGCCGCAGCGCGCTCGCGGTCTTCCGGCTGAACGGCCAGTACCTGGGCGTCGCCGAGGAGCTGGCCGGGCCGGCCGGGCTCACCGCCGCCCGGTGGCAGGTGCTCGGTGCCGTCCTGAGGGAACCGCTGCCCGTCTCGGGGATCGCCCGGGCCATGGGCATCACCCGGCAGAGCGTGCAGCGGATCGCCGACCTGCTGGTGGAGCGGGGCCTCGCCGAGTACGTGCCCAACCCCGCCCACCGCCGCGCCAAGCTGCTCCGGCCGACCGGCGAGGGCTTCGAGGCCGTCCGGAAGATCGGCCCCGGGCACGCGGCCTTCGCGGACCGACTCGCCGACACCCTCCAAACCCTCCAAACCCGCGAAACCCTCGGGGAGGAGGGGCTGGCCGAGACCGTACGGGTGCTGGAACGGCTGATCGGAGCGATGGAGACGGTCACGGGGGCGCCCGCGGAATCAAGCGCGGGAACAGTCACGGGAGCCGGTGCCGGAACAGCCACGGAACCCGGTCCCGGAACAGCCACGGAACCCGCGCCCCCTGTTACGGAACCGTAGACACCGCCTCTGCCGTCTCCCTGTTCCGCCGCACTATCCTCGGGCTGTCGCACATGTACGGGGGAGGGCGGCGTTTCGATGGAGAAGCTCGGACCTGCGGATCCGCACCGGATCGGCGCGTATCGGCTGCTGGCGCGGCTGGGCGCGGGCGGTATGGGCCAGGTGTATCTGGCGCGTTCCGACCGCGGAAGGACCGTCGCGGTCAAGCTCGTCCGCCAGGAACTCGCCGAACAGGAGGAGTTCCGCGCACGCTTCCGTCAGGAGGTGCGGGCGGCCCGGCGCGTGGGCGGCTACTGGACGGCGCCGGTGCTCGACGCGGACACCGAGGCGGCCATCCCGTGGGTCGCCACGTGCTATGTGGCAGGGCCCTCGCTCCAGGAGGTCGTCGGCCACGACCACGGCGCGCTCCCGGAACGTTCCGTACGGATCCTCGCGGCCGGCCTCGCGCACGCGCTCAAGGACATCCACGAGGCCGGACTGATCCACCGCGACCTCAAGCCGTCGAACGTCCTCGTCACGATCGACGGCCTGCGTGTCATCGACTTCGGTATCGCCCGCGCTCTGGAGACGGTCACCGACGGCGGCCTCACCCGCACCGGCGCACTCGTCGGCTCGCCCGGCTTCATGGCCCCCGAGCAGGTCCGCGGCGACCGGGTCACGCCCGCGTGCGACGTCTTCTGCCTGGGCTCGGTCCTGTCGTACGCGGCCACGGGCGCCCTCCCCTTCGGCGCGGCCAACAGCGGGGTGCACGCCCTGATGTTCCGTATCGCACAGGAGGAACCGGACCTTGATGGGGTGCCGGAGGGCATCGCCGACCTCGTGCGCCAGTGCCTGCGCAAGGACCCCGCCTCCCGCCCCACGCTCGACGACATCCTGGAGCGCACGGGAGCGGAGGACACCGTCGTGGACGGCCGCAGCCGCGACCCCTGGCTGCCGGGGATGCTGGTGGCGCAACTGGGCCGCCACGCGGTGCGGTTGCTGGACTCGGAGGATCCGGACGATTCAGCCCGTCCGGCGTTCGGGGACGAGGCCGTCCGGGCCGAAGGGGGGCCTGGGGGCGCAGCCCCCGGAGGCGGAGGCGGAGGCGAAGGGACGGGACGGGACGGCGGAGGCGGAGACGAAGGGACGGGACGGGGCGGCGGGGGCGAGGAAGCTCCGGACCCCGCATCCGCCCCGGCGCCCGCTCCGGCTGCTGCCCCCGTACCCCCTCCCATGGCATCCCCGGAACACGCCCCCACCCCCGACGCCTCCTCCCCGCCCCTCCCGGCACCGCCGACGGGCGCCCCCGCCGATCACCTCCCCACGATGGCCGCGGGCCGGCCCGGCACACTCCCACCGGCGAACCAGGCTCCCCCGGCCCCCGCGCCGGCCCCCGCCCACCCGGCCTACGGCTACCCCCAGCAACACCCCCAGCCCGCCACCGGCTACGGCTACCCGCAGCAGCAGCAGCAGCAGCCCGGCGCCTGGTCGGCGCCCCCCGGCGGGCACGCGGCCTCCAACGCCTACGCGAACCCCAACGCCTACGCGAATCCCCACGGCTACGCACCCCCGGGTTCGACCCCTCCGTACGGCCCGACACCCCCGTACGGACCGGGTTTCGCGCCGCGGCCGGAACCGGAGCCGCCGCGCGGGAACGCCCGCTCCACCGCCGTACTGATCGTGGTGGCGCTGGTCGTCGCGCTGGGTGCGGGCGCGTCCGTGTACGCGCTCATGAAGGGCGACGGGGACGGCCAGGCAGGCGGCGACCCGACCGCGTCCCGGACGACGGGCGCGCCCACCACCCCCGGCCCGTCCACCGGGAAGCCCTCGACGCAGCCGCCCACCACGGGCAAGGGAACGCCGGCGGACGGCACGATCCCCACCGAGTACCTCGGCACCTGGACCGCGTCCATCGACAACGCCACGGGTCGCAACACCCGCCGACTCACCATCCAGCAGGGCGAGGTGGGTGCCACGGTCCTCTCGCTCACGGCGGACGGCCCGGCGGACGGCGGTACGTACCACTGTGTGTTCCGGGCGTCGCTCGCCGAGGCGCCGAGCGACGGCGGTCCGCTGCGGATCGGCCCGTCCGAGGTCAGCGTCGGAGAACCGGCCACGTCCTGCTCACCGGGCGAGGCAACGGAGTTGACCCTCCTGCCGGACGGCCGGCTGCGCCGCGTGAACGCGAGCAACGGCGACGCGCTGACGTACACGAAGCAGTAACGGCGGGACCGCCCCCGAACAACCGCCCCCGAACCACCGCCCCCGAACGACTCCCCCCGTACGACCGCTCCTGGACCGTACCCGCCCCTTGCCCGGCCTTGACGCGTACACAACCATCGATGCATGCGACCAGTGAGACCGAGCAGAAGAACTGTCCTAACCGCGACAGCGGCTGCCGGAGCCGCCACGGCGGGTACGACGGCGACGGCGACGACGGCGACGGCGACGGCCGGGGAGTCGGAAGCGGGTACACACCCGCCGGCCACCGCCCAGCCACCCTCCCGCGAACTCCGCGCCCTGTTACGGGAGATCGACCCCGCCCGCATCGAGGCGACCGTCCGCGCACTCGTCTCCTTCGGAACCAGGCACACCCTCTCCGCCCAGGACGATCCCGCCCGCGGAATCGGCGCGGCCCGCGACTGGATCCTGGCGGAGATGCGCTCGTACGCCGCCACGTCCGGTGGCCGGATGACGACCGAACTCCAGTCGTACGTCCAGGAACCCGCGCCCCGCATCCCCACGGCCACCCGCATCACGAACATCCTGGCGACCCTGCGCGGCTCGGTCACCCCGGAACGGGTGTACGTCGTCTCGGGGCACTACGACTCCCGTGTCACCGATGTCATGGACGCCACCTCGGACTCCCCGGGCGCGGACGACGACGCCTCGGGCGTGGCCGTGGCGATGGAACTGGCCCGGGTCATGGCGACCCGCCGTCCGGCCTCGACGATCGTCTTCGCGGCGGTGGCGGGGGAGGAGCAGGGCCTGTACGGAGCCGCGTACATGGCGTCACGTTTCAAGGCGGCCGGTACGGACGTGCAGGGCATGTTCACCAACGACATCGTGGGCGCGTCGAGGGCGGACGACGGCACGAGAAACCGGTACACGATCCGGCTCTTCGCGGAGGGCGTGCCGACGGCGGAGACCCCGGAACAGGCGGCCACGCGCCGCTCGGTGGGCGGCGAGAACGACTCCCCGTCACGGCAGCTGGCCCGTTTCGTACGGGACACGGCGGACAACCCGGCGACGGGCATGCGGGTACGGGTCGTCTACCGGCGTGACCGCTATCGGCGGGGCGGTGACCACATCCCCTTCCTCGAACAGGGGTATGCGGCGGCGCGGTTCACCGAGCCCGCCGAGGACTTCGCGCATCAGCACCAGGATGTGCGGGTCGAGGACGGCAAGCAGTACGGGGATCTGCCGGAGTTCTGCGACTTTCCCTTCACGGCACGGGTGGCCCGGGTCAACGCGGCGGCGCTCTGGACCCTTGCGCAGGCGCCGGGTGCGCCGCGCGGGGCGCGGATTCTGACTGCCGCGCTGACCAATTCCACGCAGTTGGTGTGGGCGCGGGGGTCCGAGCCGGACCTTGCGGGCTACGAAGTCGTCTGGCGGGAGACCACGGCGCCGGAGTGGACGCACGTGATCCCGGTAGGCGACGTCACCTCGCACGAGGTGGATCTGTCCAAGGACAACGTCTTCTTCGGCGTGAGAGCACTGAACAGAGCGGGCCTGAGAAGCCCGGTGGCATTTCCGTCCCCACAGTCCTAGCGCCTTTCCTCGCCCCGTCACCACTCAGGGGCGCTGCCCCCGAACCCCCGGTCCTCAAACGCCGGACGGGCTGAATACGTTTCAGCCCGTCCGGCGTTTGAGGACGAGCGCGCAGCGCGATGAGGGGGGAGGGGGCGCAGCCCTCATGCAGTGACGATGGGGGAGGGTAGGGGCGGCGGGGGCGAAAACCGCCCCTACCTGGGCTCCGGTGGCCGTTGGCGCGGCATGTTCGGCCGCGTCCCCGGCGGCAGCGACGACCGCCCGACCGGCGCAGCATCCCGCGCACCCTCACACCCACCCCCACCCGCCCCCGCCTGAACCGCCAACGGAGCCACCCCACTCCGAAACTCCACCATCCAGTCCGCGGTCTCCACCCGCACCAACTCCGTCACGTCCTCGGAGAACCGGCGCAGCACCCCGAGACACCGCTCGGCAGCCTCCCCCGCGGTCCCCTCGGCCGGCCCGAGAACCTCCCGAACGCACTCGGACGCCCAGTCGAACTGAAGGACCTGCAGCCGCCGCTGCACGGCCTGCGCGGTCGCCACGTCCCGCATCCACCCGGAGGTCACCCCGAAGAACCGGTCCCCCGCCGCACAGGCGACCGCCACCAGCAACGCCAGATACCCCCAGGCGGCGCCCCCGCCGAGCACCCCGGCGAGATCCAGCAGGGGCAGTCCGGCCCCGGCGAGGGCCCCCGCGGCGGCCCCGGCCCGCAGAGCCCGCGCACCCCGCCGCTTCCACACCCGGTCGGTGAGGTACCAGTACGCGGTGGTGAGCGCCCCCGCCTCCACCCACCGGTAGAGCTCGTCCAGCCGCTCGGCCGGCTCACCCCAGTCGCCGAGCGGGAAGGCCCGTCCCATCAGATCGCCGGGCTCCACCGGACCGTCGCCCCGACCGCCCTGGGCCGGCCCCTCGGGCTGCATGTCCGGCTGGCTCACCCGACGCTCCCTCGCTGTGACTTTGTGTGACGGTAACGTGGCGCGTGGTGCTGATGCGCCGCACCCTTACTACCTCCCCCCGGGTGGGATCAGTCCTGCTTTCGGGGCTTTTCCGCTCGGATGTGGGTCCTGATCAGGTATAGACCAACTTGCCCTCTCACTCGAAAGAGTGCTGAAGCGACGGCCCGGTAGACCACGTAGGCTCGTGCCAAGGCGAAATTCACGCCCGAAAGCCGTATCCGAAAGCCGTGTCCGAAGGCAGTACTGACCGCAGTACTGACCGCAGTACTCACAGCCGTACTCACAGCCGTACGAACCAGGAGCTGATCGTGATTCCCGGTGGTGGCCAGCCCAATATGCAGCAGCTGCTCCAGCAGGCCCAGAAGATGCAGCAGGACCTCGCGAACGCCCAGGAGGAGCTGGCGCGGACCGAGGTGGACGGTCAGGCGGGCGGTGGCCTGGTGAAGGCGACGGTGACGGGCTCGGGCGAACTGCGCGGCCTGGTCATCGACCCGAAGGCCGTCGATCCCGAGGACACCGAGACCCTCGCCGATCTGATCGTCGCGGCGGTCCAGGCGGCGAACGAGAACGCCCAGGCGCTCCAGCAGCAGAAGCTCGGCCCGCTGGCTCAGGGGCTCGGCGGCGGCAGCGGCATCCCCGGCCTGCCGTTCTAAGTCGACCCGGCGGTCCCTTCTAAGAAGGCCGACCGCCAACTACCGTACGTACGAAGAGAACAAGCGCGACTACGGTACGTACCGAGTCCGTGGGAACAGGAAGGCAATCCGTGTACGAAGGCGTGGTCCAGGACCTCATCGACGAGCTGGGGCGGCTGCCCGGCGTCGGTCCCAAGAGCGCGCAGCGGATCGCCTTCCACATCCTCCAGGCGGAGCCGACGGACGTACGCCGTCTCGCGCAGTGCCTCATGGAGGTCAAGGCGAGGGTCCGCTTCTGCGCCACCTGCGGGAACGTGGCGCAGGAGGAGCTGTGCAACATCTGCCGCGACCCGCGCCGCGACCTCTCGGTCATCTGTGTGGTCGAGGAGCCGAAGGACGTGGTCGCCGTCGAGCGGACCCGCGAGTTCCGGGGCAAGTACCACGTGCTCGGCGGCGCCATCAGTCCCATCGAGGGCGTGGGCCCGGACGACCTGCGCATAAGGGAGCTGCTGACGCGGCTCGCCGACGGCGCGGTCACGGAACTGATCCTGGCCACCGACCCGAACCTGGAGGGCGAGGCCACGGCCACCTATCTCGCCCGCATGATCAAACCCATGGGCCTGCGGGTCACCCGCCTCGCCAGCGGGCTGCCGGTGGGCGGCGACCTGGAGTACGCCGACGAGGTCACTCTGGGACGCGCCTTCGAGGGAAGGCGGCTGCTGGATGTCTGAACGACTGGTTGATGTACGGGACGAAGTTCTTGAGGAAGGCCGGCTTCTAGATGTCTGACGCCACGCTGCACGCGACCGATCCCGACCCCGACGACTTCTCGGTCCAGATCGCGGATCAGATCGAGAGTTTCCTCGTCGCGGTGACAGAGGTCGCGAGAGGCGACGAGCCGGACTCGGCCGTCCCCTTCCTGCTCCTGGAGGTCTCCCAGCTCCTGCTGGCGGGCGGCCGTCTCGGCGCGCACGAGGACATCCTTCCCGACGAGCGGTACGAGCCCGATCTGGGCCCCGAGCCGGACGTCGACGAACTGCGCGAGCGCCTCGCCGAGATGCTCGACCCGGTCGACGTCTACTCCGAGGTCTTCGACCCGTACGAGCCCCGTAAGCCCCCGGTCCCGGCCCGTATCTCGGACGATCTGGCCGATGTCATGGCGGACCTGCGTCACGGCATGGCCCACTACCGCGCCGGACGCACCACCGAGGCCATGTGGTGGTGGCAGTTCTCGTACTTCTCGAACTGGGGCTCCACGGCCTCCGCCACCCTGCGCGCCCTCCAGTCCCTGGTGGCGCACGTCCGGCTGAACCAGCCCCTCCAGGAGCTGGACGGCCTGGACACCGACCAGGAACTCAGCGAGGACGCCCTCGCGGAGGAGGCGGGCCGGGTGATGGCGGAGGAGATCGCGGCTCCGCTGGGCCTGGGCCTGCGCGAGGTGAAGTAGCGCGGCGCGCACGGGGGTAGGACCGGCGTTGGTGATTCCCGCCCCCACGTGGGCCGCCCCGCCTTCATCGCCGGAGCCCTACCCGGAGCCCTACCCGGAGCTCAACCCGGAGCTTGAGCCGGAGCTTGAGCCGGAGCTCAACCCGGAGCTTGAGCCGGAGCTTGAGCCCCGGGACCCGAGCTCTTCCCATGGGTTCTGAGGGCTGATCGCTGGTGCGGTGGCTGGATGCCGCGGGTGTGACCCGGCGCACTTTGCGAGTGAGTCGAGTCCCGGACGGGCAGATGCGGTCCTGGAGCGGCTGGAGGGCCGGACTGCGGGAGCCGACCGTTCGGCCGACCGTACGACCGGACCCGACCGGACCGGACCGGGTGATCAACACGTGAGCGAGACATCTCACGATGTGATATCGCTCGGGTGGAATTCGGCCGCTCGTTAGACTGAGCCGACCGCAGTCGTGCGGTACGAGACGGACTGAGCGAGGAGCGCACGTGGGCCTTGTCGTGCAGAAGTACGGAGGTTCCTCCGTAGCCGATGCCGAGGGCATCAAGCGTGTCGCCAAGCGAATCGTCGACGCCAAGAAGAACGGCCATCAGGTCGTTGTCGTGGTGTCGGCGATGGGTGACACGACGGACGAGCTGATCGATCTCGCCGAGCAGGTATCCCCGATCCCTGCCGGGCGTGAGTTCGACATGCTGCTGACAGCGGGAGAGCGGATCTCCATGGCCCTGCTGGCCATGGCCATCAAGAACCTGGGCCACGAGGCCCAGAGCTTCACCGGCAGCCAGGCAGGCGTGATCACCGACTCCGTCCACAACAAAGCGCGCATCATCGATGTCACGCCGGGCCGCATCAGGACGGCGCTCGACGAGGGCAACATCGCGATCGTCGCCGGGTTCCAGGGCGTCAGCCAGGACAAGAAGGACATCACCACGCTGGGGCGCGGCGGGTCCGACACCACGGCCGTCGCCCTCGCCGCCGCCCTCGACGCCGAGGTCTGCGAGATCTACACGGACGTCGACGGTGTGTTCACCGCCGACCCGCGGGTGGTGAAGAAGGCCCGGAAGATCGACTGGATCTCCTCCGAGGACATGCTGGAGCTCGCCGCCTCGGGTTCCAAGGTGCTGCTGCACCGCTGCGTCGAGTACGCACGCCGATACAACATCCCGATCCACGTCCGTTCGTCCTTCTCCGGACTGCGCGGCACCTGGGTCAGCAACGAGAATCCGCAAGGGGACGCGCAGGTGGAGCACGCCATCATCTCCGGAGTCGCGCACGACATCTCCGAAGCCAAGATCACGGTCGTCGGCGTCCCGGACAAGCCGGGCGAGGCCGCGGTGATCTTCCGGACGATCGCGGACGCCGAGATCAACATCGACATGATCGTGCAGAACGTGTCCGCGGCCTCCACGGGCCTCACGGACATCTCCTTCACCCTCCCCAAGTCCGAGGGCCACAAGGCCATCGAGGCGCTGGAGAAGGCGAAGGGCGCGATCGGCTTCGAGTCGCTGCGCTACGACGACCAGGTCGGCAAGATCTCCCTGGTCGGCGCGGGTATGAAGACCAACCCGGGCGTCACCGCCTCGTTCTTCCAGGCGCTGTCCGACGCGGGCGTCAACATCGAGCTGATCTCGACCTCCGAGATCCGCATCTCGGTCGTGACCCGCCAGGACGACGTCAACGAAGCCGTGCGCGCCGTGCACAGCGCCTTCGGGCTCGACTCCGACAGCGACGAGGCCGTCGTCTACGGAGGCACCGGACGATGACCGTCCCCTCGTACGGAGGCGTACGACGGTGACGGGAACGGGAACGGGGACGGTGACGGGGACGGTGGCCGGGCGGCCGACGCTCGCGGTCGTGGGCGCGACCGGAGCGGTCGGCACGGTCATGCTGCAGATCCTGTCCCAGCACGCGGACATCTGGGGCGAGATCCGCCTCATCGCCTCTCCGCGCTCGGCCGGCCGCAAGCTGGCCGTGCGCGGCGAGCAGGTCGAGGTGGTGGCCCTGACGGAGGAGGTCTTCGACGGGGTCGACGTCGCCATGTTCGACGTACCCGACGAGGTGGCCGGGCGCTGGGCGCCGGTGGCAGCCGCCAAGGGCGCCGTCGTCGTCGACAACTCGGGCGCGTTCCGGATGGACCCCGAGGTGCCGCTCGTGGTGCCCGAGGTCAATCCGCACGCCGCCCGCGTCCGGCCGCGCGGCATCATCGCCAACCCCAACTGCACGACCCTGTCGATGATCGTGGCCCTGGGCGCGCTGCACGCCGAGTTCGGGCTGCGCGAGCTGGTGGTGTCCTCGTACCAGGCGGTGAGCGGGGCCGGGCAGCGCGGCGTCGACACACTGCGGCAGCAGCTGAAACTCGTCGCCGGTACGGAACTGGGGACGACCCCCGGTGACGTACGACGGGCCGTGGGGGACAACACCGGGCCGTTCCCGGAGCCGGTGGTGCTCAATGTGGTGCCGTGGGCCGGGACCGTGCGCGAGGACGGCTGGTCCTCGGAGGAGATGAAGGTGCGGGACGAGTCCCGCAAGATCCTCGGGCTGCCGAACCTGCCCGTCGCCGTCACCTGTGTCCGGGTGCCGGTCGTCACCACGCACTCGCTGACCGTCCACGCCCGTTTCCAGGGCGAGGTGACGGTGGGCAGGGCGCGGGAGATCCTCGCCACGGCACCCGGGGTGGTGCTCTTCGACAATCCGGAGGCGGGCGAGTACCCGACGCCGGCCGACGTGGTCGGTACGGACCCCACCTGGGTCGGGCGGGTGCGTCGGGCCCTCGACGACCCGACGGCGCTGGAGCTCTTCGTCTGCGGGGACAACCTGCGCAAGGGCGCCGCGCTGAACACCGCGCAGATCGCGGAGCTGGTCGCGGCCGAGCTGTGACCTGCCCCGGGAGCCGTCGGCTTCCGGGGATCCGCCGTACGTCCCCGCCCCCGCTCGGCTTCGGGCGGTTCGTGGCGGCTTCGACCGGTTCCCGGTGGTTCCCGACGGGAAACTCGCTGATCGTAAGTTGAATGTTTTGTAGGATCTGTGCGACTTCTATGGTTCGATCGTGGCCGAAGCTGTGGTCCGGACCACAGAAACCAAACCTCTGGCGCTCGAAGATTTTCCTCCCCGTTCTCCGCAACCGCGCGGAGGGCGGGGAGCGTCTTTGCGGTCGCCCTTCAGGGGTGACCGGACGCCACGTTCATATGGGGCATAGGGGATGGGCTTTTACGTATGAGGACACTTAGCGCACGGTCCGGCATGAGGTCCGACGCAAACGTGATGCCTGTCGCGTACAACCCCGAAGGGGGGACGCGTGTCCAACTGGCGTGGCTGAGGTTCTCGAATTCACTGTGGCGACGCGGGGCACGACCCTTCGTCCGCCCCGCCGACCCCGCACGTCCGGCGCGTCCGGCGGCGGCATGCCGGTGATCGCCCCCATGCCCGCAGCGCGGTCGACCCGCATCCCGAATCAGCGTGAAGGCGCTGACGAGGCCCTGGCGGCCGGCACCACCGTCGACCATCTCACCGAGACCTACCGCGCCCACTACAGGTCGCTCCTCGGCCTCGCGGCGCTCCTTCTCGACGACACCGCGTCCTGTGAGGACGTCGTCCAGGAGGCATTCATCCGGGTGCACTCGGCGCGCAAGCGCGTCCGCGACCCGGAGAAGACGCTCGCCTACCTGCGCCAGACCGTCGTCAACCTCTCGCGCTCCGCACTGCGTCGGCGCATCCTCGGCCTGAAGCTCCTCTCCAAGCCGATGCCCGACATGGCGAGCGCGGAGGAGGGCGCGTACGACCTGCTGGAGCGCGACGCCCTGATCCAGGCGATGAAGGGACTCCAGAGACGCCAGCGCGAGGTCCTCGTCCTGCGGTACTTCGCGGACATGACCGAGGCGCAGGTCGCCGAGACCCTCGGTGTCTCCCTGGGCTCCGTGAAGGCGTACGGGTCGCGCGGCATCGCCGCGCTGCGCGTCGCCATGGAGGCGTCGGCATGAGCGGGCACGACGAGCGGGCACGCCACGACGAGCACGGTCGCCACGGCGACGACGACGAGCACGAGCAGCACGCTGGGAACGGAACTGTGAATCACGGCCCCTCGGAGAACCCGGGCCCGGAAGAGTCGGGCCGCACGGATACGGAAGGCCGCCCGTCGGACCGCTCGCCGGGCGGTCCCTCGGACGACTCGGACGACTCGAACGACTTGGACAACTCGGTCGACTCCGGTGGCTCGGACGACTCCGGGGACTCCGGTGGCTCCGGGGACTCCGAGGACTCCGGGGACTTGGCTGGATCGCCGGTCAGGGTCACGCCCTCGGCCGAGGCCGGGGGCAGCACGCCGGAGAAGGCTTCCGGCGACGCACCGACCAAGGTTTCGCCCCTGTCCTCTCAGTCTCCCCTGCCCCCTCTGTCTCCCCAGTCCTCGAAGGACCCCGCGGGTGACTCGGGCGGCGCGGCTGACTCGGGTGACTCAGATACGGAGTCCGCAGGCGCGGAGGAGCCCCGCGGCGCGGGCGGGTCCGGACCGGACGTGTTCGGCTCCGACGAGCTGGCCCTGCGGCGGCTGCTGCACCAGGCCGTCGAGGAGATCGAGCCGACCGACGGCACGCTGGACCATCTGCGGCGCGCGGTACCGGCCAGGCGGGCGCGCAAGCGCCAGGCACTGGTGGGCATGGCCGCCGCCGCGCTCTTCATCGGCACGGCCGTCCCGGCCCTCCTGCACGTCTCGAACTCCACGGGCTCCAACGCCGACCCGTCCATGGCGGGCCACACCTCGGCGACCCAGGGCGGCGCGAACGAGGGCAAGGAAGCCTCCTCGGGAAGCGGCTCCGGTGGTTCCGCGGGCTCGTCAAAGGGCTCCGGCAAGGGCGACAAGAAAGACGAGAAGGGCAAGGGCAAGGGAGGCGACGGCGGCACCGCGGGCGCCCAGCCCACGACCTCCACCGCGGTCGCGGCGACCTGCGCGCCGACGCAGCTCACCGCCGCCGCGGGGGGCGGCACCCCCGACGCCACCGGCGCGGTCTACGGCACCTTCACGGTCACCAACGTCTCGACCGCCAGCTGTACGGTCGTCGGCGACGGCTCGGTGTCGCCGACCGCCGTGGGCGCCGCGGACCAGTCCCAGCTCATGACGGTTCTGCACATGGCGGGCGACCCCGCCGCCGGGCTGCCCGACCCGTCGGCCTACGCCGCCTCCCTGGTACTGCCGCCGGGCGGGACGTACATGGTGAAGTTCGCCTGGGTGCCTTCGGCGACCTGCCCGACCAGCGGCGGCAACGGCGGCGGGGAACCCTCGCCCGACCCCACCCCCACGGAGGACCCCACCGGGGCCGGTGGCGGTACGGCGTCGGAGGGCACCAACGGCGTGGACACGCAGCTCATGAGGGCCGACGGGACTGTCGACGGAAGCGTCAGCGTGTCCTACACGGCCGAGGGCGGCGCACCGGCGACCGCGACGACCGTGTCCAACGCGTGTGCCGGCACGGTCTACCGGACCGGCGTACTGGCCGCCGGCTCCTGACCGCGACGGGTCCGAGCTGCCGCTCGGGCCCGCGCATCGGCTACCGCGCATCAGGTACCGCGCATCAGGACCGGGTACGGGGTGCGGGTGCCGGGATACTGACGGGGCCCCGGGCCCTGAACGCCGGGCCGTGTCACACAGCGGTGGACGAAGACGAAGCGGACGACGCAGCAGACGACGAATCGGACGAAGACACCTTCGCGGCGTCGGTGTCCGCCGGAGCCTCCTCCACGAGGCCCAGCTCCGCGTCCTGCGCGAACTCCACCTCGCGCCGCATCAGCCGGAACCACATGAAGACCACGAAGCCCGCGAAGACGAACCACTCACCGGTGTAACCCAGGTTCTGGAAGGCCTTCAGATCCAGACCCGTGTCCGAAGGCGCTGCGGCGGGCACGGCCTTCATCCCGGAGTCGGCCTCGGCGAGCGTGATCCACGCGTCGTACATCTTGTACGGCACGAGGTTCACCAGGGCAGCCGAGCTGATCGCGCCGGTCTGCCCGGCGGGAAGCCCGCCGGCCGCGGGCACGCCGTTCGACCCGGGTGACTCCGACGCCTGCAGCGCACCTGTCACGGTGACCTCGCCGGCCGGAGCCGCCGGGGCCTTCGCGGTGTCGGCGTCGCCGGCGAGCCAGCCCCGGACCACCGGCAGGGCCCTGCCGTCGTCGGTGCGCAGCATCGTCAGGACGTAGAAGCCGCGCTTGTCGTCCAGCTCCCGGTCGGGCACGAGCAACTGCTTCCCGTACCAGCCGGTCGCCGTGGCCTGCTTGCCCGACGTCTTCTTGTCCACGGGCAGCAGCCGGGCGAGCGGCCGGGGAGCCTGCGTTTTGGCCGTCGAGGCCTGTTCACCGGCGTCACGATGGTCCTGGACCCGGTCCTCGAACCGCCCCAACTGCCATGACCCCATGAACACACAGAAGGGGATGGCCAACAGCACGAAGACGTTGATCCCCCACCAGCGGGGCGTCAGCAGGAACCGGTACACAACCCCAAAGGTACGGGGCCCCACGGAGAGCACGGCCGAGGGGGGTGCCTCGGCCCCGGCCCTCCCCGCGAGGGCCCCGGCGCGGTCAGCCGCCCAGATGCCGCTCCGCGAAGTCCAGCTCCAGCCGGACCTGCTTGATCCGCTCGTCCACGACCAGCGAACCGTGCCCCGCGTCATAGCGGTACACCTCGTGGTCCGCCTCCCGCGAGGCCAGGCGGTCCACATAGTTCTCGACCTGGCGGATCGGGCAGCGCGGGTCGTTGACCCCGGCGGAGATGTAGACCGGTGCCTTCACCGCGTCGACGTACGTCAGTGGGGACGACGCCTCGAAGCGCTCCGGAACCTCCTCCGGAGTGCCGCCGAGCAGCGTGCGGTCCATCGCCTTCAGGGCCTCCATCTCGTCGTGGTAGGCCGTCACGTAGTCCGCGACCGGTACCGCGGCGATACCGAGCGCCCACGCCTCGGGCTGCGTACCCAGACCGAGAAGGGTGAGGTAGCCGCCCCACGAGCCGCCGGTGAGGATCAGCCGGTCCGGGTCGGCGTACCCGGACGAGACCGCCCACTCCCGTACGGCCGCGATGTCCTCCAGCTCGATCAGGCCGACCCGGTGCTTGAGGGCGTCCGTCCACTCCCGCCCGTACCCCGTGGAACCCCGGTAGTTGACCCGGATCACCATGTAGCCGTGGTCCACCCAGGCCGCCGGGCCCGCCGCGAACGAGTCGCTGTCGTGCCAGGTTGGGCCGCCGTGGATGTCGAAGACGGTCGGGAGAGGACCGCCCGCTCCGGCCGGCCGCTGTACGAGGGCGTGGATACGGCCGCCGGGACCCGTCACCCACACGTCCTCGACGGGCACCGACTGCGGGGCCTTCATACCGGGCGGATCGAGGACGACCTCGCCGGACGTCGAGCGGACCACCGGCGCCTCGGCGGAGGACGACCACAGATACTCCACGCTGCCGTCGGGGCGGGCGGTCGCCCCCGACACCGAGCCCCTCGGCGTCGGTACCCGCTCCAGCCGGCGGGTCGCCAGGTCGAACCGCCACAGCTCGCTGCGCGCCTCGAAGCTGTTGACGACGAGCAGGGCGGAGCCGTCCGGATACCACTCGGCGCTCAGGTCGCCGTCCAGCTGCGCGCCCAGCTCCAGGTCCGTCTCCTCGCCCGACACCACGTCCCACACCATCGGCTCCCAGCGCCCGCGCCGCTGGTGTCCGACGAGCAGCCGCGTGTCCCCGGCCACCGGTGCGAAGCCCAGTACCTCAAGGCCCAGCTCCGCCGTACCGCCCTTGGTGTCGTCCAGCTCGGAGACCGCCGAACCGTCCATCCGCAGCACCCGCAGCGCGGAGTGCATCGCGTCGCCGTGCTCGGTGTGCTCGACCGCGATCAGCGTGCCGTCGTGCGAGAGATCGCCGACTCCCGCCGACTCGCGGTGCCGGTAGACCTCGACGGGGTCCTCACCGGCCCGGCTGACGTAGATCGTCGAACCGTCCTCGTCGGTCGACCTGCCGACGATCGCCGTCCGTCCGTCCCGCCCGAGCGCGAGCCCGGCGGGGTAGGAGGGGTCGAGCCCGGGAGCGGCAGGCGCGTCGGCACCGCCCGTGCCGCCGTCAGAGGCCCCGCCGCCCGCACCGCCCGCCCCGGCGAAGGGCTGCCGGCGCCAGATCCCGAACTCGTCGCCGTCCTTGTCGTCGAACCACCAGATCCACTCGCCGTCGGGCGACAGCACGCCGTCCGTCGTCCCGTTGGGCCGGTCCGTGACCTGGCGCTGGACACCCGTCTCACGGTCCCACGCGTACAACTCGTACGTCCCTGTCGCGTTGGACACGAACAGGGACCGGTGCGGGGCGTCCTCCGCCCAGTCCGGCAAGGACACCCGCGGCGCCCGGAAGCGCTTCTCCCAGTCGGGCATGGTTCCCTCGTGCGGGATGGCCCCGTTGCTCTCAGTCATGGCCCCATATTGCACGCACAGGACGACATCGCGCTGACGGGCCCCTCAGCCTGTGGATAACTCTGCGGCCGGAGTGGGCGGTGGTGCGGCCGAACTTCGAATCCCCGCAGTTCGGGAGTGGTTGTCAGGGGGCGGGCGCGGTTGGTGGAGCGCCGCTGAGCGATCCACGGGAAGCACGGTGACGACCTGCGGGCCGGTGGGGGCCGGTCGCGCGGTTCCCCGCGCCCCTTATGGGGCCCAGCTACGGGGCTTCGCCGACCGTACGTTCCCGGGTGCCGCGTCCCAGCAGCTCGGCGAGGCCTCGTCGGGTGGCGGCGATGACGACGCGGTCCCCGGAGCCGAGCACGTAGTTCGGGGGCAGGTCCCAGACCAGGCCCGAGGGACGGTCTGGGGACGGGGCGTTGCGGTCGCGGTCCGGAGCCGACGAAGGCGGCGGCGGGGCCGGGGCCGGGGCCGTGGCCGAAGCCGCCGTGGCCGAGGCCGCCGTGTTCAGGGCCGCCGTGTTCAGGACCGCCGTGTCCAGGGCGAGGACCCGCCACGCTCCCGCACGGAACGCCTCGGCGACGGTCCGGCCCTCCAGGTGCGGATGCCCCGCGACATCGAGGGCCGCGAAGAGCAGCACCCGGCGTTCCACGGGGATCGCCCCCAGGATCTGGCGGCCCATCATCGCTCCGGCGAAGGCGGGCGCGGCCAGATGGGAGACGCTGCGGCTGCGGGTGAGCGCGTGCGGGTGGGTGGCGCGCAGGGTGCGGTAGACGGCCGTGGCGAAGTCGTCGTCGTACAGACGCAGGACGACCCGCAGATCGGGGCGCACCGACCGTGCGTACAGGGCGGCTTCGAGGTTGGTGGTGTCGGCGCTGGTCAGGGCGAGCAGGGCGTGTGCCCGGTGGATCTTGGCGGCTTCCAGGACGCCTTCCTGGGTGACGTCGCCGAGCACGACGGGCACGCGCAGCCGGCGCGCCAGCGCGAGCCCGCGAGCCTCGGGGTCGGCCTCGACGCACACCACGGGGATGTGGAGTTCGCGAAGGCGCGCGAGGACACGCGTACCGATCTTGCCGACGCCGAGGAGGACGACATGACCGGACAGTCCCCGGGGCGGCTTGCGCAGCGCCGTCCCGCTGCGGAACGTACCGAGGCCTTCCAGGACGGCGGCGAGGAGTACGGGAAGCAGCAGCAACCCGACAAGCCCGGACAGGAGTTGGAGGATCTGGCGGCCGAGGGGATCGTCGAGCGCGGGATCGTTGATCGCGAAGAGGTCGAGGAGGGTCAGGTAGGTGGCGTGCAGCGGATGGGCGCCCGTGACGAGCATGGACGCGACCGCCAGCGCGACCACACAGGCCACCAGACCGGCGAAGGACCAGCGCAGCCGCCGGGAGAACAGCCGCCCCAGGGGCAGCCCGATGGACATCCCGCCCGGCAGGACACCGCGTCCGGCGGGCAGCGGGGGACCGGAGTACGACACGGTCTCCAGGACGACGGTACCGCGGCCGGTCGCGGCGGCCACGGACGCCTCGTCGGGCAGCAGCCGCGGCCCGTGCTCGCCACTGCTCTCCGAACCGTCCGCGCCTGCCGGGTCGTTGGTGGTGGCCGAGAGCAGGGCCAGGGTGCACAGCCCGGGGTCGGCGACCTCTCCCGGCCCCGGTGGCTGCCGTTCCACGGCCCGCAGCATCAGCCCGTCGGTCTGTACGACCTTGCTGGTCCCGGCCACGGCGGTGGCGGCCAGCGCGGGCGCGGCGGTGTCCGCGTCGGAGAGTACGGTCGTGGAGGCGTCGAGGAAACCGGGTGCGGGCGAGCCCGCGGACTCCCCGATCCCCGCCATGGCCAAGGCGGACGCCTGGTCGAGCAGGGCCTCGATGTGCTGGCCGAGACGGCGGTTGTAGAGCCGTATGACCAGGCGGAGGCGCGGGTTGAGCCGGCGTGCCATGAGGGCCGCGCGGATGTTGGTCTCGTCGTCGTCATGGACGAGGGCCAGCGCGTGGGCATGCTCGACCCCGGCCTCGGCGAGCACGGCCTCGGTCAGGACCGCGGCCTCCAACACCTGTTCCGTGCCCGGCCCCTCGGAACCATTCCCGGCACCGCCGCCGCTTCCACTGCCGCCGCTTCCGCCGCCGCTGCTCCCGCCTCCGCCGGTGACGCCGTTGCCCGCCGCCGCCCGGGTCATGGCGGCCGACACCCGGTCGAGCAGGGTCGAGGCGCGGGCCCGTCCCACGACCGGAGGCCGCACGGTCCGCTCGGCGGACGGCACGACCAGCGTCACCCGCTCCCCGTAGACGCCCCGCAACTCGGCTGCCAGCCGGTGCGCGAGAGCGTCGTCCCCGCACACCACCATGTGCGCGGCTCGATTGTCCGCACCGCGAATGTTCGACCCGCGATCGTTCGCACCGCGAATGTCAGGCCCGCGATCGTTCGACCCACGCATGTTCGGTCCGCGGTCGTTCCGTCCGCGGTCGTTCGACCCGCTCTGATTCGGAAGGCTCCCCACAACAGCACAGAGTGCCTCACGGACCCGGGTGGTTGCACGGTGGCCTGCCGCAAGGGGACCGGCGCCAGGCTCCGGTGTCAGACCTGGATGAGAAGCTGTGGCGGAACGGGCGTACTGAAGGTGGAGGGCGATCCACCGACGAAGCCCCTCCCTACCGGAGGTACCTCCCCCGTGACCACAACCGACACCGCTCCGACCGGGGTTGAGGGCAGCGAGCCGGACGAGCCCAAGGGCTGGCAGTTCAACTCCCCTCTCGTTCTGACCATGCTGCTGCTCGCGGGTGTGGTGCTCCAGGGGCCGATTCGCGGGGCGTTGTCCGCGCCGGTGATGCAGAGCTGGATGACCGTGTTCGTCGCGGTGATCGTGCAGGCGCTGCCCTTCCTGGTGCTCGGCGTGATGCTGTCGGCGGTCATCGCGGTGTTCGTCCCGCCGTCGTTCTTCGCCCGCGCGCTGCCGAAGCGTCCGACCCTCGCGGTACCGGTCGCGGGCATGGCCGGAGCGGTGCTGCCGGGCTGCGAGTGCGCGTCCGTGCCGGTGGCCGGGGCGCTGGTACGCCGGGGTGTCACGCCCGCGGCGGCGCTGACGTTCCTGCTGTCGGCGCCGGCGATCAACCCGATCGTGCTGACGGCGACCGCGGTCGCGTTCCCGGGCGAGCCGGAGATGGTCCTGGCACGTTTCGTGGCGAGTCTGCTGGTGGCCTGCGCGATGGGCTGGCTCTGGCACCGGCTGGGCCGCGCGGACTGGCTGCGCCCGCCGGACCGCCCCTCCTGGGAGGGCCTCGGCAAGGGGGCGGCGTTCTGGGGATCGGTACGGCACGACGTGATGCACGCGGGAGGGTTCCTGGTGGTCGGCGCGATGGCGGCGGCGACGCTCAAGGCGGTGGTTCCGGCCAACTGGCTCGGTCTCGCCGCCGACAACATGGTGGTGTCGGTCCTCGCCCTGGCGGTCCTGGCCGTGCTCCTCTCGATCTGCTCCGAGGCGGACGCCTTCGTGGCCGCGTCCCTCACCCAGTTCTCCCTGACGGCCCGGCTGACCTTCCTGGTCGTCGGCCCGATGATCGACCTGAAACTGTTCGCGATGCAGACGGCGACGTTCGGCCGCGGTTTCGCCCTGCGCTTCGCACCCGCCACCTTCACCCTCGCCGTCCTGGTGTCGTCCCTGGTAGGGGCGGTGCTCCTGTGAACCGCCAGGCACAGGCAGCCGTACTCCTCCTCACCGGCGGAGCGATCCTGCACGCGGGCCTCACCGACCTCTACCTGCGGTACGTCAAGGCGGGGTTGCGGCCGTTGCTGCTGGCGGCGGGGGTGGTCCTGATAGCGACGGCGATAGCGACGGTCTGGTACGAACGCCGCGAACGACGGACCCGTACGACTCGCGCGGACCCTCACCCCAAGGCTGAGGCTCACGCCCAGGCTCACGCCCACCGGGAACCCGGCATCGCCTGGCTCATGATCCTCCCCCTCCTGGCCCTCGTCCTGGTGGCCCCGCCGGCGCTCGGCTCGTACAGCGCGATGCGCACGGGGACGGCTCTGCAGAAACAGCCGTGGGGATTCGCCGACCTGCCCGAGGGGGACACCGTCCGCCTGAGCCTCGTCGACTACGCGGGCCGTGCCGCGTACGACCACGGCCGCTCGCTCGACAACCGCCGTATCAAGACGGCCGGCTTCCTGGCGATGGGCAACGACGGCACGCCCTACCTGGTGCGTATGGCGCTCAGTTGCTGTGCGGCGGACGCTCAGCCGGTGAAGATAGGCCTGACCGGCCACACGCCCGCGGTCCTGCGCCCGGACACGTGGCTGGAGGTCACGGGCACGTACACCGAGAAGCAGACCAAGGACCCGGTGAACGAGGGCGTCATCCCGTTCCTGAACGTCACGGAGGCGAAGCCGGTGGCGGCGCCGAGGGACCCGTACGACGAGAGCTGGAACGGCTGACGACGGAAACGGCTGAGACGTTACGTACCCGCGCGGGCCAAGCTGTCGATCCCCTGTCGATGCGAGGTAGGCGAGGGGGAGGGGCGCCGGTGTTGAGCCAGGATGTACGAGCGGCGCGGCCGACATCGCGGTAATGGCCGGACACGCAACCGGAGTTACAGTTCTCAGCCCTCCAAGGAGGCCCGGAACAATGACCCACAAGACCCACAAGACCCACAAGACCCACACGACTTACAAGACCCGCAAGACGAATATGACCGGTGACGGGATGAACCCCTCCAGGCGAGCGCTCCTGGGCGGCGCTGCCCTCACCGCGTTCACGGCGGCGGCAGGCGCGGGCAAGGCGACCGCGGCCACGAGGACGTCCTCGCCCAGGTGGCCGACGGAATTCCCCCTCCCCGACGGCTTCCTCCCCGAGGGGATAGCCATCGGCAGAGAGCCGTACGCGTACATGGGCTCGCGTGCGAACGGCGCGATCTACCGCACCGACCTGCGTACGGGCAAGGGCGGGCTCCTCTTCGCGGGCGGCACGGACCTGGTGGCGGTGGGCCTGAAACTGGACAGCGACGGCCTGCTGTACGTGGCGGGCAACACGGGAGTGGCCCGTACACACGACTCCCGCACGGGCGATGTCGTGGCGACACACCAACTGAGCGAAGCGACCGGCCACTTCATCAACGACGTGACGCTGCTGGGTGACCGGGCGTGGTTCACGGACTCCCGCGCGGCGGCGCTGTACGGGGTCCCGAGGGGCCGCTCCGGAGCGGTACGCACCCTGCCGCTCACCGGCGACTGGGTCCAACTCCCGGACGTCAACAACGCCAACGGCATCGTGGGGGCCCCCGGCGGCCGAGCCCTCATCGTCGTCAAGAGCACCCCGGGTGAGCTGTACAAGGTAAGTACCCGGACAGGCCACGCCACGCGAATCACCCTGGTCGGCGCGGCGAACGTCGTGAACGGCGACGGCCTCTACCGCATCGGCCGCACCCTGTACGTGGTCCAGAACCGCCTGAACGTGATCAGCGTGTTCCACCTGAACCGGTCATCGACCCGGGCCACCCTGACCGGCACGATCACGGACCCCCGCTTCGACGTCCCCACCACAGCGGCCCGCTTCGCCAACCGCCTGTACCTGGTCAACGCCCGCTTCACGAGCCCTCAGATCCCGGAGACGACGTTCACGGGGGTGGCGGTCCCGATCTGACCGAAACCAGAACCAGAACCAGGTCTGTGGGCTGCCCTGGCTCCAGTGGGCGTCCGGTGCCGGAGGTGCGGCACGGTCACCGCGGCCCGTGGTCATGCGGCGTCCCGAGGGTGGGCACCGGTCCATAGTCCTCACCATGGTCCGTCGTCAATGCGGCCAGCAGCTCGGGGTCGGAGTGGACCTCGGCGGTGTGCTGCCAGGCGATGAGCAGTTGCGCGAGGGACGCGCTGTTGCCGAGCGAATCGGCGGCGCGCATGGTGTCGACCAGTTCGACGGCGAAGGCGTGGAAGTCGGGTTCTGGCAGGAAGTGAACCCAGGGGAACGCGTCCGGCAGTATGTCGAGAAGCAGTTCCATGCTGCCGGGCTCCCGACGGGCCATGGCAGCCAGCATCCGGGTGGCTGCCGACACCACGGTCTGGTCCTGTTCGGCCCGCGCGGCGGTCGTGAGCACCAGATCCTCGCCGTCTCTGCGGTGCAGGAGCAGTCTCGGCGACTCCTGGAGGCGGGCAAGAGTCTGCCTGTTCTTGTTCACCAGCTCGGAGAAGTTCACGGCGGCGCCCTCAGTACCCATGACTTTGAAACTACTTCGAAACTCTCATTGGTGCCATCCCCCGAAAGAGGGGCACGGCCCGCCCGGCCGCTCAGCCGGCTGTGCGGAGACGGTGCCGCGATCGGCAGTCGCGGCAGTGTCCGGGCGCGTGAGCGCGAAACGCCCGCTCGCAGTCGTCGCAGGTCTGAAAGGGCACGACCGCCGTCCGAACCGCAGGCCCTGCCTCCACGGTGCCGGCTGTGGTGAGCAGAGGGAGGGGAGTCTCCTTGAGGCGGAAGGCGAGGCTGTTCGCCGGGCGCGCCAGAAGGCGATCCGGGAGCCTCGCTGTGAGGTGCTCGGTGATGTGCGTGGGCAGGAGACCGGCCGCGAGCCAGGCCTCGACCGCCGGAGCGAGCCGGGCCACCTCCTGCCCGGACAGCAGCCGCGAATCGACACAACGCAGCGAGACGGGCAGGGCGACGGCCCGAGGATCGGCTTCCGAGAGGGGAGCCTGGGTCTGGGGCTCCGGTTGCCGCGCGGGGCCGGTTTCCTGCGCAACCGGTACCTCTGCCTCTGCCTCTACCTCCGACGCCGACTCTGCCCCCGGCTGGTCCGGAGCGGGAGCGGGAGCGGGAGCGGGAGCAGGAGCGGCTGCGGTCGCGGGGGCTCTCCGGGACTTCGGCGGTTCGGTCGGTTCGGGCGGTCCGTCGGGGCCGCCGCCCGGCACGGAGCGGAAGTAGGTCCGCGTACGAATGTGCTTGTCGCGGCGAACGTAACGGCCCATATCCCGCATCTGCAAGCTGGTCACTCGGACGGGTGACGAGGACGGGAGGGTGGGTGGGCGGGCGGGTAGCTCTTTCCCTGGTTCTTTGAGGAGTCCCGCGGAGCACCGCCCCCTCGCGAACGAGGCACCGGCACCCCCGAAAGCCGGACACCGACCGGCACTTGGCCAGCTCAGAAGCGGTACGAACCGACCTTCACCCGGGCTATGAACACTGCCCAAGCCTCCGAGTCGACGATCAGAGTGGGCCCGTACGGGACCTTGCTGTCACGGACGGGGACGACGCCGGGGAAGCTGTCGGCCACCTCCACGCAGTTGCCGCCCGCCTGGTTGCTGTAGCTGCTCCCGCGCCGAGCGGCGCCGTTCAGATCGGGACGGGACGTTCGCTCCACGGTGGTTGTCCTCCATCACTGATCGAATCATGTCGAGGGACATGAGCGGGGGCAGGGCTACCGCCCGTAGCCGATCGTAAATGGGCATAGCGCGTGCGGGGATCCTGACTCGTCATGCGCCGCAGCAGCTGACCGTAGGAGATGTCGGTATCGATGCCCTTTTCGATGCTGCGCCCCTTGGCCTCGCAGACCAGCCGCTCCTCGTCGCGTACGGCCTCCAGGTCGGTCCAACGGTCCGTGGGGTCGACCGGCGTCCAGCCCTCGGCGAGCAGCCAGGTGCGGAAGGCGTCGACGACCTGCTCCTCGTCACTGCTGCTGCGGCCCTGGTACTGGTTGGCGGCGTTTCCGGCGGCGGCCAGGATCTTTCTCAGCGCCGCAAGGTCGGCGCTCTCCCTGCGGCGCAGCCGTCCGCGGCCGTCCGCATCGAGATCGGCGGGCCGGACAACGACCAGCCGCAGCCCGTGCGCGGGAATCTCCGTGTCCCGCCGGGTGTCGTACAACGCCCGCTGCTCGCCGCGGTGAACACCGCTGACAGTGAGCCGGTCCGGCTTGTCGAAATGGGGCGTCGGCTGATCGTGCTGCAATTCGCGGTACTCGACCACAAGCCCATGGCCGGGCCAAAAGGCATCGACCGGCAACCTGGCGCGGTGACCGCTGGTTCCGGGATCTCCCAGCAGCCACTCGAACTTGTGCTGCGTCAGGGCGTTCTCGCCGAGGATCAGATCGCACAGACCGACGACATACGCCTCGTCACTGTCATCTCCAGCTCCCATGGCTGCGCATCCTGCCAGCGCCAGCGCCGGCGCCGTAGGTCAGGCCGTTGTCGTCGTAACCGATCGCCGGGTGGCGGCCTCACCATCCGCAGTCGATGTCGGCCGATCCCCCGCTGATGACGGGGTCGGTGCTCGTGCCGCTGATTTGCAGAAGGCCACCGCCCCGCCCCCAGTCCAATGCGTAAGTGCCTGAGGCGACAGGCCGGTATCCGTCGTCGACCGTCCAGGAGCCCGACTCGCCCAGGGCCAGGCCGGTGCGCCCCACCGCGTACGCCTCGCCACCACCGCTCATGAGAAAGGACGTCTCGCGCACCACCGCCGTGCAGCCCCCCGGCCCCGTGGGACGCAGCACGCGGTACTCCGCGCCGAGGAACAGATCGCCCAACGCTCCACCTGCGATGCCGAACACCGCCGTGACGATCAGCAGACGAGTCCCCAGCGGTACCCACACGGTCTGCTTCCGCAGGAGGCCCGCAGCATCCACCGGCGCCGACCGATCCGCCCGGGAAAGTGCCCACCGCAGAACGAGCGCCATGACAAGGAGAACCGCACTCACTCCCCACCCGGGGACCACCCGCCCCCACACGACCAGCAGGAGGCTGCTCCAACTCCCCACTGCCGTGAGGGCCAGGCCTCCGACGCCGAGTGCGGTGGCGCGAGCGGGCGACAACCTCAAGCCGCGATATGGATGTGTACGAGTTCCGGTCACGGCGGGTACGACTCTCCGAAGGCATCGACGGTTGCGGTGCGGGACCCGAACACTTCGAGAACTCCGCGCTCCACGGCGTACCGCGATTCCCGGCGAGCGACCTCGGAGATGGCACTCGTGGAGGTCAGCTCGCCAGGAGGGACGAACCGCGGCTCAGCCAGTTCCGAGAACTTCCAGTACCGCTCGGAACTTTCGATCTCGATGGTGTGCGGCAACAGGCCCTCGATGCGGGTGGCCACTCCCTCGGCACCACGGCGGTCGGCCAACGGGGGCGCCGAACGAGTGGACTCCCCGACACGGGGACGGGCGGTCGGGCGTGCGTCGCGGACCAGGTGGTGACGTTCGTGACGTCCGCCCCCTGTATGGAAGAGGCGCCCTCGAATGAGACGTTCCACCTCCCGCCGTACCCTCTGCGCAGCGCTGCTCGCCGCTTCCCTGTGGGTGCCGACGGCGGCCCACCCCGCCGCGGCCCATCACACCGCGGCCGTTCAGCGACCGGTCACCGGCCATCCCGACAAGGACGACTGCCCGCGCAGCCTGGGGCGCAAGCTCACGTCCCGCCTCGACAAGGCCATGGACGACGTCGGAAAGAAAAGAAGGGGGACATTCCTGGGGCCGTAATCGGTCTGTGGATGCCGGGCAGGGGCTGTTACGTCCGGTCCATGGGCGTCGCCGACACCAGGACCGGCGAGCCGATGGCCGCCGACTCCTTCGTCCGGATCGGCAGCGAGACCGGTCGCGGAGGCGACGGATTGGAACCCCAGCTGGGCCTGGGCGGCGGGGGCGATGGTCTCGAACCTGCACGATCTGCGGCACTGGGCCAAGTCCGTCGCCACCGGTCAGCTGCTCAGCCCCGAGACACAGAAGCAGCGCCTCAAGATGCTGCCCACCGGCATCCCCGGCACCACCTACGGTCTCGGCATCCTCAAGACCAACGGCTGGATCGGGCACAACGGCTCCATCCCGGGCTACGAGACCGTGACGGTCTACCTGCCCTCGGAGAAGGCCACCCTGGTCGTCATGATGAACACCGACATCACGAGCCAGGGCCAGGAGCCGTCCACCCTGCTCGCCCGCGCGATCACAGCGGTCGCCACCCCGAGGAACGTCTACGACGGCTCCGCGACCGCGCCCGCGTCCTAGGCCGCGCCCGGGCGAGACCCTCGGCCTGTGTACACAGCCGCTCCGGCGAAGCAGAGGGAACCGGAGCGCTGGTAACGCACACGGACACGCATGCAGAAACAGGTGAGGCACCTACCGAAATCGGTAGGTGCCTCACCTGCTGTTTTGGCTGTCGGGGTGGCGGGATTTGAACCCACGACCTCTTCGTCCCGAACGAAGCGCGCTGCCAAGCTGCGCTACACCCCGATGTCGCTGGCGGCGAGCCACTCTCGTGGTGTGTGCCGTGGCGACGTCGTTTACTTTAGCCCACCGGTGGCCGGAGACGAAATCCGGTTTTCTGGGGCGCGGTGGCGGCGTGGGCCAGGCCTGACGTGGTCCAGGGCGACGAGGAGGACGGCCAGGGCGTAGCAGGCGAGGCCGAGGATCGTGACGTTGCCCAGGACCTCGACGAAGCCGTGCTCGGACACGTCGAGGAAGGGGTAGCGGTAGCGGGCCGGCGTGCCCGGGGGGAGGAGCAGGCCCCGGGTCACCGTGTACGCCAGGTACGCGACCGGGAGGATCAGCCAGGCAGCCGCGCTGTGCAGGCGCAGCGCCCCCGGGCGGGTCAGCAGCAGCCAGTCCAGCGCGACCGCCACCGGGATCACCGTGTGCAGCAGCTGGTTCGTGACCGCGTGCCAGCCGGTGAGCGCCGCGCCGTCGCTCGTCATGGAGAAGGGGGTCGCGTCGTCGGCCAGGAGCAGGTGGTAGACCAGGCCCGTCCCGACCGCGTACAGCAAGGTGCAGGCGGTGATGGACGGCCGCAGCGGGTGGCAGGCCTTCCATGCCCGCCGGGCCGAGACGGTGAACACCGTGGTCACCAGGATGCCGCTCAGGATCGTGGCGTAGCTCAGGACGCGTAGCGGGTCGCCCAGGAGTAGATCGAGCACCACGCCCACGGCCGCCGCCAGGGCGACGAGGAGGCGGAAGACGGCGACCAGGGGGCGGCGTACGCGCGGGACCACCGCGTACGCGGGCACGACGGGGACGGCGGAGGCGGCGGCGTTGGCGGCTATGCCGGGGATCCTGGGGATGTCCGGGATGTCCGCAGGTATGGGGGTGGTCATCCCCTCACGCTAGGAGGGGTGCACAAAAGGGGCGAGATGGATTGAACCGGACGGGTGGGGAGGGGGTGGGAGAGGAGGGAAGGGAAGGGGGAGCGGTGCGGTCCAGCCCCCCGAGAGCCTGCTGCTCCGCTACGCGGAAGCCGGTCCCCGCCCCGTGAGCGTCAACAGCGTCGCCTCCGGCGGGCACGCGAACCGTACCGGTGTGTACCTGCTCGTCCCGCAGCCCGCCGACACGTGCAGGTAGGACGTCCGGCCGGACTCCGCCTCCGTGTACGTGGACAGGCCCTTCACCCGGTCGGTGTCCAGGTCGCAGTTGGTGACCAGGGCGCCGTAGAAGGGGATGCACAGCTGCCCGCCGTGCGTGTGGCCCGCCAGGATCAGCGGGTAGCCGTCCGCGCTGAAGGCGTCCAGCGCGCGCAGGTACGGCGCGTGCACGATGCCCAGTGAGAGGTCGGCCGCGTCGGACGGGCCGCCGGCCACGCGCGCGTACCGGTCGCGCTTGACGTGCGGGTCGTCGAGCCCGGTCAGCTCGATCTCGAAGCCGTCGATCTTCAGCGAGCCCCGGACGTTCGTCAGGTTCAGCCAGCCCGCCGCGTCGAAGCCGTCGCGCAGCTCCTCCCACGGGTTGTGGGCGACGTCGACGGCGGGCGCGTTGCCGTTCAGCCCGTGCCGGCCCTGCGTCTTCTCGAACAGGTAGCGGGCGGGGTTGCGGAGCGTGGGCCCGTAGTAGTCGTTCGAGCCGAAGACGTACGCGCCGGGGAACTCCATCAGGGGGCCGAGGGCGTCCATGACCTCCGGTACGCCCTCGGGGTCCGAGAGGTTGTCCCCGGTGTTGATGACGAAGTCGGGGCGCAGCCCCGCCAGCGAGCGCAACCAGCGCTGCTTCTTCCTCTGCCCGCTCACCATGTGGATGTCGGAGACCTGCAGCACGCGCAGCGGTCGTATCCCGGGGGGCAGCACCGGGACCGTCACCCGCCGGAGTCTGAACGAGCGGGCTTCGAACCCCGCCGAGTAGAGCAGACCGGCGGCGCCAGCCGCCGCGATTCCCAGTGGTACTCCGTATCGCGCGCGCATACGCCCATCGTGTCAGACCCTGGACGCCCCGAACCCCACGGATGGCCTAGGGATGGCCTAGGGGCGGCCTGGGGATGACCTAGGGGCGGCTCAGGGGCGGCTCAGGGGCGGCTCAGGGGCGGCTCAGGATGGCTCAGGGATGGCTCAGGGATGGCTCAAGTGGGGCCCAGAGGCGGCCTCGGGAGCCGCCCGTCGAAATCCATGGGCGTCCGTCGCACCGCACCTGCGACAATCACCCCATGACCACGCTCAAGTCGAAGCTGCAGGCAGACCTCAATGCCGCGATCAAGGGGCGCGACGAGCTCCGTTCCTCGACGCTCCGGCTGACCATCGCCGCCGTCCAGAAGGAGGAGGTCGCGGGTACGCAGAAGCGCGAACTCTCCGACGACGAGGTGCAGAAGGTGATCGCCAAGGAGGCGAAGAAGCGCCGTGAGGCGGCCGACGCCTTCGCGCAGGGCGGCCGTGCCGAGTCGGCCGAGCGCGAGAAGGCGGAGGGTGAGGTCCTCGCCGAGTACCTGCCCAAGCAACTCTCCGACGACGAGCTGCAGCAGATCGTCGCGCAGGCGGTCGAGGAGGCGAAGGCGGTCGGCGCCGAGGGCCCCCGTGCCATGGGCCAGGTCATGAAGATCGTGAACCCGAAGGTGGCCGGCCTGGCGGAGGGCGGTCGCGTCGCGGCGGAGGTCAAGAAGCGCCTCGCGGGCTGACCCCGAGCACTCCAGCCGGCCGCCGCAGCCAGCCGTACGCCGATGGGGGCGCCCCTCAGAACAAGGGGCGCCCCCATCGGCGTACGGGCTGAGCAAGTGGAGCAGCAGAGCAGGTGGAGCAGGCTGAGCAGCAAGGCAGGTAGGAGTCAGGTCGGTCTACGGCCAGTTGCCGCCGCCACCGTTCCCGTTCCCGCCGCCGTTGTCGTTCCCGCCGATCGTCCACTCGTCGGGGATGGAGAAGGTCGGCGTGGGGATCTGGGGCTGGCCACCGTCGGTGCCGCCCCCGTTGTCATTTCCCCGGTTCTCCCCGTTTCCGTTCCCGTTGTCGTTGCCGTTGTCGCCGTCGTCGCCGTCGTCCCCGTTGTTGTCGTCGTCCCGGTCGCGGTCCTTGTCCCGGTCCTTGGCGTCGGGGATGTTGACGAGGTTGAAGCTCGGGGACTCCTTGCCGGACAGGGCGCCGGTCATGGCGTCCTTCCAGATCGGTCCTGGCACCGCGCCGCCGAAGACCTTCTCGTGCCACGTCCCGCCGATGGTGATGTTGACCATCTTGACCTTCTGGGTGGCGCTGCCGACCCAGACCGCGCCGGACAGGTTCGGCGTGTAACCGACGAACCAGGCGTTCTTACGGAAGTCCGTCGTACCGGTCTTGCCTGCGTTGGCGCGGTCGGTGAGACCGGCCTCCTGGCCCGTACCGGAGTCGACCACACCGCTCAGCAGCGTGTTGATCGTGTCCGCGGTGGTCTCCGACATCGCGCGCGAGCACGACGACTTCGGAACCGGCAGGGACTTCTTCTCACCGCCGAGCTGCTGGCTGATCGACGCGATCGCGACCGGCGTGCAGTACGTGCCCCGGTTGGCGAAGGCGGCGTACGCGCTCGCCATGGTCAGCGGCGAGATTCCGGTGGAGCCGAGGGTCATCGACGAGGGCTGCTCGGGCAGCTTGGTGCCGTTGCCCTGCACGACGCCCAGCTTGTCGGTCATCTCCACCACCGGGCACATCCCGATGTCTTCGAGCATCTGCACGAAGTAGGTGTTGACCGACAGCGCCATGGCCTTCTTCAGCGGGTACGGGCCGACCTCCGCCTCGTCCTCGTTCTCGACCTTCGCGTTCTCGCTGTTGCGCCAGGTCTTTCCGCCGCAGGCCTGGACGCTGTCGGGGTACGGCATCTGGTACGGCGCGGGATAGGACTGCGTGGCCGGCTTGCCGCCCTCCAGGGCCGCCGCGGCCAGGAACGGCTTGAACGTCGAACCGGTCGGGAAGCCGAAGTTCGAGCCGCCCATCTTCTGGTCGACCGAGTAGTTGATCTCGGTCTCGTTCTTGCCGTAGCCGTACGGCTTCGACTGGCCCATCGCCAGGATCTTGCCGGAGCCGGGCTCCACGAGCGTCGACGCCGCCGCGACCTTGTCCGACTTGTTGACGTGGCTCTTGAGCGAGGTCTGGACCGACTTCTGCGCCTGCGGGTCGAGCGTCGTACGGATCGTCAGACCGCCCTGGTTCCAGACCTTGGCCCGCGCCTTCTGGGTCTTGCCGAAGGTCGGGTCGGTCAGGAACACCTCACGCACGTAGTCGCAGAAGAAGCTGGAGTCCTTGACGGCCGTGATGCAGCCGTTGTTCGGCTTGCTGACCTTCAGGCCGAGCGGCTTCTTCTTGGCCGCGGCTGCCTCCGCCTGCGAGATGTCGTGCACCTCGGCCATGCGCTGCAGCACCACGTTGCGCCGCTTCGTGGCCTCGGCCTCGTCGTTGACCGGGTCGTACCGGGTCGGCGACTGGACGATGCCGGCCAGCAGCGCGGCCTCCTGCACCTCCAGGTCCTTGGCGGACTTGGAGAAGTAACGCTGGGCCGCCGCCTCCACGCCGTAGGCCTGCTGACCGAAGAACGTGATGTTCAGGTAGTTCTCAAGGATCTTCTTCTTGCCCAGCTCCTCCTCGACCTGGATCGCGAACTTCAGCTCGCGGACCTTGCGGCCGAGGGTCTGCTGGGTGGCCTGGGCGACCTTCGTCGGGTCGTTGCCGGCCTCCTCCACGAAGACGTTCTTCACGTACTGCTGGGTGAGCGTCGAGGCGCCCTCCGAGACGTTGCCGCTCTGCGCGTTCTTGTTGAGGGCCCGCAGGACGCCCTTGAGGTCGACCGCGCCGTGCTCGTAGAACCGCGCGTCCTCGATCGCGACGATCGCCTTCTGCAGGTACGGCGAGATGTCCTTGAGGTCGACCACCGTGCGGTCACGCGAGTAGACCGTGGCGATCTGGCCGCCCTGGTTGTCCAGGATCGTGGTGCGCTGGCTCAGCGGGGGCCGCTTCAGGTTGGCCGGGATCTCGTCGAATCCCTCGACCGAACCCTTGGCCGCGAGTCCGAGCGCACCGAACGCCGGCACGGCGATCCCGGCCATGACGGCCCCCGCGAGCACACTGACACCGAGGAACTTGGCGGCCTGCTGCGTGGGAGACAGACCACCGCCGGAACGCTTCTTTGGCATGAGGGCAGCCTACGTTCTCATTCGCCGGACACGCGTATAGGCATTGGCCTAAGCTGCTCTCAACTGTCACAGCAGTAGGGCCACGTATCAATACGTCCGGTGACCCCTGATTGGTTCGGTCGACACTCGACTTTTTTGTTGAGGACGTGCCCGAATCCGCCTCATGTGTCACCTGGTGCCCGTTGTGACGCAACTCAACTGCCCCGGTTTGCCGGGAAGGTCATATATGTCGCCGGGTCACTCCGTTGGGTGATCTGTCGCGTACCCATAGTCCATTCGGGCCATTCAAGATTGGGCCCGAAGGGGCTGGTTGACTGTGCCCACCTTCCGTAACGTCCTGAACTGGTAGCGGTGAATATGCCGCTGCCGCCGTGGGGGAGCCTCGATTCGGGAGAGGACGGCGCCGGTATGGGCTGGGTAACCGACTGGAGTGCGCAGGCGGCCTGCCGCACTACCGATCCGGATGAACTGTTCGTTCAAGGAGCAGCGCAGAACCGGGCGAAGGCAGTGTGCACCGGATGCCCGGTGCGCACGGAGTGCCTGGCCGACGCGTTGGACAACCGCGTCGAGTTCGGCGTGTGGGGAGGGATGACGGAGCGGGAGCGCCGCGCACTGCTGCGCAGGCGACCAACCGTCACCTCTTGGCGCAGGCTGCTGGAAACCGCGCGTACCGAGTACGAGCGAGGGGCGGGAATCCTGCCTCTCGACGAGGAAGAGGTGTACGAGAACTACGCAGCGGTGGGCTGACCGGGCTCCGCGCACGCAGCGGACTCACGGTGGTTCCGTATGCGCCAGAGGTGCGAGTGGCGTACTCGGAGGTGCGAGTGACGTCCACATGACCCCCGTACGACGCCGTACGCGATGTACGTGATGTGCGTGCCGTACGTGTGCCGTACGTGCTGTGCGCGCCGTAGGCGATGTACGGCGACCGGGCAACGTAGAGCGCCGTGAGCAACGTGCGACGGCGCACGCCACAAGGGGCCCTCTGGGCCCCGAGAGGCATCTCCGCCCGAGAGGCATCTCCGAGAGGCATCAGATCCCCGAGAGGCATTCAGGGAGCGTCCCTCGGACCGTCCCTCGGACCGTCCCTCGGGCTCAAGAAGCTTCGGTCGGTGAGATGTCGGCCGCGAGCCGGTTCCCGATGTGCCGCAGTCCCGCGAGGTCGTGCACATCGCCGGGGAGCGCGGCCACTTCGGCCACCGCCACCTCGGGGTGGAGCGCGGCGAAGCGATCGCGTGTGCGCTGCTCGCGGGAGAGCAGTTGCATACGTTCGGCGTGCAGCCTCAGCAGGCCTGCGGTGAGTTGTTCGACGGTGCGGCCTTCCGTGCTGCGGTGTTCAGTGCTGCGGTGTTCAGCGCTGCGGTCTTCCGTGCTGGGATCGTCGTCCGTTCCGGCTCCGTCGGCACTGGTCCGGTCCGCGGCGGGGGAGCCTGCGTCGGATGAGGGAGCCTCGGGAACGGCGGTCTCGGTAGCGGGTGGTTCTGAACTGCCGTACGTGTCGGGAGAGTTACGAAGTCCAGCTTTCCCGCCCAACTGATCCACAATGCGGGCCTCGGCAAGATTTTCCGCGGCGGCGAGCGCGCGCTCGGCGGACAGCTGGGTGGCACCGCTGCCATGGACCCGGTTCAGCACGAGACCAGCGAGCGGCATCTCCTCCGCGGCCAGCCGCTCCACGAAGTACGCCGCCTCGCGCAGCGCGTCCCGCTCCGGGGCCGCGACGACCAGGAACGCCGTACCGGGCGCCTGGAGCAGCTTGTACGTGGCGTCCGCGCGGGTACGGAAACCGCCGAAGGTGGTGTCCATGGCGGCCACGAACGTCTGCACGTCCTTGAGGAGCTGGCCGCCCAGCAGCTTGCCGAGGGTGCCGGTCATTATCGACATCCCTACGTTCAGGAACTTCATTCCGGCCCGGCCGCCCAGCTTCGCCGGCGCGGTCAGCAGCCGGATGAGCTTGCCGTCCAGGAACGACCCGAGCCGTTTCGGGGCGTCCAGGAAGTCGAGGGCCGAGCGTGAGGGCGGCGTGTCGACGACGATGAGGTCCCACTCCTCGCGCGCCCTCAGCTGCCCCAGCTTCTCCATCGCCATGTACTCCTGCGTGCCCGCGAAACCGGCGGAGAGCGACTGGTAGAAGGGGTTGTTCAGGATCGTGGCCGCCCGCTCGCGGTCCGCGTGCGCCTCGACGATCTCGTCGAAGGTGCGCTTCATGTCGAGCATCATCGCGTGCAGCTCGCCGCTCGCGGAGTCGTCGATGCCCTTCACCCGGCGCGGGGTGTTGTCGAGCGCGTCGATGCCCATCGACTGGGCGAGCCTGCGTGCCGGGTCGATGGTGAGGACGACCACCTTGCGGCCGCGTTCGGCGGCCCGCAGTCCCAGCGCCGCCGCGGTGGTGGTCTTGCCGACGCCGCCCGAACCGCAGCAGACCACGATGCGGGTCCCGGGATCGTCGATCAGGGCGTCGACCCCCAGGACGGCGGCGGACGCGGGATCGATCGCGCGAACCTCAGACGTGCGGGCCTCAGGTGTGCGGGCCTCAGACGCGCGAACCTCAGACGTGCTGGCCCCAGACGTGCTGGCGGGGCCCGGCGTACCGGTGGCTCCACGTTCTGTGGCGGGTTCGCGTCCGCGGACAGAATCGTTTGCGCGGGCCGGGTCCTGACTCATGAGATCCCTTGCTGACGCAGTGCCTTGGCGAGTTCGTACAGGCCCGCGAGGTCCATTCCCTCAGCGAGCAACGGGAGTTCGTGCAGCGGCAGCTCCAGGCCCTGGAGCACCGCCCGCTGCTCGCGCTCCAGCGCGTACCGCTCGGCGTACTCGTCCGCCTGGTGCAGCAGCGGATCCACCAGGCGCTCGGCGACCCCGCCGCGGCGCGCGCCGCCGAGCCCGGCGGCCGACAGCGACTTGGCGACGGCCGTGCGCGGCGTCTCGCGCGCGAGCTCCAGGTCGACCTCGTCCAGGATCGCGGGCCGCACCATGTTCACGATGGTCCGCCCCACCGGCAGCCGCGCGGCACGCAGCTCCGCGATGCCGTCGGCGGTCTCCTGAACGGGCATCTCCTCCAGGAGCGTCACCAGGTGCACGGCGGTCTCGGGCGACTTGAGTACCCGCATCACGGCCTGCGCCTGATTGTGTATCGGACCGATCCTGGCGAGCCCGGCCACCTCGTCGTTCACGTTCAGGAAGCGGGTGATCCGCCCGGTCGGCGGCGCGTCCATCACCACGTAGTCGTACGCGAACCGCCCACGCTTGTCCTTGCGGCGTACGGCCTCACAGGCCTTGCCCGTCAGGAGTACGTCCCGCAGGCCCGGCGCGATGGTGGTCGCGAAGTCGATGGCGCCCAGTTTCTTCAGGGCACGGCCCGCGCCGCCGAGCTTGTAGAACATCTGTAGGTAGTCCAGAAGGGCCAGCTCGGGGTCGATGGCGAGTGCGTACACCTCCCCGCCGCCGGGAGCGACGGCGATCTTCCGCTCCTCGTAGGGCAGCGCCTGCGCCTCGAAGAGCTGCGCGATGCCCTGTCTGCCCTCGACCTCGACCAGAAGGGCACGTTTGCCCTCGGTCGCGAGGGCGAGCGCGAGTGCTGCGGCGACCGTGGTCTTTCCGGTACCGCCCTTGCCGCTGACGACCTGAAGCCTGCTCACGTCTTCGAGCCTAATTCCTCACTGGGTGGTGCGGTGGCCGTGGGGCCCTGCTTCGCATGGGCCGCGGGGCCCTGCTTCGCATACGGGTGCCCAGGGAGCGCCCTGCCCAGTCATCGGCCCGGTCGTAGCCCCCGGCCTCGTCCCGGCCTCGTCCCGGCCTCGGCCGGGTGGTGGGCGGAGGTCCAGGAAAGGCGGGCCGCGCCAGCGGATACAGTCGCCCCCATGACCAAGTGGGAATACGCAACCGTGCCTCTGCTCGTCCACGCCACGAAGCAGATTCTGGACACCTGGGGCGAGGACGGCTGGGAGCTCGTCCAGGTCGTACCCGGGCCGAACAACCCCGAGCAGCTCGTCGCCTACCTGAAGCGGGAGCGGGCCGCGTGAGCGCTGTCGAGGCGAAACTGGCCGAACTGGGGCTGACCCTGCCGGACGTCGTGCCGCCGCTGGCCGCGTACCAGCCCGCCGTGCGGTCGGGCGTGTACGTGTACACGGCCGGCCAGCTCCCGATGGTGGACGGCAAGCTTCCGCTCACCGGCAAGGTGGGCGCGGAGGTCACCCCGGAGGAGGCCAAGGAACTGGCCCGCACCTGCGCGCTGAACGCCCTCGCGGCGGTCAAGTCGGTCGCGGGTGACCTCGACCGCATCGCGCGCGTGGTGAAGGTCGTCGGCTTCGTCGCCTCGGCGGCCGACTTCACCGGCCAGCCCGCCGTCCTGAACGGCGCGAGCGAGCTCCTGGGCGAGGTCCTCGGCGACAAGGGCGTGCACGCGCGCAGCGCGGTCGGCGTGGCGGTGCTGCCGCTCGACGCGCCCGTGGAGGTCGAGATCCAGGTGGAGCTGACGGAGGCCTAAGCACGCTTTCGCCTGTCTCACCGGGGAGACGACGCGCTGATGGGGCTCTCCTGGGGACCGATTGTTGCCTCTCGAACATCAGCTCACTCCGGGATAGCCTCCGCTCATGGCGAATGGGCAGTGGTACCCCCCGGAGTGGCCCGAGAGGATCCGCGCACTCGCGGAGGGCACGCTCACACCGGTCGTCCCCAGGCGGGCGGCCACCGTCATGCTGCTCAAGGACACCGGCCCGGGCCCCGACCCCGAGGAGACCGGCTCCGGCTCCGGGGGCACCGGCTCCCGTCCTGCCGTGCACATGCTGCGCAGACGCGCCTCCATGGCCTTCGCCGGAGGCGCGTACGCGTATCCGGGCGGCGGTGTGGACCCCAGGGACGACGACCACCACGTCCGCTGGGCGGGCCCCAAGCGCGCGTGGTGGGCGTCGCGGCTCGGCGTCGACGAGGCCTCCGCCCAGGCGATCGTCTGCGCGGCGGTCCGCGAGACGTACGAGGAGGCGGGCGTCCTGCTCGCGGGCCCGGCCGCGGACACCGTGGTCGGCGACACCACCGGGGACGACTGGGAGACCGACCGGGCGGCGCTCGTCGCCCGCGACCTCTCCTTCGCCGAGTTCCTCGACCGCAGGGGGCTCGTGCTGCGCTCCGACCTCCTGGGCGCCTGGACGCGCTGGATCACCCCCGAGTTCGAGCCCCGCCGCTACGACACCTTCTTCTTCGTGGCCGTCCTCCCGAAGGGCCAGCGCACCCGGAACGCCTCCACCGAGGCCGACCGCACCGTCTGGATCCGCCCTTCGGAGGCGATGGACGGCTACGACAGGGGCGACCTCCTGATGATGCCGCCCACCATCGCGACCCTGCGCCAGCTCGGCGCGTACGGGACCGCCGCCGAGGCCCTCGCGGCGGCGCCCGGGCGGGACATGACACCCGTTCTGGCACAGGCCCGGCTGGTGGACGGCGAGCTGGTCCTCAGCTGGCCGGGCCACGACGAGTTCACCAAGCGCATCCCGACCGGTGGAGCCTCCGCATGACCGACGCCGCAGCACTGCCCGGCCAGCCGCGCGGCGGGGTGCTCTCCGGCCCCGCCACCCGGCGTGCCGTCAACGTCCTCGCTCCGAACGCGTCCGCGATGACCTTGGACGGCACGAACACCTGGATCGTGGCCGAGCCGGACTCCGAACTGGCGGTGGTCGTCGATCCGGGGCCCCTGGACGACGTGCACCTGCGCGCTGTCGTCGACGCCGCCGAGAAGGCCGGCAAGCGGGTCGCCCTGACCCTGCTGACGCACGGGCACCCGGACCACGCCGAGGGCGCCGCGCGATTCGCCGAACTGACGGGCACGAAGGTACGGGCGCTCGACCCGGCGCTGCGGCTCGGCGACGAGGGCCTGGCCGCCGGGAACGTGATCACGACGGGCGGACTGGAGCTGCGGGTCGTACCGACGCCCGGCCACACCTCCGACTCGCTCTGCTTCCATCTGCCCGCCGACCGGGCCGTGCTGACCGGCGACACGGTCCTGGGCCGGGGCACCACGCTCGTGGCCCATCCCGACGGGCGGCTGGGCGACTACCTGGACTCCCTGCGGCGGCTGAGGTCACTGACGGTCGACGACGGCGTGCACACGGTCCTGCCGGGCCACGGGCCGGTCCTGGAGGACGCCCAGGGAGCCGTGGAGTTCTACCTGGCCCACCGGGCCCACCGCCTGGCCCAGGTCGAGACGGCCGTCGAGGACGGCTGCACGGACCCGTCCCAGGTCGTCGCGCACGTCTACGCGGACGTCGACCGCTCCCTGTGGCCGGCGGCGGAACTGTCGGTACGGGCGCAGCTGGACTACCTCAAGGAGCACGGGCTCATCGGCCGGGAGTGAACGTCGGGCGCTCAGGGGCGCGCTTTCTTGACGCCGTGCACGCGCGCGTACTCCTCGGCGAGCCATGGGCCGAGATCGTCGGCGTACGACCGCAGGACGGCACGGTCGCCGACCGGCTCGTGGCCGAGGACGGCGGCCTCCCGCAGCTGGGCGGCCCGCCGCGGGTGGTCCCGCTCCGGGTAGTACGCGGCGAACACCTCGGCCATCTCCGCCAGATCGCTCGTCCAACCGTTCCAGAGGGGCATGACGAGCGTGAAGCCCGTCCGGACGAGATGGCGGGACATGTAGCGCACGAGGGGCCGCAGGGCTGCCTCCTCCTCCGAGCCGCCCGCCACGGTGACTCCCGTGACTCCCGTGACCCTCGTGACCCCCGCGGCTTCGGTGACTCCAGCGACTTCGGTAACTCCGGCGATCCGCTCGCGCCAGCGCGGGAGCAGCAGCGCGAGGTCGCCGTTCGTCTCGCGGGCGAGGAGTGGGTCGGGCCGGTAGCGCGGCAGTTCCTCGGCGAGGTCCTCGCCCAGCAGCGGCGTACAGAGGCACGCGACGAACCAACCGAGGTCGTGCCTCTCCAGGTCGCTCAGCACCTGCGCCCGGCCGACCAGCAGCGTCCCGGCCCCGTCGATCTGGGCGAACTCCTTGTCGAGGGCCTCGTCGAGCGTCCGCGCGTCCGCCCGGTCCGCCTCCGTGGGCTCCTCGCGCAGGGCCAGCAGCATGTCGAGGTCGGAACGGCCCACGCGCGCGGTGCCGCGCGGAATCGACCCGTAGAGGTACGCGCTGTGCAGCCGGGCCCCGAAGACGTCCAGCATCCGGTCACGGGCCGCGGCGGCGACCGGCCGGAACGCCGCCTGTACGCGACCGGGGGAACCTTCGCGCTCGATGTAACCCAGGGCGTCGAGCCCTCTCTTCGACATACGACCACTGTGCCCGGGCGAGGGCTGCGCGGGCATGTCATTTTCGCGTCCTGGCCGAGGACCAGGATCGAGGACCCGGCAATTAGGCTGGTCGGTCGACACCCGTTTGTAGACCAGGTTGGCCATGCCGCTCCCCGCTGTGCGGAGATCCAGTTGCTTTTTGACCGAGACGACAGCCCTCTTGTAGGGGTGTCTGGTGGGCCGTCGCCTCCCGCATCGCGCCGGTGGGAGTCCTCGCGGGGTTCGTCGGCTCGTCCGCCACCGTCCTGGCCTTCACCGCCGGAGCCGGACTCGGCCTCCTCTGGCTCGCCGCGGTCACCACGCGTCTGATGGCCGCGGCGCCCCCGGCGAGGCGGTAGCCACCCCCTCCCTTTCCCGCCACTCCCGGCAAGACGACAATCCAAGATCACTAAACACGAACAGACGGGACTCAGCAGCATGACCGAACCAGTGAAGGGCCCCGCCAGCTACTTCCCCTCGATCGAGAAGAAGTACGGCCGCCCGATCGCCGAGTGGAAGAACCTCATCCGCTCCTCGCCCCTGACCAAGCACTTGGAGCTCGTCTCCTGGCTCAAGACCGAGCACGGCCTGGGCCACGGCCACGCCAACGCGCTCGTCGCGCACACCCTCGCCGAAGACAGCGGAAAGTGAACCGCGTCTGACTTCAAACAGGGGTGACCGTGGCCTCTCGCGTGATCAACCGCAGGAGGCCACGGTGCTTGTCCGGTCCCCGGCCCGGTCTCCGGCCCGGTCCCCGGTCGATCGGGGACCGGGGAGGCGCCTGGCGCCGGAAAACGGCAGAGAAGCGACCCCTGCAACCTAGCGGCGGGTTACTTGTTCCCTTATTCCATATCCGGGCTAGGACTCCGGGGCCTTGTCAACGTTCATCGTCGGCGGAACGCGCGCAGGCGGTGGGTGTCCCTGACCGCGTCGGAGACCAACAGCCAAATGGGTCCCGAAGGCGGCCGGACGGGCCTCGAAGGCGAAACCGGGCAGCCCGGCGTTGGGCCAGGACGCGTCCGCCGAGGGGATCGAACACGGTCGCGCGGTCCCCGTAGCGGTGCACGACCATCGGACGGCCTGCGCACAAACGGCCTGCGCACAAGAAGGGCCCTGCCGTGAGGCGGGGCCCTTCTTGTAAGAACCCTTCTTGTAAGAAGCAGGGCCTTCAGTGAGAAGTCGTGAGATGCCGCAGTACGAAGCCGTGACGTACCGTCGGCGCGAGCCCTGTGGCGACGCGACGCCTAGCGTGAGCGCTTCGCGAGGCGCTCCACGTCCAGCAGGATCACCGCACGGGCCTCCAGGCGGAGCCAGCCGCGGCCCGCGAAGTCGGCGAGCGCCTTGTTGACCGTCTCACGGGAGGCGCCGACCAGCTGGGCCAGTTCCTCCTGGGTCAGGTCGTGCACGACGTGGATGCCCTCCTCGGACTGCACGCCGAAGCGGCGCGAGAGGTCCAGGAGCGCGCGGGCCACCCGGCCCGGCACGTCGGAGAAGACCAGGTCGGACATCTGGTCGTTGGTCTTGCGCAGCCGCCGGGCGACGGCGCGCAGCAGGGCGGCGGCCACCTCGGGCCGTGCGTTCAGCCAGGGCTGGAGGTCGCCGTGGCCGAGGCCCAGCAGCTTCACCTCGGTCAGCGCGGAGGCGGTCGCCGTCCGCGGGCCCGGGTCGAACAGCGACAGTTCGCCGATGAGCTCGCCGGGGCCGAGGACCGCCAGCATGTTCTCGCGACCGTCGGGTGAGGTGCGGTGGAGCTTCACCTTGCCCTCGGTGACCACGTACAGGCGGTCTCCGGGGTCGCCCTCGTGAAAGAGCGCGTCACCGCGTGCGAGGGTCACCTCACTCATGGAGGCGCGGAGCTCCGCGGCCTGCTCGTCATCGAGCGCCGCGAAGAGCGGGGCGCGCCGCAGAACGTCGTCCACGAGTTCTCTCCTTGTCGACCTGCTCAGGGGATCTTGGTCCCGGTGTACCAGGGGTCCGTGTTCCCCGTTTTGCTGGACGGTCCAAACAGTGTGATCAGTCACAAGTCTGCCGCACCGGCGTGTCCGACAGTGCGGCAGGGGGCCAATTGGGGGCTGATGGACGGTGGCCGGGGCAGATGTCGGTGGTGGGCTTTAGGCTGGCCGGGTGTCCAAATCGCCGGTGAGAGCACAGGCCAAGGGGGCTGGGCGCGTGGGTGTACGTCGTGATTCCGCTGTGGGCGAACAGGGTTCCGGTGGAGCGAAGAAAACGACAAAAGCGGCAGGGGTGAGACCGGCGACGACTGCGGCGGGGGCCGCCGGGAAGGCCGCGGGGGTCGCTGCCTCGGAGATGGCCGCGGCCGCGAAGAAGGCTGCGGTCGCCAAGAAGGCCGCTGCCGCGAAGAGGACCGCAAAGGAGACCGCGAGGAAGAGTGCGCCGGTGAAGGCACCCACCAGGAAAACGCCCGCCAAGAAGGCGCGGGCGTCTGCGGTGGGCAAGGCGCGGGCGTCCGGGGCGACGAGCGCGTCCGTGAAGGCGGCTGCCGAGAAGGCCGCCCGCGTGACGAAAGCCGTGCCCGTCAAGAAGGCCGCGTCAGCCAAGAAGGCCGCGTCAGTCGAGGCAGCGGTGCCCGTCAAGAAAGCGGTGCCCGTCAAGAGGGCCGCGTCAGTCAAGAAAGCCGTGGCCGAGAAGAAAGCCGTGTCCGCCGAAGTGACCCCCGACCGAGTCGCCCCCGCCAAGCCGCCCCGGAACGAGTCGCACACGGCTCTCGTCCGGCGGGCCCGGCGTATCGACCGCGAGCTGGCCGAGGTGTACCCGTACGCCCATCCGGAGCTGGACTTCGAGAACCCGTTCCAGCTGGTGGTCGCCACCGTCCTGTCGGCGCAGACGACCGACCTGCGGGTGAACCAGACGACACCGGCGCTCTTCGCGAAGTACCCCACGCCCGAGGACCTGGCCGCGGCGAACCCGGAGGAGGTCGAGGAGATCCTGCGGCCCACCGGGTTCTTCCGGGCCAAGACCAAGTCGGTGATGGGCCTCTCCAAGGCCCTGCGGGACGACTTCGGAGGCGAGGTCCCCGGCCGTCTCGAAGACCTGGTCAAGCTGCCCGGCGTAGGCCGCAAGACCGCCTTCGTCGTCCTCGGGAACGCCTTCGGCCGGCCCGGCATCACCGTGGACACCCACTTCCAGCGACTCGTACGACGCTGGGAGTGGACCGCCGAGAAGGAGCCCGACAAGATCGAGCGGGCGATCGGTGAACTCTTCCCGAAGGCCGACTGGACGATGCTGTCGCACCACGTGATCTTCCACGGCCGCCGTATCTGCCACGCCCGCAAACCCGCCTGCGGCGCCTGCCCCATCGCCCCGCTCTGCCCGGCGTACGGGGAGGGCGAGACGGACCCGGAGAAGGCGAAGAAGCTTATGAAGTACGAGAAGGGCGGCTTCCCGGGCCAGCGCCTCAACCCTCCGCAGTCCTACCTGGACGCGGGCGGCATCCCGGCCCCGCCGCTCGGAGCGACCGCCGCCGCCTCACCCGTGCCCACCTCGCCGGCCACGCCCGCGCCCGCGCCTGATTCACCCTCGCGGGGCACCGGATGACGGAACGATCTGCGGCTACGCGGGCGTTGAGAGCAGCAGAACGGGGGTGGCGATGACGCGCGCGAGCCATACGCACGACCTGCAGGACGGCACGCACAGCATGACGCACGATCTGCAGGACGGCACGCACAGCATGACGCACGACCTGCAGGACGGCACGCACGGCATGACGCACGACCTGCAGGACGGCACGCACGGCATGCGGTACGGCGATCCGGCCGTGACCAAGGCCGGGCTGCCGGGCTGGCTGGACCCGGTGGTGCGTGCCGTCGAGACGGTCCAGCCCCGCCAGTTGAGCCGCTTCCTGCCGCCGGAGGACGGCGCGGGACGTCAGTCGGCCGTACTGATCCTGTTCGGCGAGGGCGAGCGCGGTCCCGAGCTGCTGCTCATGGAGCGCGCCACCTCGCTCAGATCGCACGCCGGACAGCCGTCCTTCCCCGGTGGCGCCCTCGACCCCGAGGACGGCGACCCGCAGGCCGACGGGCCGCTGCGGGCCGCCCTGCGCGAGGCCGAGGAGGAGACCGGGCTCGACCCCCGGGGCGTCCAGCTCTTCGGTGTGCTCCCGAAGCTCTACATCCCGGTGAGCGGCTTCGTGGTGACCCCCGTCCTCGGCTGGTGGCGCGAGCCGACACCGGTCGACGCGGTCGACCTGAACGAGACCGCGAGGGTCTTCACCGTGCCCGTGGTGGATCTCACGGACCCGGCCAACCGCGCGACGGCGGTCCACCCCAGCGGCCACCGAGGTCCGGCATTCCTGGTCGAATCGGCCCTGGTGTGGGGCTTCACAGCCGGAATCATCGACCGACTGCTGCACTACGCCGGCTGGGAGCGCCCCTGGGACCGAGACAAGCAGGTCCCGCTCGACTGGCGCGCATGACAGGGTGGCCCCTGTGCTGTGTCTTCCCGGGAGGCTCCGTGTCCCCCTGCCGCCGCGCGGCAGGCCGGCCCCCCGGCCAGGACGTGGCTACCGCAAAGTGATGAGGCGAGGCTTGAAGCAGTGAACGTGCTGGACATCCTGTTGCTGGTCGCCGCCGTGTGGTTCGCGATCGTGGGCTATCGCCAGGGGTTCGTCGTCGGCATCCTGTCGGTGATCGGTTTCCTGGGCGGTGGCCTCGTCGCTGTCTACCTCCTGCCCGTCGTCTGGGGCGCGGTGACGGACGACGCGAAGGTCGACACGACCGCCGCCGTCGTCGCCGTGGTCGTGGTCATCGTCTGCGCCTCCGTCGGCCAGGCCCTCACCACCCACCTGGGCAACAAGCTGCGCCGGTACATCACCTGGTCCCCGGCCCGCGCCCTGGACGCCACGGGCGGCGCCCTCGTCAACGTCGTGGCGATGCTCCTCGTGGCCTGGCTGATCGGCTCGGCCCTGGCCGGTACGACGCTGCCGACGCTCGGCAAGGAGGTCCGCGGCTCCAAGGTGCTCCTCGGAGTGGCGCGGGCCCTGCCCGCCCAGGCCGACACCTGGTTCGACGGCTTCTCCTCGGTCCTCGCACGGAACGGCTTCCCGCAGGTCTTCAGCCCCTTCTCGGACGAGCAGATCGACGAGGTGGCCGCTCCCGACCCGGCCCTCGCGACGAGCCCGGTCGCCACCCGTGCCCAGCGCTCCATCGTCAAGGTCACCGGCACCGCGCAGAGCTGCGGCAAGGTCCTCGAAGGCACCGGCTTCGTCTTCGGACAGCGCCGCGTGATGACCAACGCGCACGTGGTGGGCGGCGTGGACGAGCCGTACGTCCAGATAGGCGGCAAGGGCCGGCGGCTCGCGGCGAAGGTCGTGCTCTACGACTGGGAGCGCGACATCGCCGTACTCGACGTACCCGAACTGCAGGCACCCGTCCTGCAGTTCTCCTCCCGGGCGGCGGTCCGATCGGACGGCGCGATCGTCGCGGGCTTCCCGGAGAACGGCTCGTACACGATCAACGCGGCGCGGGTGCGCGGCCCCATCACGGCCAACGGCCCGGACATCTACCACCGGGGCACGGTGAAGCGAGAGGTGTACTCGCTCTTCGCGACCGTGCGCCAGGGCAACTCCGGCGGCCCCCTGCTCACCCCGGACGGCAAGGTGTACGGCGTGGTGTTCGCGAAGTCCCTCGACGACCCCGAGACGGGTTACGCGCTGACCGTGGACGAGATCCAGGAGGACATCACCAAGGGCCGCACCGCCAACCAGCAGGTGGACAGCGACAGCTGCGCGCTCTGAGGCCCGTCACACGGGTCGCGCGAGCTGCCTGTCCTGCCTGTCCGCAAGGGCCACGCGGGTGAAGGTCCTGGGCGGTTCAGCCGCGGGGATGACGCAAGCGCGCCGAGACCCACCGGGCCCGGCGCCTCAGAATGTGCGGGATGCCCAGCCGGGGGTCCGTGCCCTGCAACCGCGGGGCGCCCCTCCGGTGGGAACTCAGCCCGCCGATCGAGCGGCGGTTGCGTGCTGCGTCACTGTAGTCGTGCGTCCAGCCCATACACCGACGTCTGCCCCAGCCCCAAGGTCGATAACCGCCCCCACGCCCCCCAATTGGCCTATGCGCGAGGCAATTGGCGTTCGTAGAACAGGCGTTCCTGGGACCCGTGTGACGCACGGGGCGACAGCCCCCGCGGCCGGCCGCCCGACCTGCGGTGCGACCTGCGGCGGGACCTCTCACTGGCCCTCTGACGGACCCTGCGATCGGCCCGTGCTCGGCCCTCCGAGTGGCCGCCTCAGCGGTCCGGCTCGGGGTCCTTCAGCCAGTTCACCAATTCGGTGGAGAACGCCACAGGGTCCTCCTCGTGCGGAAAGTGCCCGAGCCCGTCGAACAGCCGCCAGCGGTACGGCGCTTCGACGTACTCCCCGGACCCCGCCGCACTCCGTGTGCGCATCACCGGATCGAGCGATCCGTGCAGATGGAGCGTCGGCACCCGCACCGGCCGTTTCATACGCCGGTTGAACTGGATGCCGTCGGGGCGGGCCATCGAGCGGACCATCCACCGGTAGGGCTCGACCGAGCAGTGCGCGGTCGAGGGGATGAGCATGGCCCGCCGGTACGTCTCCACGACGTCGTCCTCCGGCAGCCGGGGCCCCGACCAGTCGCGCATGAGCCGGCCGACCAGGGCGCCCTCGTCGGCGATCAGTTGGCGTTCCGGTATCCAGGGCCGCTGAAAACCCCAGACGTACGAACCGGCCGCGGTCTGCTTCATGTCCGAGAGCATCGCCGAGCGCCAGCGCCGGGGGTGCGGCATCGAGGAGACCACGAGCCTGCGCACCAGCTTGGGACGCATCACGGCCGCCGTCCACGCCAGATAGCCGCCGAGGTCGTGGCCGACCAGCGCGGCGTCGGGCTCACCGAGGGACCGTACGACCCCGGTGATGTCGAGCGCGAGGTTCGCGGGGTCGTAGCCGCGCGGGGTGCGGTCGCTGCCGCCGACGCCCCGCAGGTCCATGGCGACCGCGCGGAAGCCCGCGTCGGAGAGCGCCACCATCTGATGGCGCCAGGCCCACCAGAACTGTGGGAAGCCGTGCAGCAGCAGGACCAGCGGCCCGTCACCCATCTCGGCGATGTGGAAGCGCGCCCCGTTCGCGGCGACATCCCGGTGGACCACCTCTTTCGCGCCGGGCACGTCGAGCCGTACGACAGAGGTGGGTTGCGCCGAGGGTGATTGCCCCGCAGGGATGGAGGAGCCCGTCATGAGGACGAGCGTGTCACAGCCTCGACCCCGTCACCGACCCGGTACACAGTGGTCATCTCACGGGGGTGCGGCTTCACGTTCTGCAGTACGGCCGCCGATTCCTTGACCGAGGCCGCCGTCTTCTGCGGGCCCTTCCCCTTCTTGGCCTTCTTCGCGAAGACCACACCGATCAGCGCGAGGACCGCGGCCACCAGCACGTTCGCGGCGAACGACAGCAGGAAGCAGACGGCCATGTTCCAGCCGCTCCAGGTGCGGATGCCGTACGCCAGGGCGAAGCTCAGCATCGGCAGGGAGAAGATCAGTACCGCGCCGGCCGCGCTGAACGCGCCGCCGCCGACCGCCCCGCGCTTGACGTCCCGCTTGAGCTGCGCCTTCGCCAGTGCGATCTCGTCGTGCACCAGCGCGGACATCTCGGTCGTCGCCGAGGCGAACAGCTGGCCGATGCTGCGTTCGGCGCCGACCGGGCTGCCGTCGGGTGCGCTCATCGCGTTCTCCCTGTTGTCTTGGTTGTCGTGTCGCCGCTGTCTTGACTGTCCGTATGTTCCGGCCGGTGGTTTCGGACCGTCAGGTCCGGGCCGTACGTTTCGGACCGTGTGTGTCAGATCATGCCGGACCGTCGTGCTCCACGCCTGCCCCGCCCGTCACTTCGGCAAGCCTTCGGTGTTCGGCGGCCTTGCGCTCGTAGATCTCGGCCATGCGCAGGTGGTAGGACGGATCGTCCTGCTCGTACACGTCGGGGACGCCCGAGAGGTCCTCGTCGCGTTCCTCGTGCTCCCACAGCCCGCGATACCTGGCGTTGCGCATCTTCAGCAGTACGCCCGACAGCACGGTCGCGATCAGGGAGCCCGTCAGGACGGCTGCCTTGACGCCGTCGGTGAGCGCCGGGTCGTCCGTGAAGGCGAGTTCGCCGATGAGCAGCGACACGGTGAAGCCGATGCCCGCGAGGGAGGCGACCGCGAAGACGTCCGGCCACGCGAGGTCGTCGGAGAGCGAGGCACTGGTGAAGCGGGCCGTCAGCCACGTACCGCCGAAGATCCCGACCGCCTTGCCGACGACGAGGCCGAGCACGACCCCGAGGGTCTCCGGCTGGGTGAACACGTCGCCGAGCGCGCCGCCCGACACCCCGACCCCGGCGCTGAACAGTGCGAACAGCGGTACGGCGAGGCCCGCCGACAGGGGACGTACGAGATGTTCGACCTGTTCGCCCGGTGAGTGCTCCTCGCCCTCGTCCGCGCGGGTGGTGCAGCGCAGCATGAGGCCCATCGCGACGCCGGCGACGGTGGCGTGGATGCCGCTGTTGTACATCAAGGCCCAGACGACCAGGGCGAGGGGCACGTACACGTACCAGCCCCGTACACCCTTTCTGAGCAGCAGCCAGAAGACGGCGAGGCCGACGACGGCGCCCCCGAGCGCGGCGAAGTCCAGGTCGTCGGTGAAGAAGACCGCGATGATCAGGATCGCGAAGAGGTCGTCGACGACGGCGAGGGTGAGCAGGAAGGCGCGCAGGGCGCTCGGCAGCGACGTACCGAGGACGGCGAGGACGGCGAGCGCGAAGGCGATGTCCGTCGCGGTGGGTACGGCCCAGCCGGCCAGCGAGCCGCCGCCGGTGACAGCGACCAGGGTGTAGACCAGCGCGGGCATGGCCATGCCGCAGAGCGCGGCGACCACGGGGAGCGCGGCGGCCCGTGGGTCCTTGAGGTCACCGGCGACCAGTTCGCGCTTGAGCTCGATGCCGGCGACGAAGAAGAAGACCGCGAGGAGTCCGTCGGCGGCCCAGTGCTCGACGGAGAGGTTCAGGCCGAGGGCGGCGGGCCCGACGTGGAAGTCGCGGACGGACTCGTAACTCTCCCGCAGGGGGGTGTTCGCCCAGATCAGCGCGGCGACGGCGGCGATGAGCAGGAGGACGCCGCCGACCGTCTCGGTGCGCAGCGCGTCCGCGACGAAGGTCCGCTCGGGCAGCGAGAGCCGTGCGAGGACCTTGCGGTTCTTGGCGACCTGACGGTCATTGCCTGGCGTGGGGGTGGGCGCGGACACGAGGTCGACCTCCGGTCGGTGGGCAGGGGAGAGCACATGCCGACCAGACTTCCCGGCGCACCTATGGAAACTCCGGGCTCGTTCCGAGCGCGGACGTTGTGTTGTCGCGTATTTACGTGTTTCGCAGCCTACCTGTGACGGAGAAGGGGCACCCGGCGAGGCTGCCGCCGGGTGCCCCTTCGAAGTCCGTGTCCGTACGAGACCTGGGTCCGCGCCCGTACGGGACCTGCCTCAGTCCTCGCTGGACGCCGCGGGGAGCTTCGTCTGGATGAGGTCCATGACGGTGGAGTCGGTCAGCGTGGTGACGTCACCCAGCTGGCGGTTCTCCGCGACATCGCGCAGCAGCCGGCGCATGATCTTGCCGGAGCGGGTCTTGGGCAGCTCGGCCACCGGCAGGATCCGCTTCGGTTTGGCGATTGGGCCGAGTACCTTGCCCACGTGGTTGCGCAGCTCGCCCACGAGGGTCTCGGTCTCCGACGCGGAGCCGCGCAGGATCACGAAGGCCACGATCGCCTGGCCGGTCGTCTCGTCGGCCGCCCCTACGACGGCCGCCTCGGCGACCGAGGGGTGCGAGACGAGCGCCGACTCGACCTCGGTGGTCGAGATGTTGTGCCCGGACACGAGCATCACGTCGTCCACCCGGCCGAGCAGCCAGATGTCGCCGTCGTCGTCCTTCTTGGCGCCGTCGCCCGCGAAGTAGAGGGGGGTCTGGGGGGTGTTCCCCCCCAGGGAATGCAGCCCCGAGAAGCGCGACCAGTAGGTGTCGATGTACCGCTGGTCGTCGCCCCAGATGGTGCGCAGCATCGACGGCCACGGCTCGGTCAGGACGAGATAACCGCCGCCGCCGTCGGGAACCTCCCGCGCCTCGTCGTCGACGACCGTCGCCGAGATGCCCGGCAGCGCCCGCTGCGCGGAGCCCGGCTTGGTCTCGGTCACGCCCGGCAGCGGCGAGATCATCATCGCGCCGGTCTCGGTCTGCCACCAGGTGTCCACGATCGGGGTGCGGTCGCCGCCGATGTGCTTGCGGTACCAGATCCACGCCTCGGGGTTGATCGGCTCACCGACCGAGCCGAGGACCCGCAGGCTCGACAGGTCGAACTTCGCGGGGATGTCGTCGCCCCACTTCATGAACGTACGGATGGCCGTCGGGGCCGTGTAGAGGATCGTCACGCCGTACTTCTGGATGATCTCCCAGAAGCGCCCCTGGTGCGGGGTGTCGGGCGTGCCCTCGTACATCACCTGGGTCGCGCCGTTCGCCAGCGGCCCGTATGTGATGTACGAGTGCCCGGTGACCCAGCCGATGTCGGCGGTGCACCAGTAGACGTCGGTCTCCGGTTTGAGGTCGAAGACGGAGTGGTGCGTGTACGCGGCCTGGGTGAGGTAACCGCCGGAGGTGTGCAGGATGCCCTTGGGCTTACCCGTAGTCCCCGAGGTGTAGAGGATGAACAGCGGGTGCTCGGCGTCGAACGCCTCGGGCGTGTGCTCGGCGGACTGCTTCTGCGTGATCTCGTGCCACCAGACGTCGCGGCCCTCGGTCCACGCGATGTCCTGGCCCGTACGCCGTACGACGAGGACCTTGTCCACACCGTCGACCCGGGAGACCGCCTCGTCCACGGCGGGCTTGAGCGCGGCGGGTTTGCCGCGTCGGTAGCCGCCGTCCGAGGTGATGACCAGCTTGGCGTCGGCGTCCTGGATGCGGGTGGCGATGGCGTCGGCGGAGAAGCCGCCGAAGACGACCGAGTGCGCGGCGCCGATGCGGGCGCAGGCCAGCATCGAGATGACGGCCTCGGGGATCATCGGCAGATAGACGGCGACCCGGTCGCCCTTCTCGACCCCCAGCTCGGTCAGGGCGTTGGCCGCCCTGGAGACCTCGTCCTTCAGCTCGGCGTAGGTGAGGGAGCGGCTGTCACCGGGCTCGCCCTCGAAGTGGATGGCCACCCGGTCGCCGTGGCCGGCCTCGACATGCCGGTCCACGCAGTTGTACGCGACGTTGAGCTTGCCGTCCTTGAACCACTTCGCGAACGGGGGGTTCGACCAGTCCAGCGTCTCGGTCGGCTCGGTGGCCCAGGTCAGCCGACGGGCCTGCTCGGCCCAGAAGCCGAGCCTGTCAGCCTTGGCCTGCTCGTACGCCTCCGCGGTGACGTTGGCGTTCGCGGCCAGGTCGGCGGGCGGCGCGAACCTGCGTTCTTCCTTGAGCAGGTTGGAGAGGGAGGACGGCTCGCTCATACTTCTCCCTCCTCGCTCAGCAGGTCGGCCAGGCTTTCGTTGCTCACGACATCTCCCTTGCGGTGCTGTGCCAGGGGCGCCCCTTGTGTCCCGGGCCACAGCTCATCAGACGCGGGCCCCTGGTGACAAGGGCCGTCCGAGAATTGGTTTAGACCTGTGTGCCGGATCGGATGCGCGGGATCCTGCGTGCGTGTGGCCTGCCCGCGGATACGGGCGGCCACACGTTCCCACGGACGGCGGAAGGGAGTGGTTCAGGCCGGAGGGTCGTGCCGGGCCGGCGGTTCAGGCCTGGGTGTCGTACAGGGCAGTGGCCGCGACCCTGTCGAAGAGCTCGCCCTCCTCCTCGTCACGGGATGTGGCCTCCGTGAGGAGATAGGCCTGGGCCTCTCCCACGTGGAAGTACATCCCGTGCAGTTCGAGCACGCCCTCCTCCAGGGCTCGGGCCACCGCCTCGTACGCCCGCAGGTGCTCCAGCTGCTGCACGACGTTGGTGAGACAGAGCTGCTCGGTGGCGTCGGCGGGCGCGCGTCCGGCGATCCGGGTCCAGGGCCGGTCCTCGGCGGTCATGCGCTCCACGCTCGGCAGCCCGTGCCGCAGCCACCGCTTCAACGGTGTCCGGGCGCCTCCCGGTTCGGTGTTCATCAACGCCTGCATCGCCCCGCATCCGGAGTGCCCGCACACGGTGATGGACCGCACCCGCAGCACCTCCACCGCGTACTCGATCGCGGCCGCCACCGAGTCGTCACCGCTCTCCTCGCCGGGCGGCGGTACGAGATTGCCGACATTGCGTACGACGAAGAGGTCACCGGGGCCGCTGGAAGTGATCATCGATGTGACCAGCCGGGAGTCGGCGCACGTCAGGAAGAGCTGTGAGGGCTGCTGCCCCTCCCGGGCGAGCCGGGCCAGCTCGCCGCGCACCAGGGGCGCGGTGTTGCGCTGGAACGTGCTGATGCCGCTGGCCAGTTGATGCCCGCTGCGATGCCCGCCGGGCGGCGGTGTCTCGGGGCTCTCGCAGTGGTGGTTGCGCCAGGGCGTCCAGGGACGGCAGTGGCAGTGCGCCGTCTGCCCGCCGTCGTCCTTGACGTGCGGTTCCGCGAGCCGGGCTCCGGTGCGCCCGGTCAGCTCGACGGAGCCGCCCTGGTTGGTGTGCGCGCTCTGCCAGTCGTGCAGCGACTCGTACGCCGCGTGGTCCATGAAGGAGCCGTCCAGCTCGATCACGGCCTCGGCCCCCGGCGGCACCAGATGCAGTGCCCGGCTGAGGCGGGGCACGGCGAGGAACGTCAACTGCCCGCGCACCCGCACGTGGTGGACGCCGTCCGGGCCGACCGAGCGGGTGATCCGCGTCCGGGTGAGGCGGTGCAGGGCCACGCCGACGGCCATGGCGATCCCGAGTGTGACGCCCTCAAGGACTCCGAGGACGACGACGCCCAGGGTGGTGACGGCGTACACCAGCACCTCTCGGTGCCGGGTGACCGTGCGGATGTGGTGCAGGGACACCATCTGGATGCCGACGGCCATCACCAGGGCGGCCAGCGCCGCGAGGGGGATCAGCTCCAGGAGCGGCACCATCAGCAGTGCGGCCACCGTGATCCAGACGCCGTGCAGCATCGTGGAGCTCCGGCTGACGGCGCCGGCCTGGACGTTCGCAGAGCTCCGTACGGCCACGCCCGCGACGGGGAGCCCGCCGAGTGCGCCGGAGACGATGTTGGCGGCGCCCTGTCCGAACAGCTCGCGGTCGAGGTCGGAGCGCCCCTGCTGAGCCGGGCGCCCGGCCGTGAGCTTGTCCACGGCGACGGCGCCCAGGAGCGACTGGACACTGCACACCAGTGTGGTGGTGAGCACGGCGGCGATGATTCCGAGCGACGGGCCCTCGGGCAGCCCGGCCAGCGCGTGACTCCGCCAGGACGGCAGATCGACCTTGGGGAGGGTGAGTCCGGCGAGGGCGGCCGTCGTGGTGGCCGCGGTGACGGCGACGAGCGCGGCCGGGACGATGCGCAGGAGCCGGCCCGCGCGCCCGGGGATGCGGGGCCAGGCCAGCAGGACGGACAGGGTCAGGGCGCTCATCGACAGTGCTGCCACCTGTGGGTGGGCCAACTGGGCGGGGAGCGCGCGGATGTTGTCGACGACCGAGCTGCTCGGGGATCCGCCGAGCACGATGTGCAGCTGGGCGACGGCGATGGTGATGCCGATGCCGGCCAGCATGCCGTGCACGATCGCGGGGCTGACGGCCAGCGCGGAGCGGGCCACCCGCAGGAAGCCCAGGCCGACTTGGACCAGCCCGGCGAGGACGGTGATGGCGCAGGTCGTACGCCATCCGTACTTCTGGATGAGGTCGGCGGTGACCACGGTGAGCCCCGCGGCGGGTCCGCTCACCTGGAGCGGTGCCCCACCGAGCCGGCCGGCCACGAGCCCGCCCGCGGCGGCGGCCACGAGCCCGGCCTGCAGAGGTGCTCCGGTGGCGAGGGCGATGCCCAGGGACAAGGGCAGGGCGATCAGGAAGACGGTGGCCGAGGCCGACAGGTCGGCGGCCGCGATCCGGGGGAGCCGAGGGGGTCGTGGGACCCGTGGGATCCGGGAAGCTCGGCGGCCGGGCGGGGAGGGGCTGTGCGGCCGCCCCCCGTCGGGGGTGTGCGAAGAGTCGTCGGTGCGAGTGGGGACGAAGGCAGTCATGGTTTCCCGTCTCCTCCGGGGCTACGCGGTCGCTTGGGGGCGCGGCCGTGGGTCACGGCGTACAGCGGCGGGATTTATCAACGCTCGGTAAATGAATCGTAATGGAGAGTAAAGGGCGTGTCAGGAAAAATAGCGCAAATAGTCCATTGATTCACTCCGGAGAGTGATTAGTAATCTTGATCGGCTTGTCGTACCGCCTCCTTTCGGGACCCCTGCGATCTTGGCCTCGCTGTCTGTTTTGTCCCGATCGAAGGAAGAAGGTGGGCGGAACATGGCCGCCACTCAGCGGTTCACCACGGGCGTCGCCGTCATCGCGGTCTGTGCCGCGGCGCTCGCCGGATGCGGGATCGGCGACCCCGGCGCCAGGAAGGGCGCGCACGGCGTGGGATCCCACGGTGAGAAGGCGCGCGGCGAGGGTGCGCACGGTGCCAGGAAGGCCGTAGGTGCTCCGGCGCCGAAGCGGGCGGTCCGGCTGATCGGCGACGGCTCCACCGCGTTCACCGGCGCGCAGCCGCGGCTGCCCCGGGCAGCGCGGCTGAAGCCCGGTCAGCGGCCCCCGCAGTTCGTGGTCTTCTCCTGGGACGGGGCCGGAGAGGACAGCCAGAAGCTGTTCTCGCACTTCCGCAAGGTGGCCAAGGACAACCGGGCGACCATGACGTACTTCCTCAGCGGCGTGTACATGCTTCCGGAGGGCAAGCGCGACCTGTACCGGCCGCCTCAGCACTCACCCGGGCGCTCCGACATCGGCTTCAACGACAAGCAGGGCATCAGGGACACCGTGAAGCAGCTGCGCGGCGCCTGGCTTGAGGGCAGTGAGATCGGCACGCACTTCAACGGCCACTTCTGCGGCAGTGGCGGCGGAGTGGGCGAGTGGTCGGTCGGGGAGTGGAAGGACGAGATCGCGCAGGCCAAGTCCTTCGTCAAGTCATGGAAGACCAACACCGGTACGGCGAAGGGCTCACCGCTGCCCTTCGACTACGACAAGGAGCTCATCGGCGCCCGCACGCCCTGTCTGGAGGGGCGGAAGAACTTCATGCGGGCCGCCCGCGATCTCGGCTTCCGCTATGACACCAGTGGCGTCAACGACCAGGTCTGGCCCAAGAAGAAGGCGGGTCTGTGGGATCTGTCGATGCAGCTCGTCCCGGTCCCGGGCCGTGGGTTCGAGACGCTGACCATGGACTACAACTTCATGGTCAACCAGTCCGGCACCACGTCCCAGGGTGATCCCGACAAGCACGAGTACTGGGGCGACCAGATGCGTGACGGTCTGCTCAAGGGCTTCTCCCGCGCCTACCGGGGCAACCGTGCGCCTCTGATCATCGGCAACCATTTCGAGTCCTGGAACGGCGGCACGTACATGCGGGCCATCGAGGAGACCATCGAGCGCGTATGCACCAAACGCGAGGTGCGGTGTGTGTCCTTCCGGCAGCTCGCCGACTGGCTCGACGCCCAGGACCCCAAGACGCTCGACAAGCTCCGCACGCTCAAGGTGGGCCAGGCCCCGAAGCGGGACTGGGCGTCGTTCCTGTCCGGCCGGTCGGCCCCGGCTCCGGCCCCGAAGGGGGTGCCGGGCGCCCCGGCGGTCAAGCCGTAGCGCCCGGGCGGCGTGCGGCTCACGCCGTGGCGGTCTCGGCCTCCCGCAGGACGAAGGCGGGGTCGACCTGGGCGGCGAGGTCGGCACCCGTGCGCTCATTGCCCCACGACTGCGCGTTCTTCAGATGGAAGTGGACCATCTGCTGTGTGTAGCGCTCCCAGTCGCGCTGTCCGTAGGTCGCGTCGGCAGCCGCCTGGAGAGCGCTCAGCGCACGTCGGTTGCCGTCCTCCAACTGCTCGAACCGGGGCGGGCGGCCCTTCTCCATGGCGCGTACCCAGTCCGAGTGGCCGACCGTCAGCAGCAGGTCGTCGCCGACCTCGTCCTTGAGGAAGTCGATGTCGTCCTGGCCCTGCACCTTGTTGCCCACGACCTTCAGGGTGACGCCGAAGTCGCGCGCGTACTCCTTGTACTGCCGGTAGACCGAGATGCCCTTCCGGGTGGGCTCCGCGACGAGGAACGTGATGTCGAAGCGGGTGAACATGCCGGAGGCGAAGGAGTCCGAGCCCGCCGTCATGTCCACGACGACGTACTCGCCGTGGCCGTCGACGAGGTGGTTCAGGCAGAGCTCCACCGCGCCGGTCTTGGAGTGGTAGCAGGCCACTCCCAGGTCGGCCTCGGTGAACGGGCCGGTGACCATCAGACGAATGGCGCCGCCGTCGAGTTCCACCGGTCGCGCGCAGGCCTCGTACACCGGGTTGTTCTCGCTCACCCGCAGGAGCCGGGAGCCCTCGCCGGGCGGGGTGGTCTTGATCATCGTCTCGGCGGAGGTGATGCGCGGGTTGGAGCCGCGCAGGTAGTCCTTGATGAGGCCCAGGCGGTCGCCCATGGCGGGCAGGTTCCGCGCTTCGGTGTCGGTGAGGCCGAGTGCCGGGCCGAGGTGCTGGTTGATGTCGGCGTCCACCGCGACGACCGGCGATCCGGTGGTCGCGAGGTGACGGACGAAGAGCGAGGACAGGGTGGTCTTGCCACTGCCGCCCTTCCCAACGAAAGCAATTTTCATGTTCATGTAGCGTAGTGGTGCCGCTGCGCCGGAGTGACGTCGAACGTGAAGAAGACCACTCGTTCGTGGGGCGCGGGCCGGGGGTGCGTAGGGTCGTACTCATGAGTACGACAGGAGCGGGTGCGACAGGTGCGAACGCCGACCCCCTCGCGGCCCTTGGCTCGCTGCCCGGTGTGGCGGAATCCGTGGAGTCCGTGCGCAGGGCCGTGGACCGGGTCTACGGGCACCGCATCATGCGACGCCGCAGCAACGAGATCACCGGAGAGGCCGCACTGCGGGGCTCCCGCGGATCCGCGGCGCTGTCCGGCGCGGACTGGGCCCTCGAAGAGGTGCGCCGAAGGGCCGACTTCAGTGGGGACGACCAGGCCAGGGTGGTGGGTGCGGCCCTCAGACTGACCGCCGAGTCGGGCGAACTCCTGTCCATCTGGCGTCAGTCGCCCCTGCGGGTGCTGGCAAGGCTGCATCTGGTGGCCGCCGCCGGCAACGGGGACGCGGTCGGACGTCCGCGACGGAACGGGGAGCCTGCGACGGAGACCCCGGCGGCAGGCACCGCGGGGCCGCCGCTGATCGAACTTCCGCTGCCGGACGCCGGCGAGGTCGAGGGCCGACTCGACGGTCTGGCGCGGCTGGTCATCGCGGGGAGCTCGGCGCCCGCCCTGGTGACCGCGGCCGTGGTGCACGGCGAACTGCTCGCGCTGCGCCCTTTCGGCTCCCACAACGGCCTGGTCGCCCGCGCGGCCGAACGGATCGTCCTCATCGGCAGCGGCCTCGACCCCAAGTCGGTCTGCCCGCCGGAGGTCGGCCACGCGGAACTCGGCAGAGCGGCCTACGCCGCCGCTCTCGACGGCTACGCCTCCGGTACTCCGGAGGGGATGGCGGCCTGGATCGCCCACTGCGGCAGAGCGGTCGAACTCGGCGCCAGGGAGTCGACGGCCGTGTGCGAGGCGCTGCAGCGAGGCGCGGCATGAGCCCCTGAACAGGGTTGCGGCGGTACGGAGTCCGTACCGCCGCTGGCATGTCCACTGGGGTACCAAGCGTCCTCGGAGTGTTGCCCATCAGGTCGGGAACTGTTGCCCGTCGCCTGGTGCGGCTGGCCCGTAATCGACGGGTCGACGTCGCGTGGGTGCCCGGTGTTCATGCGCGGTCCGTGGGGCCTCGGTTGCGTTCTAAGGTGATCCTCTCGGATGTCCTTGGTCTCGCGGGCCGTTAATTCCCTTTGTACTCCGGGTGCGGGGCAAGCGATACCCCTCGCTGTACTTCTTTACTTTTGGCCTCAAAAGCGAGCGAATCGGGCGACCGATCGAAGGACTGGACATGTCGGCTCGAAGGGCTGGACATATCGGCTCGAAGGACTGGGCAAAGAGGGGTCTGTGAGGGGCGAGGGGGTTGCAGTGGCGCCTGTTCGACGGGGTCAGTTCACCGTCGCGCGGCGCCGGCTGGCGTACCAGACGAGCCCCGCGGTGGCCGCCGCCGCCCCTATGGCCGCCGCGGCGACGATGGCGGGCCGGGGCGGCACGGACAGCCGCTGCTTGAGGCGCACCGGATGGTGGAAGTCGAGGATGGGCCACGCGCGCGCGAGGGCCTCGCGGCGCAGCGCACGGTCCGGGTTCACGGCGTGCGGGTGGCCGACCGCCGAGAGCATCGGGATGTCGGTCGCCGAGTCGCTGTACGCGTAGCAGCGCGACAGGTCGTATCCCTCGGACTCGGCCAGCTCCTTGACGGCCTCTGCCTTCGTGGGGCCGTACGCGTAGTACTCCACCTCTCCCGTGAAGCAGCCGTCGTCGCCCACGACCATGCGGGTGGCCACCACCCGGTCGGCGCCCAGGAGCTCACCGATCGGCTCGACGACCTCCGCGCCGGAGGTCGAAACGATCACGACGTCCCGGCCGGCGATGTGGTGCTCCTCGATGAGGGAGGCGGCCTCGTCGTAGATGATCGGGTCGATCAGGTCGTGCAGGGTCTCGGCGACGATCTCCTTCACCTGCTGGACGTTCCAGCCGCGGCACAGCGCGGACAGGTACGCGCGCATCCGCTCCATCTGGTCGTGGTCGGCGCCGCCGGCGAGGAACACGAACTGGGTATATGCGGTACGCAACACCGCCCGGCGGTTGATCAGGCCACCTTGGTAGAACGACTTGCTGAAGGTGAGCGTGCTCGACTTCGCAATGACCGTCTTGTCCAGGTCAAAGAAGGCCGCTGTACGAGGCAAGGAGTGGTTTTCCACGGGTTGAGCATATGCGCCCGCCATTCGGGCTAGTGTGGGACGTGTGGGTTTGCCTGAGAGAGCTCTCGGGTACACCATGGAAGTCACGGATCGTTCGCGACCGTGCTAACCCGGTTTGGCTCCTCCCCCCCCGAGTCAAACCGTGGAGACGACCCCCGCTCTCCCCCCCGGCGGGGGTCGTCGCATGTCCGGATGGGTTTTCCCGTCCGTTGTTGAGAGCGCCGGGCCCCGCACTGCGGGGCCCGGCGTTTCTCTGTCTCCGCACAGGATTCGTCACTGTGCGTAGCTGTGGTGTCGCGCCGAGGAAGTCGTACAACGGTCACCGGTTTGGGTGAAGGCGATATTCACAGGCGCCGGGTTGTCCACAGATATCGACCAAGATCCACACGATTTCCGGCTTCGCTGCACCGTGATTCCAGCGCGCACCGCTTGCGGAAGTTCATGGCCGGTTCCGTTTGTCCGGCGGCTATGGCCGGTTCGTATCGGCGGTTCATATGGAGGGCCGGTCGGCGGCTCTTGCGCCGGGCGGGAATCACGGGGCCGCAGGGGTCCCGCGAGGAAGCAGCGAAGGGGGATGGACAGCGTGGCGGGAGCCATCACACACGACCGGCCGTCGGCAGCCGAAGGGCGGCAGGGCGGACCGTTGATCCTCACTGAGGACGCGGATCTGCTGGACGACCTGCTGCGGCTGTGCGCCGCGGCCGGCGCCCGGCCCGAAGTCCACCACGGGGTGCCGGAACGCGGCGGCGGCTGGGACACGGCACCGCTGGTGCTCGTCGGCGACGACGCCGCGCGCCGGGTGCGCGGCGCCGCACGCAGACGCGGAGTCGTGCTGGTGGGTCGGAATCAGGACGATCCGGGGGTCTGGAGAAGGGCTGTGGAGATCGGCGCCGACCATGTGCTGATGCTGCCGGATGGCGAACAATGGTTGGTCGACCGCATCGCCGACGTGGCCGAGGGAGTGGGACCGCCCGCCCTCACCGTCGGAGTGATCGGCGGTCGTGGGGGCGCCGGATCGTCCACGCTCGCCTGCGCCCTCGCGGTCACCTCGGCGCGCCAGGGCGCCCGCACCCTCCTTGTCGACGCGGACCCACTGGGCGGCGGACTCGACGTACTCCTCGGTGGAGAATCCGTCGAGGGACTCCGCTGGCCCGCCTTCGCCGCCTCGCACGGACGGGTCGGCGGCGGCGCCCTGGAGGAGTCGCTGCCCTCACTGCACGCCCTGCGGGTCCTCAGCTGGGACCGCGGCGACTGCGTCACCGTGGCGCCCGAGGCCGTCCGCGCGGTCCTGGCCGCCGCCAGACGGCGCGGCGGAGTGGTGGTCGTCGACCTGCCGCGCCGGATCGACGAAGGGGTCGCGGAGGCTCTCGCCCAGATCGACCTCGGGGTGCTCGTCGTCCCGGCCGAGCTGCGCGCCGTCGCGGCGGCCGGACGGGTGGCGTCCGCGGTCGGCATGGTCCTGCGGGACCTGCGCGTCGCGGTCCGCGGGCCGTACGCGCCAGGTCTGGACGACCGGGAGGTGGCCCGGCTTCTCGGACTGCCCCTGATGGGCGAGGTGCCCACGGAGACGGGGCTGCCGGCGGCCCAGGAGCGGGGCGCCCCACCCGGCGGGGACGGACGCGGGCCGCTCGCCCGCTTCTGCTCGGCGTTCTGGGAGCGGGCCGTGATCGCCGGAGGGGGCGTATGAGCGGGGCTACGGGCCTGCGTGGCGGTTTTCCGGTGCACGCGGGGCCGTCGGGGGGTGGCCTCTCCGGAGGCCGCACCGGCACGGGCACGTTCGGCCGACCGGGCACGGGTCCGCTCGTGGGCGGGCAGCCGCGCGGCGGCCCGGACTCCGACACGGGACTGCTGGACGGAGTCCGGCAGTGGCTGGCGGAGAGCGGAGGCGAACCGACTCCCGCGCGCGTGGCGCAGGCCCTGCGGGAGCAGGGGCGGGTGCTCGGGGACGCCGAAGTCCTCGGCGCGGCCGAGCGGTTGCGGTCGGAGCTGGTCGGAAGCGGCCCGCTGGAACCACTGCTCGACGATCCCTCGGTGACCGACGTGCTGGTCTCGGCGCCCGACCGGGTGTGGGTGGACCGCGGCGGCGGCCTGGAGCTGACAGCCGTGTCCTTCCCGGACGCGGCGGCCGTACGACGGCTGGCACAGCGACTCGCGGCCGTGGCCGGGCGGCGGCTGGACGACGCCCACCCGTGGGTGGACGCCAGGCTTCCCGACGGCACCCGGCTGCACGCGGTGCTGCCACCGGTCGCCGTCGGCTCCACCTGCCTGTCCCTGCGGGTCGTACGGCCGAAGGCGTTCACGCTCACCGAACTGGTGGCCGCGGGGACGGTACCGCCGGGCGGGGACCGGCTGCTGCGCGCGTTGCTCGACGCGAGGCTGTCGTTCCTGATCAGCGGAGGCACGGGCACCGGCAAGACAACATTGCTGAGCGCGCTGCTCGGCCTCGTCGGGCCAGGCGAGCGGATCGTGCTGGCCGAGGACTCGGCGGAGCTGCGCCCCGACCACCCCCATGTCGTACGGCTGGAATGCAGACCGCCCAACCAGGAGGGCGCCGGACTCGTCACGCTCCAGGATCTGGTGCGCCAGGCGCTGCGCATGCGACCGGACCGCTTGGTGGTCGGTGAGGTCCGGGGGCCCGAAGTGGTCGCGCTGCTGGCCGCTTTGAACACGGGGCACGAAGGCGGCTGCGGGACCGTGCACGCCAACGCCGCCTCGGGGGTGCCGGCCCGCCTGGAGGCGCTGGGCACGGCCGCCGGGCTCGACCGGGCCGCGCTGCACAGCCAGGTGGCGGCGGCGCTGGCGGTGGTGCTCCATCTCGTACGCGACCGGACGGGTCGGCGGCGGATCGCCGAGGTGCATGTGCTGGAGCGGGATCCGGCGGGGCTGGTCGTGACGGTGCCCGCTCTGCGATGGGGTGCGGAGGCCTTCACCTACGGGCGCGGGTGGGGGCGGCTGCGAGAACTGCTCGGCGGCACGGGTGACGTGAGTGGCGTGGGAGATGTGACGGGCGTGAGTGGCACGAGCGGGCGGAGGGCCGGGCTGTGACGGGGGTCGCCGGGATGTCGGTGGCGGCGGCGGTGGTGTGCGCCGGGGCGGCGGTCTGGCTGACGGGCGGGCCGGGGCACGGGACGCGGCGGGCGCGGCTGGTGTGCGCGAGTGGCGGGGCGGTGGGCACGGGGCCGCCGTCGTGGGAGCGGGCGCTGAGGGCCGGTGAGCGGCTTCGGCGGCTGCACGGGACGCGGGGCGAGTGGTGGGCACTGGTCGCCGGGTCGGTGGCCGGACTCCTGGGAGCGTCCGTGGTGCCGGTCGTCCTGGGGGCGCTCGGAGTTCCCCTGGTACGGAGTGTCCGGCGGGCCGGAGTGGCGCGGCGGGCGCGGGAGCGGCGGGCCGCCGCGGTGATCGCGCTGTGCGGAGCGCTCGCGGGGGAGGTCCGGGCCGGACGGCAGCCGGGCGAAGCGCTGCTGGGCGCCGCCCGGGACTCGGGAGGGCTCGGGGACATGCAGGCGTCGGTCCTGGCGGCTGCGAGGTTCGGCGGCGATGTGCCGGGCGCGCTCACCGACGCGGCCAGGCGGCCCGGGGCCGAAGGACTGCTGGGGCTCGCCGCGTGCTGGCGTGTCGCCGTGGACCGGGGTGCGGGCCTCGCGGCCGGGCTCGACCGGCTGGAGGGGGCGTTGCGCGCGGAGCGAGATCAACGTGCCGACTTGCGAGCGCAGTTGGCGGGCGCCCGGTCGACGGCGGTGCTGCTCGCGGGGTTGCCGGTGCTCGGGCTGCTTCTGGGCACCGCGCTCGGCGCCGACCCGCTGCACATCCTGCTGCACACCGGGGCGGGCCTCGGCTGCCTGCTGGTCGGCGGGGTTCTGGAGGGCATCGGCCTGTGGTGGGCGCTGCGGATCGTACGGGGAGCGGAGGACGGATGAGTACGGAGGTTGTCCACAGGCTGGGGGCGGCGGTGTGCGTGGCGGCGGGACTGTGGGCGCTCGCCCGGTCCCTGGGAGCGGCACGGCGGAAGCGGAAGGTCCACGGGCGGCTTGAGGCCCTGCTGACAATCCTGGCCGCCGAGCGCGAACCGGCTGTGGAGGCCGCCTCCTTCGGGCGGCGCTCGCCACTGTGTGACGTGGTGCGACGGTGGCTGCCGGTGATCGGAGCCATCAGCGCCTGCTGGGTGTTCGTCGGTGGCACGGCCGGGGTGGTGGTGGGACTTGTGGCCGCGTTCGCAATGTGGAGGTGGCAGCGCAGATCGACGCCGACGGAGGAGTTCGACTCGGTGCGGGCCGCGCGCCAACTGCCTCTTGCCGCTGATCTGCTGGCCGCCTGCATCGCGGCGGGCGCGAGTCCCGTCATGGCTGCCCGGGCGGTGGGGGAGGCGCTGGAGGGGCCCGTGGGGGCGCGGCTGGCGCGGGGAGCGGCCGAGGTGCGACTCGGCGGTGAACCGGCGGAGGCATGGCGCGCGCTGGCCGCGTTGCCCGGGGCCCGGGGACTGGCCCGGTTGCTGGAGCGGGCCGGCGAGTCGGGAGTACCGGCGGCGGTGCCGGTCGCACGCCTCGCCTCCGAGGCCCGCGCGGAACGTGGGCGCGCCGCAACGGCTCGGGCGCGACGTGCGGGCGTCCTGATCACCGCTCCCGTCGGACTGTGCTTCCTGCCCGCGTTCATCGCGATCGGCGTACTGCCGGTGGTGCTCGGGTTGGCGAGCGGGGTGCTGGGTGGGGGTGATGGATGACGGGCGGAACCACGAGTGGGCAAGGTCAGCGCTCAGACGTCACACGTCAGCGGTCACACGTCACACGTCACACGTCACACGTCAAACGTCGTAGGTCAACGGGACAGAGCTGTACGGGGGTTCGGATGGGCAAGGCAGTGCGGGTGCGAGTGCGGGCGTGGGTGTGGGTGTGGGTTCTGGAGGGCTGGGCCCGGGTGGGACGGGCAGGGTCGGTGCGCAGGGATGCCGGCATGGTCACCTCCGAGTACGCGATGGGGCTGATCGCGGCGGTGGGGTTCGCCGCGCTGCTCTACGAGGTGCTGACCAGCGGGCAGGTGCGCGGGGCCCTGCAGGACATCGTGGGGCGGGCGCTCAGTGGGAAGTTCTGAGGCGGGTGCGGGCGAGGGTTCGGTGGCCCGGGACCGCGGTTTCGTGACGGCGGAGGCGGCTGTGGTGCTGCCGGTGCTGGTCGCGTTCACGATGGCGCTGGTCTGGGCGTTGCTGGCCGCGGCCGCGCTGATCCAGTGCGTGGACGCGGCCCGGGCGGGCGCTCGCGCGGCGGCCCGGCAGGAACCGCCGGGCACGGTGCTGGAGACCGCCCGGCAGGCGGCGCCGAGCGGTGCCAGGATCTCCGTCCGGCGCGAGGGTGATCTGGTACACGTTCGGGTCGAGGCCGAAACCCCCGGCCCGGACGCGCTGGCCCTTGACCTCGTACAGGAGGCGACCGCCCTGGCGGAGGAGACGGTCGGGGCGGTGCGGTGAGAACGGCGGGGATGGCAGAGACGGCGAGGGCACTGAGAACGCCGGGGGGATTCGGGGGACGGGAAGGGGCGGGAGGACCCAAAGGACCCGGAGGACCCGGAGGATCGGGAGGGGCGAGGAGAGGTGGCCTTGGGCGGCGTACGAGGCCATGGGCGGCGGGGTCGGTGTCGTCGGACCGGGGGTCGGCCACTGTCTGGACCGTGGGTGCTCTGGCGGTGCTGTGCGTGGTCTTCGGTGCCGTGCTCGCGATGGGGCAGGCGGTGGTGGTCCGTCATCGAGCGGGCGGCGCGGCCGACCTGGCGGCGCTCGCGGCGGCCGACCACTGGATGTACGGCGGAGCGGAGGCCTGCGTCCGGGCGGACCGCGTGGCACGGGCTCAGGGCACCCGGATCGTGCGGTGCGCCGTCCGGGGCGAGATCTCGGACGTCACGGTCGAGGCGGGACGGGGGCCGCTGACGGCCGAGGTGAGGTCCCGGGCAGGCCCGCCCGGACCCGTGGCGCCGGGTCCTGGCCCTCCGCGGGCTCGGCCGCGGTGACGACGTCCGGCTGTCGGTCGCCCGGTCTCTCCGCCTCCTCGGAGGGACCTTCCCCGGAGTGTTCCTCCGGTGCTGTCGGCGCTCCCTGCAGAAGGACTGTCAGCAGCCGCACGGCGCCCCTCTTGTGCAACGGTTCATTGCCGTTGCCGCACTTGGGGGACTGGATGCAGGACGGACAGCCGGCGTCGCACTCGCAGGAGGCGATGGCCTGGCGGGTGGCGGTGAGCCATTCGCGCGCGGTGTGGAAGGCGCGCTCCGCGAAGCCCGCGCCGCCGGGATGGCCGTCGTACACGAAGACGGTGGGCAGGAGGGTGTCCGGGTGCAGCGGGACGGAGACGCCGCCGATGTCCCAGCGGTCGCAGGTCGCGAAGAGCGGCAGCATGCCGATCGAGGCGTGCTCGGCGGCGTGCAGGGCGCCGCCGAGGATCTCGGGGTTCACCCGGGCGGCGTCGAGCTGGTCCTCGGTGACCGTCCACCACACGGCACGCGTACGGAGCGTGCGGGGAGGCAGATCGAGTTTCGTCTCGCCGAGCACCTCGCCGGTCATGAGACGACGACGCAGAAAGGAGACGACCTGATTGGTGACCTCGACGGAGCCGTAGCACAACCGGCCGTCGCCCCAGGGGATCTCGACGTCCGTGTCCAGGACGGAGATGGCCGTGGTGTCACGGGCGACCGTCGAATACGGCGGGTTGGCCTCCGTGACCAAGGCGACCGAATCGTCCAGGTGCAGCTCGTCGACCAGGTACGTACGGCCCTGGTGGAGGTGGACCGCGCCTTCGTGGACGCTGGTGTGCGCGGCCGACGCGTCGACCGTGCCCAGGAGTCGTCCGGAGCCGGCCTCCACGATCTGCACCGGGTTGCCGCCTCCGCCGCGGATGTCGGTCAGGTCGGCGGCCCGTTCCCGGCGGGTCCAGTGCCACGCCTTCGTGCGGCGGCGGAGCAGCTTCGCGGCCTCCAGTTGCGGCATGAGTTCGGCGGTGGCCGGGCCGAAGAGGTCGAAGTCCTCCTCGGTGAGGGGGAGCTCGGATGCCGCGGCGCACAGGTGGGGCGCGAGGACGTACGGGTTGTCCGGATCGAGGACGGTGGACTCCACCGGCTGGTCGAACAGGGCTTCCGGGTGATGGACGAGGAAGGTGTCCAGCGGGTCGTCACGGGCGACCAGCACCGCGAGCGCTCCCTGTCCGGAGCGGCCCGCGCGACCTGCCTGTTGCCACAGGGACGCACGGGTGCCCGGGTAACCGGCGATGACGACGGCGTCCAGTCCGGAGACGTCGATGCCCAGTTCGAGAGCGGTGGTGGCGGCGAGGCCGAGGAGTTCACCGGAGTGGAGGGCGTGTTCGAGGGCGCGGCGTTCCTCGGGGAGGTAGCCGCCGCGGTAGGCGGCCACGCGGCGGGCCAGGGAGCGATCGATCTCGGAGAGCCGTTCCTGGGCGATCACCGAGATCAACTCGGCCCCGCGGCGGGACCGTACGAACGCGACCGAGCGGACGCCCTGCACGGTCAGGTCGGTGAGGAGGTCGGCGGTCTCGGCGGTCGCGGAGCGGCGGACCGGGGCGCCCTTCTCGCCGTGCAGATCGGTGAGGGGCGGTTCCCAGAGTGCGAAGACCAGTTCCCCGCGGGGTGAGGCGTCGTCGGCGACCTCCACCACGGGCAGGCCGGTGAGGCGGGAGGCGGCGACGGAGGGCTCGGCGGCGGTCGCCGAGGCCATGAGGAAGACGGGGGAGGAGCCGTAACGGGCGCACAGGCGGCGCAGTCGGCGGAGCACCTGCGCGACGTGCGACCCGAAGACGCCCCGGTAGGTGTGGCACTCGTCGATGACGACATAGCGCAGGGCGCGCAGGAAGGAGGCCCACCGGGGGTGGGAGGGAAGTATCCCGCGGTGCAGCATGTCGGGGTTGGTGAGGACGTAGTTGGCGTACTGGCGTACCCACTCGCGTTCCTCGACGGGGGTGTCACCGTCGTAGACCGCGGACCGTACGGCGTGGCCCAGCGGATGTGAGAGTTTCTTCACGGATCGGCGCTGGTCCGCGGCGAGGGCCTTGGTCGGCGCGAGGTAGAGGGCGGTCGCGCCGCGACCGTTCGGCGCCTCGGAACCGTCGAGGAGTGTCGACAGTACCGGGACGAGGTACGCCAGGGACTTGCCGGAGGCCGTGCCCGTGGAGACGATCACCGATTCGCCGTCCAGGGCGTGCTCGGCCGCGAGTGCCTGGTGGGCCCAGGGGTGTTCGATACCGGCGGACTGCACCGCCGCGACGACCTCCGCGCGGATCCGGTCGGGCCACACGGCATGGCGACCCTCACGTGGGGGCAAGTGCTCCGTATGAGTGATGCGCGAAGCCCGGCTCGGCCCAGAGGCCAGCCGGTCCAGGATCTCGCCCGGCGAGGGGCGGGACGCGGTGTCCGTCGAGGTGCGATCGGGTCCGAGATTATTGGCCATCGGCATCGAGTGTGTCACTGGCATGACGGACAATGGGCTCAAGGCGTCGTGCACGCCTGCCGGTAAGTGATTGAATGCCATCGCGGCTGGCGAACCGTCCCGGGGGCTCCGCCGAGGTGTCCCTTGGGATGACCGCTCGATAGCAAGGTGCTGGAGGATCCGTGGACCTGTCCCTGTCGACCCGTACCGTCGGCGATCGTACGGTCGTCGAGGTCGGTGGCGAAATCGATGTATATACCGCGCCCAAGTTGCGCGAACAGCTGGTCGAGCTGGTGAACGACGGCAGTTTCCATCTTGTCGTCGACATGGAGGGCGTGGACTTCCTCGACTCGACCGGTCTCGGCGTTCTGGTGGGTGGCCTGAAGCGGGTGCGTGCCCATGAGGGTTCGCTCCGGCTGGTCTGCAACCAGGAGCGCATTCTGAAGATCTTCCGCATCACCGGTCTCACCAAGGTGTTCCCGATCCACACCTCGGTCGAAGAAGCGGTGGCGGCCACCGACTGAGCGGCCACGGTCCGGCCCGTCCCTGCTGACTGGCCGGTCAGCCGTCACAGCCGAATCCCGGGCACGGCCCGGGAGGCAGAAGTCAATGGAGGGGGGCAGGTCTCGGCGACCCGACCCCCCGACCGCACGCCCGTAGTTTCGAGGGGGATGCATGGCCACCGTTGAACTCCGCTTCAGCGCGCTGCCCGAGCACGTCAGGACCGCCCGACTGGTGGCGGCAGCGGTGGCGCGCAGGGCCGGAGTGGACGAGGCCGTCCTCGACGAGGTCAGGCTCGCCGTCGGCGAAGCCTGCACCCGGGCCGTCGGCCTGCACCAAAGCGCCGGAATTTCGGCGCCGGTGCGGGTCTCACTGATCGAGGAGGAGAAGCTTTTCTCCATCGAGGTCGGTGATGAGGCGCCGCACACGGTTCCCGGTGACAAGTCGCCGGGTGCCCATGGCGGAGCCGACGGCGCGGACGTCGAGACCGAAGAGGACGAGATGGGCCTCGCGGTCATCAGCGGCCTCGTCGACGACGTGGAAGTGACCGCCGGTGAGAACGGCGGACTGATCAGAATGAGCTGGCCCACCACGCCGCCGGCCACGCTCATTTCCTGATCCACCCCTCTTGGTACTGCCTGAACCTGTGCGAAAGGGCCCTGCTCACCAGGGCCCTTTGGCATGTCCGGCCGCTGCCCGGCCACGCTGCTGCCCAGCTCGGCTGCCCAGCCACGGCCCTGCTTCGCTGCCCGCACCGTCGCCGGATGCTGCTGGTCGGCATCCGCCCCGCTGTCACTCCGGTGCCCTTCTCCGGCATGTCTGCCCCTGGGGCGGAGCTCGCCCGCGGCTCCCCCGTCGCACCCCTCAGGTGTCGACAGCGGCCCCCGCACGTCTCCTGGAGGGCGGCGACGCCCACCGCTGCCCGGTTCAGCCCCTCCGGCACCCTCCGGCACCCTCCGGTCATCGCTGACGACCCTGCCGGGCGTCCTCCGGCGTCCTCCGGGGACGCTGCCCCGACATTCCTGCGATCGTCGCCACGGCAGCCCTGTCGGCCATTCGGTGATCGCTTTGAGGCTGGCCGCCGGGCACTCGCCGGTGGCCTTCGCATGACCCGTCGGTCGCCCAACAGTTGCCCACGACCCGTTCGTCAGTTGCCCTGAGTCGCTCCTGGGCTGCCCGTCGGGCTGCTCGGCAGGCGTCCCTCGCACTGGTCGGCCGACCGGTCGCTGATGGATCACGGCTCATGCACCGGTGGAGCTTTGACCGTGCGTCGGCCGGGCCCTTGATGCCCCCGATGCCCCCGATGCCCTCCGGATCAAGCCACGCGTATTTCGTGAATTAATTCACGATCTCGATTACGATCAACAATACGATCAGCTGCAAGTCGCGCCGCAGGTAATGGACCTGGCGTCAATGCGTTTGAGGCATTACCACTTTCGGGCCCCCTGTGGATGCCCGGATCATTTGCTGAAGAGCATGTGAAGGCCAATTCCGCTTACCGCGCACTGTTTTGATCAGGTTCCGGTACCTACAATCCGTCCACATCTTGAGCTCGGTCCAAGCGTCAAGGAGGACGAATGGCGGGGCTTCTTACCCCTCACCAGTTTGACCAGCCCACTACCCTCGCAGCCGCAGTACTGACAGACGACAACCGCCTCATCGTCGTGGTGATCGCGGTCGTCGCCCTTGCGGCGCTTGCCGTCGCCGGAGTCCTGGTCCGCCAGGTGCTCGCGGCGGGCGAGGGCACCGAAAGCATGAAGGAGATCGCGGTCGCGATCCAGGAGGGCGCGAATGCCTACCTGGGGCGGCAGATGCGTACCCTCGGGGTATTCGCCGTCGTGGTGTTCTTCCTGCTCATGCTGCTGCCCGCGGACGATTGGAATCAGCGTGCCGGCCGATCGGTCTTCTTCTTGATCGGCGCGGCGTTCTCGGCGACCACCGGATATATCGGCATGTGGCTCGCCGTACGCAGCAATGTCCGCGTGGCCGCCGCGGCACGGGAAGCGACCCCGGCGGAGGGTGAGCCCGAAAAGGATCTCACCGCCGTCTCGCACAAAGCAATGAAGATCGCTTTCCGCACGGGCGGCGTCGTCGGCATGTTCACGGTGGGGCTCGGTCTGCTGGGCGCCTCCTGTGTGGTGCTGGTGTACGCGGCCGACGCGCCGAAGGTGCTGGAGGGCTTCGGTCTCGGCGCCGCGCTGATCGCCATGTTCATGCGTGTCGGCGGCGGCATCTTCACCAAGGCGGCCGACGTCGGCGCCGACCTGGTCGGCAAGGTCGAGAAGGGCATCCCTGAGGACGATCCGCGCAACGCCGCGACCATCGCGGACAACGTGGGCGACAACGTCGGCGACTGCGCCGGTATGGCCGCCGACCTCTTCGAGTCGTACGCCGTCACGCTCGTCGCCGCGCTGATCCTCGGCAAGGCGGCGTTCGGCGACTCCGGGCTCGCCTTCCCGCTGATCGTGCCCGCGATCGGCGTACTCACCGCGATGATCGGCATCTTCGCGGTCGCTCCGCGCCGTGCGGACCGCAGCGGGATGAGTGCCATCAACCGCGGCTTCTTCATCTCCGCGGTGTTCTCGCTGGTGCTGGTGGCCGTGGCGGTCTTCGTCTATCTGCCGTCCTCGTACGCCGATCTGGACGGTGTCACCGACGAGGCCATCCTCGGCAAGTCCGGCGACCCGCGGATCCTCGCGATCCTCGCGGTCGCCATCGGCATCGTGCTGGCCGCGCTGATCCAGCAGCTGACCGGCTACTTCACCGAGACGACCCGTCGCCCGGTGAAGGACATCGGCAAGACCTCGCTCACCGGCCCGGCCACTGTCGTCCTCGCCGGTATCTCGCTCGGTCTCGAATCGGCCGTCTACACCGCGCTGCTGATCGGCCTCGGCGTCTACGGGGCCTTCCTGCTCGGCGGTACGTCGATCATGCTGGCGCTGTTCGCGGTGGCCCTCGCCGGAACGGGTCTGCTCACCACGGTCGGCGTCATCGTCGCCATGGACACCTTCGGACCCGTCTCCGACAACGCGCAGGGCATCGCCGAGATGTCGGGCGACGTCGAGGGCGCGGGCGCGCAGGTGCTCACCGACCTGGACGCCGTCGGCAACACCACCAAGGCCATCACCAAGGGCATCGCCATCGCCACCGCGGTACTGGCGGCGGCGGCGCTCTTCGGCTCGTACCGGGACGCCATCCTCACGGCCGCGAACGACGTGGGGGAGAAGGTCTCGGGCCCGGGCGCCCCGATGAACCTGATGATGGACATCTCGCAGCCCAACAACCTGGTCGGGCTCATCGCGGGCGCCGCGGTCGTCTTCCTCTTCTCGGGGCTGGCGATCAACGCGGTCTCGCGGTCCGCCGGGGCCGTGGTCTACGAGGTGCGGCGGCAGTTCCGCGAGCACCCCGGGATCATGGACTACACCGAGAAGCCCGAGTACGGGCGCGTCGTCGACATCTGTACGAAGGACGCGTTGCGCGAGCTGACCACGCCGGGTCTGCTCGCCGTACTGACGCCGATCGCGATCGGGTTCACACTCGGGGTCGGCGCGCTCGGCTCGTTCCTCGCGGGCGCCATCGGCACCGGCACGCTGATGGCGGTCTTCCTCGCCAACTCCGGAGGTGCGTGGGACAACGCCAAGAAGCTCGTCGAGGACGGCCACCACGGCGGCAAGGGCAGCGAGGCCCATGCCGCGACGGTGATCGGCGACACGATCGGCGACCCCTTCAAGGACACCGCGGGCCCCGCGATCAACCCCCTCCTGAAGGTGATGAACCTGGTGGCGCTGCTCATCGCGCCGGCAGTGGTCAAGTTCAGCTACGGCGAGGACAAGAGCGTGGGCATGCGGGTCCTCATCGCGGTGCTCTCGTTCACCGTCATCATCGGCGCGGTGTACGTGTCCAAGCGGCGCGGCATCGCCGTGGGCGACGAGGGCAACTCCGATCGGGTGGCCAAGCCGGTCGATCCGGCGGTGGTTTCGTAGCCTCCGGGCCATCGACTCCGGGCCATCGACTCCGGGCAATCGACTGAGCGGGTTCCGCTCAACGGGCGGGGGGGGGGGGGGGGGGGGGGGGGGGCGCCCCCCCCCGCCCCCCCCCCGGGGGGGGGGGGGGGGGGGGGGGCAGTCAGGAGGTTGGTAGGCCTTCTGCCAGTACCTCTGCCAAGTGGTGGGCCCGTGTCCTCGAC
>NZ_JBIUVD010000018.1:0-128461 GCF_044742785.1 Streptomyces sp. NPDC087844 | reverse complement strand
TGGGCGTGCCCCCGCCCCCCCCCCCGCCCCCCCCCCCCCCCCCCCCGGCCCCCCCGGGGGGGGGGGCCCCCCCCCCGGGGGGGGGGCGGGCGCCCCCCCCCCCCCCCCCCCCCCCCCCGCCCGTCTGTGCGTATGCCTGTCGGCACGCATGTCGGTACGCCTGTGCCTACGCCCTGTTTCGTGAGCCTTATCTCGCCCGTCCCTCGCCTGGTGCAAATGGCTTCAATAGGGGTCTAAACGGATGTTCGTCACGATGGTGTCGCCCGATTGGCGTGTATGTTCCGGGGCCGAGAGCCATGGAAGGGACCAACCCGGTGAACAAGAAGCTCGCGGCCGCGCTGTCCGGCGGTGCGGTACTGGTACTGGCGCTGTCGGGATGCGGCGGCAGTGACGACAACAGCGACAAGCTGAACTCCTGGGCCAAGCAGGTCTGCGACGCGGTGAAGCCGCAGGCCAAGAAGATCTCGGCCGCCAACACCGCCATCCAGAAGCAGACCTCGGACAACAGCACTCCGGCGGACGTCCAGAAGACCGACGCCCAGGCCTTCCAGGACATGTCCGATGCCTACAAGGCGATCGGCAGCGCCGTGAACAAGGCCGGGGCGCCGGATGTCGAGGGCGGCGAGAAGAAGAAGACGGACGCCGTCAAGGAGCTCAACACCATCTCCGCGTCGTACGGCGACCTCAAGAAGCAGGTCGACGACCTCGACACGAAGGACCAGGCGAAGTTCGCCGACGGTCTGAAGGGGATCGCCACCCAGCTGGACAAGTTGAGCCAGAGCGGCAACGACGCCCTCGCGAAGCTTGAGGAGGGCGACGTGGGCAAGGCGATGGCCAAGCAGGAGAGCTGCAAGAGCGCGTCCCCGTCGGCTTCGGCGACGAAGAGCTGAACCCGGCGGAGTCGCTGCCCGGCGCCGGGGTGCCGTTCAGGCCCTCCGGCGCGGGCTCCCGCTCCGGCGGATCGCATAACGCGGACCACGTGCAGAGGGCCACGTAACGCAGACCACGTAACGCAGACCACGTAACGCAGACCACGTAACGCAGACCACGTAAAGAGGGTCACGTAAAAGAGGTCACGTAACGCGGACCACGTAACGCGGGTCGGTGACGCGGATCCGGTGGCGCGGGCCACGTCGGCGGCCACGTACGCGGGCCCCGTACCCCGTAGCGCACGCCTTGTGGCGTGCGTCCGGTCAGGTGGGTGACGCGGGGAGGCGGGCCGCCGCCCGGCGCCGTTCGCGCGTCACAATGGGCGGGTGAGTAACACCAGCCTGGCACCGCTGCCCTCGTCCGACCGCACCGACGTCACCGCACGGCTGCGGGACGCCCTCCTGAGCGCCTCCTTCAGCGCCGACGGGCTGCTCGATCTGCTCGGCGCCCCCGCGTACGCGGCGCTGGCCCGCAGTGAGACCGTGCCCGCGCTCCGGGCCACCCGGGGCGACTCCCCGCTGGAAGCGCTCGTACGGCTGTTTCTGCTGCAGCAGCCCGTGCCGCACGCGCGCGTGGCGGACGTTCTGCCGGTGGAGGACTGCCTGGAGGGCGGTTGGCTGCTCCGCGTCGGCGGGGACGAGGTCGCGGCGGCGGTCGACGTACGGCCGTACGGCGGACCGGGCGGCGAGGACTGGTTCATCGTCTCGGACCTGGGCTGCGCGGTCGGCGGGGCCGGCGGCATCGGCAGCCATGACGAAGGTGTCGTACTGGGAGTGGGCGGCGCGTCCACGACCCTCGCGGGCATCACCGTGCGTGCCCCCGCCGCCTCCGCGCTCGATCTCGGCACCGGCTCCGGGATCCAGGCGCTGCACGTCGCACAGCACGCCACGCGCGTGAGCGCGACCGACCTCAACCCCCGCGCGCTGCACATCACCGCGCTCACGCTCGCGCTGTCCGGGGCCCCGGCGGCCGACCTGCGCGAGGGCTCTCTCTTCGAACCGGTGGCCGGCGAGACGTTCGACCTCATCGTCTCCAACCCGCCCTTCGTGATCTCCCCCGGCGCCCGGCTCACCTACCGCGACGGCGGGATGGGCGGGGACGATCTGTGCCGCACGCTCGTTCAGGAGGCGGGGGAGCGTCTGAACGAAGGGGGATACGCGCAGTTCCTGGCCAACTGGCAGCACGTGGAGGGCGAGGACTGGCAGGACCGGCTGCGCTCCTGGGTGCCGCGCGGCTGCGACGCGTGGATCGTGCAGCGCGAGGTCCAGGACGTCACGCAGTACGCCGAACTGTGGCTGCGCGACGCGGGGGACCACCACGCCGATCCCGTGGAGTACCAGGCGCGGTACGACGCCTGGCTGGACGAGTTCGAGGCGCGCGAGGTGAAGGCCGTCGGCTTCGGCTGGATCACGCTGCGCAGGTCGGACGCGGAGCTGCCCTCGGTCGTCCTGGAGGAGTGGCCGCACTCCGTCGAGCAGCCGCTCGGTGACACCGTGCGCGCGCATTTCGAGCGGGTCGACTATCTCCGTGAACACGACGACGCGGCCCTGCTGGAGGCGCACTTCACGCTGGTCGGCGAGGTCGTGCAGGAGCAGGTCGGGCTGCCCGGTGCCGAGGACCCGGAGCACGTCGTGCTGCGCCAGCACCGCGGGATGCGGCGGGCCACGAAGGTGGACACGGTCGGCGCGGGTTTCGCGGGCGTCTGCGACGGCACGCTGAGCGCGGGAAGCATCCTGGACGCCATCGCCCAACTGGTCGGAGAGGATCCGGTGTTGCTGCGCGACCGGACGCCCGCCCAGATCCGGCTGCTGGTCGAGCAGGGGTTCATCGAGCCCGCGGCGCGGTGACATCGCGGCGCCGCGAGCCGACAAGTACTCGCGGAACCAGGGATTCATCAGAGCGGGGTGCGGGGTGCGCGGTGCCGACGGCGCGCAGACGAGCGGAAAGATGTCGGCGCCCGGCGCGGTGTGACGGACTCCACCCGATGACATGGTCGGCTCCGTGTGCGTGCGGTGGCCGGTCCCTTCCGGGCGGTCGGCTCCCGATGCGGCAGTCGTGCGGCAGTCGTGCGGCAGCGGTGTGGGTCGCGGGGTGAGCCGTCCCGCGTCAGGGCGCACGGAGCCGGCCGCCTCCCGTTCACCCCGGGTTGGGATTCCGGCTTCCCGGAGGTGCCAGCGTCCCGACCAGAGCGTGCGAGGGCGATATCCGCAGCGCGCGAAGGCGAGATCCGGAGCACGCCAAGGCGAGATCCGGAGCGCGCGAAGGCGAGATCCGGAGCACGCCAAGGCGAGACCCAGGGCCTGCGAAGGCGAGATCCGGAGCACGCGAGGGCGAGACCCAGGGCCCGCCAGGGCGGGACCCGGGGACATACGAGGGCGGAGGGACGAGTCGTGGAGAGTGGACCGGCGATCTTCACGGGATCGGTGTTCGCCCTGTTCGGAGGCGGACTGCTGCTGTGGACCGCGGTCCGGCTGCGGCAGCGCGCCCCCATCGCCCATGGGGTGAGCCCCGTCGCATCGGCGACGGTCGCGGGCTTCGCCGGGACGGCTGCCGTGCTCCTCGCCGTGTGGTGTTTCACTCGCCTCTGAGCACCGGCAGCCATCGACGCGCCGGTCGGCCCCGCTCTCCGGGCAACCCCTCCCGCTCTCCGCGCGCTGCAGCCCCGCCGCCCGCGCAACGCCGCCCCGCCGCAGGGGAAACGCCGTCTCCGCTGTCCCGTGACCGCCGTACGGCGACGGGCGCGGGCAAGATCGAAGCCGTACGAACTTCCCCTCTCCGGTAATTGAGAGGTCACGCTCCGGATGTCTCGGAAAGGGCAGGTCGGTACTCCGGGCGGCAGGAATGGCGGGAGTCGGGTTACCGTTCGAGTGGCCGTTGCGGGCTTTTCCCGTTTGACAGGGGGGCGGGATGTACCGTCACACTCCGCAGCGTCAGCATGACCCGACCCCCGGGTTCAAGGCCTGGGGCGAGACCCCCTGCGTCGACCGGAGAGAAGAGCGAAGTTGTCCCCGACCAGCGAGACCGCACACGGCGGCCGCCGACTCGTCATCGTCGAGTCGCCTGCCAAGGCGAAGACGATCAAGGGCTATCTCGGCCCCGGATACGTCGTCGAAGCGAGTGTCGGGCACATCCGCGACCTCCCCAACGGCGCCGCGGAGGTGCCCGAGAAATACACCGGCGAGGTGCGTCGGCTCGGTGTGGACGTCGAGAACGACTTCCAGCCGATCTACGTGGTCAACGCTGACAAAAGGGCCCAGGTAAAGAAGCTCAAGGACCTGCTGAAGGATTCCGACGAGCTCTTCCTCGCAACCGATGAGGACCGCGAGGGCGAGGCCATCGCGTGGCACCTTCTTGAGGTCCTGAAGCCCAAGGTCCCCGTCCACCGGATGGTCTTCCACGAGATCACCAGGGACGCGATCCGCAGCGCCGTCGAAAACCCGCGTGAGCTCAACCAGCGCATGGTCGACGCCCAGGAGACCCGCCGTATCCTCGACCGTCTCTACGGCTACGAGGTCTCGCCGGTCCTGTGGAAGAAGGTCATGCCGCGGCTGTCGGCGGGCCGTGTCCAGTCGGTCGCGACCCGTCTCGTCGTCGAGCGGGAGCGCGAGCGCATGGCCTTCCGCTCCGCCGAGTACTGGGACCTGACCGGCACCTTCGGCACCGGCCGCGCCGGCGACCGCAGCGACCCGTCGAACCTGGTCGCCCGGCTGACCGCGGTCGACGGCAAGCGTGTCGCCCAGGGCCGTGACTTCGACTCGCTCGGTCGGATCAAGGGCGCGAACACCCTCCACCTGGACGAGGTCAACGCCCGCGCGCTGGCCGCCGCCCTGGAGAACACGAACTTCTCCGTACGGTCCGTCGAGTCGAAGCCGTACCGACGCTCGCCGTACGCACCGTTCCGTACGACCACGCTCCAGCAGGAGGCGAGCCGCAAGCTCGGCTTCGGCGCGAAGTCCACGATGCAGGTGGCGCAGAAGCTGTACGAGAACGGCTTCATCACCTACATGCGTACGGACTCCACGACCCTCTCGGCAACCGCGATCACCGCGGCCCGCGCTCAGGTCACGCAGCTCTACGGCGCGAACTACCTGCCGGACAAGCCGCGTACGTACGCCGGGAAGGTCAAGAACGCGCAGGAGGCGCACGAGGCGATCCGCCCCTCGGGCGACCGTTTCCGCACCCCGGCCGAGACGGGTCTGACCGGTGACCAGTTCCGGCTGTACGAGCTGATCTGGAAGCGGACCGTCGCCTCCCAGATGAAGGACGCGGTCGGCAACTCCGTCACCGTGAAGATCGCGGGCAGGGCCTCCGACGGCCGGGACGCCGAGTTCAGCGCGTCCGGCAAGACGATCACCTTCCACGGCTTCCTCAAGGCGTACGTCGAGGGCGCGGACGACCCGAACGCCGAGCTGGACGACCGTGAGCGACGCCTTCCGCAGGTCAACGAGGGCGATCCGCTGTCCGCCGAGGAGATCTCGGTCGACGGCCACGCGACCAAGCCCCCGGCCCGTTACACCGAGGCCAGCCTGGTCAAGGAGCTGGAGGAGCGCGAGATCGGCCGCCCGTCGACGTACGCGTCGATCCTCGGCACGATCCTCGACCGCGGCTATGTGTTCAAGAAGGGGACGGCCCTGGTGCCCTCCTTCCTGTCCTTCGCCGTGGTCAACCTCCTGGAGAAGCACTTCGGGCGGCTCGTCGACTACGACTTCACGGCCAAGATGGAGGACGACCTCGACCGCATCGCGCGGGGCGAGGCCCAGTCCGTCCCGTGGCTCAGGCGCTTCTACTTCGGCGAGGGCGAGGCGACCGGCGCCGCGGAGGCGGGCAACGGCGACGGGGACCACCTCGGCGGTCTCAAGGAGCTCGTCACCGACCTCGGTGCCATCGACGCCCGCGAGATCTCGTCGTTCGCCGTGGCCGGCAGCGACATCATGCTGCGCGTCGGCCGCTACGGGCCGTACGTCGAGCGCGGTGAGAAGGACTCCGAGAACCACCAGCGCGCCGACGTCCAGGAGGACCTCGCACCCGACGAGCTGACCGTCGAGCTCGCCGAGGAACTGCTCGCCAAGCCGAGCGGCGACTTCGAGCTGGGCGCCGACCCGGAGTCGGGCCACCAGATCATCGCGCGTGACGGCCGCTACGGCCCGTACGTCACCGAGGTGCTGCCCGAGGGCACCCCGAAGACCGGCAAGAACGCCGTGAAGCCGCGTACGGCCTCGCTCTTCAAGTCGATGTCCCTGGACACGGTGACGCTCGCGGACGCGCTCAAGCTGATGTCGCTGCCGCGCGTGGTCGGCAAGGACGCCGAGGGCGTGGAGATCACCGCGCAGAACGGCCGCTACGGCCCGTACCTGAAGAAGGGCACCGACTCCCGCTCCCTGACGAGCGAGGACCAGCTCTTCACGATCACTCTCGACGAAGCCCTCGCGATCTACGCGCAGCCCAAGCAGCGTGGCCGCGCGGCAGCCAAGCCGCCGCTGAAGGAACTCGGCGACGACCCGGTCAGCGGCCAGCCCGTCGTCGTCAAGGACGGCCGTTTCGGCGCGTACGTCACCGACGGCGAGACCAACGCGACCCTGCGGTCCGACGACAGTGTCGAGGAGATCACTCCGGAGCGCGGCTTCGAGCTGCTCGCGGAGAAGCGGGCGAAGGGGCCGGCGAAGAAGACGGCCAAGAAGGCGGCGAAGAAGGCCCCCGCCAAGAAGGCGCCCGCGAAGAAAACAGCGGCAAAGAAGACAGCTGCTACGAAAACGGCGGCAAAGAAGACCACCACCGCGAAGAAGACGACCGCCAAGAGCACGACCGCGAAGGCCACGGCTGCCAAGGCGACTGCCGAGGACTGAGCCGTTCTTCACAGACGCCGCACAAAGGACTGAGCCGCTCTCCGCCCTCGGTCGGAGACCGGTCCGGCGACGGTCCGGAGGCGGACCGAAGGTGGACTGGATCTTTCACCTTCGGTTCCCGCAACGAACGCCCCGACACCACTTGGTGTCGAGGGCGTTCGCATGTTCGGGGCCCTATCCGGGGACCGGGTGCGTCCGGATAGGCTGGCAGGATGACGCGAGCCGAGCAGCCAACGGCCCACACTCCGGCCCCCGACGACTCCCTGGTCGCGGACTCACGGGAGCGAGCCGTCCGGGCGCTGTTGCGTGTACCGCAACTGAGGCGGCTGTGGAGCGCCCAGTTGGTGAGCGGCGTCGGTGACGCGCTCGCCCTGTTGGTGCTGGTCCTGCTCGCCCTGCAGGCGGCGGTGTCCGACGGCTCCTTCGGAGGCGGCTACCGCGGAGTGGCCCTCGCCGTGTCGGCGGTCTTCTGCGCACGCATCCTCGCGACGCTGCTCTTCGGAGCGGTGCTTCTGGGCCCGCTCACCTCCCTCACCGCCCAGGACGGCCCGCTCGACCGCCGCTGGACCATGGTCGGCGCCGACGGCGTACGGGCCGTACTGCTGATCATCGCGCCCCTGTGGATCGACTGGACCCCGGAGAACGCGCTGGCCGTCCTCCTCGTGACGGCGTTCGTCATCGGGGTCGCCGAGCGTTTCTGGACGGTGTGCCGCGAGAGCGCGGCGCCCGCGCTGCTGCCCGCGCCGCCCCTGGAGGGTGCGACGGTACGGCCGCTGCCGGACCACATGGACGCCGTGCGGCGCCTCGCCCTGCGTACGGGATTCGTCGCGGCGCCCCTCGCGGCGGCGACGCTCGTCGTCGCCGGACTCCTCAACAACCTGCTGGGTGCCGGACTCGCGTGGTTCGACCAGCATCAGGCGGCGCTCGCCTCGTACGTCTCCGCGGGCCTGTTCGCCGCGTCCCTGTCGGTACTCACCTTCCTCGAAGTGCCCGACGTGCGGACCCCGCGCGCGCGGTCGCCGCTGGAAGGGCTGCGCCGCCCCAGGACGGGCTCGGGCATCGACAAGGGCCGCACGGGGGCCATCCCGCTCCTGGTGCTCGCCTGCGCGGCCGTCGCCGGGGCCGTCGCGGCCGCCGTCGCCGTGGCCGTGCTGCACGCCAAGGACCTGGGCGGCGGCCCGGTGACGTTCGGGCTGCTGGTGCTCGCCGTGACCGGCGGGGTCGTGGTCGGCATCCGTACGGCGCCCAAGCTGCTGCCGTCCCTGTCGCGCCGGCGCCTGCTCGCCCTGGCGATCGCCTTCACGGGAATCGCGCTGCTCGCCGCGGGACTCGTCCCGGACGTCACCACCGTGCTCCTGATCGTCGGCCTCGCGGGCATCGGCGCGGGCGTCGCCGCCAACACCGGCCACGCACTGCTCGACCAGGAGGCCGAGGACTACCGCCGCGCGCGTACGACGGAACACCTGCACGCACTCGTACGGGTCTTCGTGGCCGTGGGCGTCCTGGTGGCGCCGCTGGTGGCGGCCGCCATCGGTCCGCACCGTCTGGAGAACGGCAAGTTCGTGTTCGCGCACGGTGGCGCCGCCTTCACGCTGATGCTGGTCGGCGCGCTGCTCCTGCCGGTCGCCGCACTGGTCCTCGCCAAGGCCGACGACCGCTCCGGAGTACCTCTGCGGCACGATCTGCGGGACGCGCTGCGCGGCGGGGACGACCCGGTGCAGGCGCCCACCGACGCCGGGTTCTTCATCGCCCTGGAGGGCGGTGACGGGGCCGGCAAGTCCACCCAGGCCGAGGCGCTCGCGGAGTGGATCCGGGCCAAGGGACACGAGGTCGTGGTGACGCGCGAGCCCGGCGCCACCCCCGTCGGGAAGCGGCTGCGGTCGATCCTGCTCGACGTGTCGTCGGCCGGCCTCTCGCACCGCGCGGAGGCGCTGCTGTACGCCGCCGACCGCGCGGAGCACGTGGACACCGTGGTCCGGCCCGCCCTCGAACGGGGCGCGATCGTGGTGTCGGACCGGTACATCGACTCCTCGGTGGCCTACCAGGGGGCGGGGCGCGACCTGTCCCCGACCGAGGTCTCCCGCATCAACCGGTGGGCCACGGACGGGCTCGTACCGCATCTGACGGTGCTGCTGGACGTGGCGCCGGAGACCGCGCGCGAGCGGTTCACCGAGGCGCCGGACCGGCTGGAGTCGGAGCCCGCCGAGTTCCACGCGCGCGTGCGCTCCGGTTTCCTGACGCTGGCCGCCGCCGACCCCGGCCGCTACCTGGTCGTCGACGCCGGGCAGGAGCCCGAGGCCGTCACGACCGTGATCCGGCACCGGCTCGACGTGGTGCTGCCGCTCTCCGAAGCCGAGATCAAGGCCAAGGAGGAGGCGCGCAGGGCCGCCGAGGAAGAGGCGCGCCGCAAGGCCGAGGAAGAGGCCGCCCGCAAGGCCGAGGAGGAGCGGCTGGAGCGCGAGCGCCAGGAGCAGCTCGCCCGGCTGCGCGCGGAGGAGGAAGAGCGCAAGCGGCTCGAACTGGAAGAGGCGCAGCGGCGCGAGGCCGAGCGGCAGGCCGAGGAGGCCCGGCAGCGCGCCGAGGCCGCACGCGTGCGTGCCGAGCAGGAGAAGGCACGGCAGCTCGCGGAGGAGAAGGCCCGCGCGGCCGAGGAGGAGCGCCGGCGCAAGCAGGCCGAGGAGGAGGCGCGGCTGCGGGCCGAGGCGGAGGAACGGCGCCTGGAGAAGCAGCGGAAGGCCGAGGAGGCGCTGGTCCGGGCCGAGGAGGCGCGGCGGGCGGCGGAGGCCGCGGCCGCGGCTGCGGCGGCCACCACCGCATCGGCGGCTGCGGCGGCTTCGGCACGGGCTGCGGCTGCGGCGTCCGCGGCTGCGTCTGAGTCGTCCGCGTCTGAGTCGTCCGCCTCTGTGGGGGCCGCGCCTGTGGCTTCCGGGCCTTCCGGGCCTTCCGGGCCTTCCGGGCCTTCCGGAAGGGCTGGGTCCGGTCAGGTGGCGGGTGGTTCGGGCAACGCTAGCCCGGACAACGAGAGCCCAGGCAACGAGAGCCCGGACAACGAGAGCACCGTGCAGACGCCCATGGTGACGCCCACGAACGCGTCCGGTGGTCCGGTCGACGAGACGGCGGTCCTGCCTCCGGTGCCGGCGCGGGATGCCCGCCCGACCGCTGGGACGGGCGCTGGGAAGGGCGCTGGGACGGGCGCTGGGAAGGGTCCCGGCCCCGGGTCGGCCGACGGTTCGGCCGGTGACGAGACGGCTGTGCTGCCGCAGGTGCCGCAGCCCCCGCAGGGCGCCGCCGATGAGACCGCGGTGCTGCCGCCGGTCCGGCCGGAGCCCGCCGCGGACGAGACGGCGGTTTTTCCCCCGGTACGGGACGAGCGTGCGGTACGGGACGAGCGTGGCCGTGGGCCCGAGGACCGGGTGCCTCCCGGGTACGGAACCGGGGCCGGAACCGGGGCCGGAACCGGAACCGGAACCGGGACCGGGACTGGGACTGGGACTGGGACTGGGACTGGGGCTTCCGACGGTGGCACTCGTGAGTTGCCCCAGGTCGATGCCGAGGGCAGGCCCAGGCGGCGCCCCCGTTCGGACTGGGCGGAGGAGACCCCGCTGGACGATCTGCCGACGCTGGCCGACGAGCTGCTGGGCCCGCGCGAGGACGACGAGCAGGACGAGGGGAACGGGCGCCGGCGGCGCTGACGGCATCGAGGGCAGGGGCGTCGGCGGCGGGGCGGTGTCGGCCTCGGGCCTCGTTGTCAGTGCCCTCCCGCACAATGGGACGCGGCAGGCACCCGTGCGGCAACGAACGCGGCAGGCACCCATGCGGCAACGAACGCGGCAGGCACCCGTGCGGCAACGAACGCGGCAGGCACCCGTGCGGCAACGAACGCGGCAGGCACCCGTGCGGCAACGCGCACGGTAGCGGTTGCGGTAGTGGCTGCGGCAGCGACGGCAGGTTCGACGAAAGGGCGGCGCCCCATGACCGTATGGGACGACCTGGTGGGCCAGGAGAAGGTGAGCGGGCAGCTTGAGGCCGCCGCGCGGGACGCCGACGCCCAGGTCACCGCCGTCGCGGCCCGGACCCCGTCGCCCGAGGCCTCGAAGATGACGCACGCCTGGCTCTTCACGGGTCCGCCCGGTTCGGGTCGCTCCACCACGGCGCGTGCCTTCGCGGCGGCCCTGCAGTGCACCAGCCCCGACCGCGCGCTCGGCGGGATCCCCGGCTGCGGATTCTGCGACGGTTGCCACACGAGCCTGATCGGGACGCACGCGGACGTGCAGATCATCCGCACCGACCTACTCTCCATCGGTGTGAAGGAGACGCGCGACCTGGTCCGCCGCGCCCAGCTGTCCCCGGCGGTCGGCCGGTGGCAGGTCATCGTGATGGAGGACGCCGACCGCCTCACCGAGGGCGCGGGCAACGTACTGCTGAAGGCCGTCGAAGAGCCCGCCCCCCGTACGGTCTGGCTCCTGTGCGCGCCCTCCCTGGAGGACGTGCTGCCCACGATCCGCTCCCGGTGCCGCCACCTCACGCTCCGGACGCCCTCGGTGGCCGCGGTCGCCGATGTCCTCGTACGCCGCGACGGCATCGAGCCGGACATCGCCTCCGCCGTGGCCCGCGCGACCCAGGGTCACATCGGGCGCGCCCGGCGACTCGCCACGGACGAGCGGGCCCGCGCGCGCCGGGCCGCCGTGCTCAAGCTGCCGCTGCGCGTCGACGACGTCGGCGCCTGCCTCAAAGCGGCCCAGGAGCTGATCGACGCGGCCTCCGAAGACGCCAAGCAGGTCGCCGAGGAGACCGACGTCAAGGAGACCGAGGACATGAAGACGGCCCTCGGCGCGGGGCAGGGCGGCCGTATGCCGCGTGGCACCGCGGGTGCGATGAAGGAGCTGGAGGACAAGCAGAAGCGCCGCAAGACGCGTACGCAGCGCGACAGCCTGGACCTGGCCCTGATCGACCTCACGGCTTTCTACCGCGATGTGCTCGCCCTGCAGTTCGGCACGGATCTCGCTCTCGCCAACACGGAGATGCAGGACGCGCTGGACCGGCTGGCGAGGGGGTCGTCGCCCGAGGCGACCCTGCGCCGGATAGAGGCGATCGCCGCGTGCAGAGTGGCCCTGGACCGGAATGTGGCGCCGCTGCTGGCGGTGGAGGCCATGACGATGGCGTTGCGGGCGGGGTGACGCGGGTCCGCACAGTGGGCTGCGCGGACCCGGCAATGGGCTGAAGCGGCGGGCTGGCGGCGTTGAGCACCGACCGCGACGGGCTGACGCTGACGACTGACACCGGCGGCTGATGCCGGCGACTGACACCGACGGCTGACACCGGCGGCTGACGCTGCGGGCCGGCGCAGGTCGATCAAACGGAGAATTAATGGCGTCACTCGTACGAGGCACGTTCGCCACTCTCGGCAATCATTCCGTCGCACAGGGTTACGCTCGGTCGATGTACATCAGGCGCCGGCCCGGGGCATCCCGGGCCCACCGATCCCTCCGCGCGTACGGCACCCTGTTCGCCGTCGCCGGACTCCTCGTCCCCGCCTGCTCCGCGGGGAGTTCGACGCGCTCCGCGAGCCCGGCCGGGTCGGTGGCGTTGCACGCGCTGCCCGAGGCCACCCCGTCCGCGCTGTCCCCGTACTACGCGCAGCGGCCGGACTGGCGGGCCTGCGGTGTCGCCGGCTTCGAGTGCGGCACGCTGAAGGCCCCGCTCGACTACGCCGAGCCGACCAAGGGCGACATCCGGCTGGCCGTGGCCCGCAAGAAGGCCACGGGGCCGGGCAAGCGGATCGGCTCGCTGCTCGTCAACCCGGGAGGGCCGGGCGGATCGGCGGTCGACTACCTCCAGTCGTACGCGGGGATCGGCTACCCGGCGAAGGTGCGCGCCCGCTACGACATGGTGGCGGTGGATCCGCGGGGCGTCGCACGCAGCGAGCCCGTCGAATGCCTCACCGGGCGCCGGATGGACGCGTACACGCAGACGGACACGACCCCCGACAACGCGCGCGAGACCGGTGAACTGGTCGACGCCTACAAGGAGTTCGCCGCAGCCTGCGGACAGCGCTCGGCGAGCCTGCTGCGCCATGTGTCCACGGTCGAGGCGGCCCGCGACATGGATCTCGTACGGGCCGCGCTGGGCGACGAGAAGCTGACGTACGTGGGTGCCTCCTACGGCACGTTCCTCGGGGCTACCTATGCGGGCCTGTATCCGGAGCGCGTCGGCCGGCTGGTTCTGGACGGCGCGATGGACCCGTCCTTGCCCGCGCGGCAACTGAACCGGGACCAGACGGCCGGCTTCGAGACGGCCTTCCGGTCCTTCGCGAAGGACTGCGTGGGGGAGTCGGACTGCCCGCTGGGCGGGAAGGGCACGTCGCCGGAGCAGGTCGGCAAGAACCTGAAGGCATTCTTCCGGCAACTGGACTCCGCTCCCATCGACGCGGGCGACGCGGACGGCCGCAAGCTGGGCGAGGCGCTGGCCACGACCGGTGTCATCGCCGCGATGTACGACGAGGGGGCCTGGCCGCAACTGCGCGAGGCCCTCACCACGGCCATGCAGGACAAGGACGGCGCCGGCCTGCTCGTCCTGTCCGACAGCTACTACGAGCGCGAGGCGGACGGTACGTACGCCAACCTGATGTCCGCCAACGCGGCGGTCAACTGCCTGGACCTGCCCGCGGCCTTCACCTCCCCCGAGGCGGTCGAGAAGGGCGTCCCCGACTTCGAGAAGGCCTCGCCGGTGTTCGGTGAGGGCCTCGCCTGGGCCTCGCTGAACTGCGCCTACTGGCCGGTGAAGCCGACCGGCGAGCCGCACCGCATCGAGGCGAAGGGCGCCGCGCCCATCATCGTCGTCGGCACGGTCCGGGATCCCGCGACCCCCTACCCGTGGGCGCAGGCCCTCGCCACCCAGCTCTCCTCCGGAGCACTCCTGACCTACGACGGCGACGGCCACACGGCGTACGGCCGCGGCAGCGCCTGCATCGACTCCGCAATCAATCAGTACCTGCTCGAAGGAACCCCTCCGCAGAAGGGAAAGCGCTGCTCGGCGACCTGATCACCGGTCCGCTGCCGGTCCGCTGCCGGTCCGTCGGCGAGCCCGCCGGGGGTCCCTCCAGGGCAGGTGCGGAGCACCCTCGGAAACTGTGTAGACTTGCTGACGTTGCCGATCGCACCATAGTTCTGGCAGCGCGCCGCCTTAGCTCAGATGGCCAGAGCAACGCACTCGTAATGCGTAGGTCTCGGGTTCGAATCCCGAAGGCGGCTCTGAGGAACCCCAGGACTCACTCGCCGTGACCTGGGGTTTTTCTCTGCCCTTTGCCTTATGGCGCGACATCAGCCCGGTCCGGGAGCCGCCGCCGTAGGCGCCGGTGGCCGACCGGTGGCCAAACGTGCAAACGGCGTGCAGTGGCGATCGGGCAGGTACAGAGCCGAGAAAATCTTGCTGAGCGTGGTCATGCCTGGGCCGTTCTCGCCCACCAGCGCGACGACTTCGCCGCGCCGAACCTCAAGGGATACGTCGTCGAGGGCGGGGCGGTCGGCGCTCGGGTACTGGAAGGTGATGTTCTCGGCGCGTACGACGGTGGGGGCGGCTGGCGCCTGGGGGCCGCGGTCGATGCGGTGTCCGCCGGCTTCGTCGATGAAGTCCGCCCAGTGGTCCAAGTACATTCCGGTACGGAAGAGTTGTGCCCCGTAGCCGACGACTCCGTCCCGTCCTGAGCTGACGCGGCCAGTACGAGTCCTCCAAGACCGGCGTCACTCCGGATGACGTGGACCGCTTCTGGCAGGCATTTCTCCGCCGCTTCGACCTGGAGCACACCTTCCGCTTCGCGAAGCAGACCCTCGGCTGGACCACTCCAAAGCTCCGTACTCCCGAGGCAGCGGACCGCTGGACCTGGATCCTGATCGTCGCTCACACGCAGCTCCGGCTCGTCCGGCCTCTCGCCGAGGATCTCCGCCGACCCTGGGAGAAACCCGCCACTTCCGACCGGCTCACCCCTGTCCGGGTCCGCCGGGGGTTCAGGAACATCCGCGCTCACCTCGCCTGCCCGACCCGTGTTCCCAAACCACGAGGTGCAGGCCCCGGACGACCACCTGGCGCCAAGAACCAATACCGGGCCCCCCGCTACGACGTCGGCAAGACCGTCAAACGCTCCGAGACCCTCAAGGCCATCGGCAAGCCTGGCAGGTCCTGGTAGATGAAGAACAAGCTTAGAAACTGTTTCTGAACCTTTCGTTTCATCAACCTGTAGCCAGGGCCGTCGGGCTGGAATGTGGGGCTTACGGCCACCGTACGCGTGGCGCCCCGGCCGCTTCCTGCCGGCCAGGGCACCACGGTGTCCTTCGTCAAGCCGCTGTCACCGGGCTTCATGCTCCTGGTTCGGCAAGGCTTAGGTGCTCATCCGGGCGAGGCTTTCTCGCCCTCCTAAGGACGCTGGCCCGGCTTGTCGACGACAGTTCGCTCGATGACCGCGCTGGACCCGGTGAGTTCGCCCTTCTTCTGCCCGTCGGGGAGGTCTTGAACAGCGACGACGCGCTCCCCCAGGAATTGCTTCGTCTCCTTGTCGAAGATCAGCTCCTGGCGCTCGCCATCGTTCACGCGCGCGACGGCCACGCCGTGCCGTCCCGCCGCGTCGACCACGTCCGAAATGACGACGACCCCGGGAATTCTGGCTGCCGCGCGGTAGAGAGCTGCGCTCTGAGCGGGCGGCATCAGCCCTTCGAATGACAGATTACCGACCTGCACGAAGGTGTTCTGGTCCTCGCTCTCGCCCCCGTCGCTGACCCGGTGGAGCCACTTCAGCATCTTGTCGGGATCGGTCGGCAGGGTTTCCAGATTCCGGTAGTTGGTGGAGGCCTCGTAGAGCGGCTCGGGCTTCAGTGCCTCCTCGTCGGCGAAACCGTAGTCAGGCTCGCGGAGCAGCCCCGTGTGCAGCCCATCCACCGACAGCCAGACCTCCCGCTTGTGAAGGGGATCCAGTTTCGCCTTCTTGCCCTCCTCGTGCGTGGTGTAGCCCACCCTGCTCTCGACGTACACGAACTGGTCGTCACGGATGCCATGGGGCACCTTCGCGCGCTCGGCGGCCAACGCGATGTCCTCCAGCAACGCCACAGCCTCCTTTGTCGGCGGTTGCGCGCTTGCGCCCCCGTCGGACGACGGGAGGAGCACGAAGGTGACAGCGGCCGCGGTGGCGACGGCCGCCGCGGCGAACCCGGGCCGCATCCACTTCCCGCGTCCAGAACTCTGCGCGGGCGCCTCGGTCTGCCGGATCTCGGTCATCAGATGCTCCTTGAGGAGTTCGTGACGGCCCGGAGGAAGGCTTTTCTCGGGAAGCTCGGTCATCGGTTTCCCTCCTTGATGGGCCTGACCGCAGTAGCGCGGTCACCTCTCATCTGTCCGTGTCCGGAAAGCGGTTCCACATGTTTCGCGAGTTTTGTTCTTGCACGGGAGAGCCGCGATCGCACGGTTCCGACAGGCACCCTGAGCGCCTCGGCCGCCGCCGCGTAGTCGAGCCCCGCCCAGACGCAGAGGGCCAGTACTTCCCGATCGGCCCTGCGAAGCTCGGACAGTGCCGTCCGTACGAGAGCCAGCTGTGCCGAGTCATCGAGACGCCCGGCGATCTCGTCGGCGAAGTCACGCTCGATCTCGCCCCGGGGAAGTCGCGCGACGGCGGCCGCGTGTCTTCGCGCCGCCCGGCGCGTGTTGCGCGTGACGTTGGTGGCGATGCCGAGCAGCCAGGGCCGCAGCGAACCGCCTTCCTCATTGACCTTCTCGCGCAGGCGCCAGGCGTCCAGGAAGGTCAGCGACACGACATCTTGGGCCTGCGTCCAGTTCCCCGTAAGCCGGAAAGCATGGTTGTAGACGGAGCGTGCGTACGCGTCGAAGAGCTCACCGAAAGCGCCGTGATCCCCCGTGCTGATGCGTTTCCGCAGAGTCGTATCCACACCTTCCATCTGTCCGTACGGCGAAGGGCGGTTCCAGTGACTCACGTCACAGGGGGTCGGTCTTCGCCGACATACCTCGTGGAGGTCAGAGCGGCATGCGGTCGGCGCCGGACTCAAGCAGTCGGCACAGGCGGGAAGATGCTGAATGACTGCGGGTTTGGCCCAGTTTGGGCCGCCTGCGGCAGATAATGCGGGCTGACGGCGCACCGGACGGCGGGACGGGCCTTGCGTCGGGTGAGCCGTCGTGTCATCAGGGTGATTGCCGCCCACGTGATCAGCGACTCGTTCATCTCGGGGAGGCGCTCGTGGTCGCGGCAGTGCCGTCTGGCCCGCATGATCCAAGACCAAGACCCTCATGGCCGGACGCGCAGGCGTCCCACTCCTCCGCCATCGCGTCGTACTGATCGCACACCTACGCCGCCGTGATGCGGACCGGCCGACCCTCACGCCGAGATGATCTCCAGCTACGAAAATCTTGCCAGAGCCAGCTTAGGTCGTACGCCGACACCGGGCCGAAGACGGCTGGCTCACGCCGCAGCATCGCGACATCCGCTAGGCAGTCACCGCCCAGTGCGACCGCCAGAGCGACGTCCAGGAGGATCTTGCCGGGATCGTAAACGGCCCGCGGTTTGCGCCACGGAGTCAGAGCTGCGGATATCGCCTGGTCACAACCCGTCTTGCGGACCGTCTCCAGCAGCGGGACCGCACCGGCCTGCGAGAGCACCTGCCGACCGTCTCCCCGGACACGGACACGTGGGTACGACGAGAGAGGCTCTCTCACCTGGAAAGTGCTCTTTCCTTGCAGCCAACAGGACTCTCAGCAAGTCCTATCGCTGCGGGGCAAGGGCACTTTCCGTTTTTCTGATCAATTCTTGGACAGTCCACCTCGTGAAAGCGCGAGGTTGGGGCGCCGAAGCCGATGCCGACAGCGATGCAGCCGACACCGGTGGAACACAGAGCTGCCGTAGCAGCTACTCCCAGGACCCCACCGGCTGTTCCTCCGATGGCTTCGCCGATATCGGGGAGACTCAAGAGGTGTGCGGGGCTGATGCGGTTGACGGGGTCGCCGCTACTCCAGCCCGGTTCTAATCAACGGTAAAAATGCCAACAATAATTCCAGCCGCTATTATGATCACCCATAGGGTGACTTGAATCTTATTGGAGTTAGTCACGATCTACCACCGATCGGGCGGAACTCTTATGGGCTTCTGTGGTGTTAGCCGCTTTCAGTGACGACCGGCTGCCCCGTCGCACGGGGCAGCCGGTCATGTTTGAGCCCACTTGCCTGCGCGTCTTATGGCGGGCTCATTTTCATCTGGCTGTTACTGGCGTTGCCGTCTGCGGTTACTGAAGTACAGCGCGATGAATACGACCAAGGCGACGGTGAAGAGGCCTGTGACGACAAATCGCAAGGTAATCCATACGGGTCCAGAGGGGTCCCAGATGGCGTCTGCGAGGTTCAGAAGGACAGCTATGGCGAAGGCGCCCAGCAATGCGTTCTTTGCTCTCGCTGTTCTTTCTTGAGCCGTCGACATCAGCGTCCTTTCATTCCGTGACCCATGCGTACGGGTTGAAGCAACTGTTGAGGTCGCCAGCCTCATCCTTCAGGGAGTTGTCCGTGTCATCCCAGGCTTTTTTGGCGTAGCAGCCGACAGGCGCGGCGCTGGAGGCTCTGCCCAAGAATTTCGGGCCCTTGGTTTTCGCGAAGTTGAGAACGCCCGAGTACCAGGCCAGTCCGGTGGGGTCGATGCGGTTGACGGGGTCACCTTCGGCGTAGAGGTAGGGGTTCTGCTCTTGGCCGGAGGGGTCGGGGCTGGTGAAGCGGCCGATGTTGGGGTCGTAGTAGCGGGCGGCGAAGTGGTAGAGGCCGGTCGGGTCCTGGTAGCCGGCTGCGAACCGGTAGGGCTGGGGGACCGTCTCCGTTGTTGTGTCGCGGGTGACGCCACGGGGGCTGTAGGCGTACGTGTTGGCCTTCGCGCCCGACTCGTCGGCGAGCGCGACGACGGAGCCGAGCGCGTCGGTGAGGTAGTAGTACGCCTTGCCTCCAGCCGTCACGGAATTCAGCGTGCCCCCGGGTTCGCGGTTGAATCCCGTGTCCGCTCCGGCAGTTGACGTTCCGGACAGGCCCAGGGGACCGTTGTGGAAGTAGGTGTCACCGAGGCGGATTCGCTCCGACTGGTCGGTCGAGCCGTACTGGCCGGTGTAGGTCTTGCCGCCCGCTGTGATCGAGGTCAGCTGGGAGTAGTCCGACCACTTCTCGCCGGTGCGGGTGCCTTCCGGGGTGGAGGCGCCGGCGGTCTCGTTGCCGGTCTGGTCGTAGGACCAGTTGGCGGTCGAGCCGTTCTTGGAGGTGATCTGCTGGGCGTCGTTGACGGTGTACGTCGTGCCTCCGGGGCAGCCTGCCGCGGTGCCCTGGCTGGTGAGGTTTCCGGCGAGGTCGTAGCAGTAGAGCCAGGAGGCGTTGAGGGTGGTGCCCTTCTTCTCCTCGGCGTAGGAGAAGCGGCCGGCGCTGTCGTAGGTGTAGGTCGTCTTCAGCCCGGTGACGTTGTCGGCGGAGGAGCGGATCTTGCTGCCGTCGGTCGTGCCGCCGGTTCCGTAGCCGTAGGTGTAGGCCAGATCGACCAGCGTGCCCTTGGGTGAGGTGGTTTTGATGGTGGACGGCCGGCTGGACTTGTCCGGCTCGACTTTCTGCAGCGTTCCACCCGGGTACTTCGTGGTGGTGCGGAAGTCGTTGCTGTTGTACTCGTACGCCGTCACTCGGCCCTGTGGGTCCTTGAGCTCCTTGAGCTTGTTGACCTCGTTCCAGGTGTAGTCGGTCTTGCCCGTGGGGTCCTGGTAGTAGTCGACGTTGCCGGCCGGGGTGTAGGCCAGCAGGGTCTGTGAGCCGTCCTGGAGGGTGCGGACCGTCTCACGCTGGAGCGGATCGAACTGGTACTTGATCACGCCGGTGCCGTCCGTGCGCTGGGCGAGGTTGCCGTCCCCGTCGTACCGGTACTCCACGGTGTCGTTGGTGGAGGAGACCTTCGTGAGGCGGTCCCGGTTGTCGTACGTGTACACGGTCTTGATGCCGCGGCCGTCGGTGAGCGTCTCGGTGCGGCCCAGCGCGTCATAGGTGTAGGTCGTCTTGCCCAGCGGGGCGGGCGGGGTGGCGGTGTCGAGGTTGCCCTTGGTGTCGTGGTGGAAGGTGGTGGTGACTGTCTTCGTCGACGACATCTTCGTCTTCTGGGTGCAGCGCTGGCCTTCGAACCCGCCGCAGGTGGGGGTGGCCGGGTTGTAGGTGTAGGAGATGTTGCCGCCGCCGGTGCCGGTCTGTGCGACGGACATGGTGTTGCCGGCCGTGTCGTACGTGTACTCGGTCTTCTCGCCGTCCGGGTTGGTGGAGTCCTTCGGGACGTCGCCGCCGGCGATGGTCTGCCAGTTGTTGACCGTCTTGGCGCCGGTCGGCAGGGCCACGGTGTCCAGGTTGTTGCGGGTGTTGAAGCCGTAGTCGGTCACGTTGCCCGTAGAGGTCCCCGAGCCCATGGCGTCGGTGGCGGTGTCGATGTTGTGGTTGGCGTCGAACTTCGTGGACCGCTTGTGGGTCAGCGCGTCCGTCACCTCGGAGACTTCGCCGTCGGCGTTGTGCTTGTACGAGGTGCTGTGGGACTCCGGGTCGGTGACCTTTGTCGTGCCCGCGGCGGACGGCGTGGTGGTGTCGTAGCTGTAGGTCCAGGTGGGGCCGGTGTGGGCGGAGCCGTTGAAGTCGGTGGCGCGCAGCATGGAGGTGACGCGGTTGGCGTCGTCGTAGGTGAAGGCGGTGACGCGGCCCTCGGCGGTGGTGATCTTGTTGATCCGGCCGGAGGAGTCGTGGCCGAAGACGGTGGACTTGCCTTCGGTGTCGGTGGTCTTGGACAGGTTGCCGGACGGGTCGAGGTCGAAGACGGCGGTGCGGCCGGTGTGGTCCTTGGCCTGCCACTGTGAGGCGTCGGTCTTCAGCAGGTCGATCGACCGGCCGGAGCGGTTCTCGGTGAGTTTGAAGCCCTTGTGCTCGCTGCCCTCGTCGTGCTGGGTGACGGTGATGGTGCCGTTGTTGCGGTCGGTGACCTTGGTCAGGGTTCCGTTGGCGTTGTACGTGTCCTTCGTCCCGGACTTGCGCTGGGTGAGGGTGTAGGTGCCGTCGGCGTTCTTCTTCAGGTCCTTGCTGTAGCCCTTGGGTGTGGTGAAGGAGCCGTCCGTGTTCTGGGTGAAGCGCAGGGTGTCGCCGGAGGCGTCGTACAGCACCGTTTCGGTGTCGGAGATCTGCAGGTAGCGCTCGTACTGCTGCCACCATCGCTGGGAGACCTTGCCCCACGGGGCGTCCAGGGAGTTGTAGGTGCGGGCCAGGGTGAGCTTCTGGCCTACGCCGGCGATGTCGAAGTCGGTCGCGGTCAGCATCAGATTGCCGGTCGAGTGGTCGATCCGGGCGGTCAGCGCGTCGGTGATCGCGAAGTCTGTGATGCGGTGCCAGGGAACGTCACCCTGGCCCTCCGGAACAAACGCCAGCGCGTCGCCATCCGCCCCACCGGCATGACCAGAATCTGAGCCGGACTTGCCGCTCCTCGGGGCAGGGCGGGTGGCACGTTCCTTCTGGGCCTTGCGCCAGGCCACCACCTCCGCCGACGGTGACTTCTCCGCCTCCGTCGGCACCGGCTCGGTGGAGCCGACCTTCACCTCCGGCATGTCGAAACGGGGCGCGTCCTTGCCCCACGCCGAGGCAGGCTGCGGTTCGTCCGCGAACGCTTCAGTGGCCGGAAGCACCGACAGAGCCAGTGCACTTGAGGCGATGACGGCCATGACGGCCAGGCGGGATGATCTCTTACGGGCACGCCGAACGGGCATGCCTAAGGCACGAGTGTTCAAGGCTTCCCCCACAGGAAGACGGATCCCGGTGCACCCCAGTGGTCACCGGAAGCGCACAAGGTGTCACAGGAACCGCACAAAATTTCGGTTCCTACCCCGGAAGTCACATCTCATGCAGCCCGGAATCCGCCCCACCCCTTGAACCGTCCATAACGTACTGAAGGCGCTCGAAAGCCCTTACTGCTCGTTCTGGACCGTCGTCAACCACCGAACCAAGCGCCAGGAACTGACCGAAAGTCATGTCCCGTGCAATGAAGACGGCGGCTCTCCGCCCCGTCCTCCACGCTGATCACTCCTTCTCCTGGGCTGACTCGTCCTCGAACATCTCCTCGGTGAGCAGTGGGGCGTTGACTGCGATCCGTACGACGAGCGGCATGTCGACCGGTTCGAACAGTTCGTCAGCGCCTCCCTGGAGAGTCCCGGAGGGCCGTTGGCCCAAGGGCGTGGCTGGCCCGGGAGCTTGGCTGGAGAAGGGTGTTGGCCACTACTCCAACGTCGCCGACATCAAGGGAGGGGTGATCCTCCTCGACTGCGAGGCGAACAGGTCCAGTCCGACCGCAACGCGGTATCGCCACTACGGCCCCATGAGGACCAACTGACATGCTCGACAGGGAAGAGGCCGAGCGCAGGGCCGCGGAGTTTCTCACCGTCGAAGGCAGTCCTGGGGTCCGTCCTCCCGCGTCCGGATCATTCCCGAGTACCGCTTCTTCGACGGAGGGAGGCAGTTCACCGCTCTCTACGACCATGTCGACTTCCTCGACCACGATCAGGAGGACATTGGTGGTCAGGTTTCTTCTTGCTGCAGGTATCCGCCTGGTGGCCGACCGGTGGCCAACTGAACCAACTGCGCAAACGACGTGCATTGACTTGTATCTCGTGCTGAAGCGCGAGGATTCTGGCCTTCTCGACTTGTTGCTGTGCCGCTACGCGGCACGGGCTTGGGTCGGGGATCCGTGACTTCCTGTTTCTTCGCGCTGAGCCGGGATTGCTCCTGGTCTTACCGGCGCTCCGCAGGCCGATACCGCCAGTCCGGCGGCCGTCTTCACATTTTTTGCGGCATTGTGGTCCCGGTCGTGGACCGCGCCGCAGGCGGCACACGTCCACTCCCGGATGTTCAGGGGCTTGGGCCCGTCTTTGACGCCGCAGGTGGAGCAGGTCTGACTGGTCGGCTCGAACCGGCCGATCCTCACCAGAGTCCGCCCGTACCGCTCCGCCTTGTATTCCAGCATGTTCACGAACGAGGCCCATCCGGCGTCGTGGACGGACTTGGCCAGCCTGGTGCGCGCCAGTCCCGCCACCGCCAGGTCCTCCACAGCGATCCCTTGGTTCTCGGAGATCAGCTTCGTGGAGAGCTGGTGGTGGAACTCGTGGCGGGCGTCGGCGACCTGGGCGTGGGCGCGGGCGACCTTGAGCCGGGCTTTTTCGCGGTTCCTGGACCCCTTCTGTTTGCGGGACAGTTCCCGCTGGGCCTTCTTCAGTTTCTTCTCCGCGCGGCGCAGGAACCGCGGCGAGTCGATCTTCGTGCCGTCGGACAGGACCGCGATGGGGGTCCCCCCGGACGAAGTCTGGGGGAGGGTGAGGCCCAGGTCGATGCCGATGGTGCGGTCGGTGTCGGGCATCCGGGCCGCGTCGGCGGCGGGGTCGGTGTCGATGACGAAGGAGGCGAAGAACCTGCCGGCCGCATCTTTGATGACGGTGACCGAGGTGGGGGTGGTGGGCAGGGTGCGGGACCACTTCACCTTCACCGCCCCGATCTTCGGCAGGTTCAGCCGCCCGCTGCCGGTGATCTTCCAGCGGGCGTTCGCGGTGAACCGGATCGACTGGCGGGTGTCCTTGCGGGACTTGAAGCGGGGCGCACCGGTCCTTGGCCCCTTGCGGGTGCCCCTGAGGGAAGCGAAGTAGTTGCGGTACGCGGTCTCGGCGTCGCGCAGGGACTGCTGCAGGACGACCGCGGAGACCTCGCCCAGCCAGGAGCGTGCGGTGGTCTGCTTCGCCTGGGTGATCAGGTGGGTGGACAGCTCGGCGGCCGTCGGGAACGGCTTTCCCGCCTTGCGGGCGTCCTCGCGGGCGCGTACCGCGTCGTTGAACACGACGCGGGCGCACCCGAACGCCTGCGCCAACGCGGCGCGCTGGCCGGTGTCCGGGTACAGCCTGAGGGCGTACCTGAGCTGCATGCCGATCACACTAGACAGGTCGAACGCACACCGTCATGACGGAACATTCGTACGAACCCGCACCGCTCCGGCAGCAAAGTCCGGCTCCGCGGGAAGGACACCGCGACGCTCCGCGTCGCGACCATCAGATTCGCTTCACCACCGGGCTGAAGCCCGATGCACTGCGAATGAATCCGGTAGCGGAGGCCCGGGACTGCCGACGGGGGATGTAGACGCGGCTCACGCGGGTGTGCAACCGGGATCTAATGGTTCGTGAGGTGTCCAGGGACCGGGCGGAGGTCGGCGAGCGCGTAAAAGTCGTTCTCCCGTAGGCCAATCCGCGGGTTGACGTGGTGCAGGAGCCCGGGACTTTGGTGGCGGGCGGTCACGTACGTCTGATCCAGCTCGCTCTGCTCGTCCTCCACCCAGGCGAATGGACGGCCGTCTGGGTAGGACCAGTTGGTGGTCGAAGCGTTCTTCGACGTCATCTGCTGGTGTCCCGCCTCGTAGAGCCGGACCGACGTCCTGTCCGCGACTGGCGGAAGGCCCTATGAGGCCAGTGTCGCCAGCGCCGGGCCGAAGGCGATCAGCAACGGGACCAGCGGAGCCAGTGCGGCGGCCGTCGTGGTGCTTCTGCGGTGGGATCGGGTGAGGCGGGGCGGCGGGTCCAGGAGGCGTTCCACGCGTTGGTGGAGCAGGGGCCTGGGGGTGGCGCAGGAGAGCACGCCCCGGTGCTGGTTCAGCTCGATGAGGGCCAGCGCGGTCGTGAGGTGGCCGCAGCGGCGCGAGGCGGTGTCGTCGGCGGAGAGTTCGACGAGGCGGTGCGTCTGGTCGCGGAAGTCACGGAAGACCGGGATGCCCGGGAAGCCGCCGGCCAGTGCCTGGGAGAGATGCAGGAGCCAGTCGTGGCGGGCGCGGGCGTGGCCGAGTTCGTGGGCCTGGATGGCGTCCAGCTGGTGGTCGGTGAGGCGGTGCAGGGCGCCCGTGGTGACGACGAGCTGGGACGGGTTGCCCGGCATCCACCAGGCGTCCGGATACTCGTCCTCCAGTACGAGGAGTGGGCCGCGGGAGGTCGGCAGGCCGGCCGGCAGCTCGGGGGCCCGTTCACGCAGGTGCTCGCGGCGCAGGCGGCTGCGCCTGCGGGCCTCCGTCACCTCGCGGGCGAGCATCGCCGTGGTCCAGGCGGCGCCACCGGCCAGCAGCAGCGTCAGCGCGGTGGTCCAGGGCGGGGCAGCGGCCAGGTCGTACGCCGCGGTGACGGAGGGCGGCGCGGGCGCGAAGACATGGGCGCGGACCGTGTGGAAGACGGCGGATGCGCTCAGCACGAGCGACGACAGACAGCACAGCAGGACCGTGGCGACCAGGCACTGCCACACCCACAGCGCGAGTACGGGCTCCCGCTCGGGCCAGGAAGCGCCGGTCAGGACGCGGGGCGCCACCACCGCGGTACTCAGGGCGACGGCCGCCATCAGCATGAGGGAGACGGTTACGGTCATGTCGTGGGCCCCTTCTTCCCCTCGGTCCTGCGGCTCCTGCGGCTCCTGCGGCTCCTGCGGCTCCTGCGGCTCCGGCGTGTCCTGCGTGTCCCGCCGAATCTGCCGGTCGTCCCGTAGTCCTCTGGTCTTGTGGTCATGCGGGTCATGCGGGTCATGCGGGTCATGCGGGTCATGGACACGCTACCGGTCGTCGGGCTCCCGAGCACCCAGCGAAGTGACGGCCGCAGCTCACACCCGTACCGCACGGGGAGCGCAAGCAAGCCGGAACGCGCCGCGACACCCTTACGAAGTCGCGTACTTGAGGAGTCCGCAGCGTGAACGGCTAGCATCGTCCTCTGGTTGTCCGACGAGGTCGAGATCGGGGTGGGCGTCGTGTCGGTGGGACCGCGGATCGCGGTGGCCGTGGTGACGATGGGGACGCGGCCCGCAGAGGTCGACGCGCTGCTCGCGTCGGTGGCCAAGCAGGACGTCGCCCCCGAGCGGATCGTGATCGTCGGGAACGGCTGTCCGCTGCCGGAGTTCGCCGAGCGGCTGGGCCTGCCCGGTGAGGTCACCGCCATCGAGGTCGACGAGAACCTCGGCTGCCCGGGCGGCCGCAACGTCGCACTGCGGCGCCTGCGGGAGTTCGGGGACGTGGACGTCGTCGTCGAACTGGACGACGACGGGCTGCTCGTCGACCCCGATGTCCTGCGGACGGTACGGGACCTGTACGCCGTCGAGCCGCGCCTGGGCATCGTCGGTTTCCGCATCGCCGACGAGAACGGCGAGACCCAGCGGCGCCACGTACCCAGGCTCGGCGCCAAGGACCCCATGCGCGGCGGCGAGGTGACCTGTTTCCTCGGCGGTGGCCACGCCCTCTCCATGGAGATGCTCGCGCAGACGGGGGACTGGCCCGCCGAGTTCTTCTTCGCGCACGAGGAGACCGACCTGGCGTGGCGGGCCGCCGACGCCGGCTGGACCATCCGGTACGAGCCCCAGCTGCTGCTCCAGCATCCGAAGACATCACCCGCCCGGCACGCCATCTACTACCGCGTCACCGCGCGCAACCGCGTCTGGCTGGTCAGGCGTCGGCTGCCCCTTCCACTGATCCCCGTCCACCTGGCGGTCTGGATCGCGCTGACCCTCGTACGGACGCGGTCCGTCGGTGGGCTGCGGGCGTGGTTCGGCGGTTTCGTGGAAGGGCTGAGGGCGTCGGCCGGGGAGCGTCGGCCGATGCGCTGGAGGACCGTGTGGCGGCTTACGCGGCTGGGGCGGCCGCCCGTCATCTGAGGGGCGGGGAGGGCGGGAGGTGCGCCCGATTCCTTCGTTTTTGCCCGGTACGCGGGTGTCTCACGCGTATTCCGCGGACTTTCGGACCCGGCCGCGACGGCGACACTCCCCCGAGTCGCGGCGACCTGCGACGCCTACCGCGTACCGGAGCGACCGGATCCGATGCGGTGATCAAATCAGGCCACGCCAACCGATCGCTAACATGGGACGAACGGTGCGGCGAGGCACGGAGTTTCGCCCGAGGGTCGGCGGAGCGTCGGATTCCGGCCGCCCGACGCCGCCTAGGAAGGGGCGTACAGGTGGGCGGCGGGACACGCGGGACACGTGGGACACGGTCGGAGCGGGAAGCCGGTCTGCCCAGCATGTCCACGTTCACGTCCACGGCTTCGTCCACATCCACGGCCTGGTCCACGGCTTCGGCTTCGGCTTCGTTCCCTTTGCCCGGGGTCCCGCCTCTTCCGCATGCCTCGGACGTCGTGCCCGCTCCGGACACCTCGCTCGACGCTTCCGCCGCGGGCCCGTGCCGGTTGCGCTTCGGGCTGCTCGGGCCCACGGTCGTGTACGACGCCGACGGCGCACCCCGGCCGGTCAGCAGCGCCAAGGGGCGCGTCCTGCTCACCGCTCTGCTCCTGGAGCCGGGGCGGGTCGTCTCCGTGCACACGCTCAAGGACGCGTTGTGGGGCGGGTTTCCGCCCGCGTCCGCGCACGCCTCGCTGCAGAATCATGTGACCCGTCTGCGGCGGCTCCTGGACGACCCGGACCGCCTGCGGTCGGTGGCCCCCGGCTATCAGTTGCGGTTGTCTGAGGGTGAGTTGGACGTCGAGGTCTTCGAGGCCCGGGGCGTGGCCGCCCGCGCGGCACACGCACGGCGCGACTGGGCGAGGGCTTCGGCCGAGGCCGTGGCGGCGCTCGCGCTGTGGCGCGGTACCCCGTTGGACGGCTGGTCCCCGGAGGTCGGAGGGATCTCCCTCGTGCAACGGCTGGAGGAGACAAGGCTGGTCGCGCTGGAGTGCCGTTACGACGCCGAACTGGAGCTCGGTCGGGGAGCGGCCGACCGGGGTGTACGGCTCTCCGGGCTCGCTCCCGAACTGGCCGCGTTGGTCGCCGGGTTCCCTCTGCGTGAGGCCTTCCACCGGCAGTTGATGCTGGTCCTGTACCGGACGGGCCGTCAGGCGGAGGCGCTGGCCGTCCACCGCGAGCTGCGCGGCAGGCTCGTCCGCGAACTAGGTGTGGAGCCGGGCAGCGCGGTGCGGGAAGCCCATCTGGAGATTCTGCGGGAGCCGGGGGGTGGGCCTCCTGGCGGCGAGGCCGCGGTGACCACCACCCGTTTCCGGGCGCGGACCGACGAAGGGGCTGCCGACGAAGGGGCTGCCGGTGAATGGACCGACGGAGGTGTACGGACCGACGGAGGTGTACGGACCGACGGAGGTGTACGGACCGACGGAGGTGTACGGACCGAGACGGAGGTGTACGGACCCGACGGCGGCGTACGGTTCGCCGGCGTGCGGGCTGCCGGCGAGTCCAGCTCCCGGGGGACCGCCCCGCCCCTGCGGCCTGCCACCACCACCATCCTGGCGGAGACGTTCGCCACAGGGCCGTTTCCGGCTCCGGCTCCGGCTCCGGCTCCGGTACGGGCTCCGTTTCCGTTTCCGTTTCCGGTTCCGGCTATTCCCGCGCAGGCTCCCCGGGCCTCCCGGGCTGTCACCGCCACCGCCACCGCCATTGCCACCGCCATCGCCACCGCAGTTCCGAGGCCCGCCCAACTTCCCCCTGTCCCTGTCCACTTCACCGGCCGTGAGGCAAGCGTTCAGGCGCTGCGCACCGCGCTCCTCCCCGCTGGGGACGGCCGCCCCCGGGTCGCCGTCGTCAGCGGTATGGCGGGGGTCGGGAAGAGTGCGCTGGGCGTCCGGGTGGCGCACGGGCTGCGGACGGAGTTCCCCGACGGCCAGCTGTACGTACGCCTGCACGGGGCGACGCCGGGCGTGCCGCCGCTCACCGTCGGGCAGGCCCTCGCCGCACTGCTCCGCGACCTCGGTGCGGAACCGCGAGACGTACCCGAACACCCGGACGCGGCAAGCGCGTTGCTGCGCTCGCTGCTGGCACCCACCCGCACCCTGCTCGTGCTGGATGATGTCGCGAACGCCGCCCAGGTCCGCCACCTGCTGCCCGCGGGCCCCGGGTGCGCGGTGATCGTCACCAGCCGTTCGCCCCTCACCGCGCTGGACGGCGCGACGCGCTTTCCGCTCGCGCCGCTCTCCGACGAGGAGAGCGCCGAGCTGCTGCGCGCCGTCTCGGGAAGGGACGGCCTCGACGGTACGCACCCACTCGTCGGTCTCACCGGACGGCTGCCCCTCGCGCTGCGGATCGTCGCCGCGCGGCTGGCCGCCCGGCACGTTCTCTCGCCGGACGCGCTGGCCCGTCAACTGGCCGCCAGCGACGAACGGTTGCACCATCTGGAGTACGACGACCTGAGTGTGCGCCGCTCGCTCGCGGTCGCCCTCGACGCGCTGCGCGTCTCGGACCGCGAGGCCGACCGGGACGCCGCGCTCGCCCTGCGCCGGATCGGCGCGCTCGACCTGCCGACGTACGGGATTCCGCTGCTGGCACGGCTGCTGGCCACCGGTGAGCGGCGCGCTGAGGCCGCTCTCGACCGCCTCGTCGACGTCGCCCTCCTCGACGAGAGCACGTACGGTCGCTACGCCCCCCACGACCTCGTACGGGATTTCGCCCGCGAGGTCTCCCGGGAGGTCTCCCGCGAGGGTGCCGCCGATTTCGCCCGCGCGGCGGGGGCGGGGTCCGGTACCCCGGACTCGCCGGACTCGCCGGACTCGCCGGACTCGCCGGACTCGCCGGACCCGGTCCCGGTCCCGACGGGCCATGCGGGCCATGCGGGCCCGTACGACCCATGCGCCCTGTACGACCCGACCGACACAGCCCTCCGTTGGTACATCGCCTCCGCCCGCCAATGCGTGCTGGCCCTGACCCCCTCCGGAGTCGACCGGGACAACCGGCTCGATGTGACCGTCGCCGAGAGGGAGCGCGCGGCCACTGATGGAGCCGGGGCCCTGCCCCCGCCGTTCGGTTCGGCCGCCGAGGCCGTCGCTTGGGGAGACCGGGAGGTGGCGAACGTCGTCGCGCTCGTCGAAGGGCGGGCCGCCGCCTCCCCGCTCGTCCCCGTCCTCGTCCGCGCCCTCTTTCCGTATCTGCAGCGCCGCGGCCGGCTCCGCGAGCTGGCGACGCTCGGGCGGCGGGCGCTGGACGTGGCTCGGCGCCTCGGTGACGAAGCCGCCGAGGCGATCGCGCTCTCCGACCTGGCGGGCCTGCACTTCATGCAGGGCCGGGCCGGCGAGGCGCTCGTCCTGACCGATCAGGCGCTCGCGCGCTGGCGCGGTCTCGGCGTCCTGCGGCGCGTCCAGCGCTGTCTGAACAACCGGGGCCTGCTGCTCGAAAGTCTGGGCCGGTACACCGAGTGCGAGACCGCCCTGCGGGAAAGCCTCGAACTGGCACGGCAGGCGGGCGACGCGGACGGCGAGGCCGTCGTCTACAGCAACCTCGGCAACCTGTACGAGCACAGCGACCCGCGCGCCGCCATCGAGTGGCACGAGAGGAGCCTCGCGCTCGGGGAAGTCATGGGCGACTTACGAGTCCGCGAGTCGGGGCACTGCAACATCGGGTACGCCCACCTCACGCTCGGCGAACCGGCCGGTGCGCTGGAGCAATTCGACCGTGCTCTGAGCATCTCGGACGGGGTCGACTGGCAGAGCGGTTCGCAGACCCGTCTGGGCCTGGTGCGCGCCCTGCGCGACCTCGACCGCTCGGAGCGGGCCGCCCGGGAGTGCGCTCTGCTGCTGGAGCGGGCCGAGCGGCGCGCCGACCGCTACACCGCGGGTCTCGCCCGGCACCAGCAGGGACTGCTCCTCCGGTCGGCAGGCCGTGCGGAGGAGGCGTACGAGCAGTGGGAACTGGCCCTCGACGATCTCGACGGCACCGACAGCCCGGTGGTCGAGGAGCTGAGGGATCTGCTCCTGAGCCGCATCGGCTGACCAACTGACCAACTGACCAACTGACCACCTGGCACCGGGCACCGGACACCGGGCTCACGGCGCTCACGGTCCTCACGGCGCTCACGGTCCTCACGGCGCTGACGGTGCTCCCGATGCCCACGGTGCTCACGGTGCTCACTTCGCGTCCGCGTAGCACTTCACCACCGCCGTGGTGAACGGGAACCGCACCGGCGTTTCCCCGAACGTCAGCCGTCCCGCCTCCGCCGCCGCCCCCCGGATGGCCTCGACCACCGCGTCGGCCTCCTCCTCCGGGCAATGCACCATCACCTCGTCGTGCTGGAAGAAGACCAGCTCGGCGGCCATGTCCCGGCAGCTGCGCCGAAGCCCGGCGAGCACGAGAAGGGTCCAGTCGGCGGCGCTGCCCTGCACCACGAAGTTACGGGCGAAGCGGCCCCGGGCACGGGAGTTGCTGGACGCGTAACCGGGCACCCAGTCCTGGACGCTCCCGGCGTCGGCACCCTCATCCGGACCGCCCGGACCGCCCGGACCGCCCGGACCGCCCGGACCGCCCGGACTGCCCGAACCACCGGCCTCCTCGCTGTCCGGAATACCCGCCTCCTCGCCCGAGGAGTCCGACCCCGCCGCGGGTGGGCAGGTGCGGCCCAGCCAGGTCCGTACGAGCCGGCCCTCCTCGCCCGCGCGGGCCGCGTCGTCCACGTATGCCACCGCCCTGGGGAAGCGGCGGCGCAGCAGCGCGAGGTTCTTGAGGCCGTCGCCCGACGTCTGGCCGTAGATGGCGCCGAGGACGGCGAGCTTCGCCTGGGCGCGGTCGCCGGAGAAGGCCCGGTCGGAGACTGCCTGGTAGAGATCGCTCTCGCGGCCCGCGACCTCCATCAGACCGGGGTCGCGGGAGATCGCGGCCAGTACCCGCGGCTCCATCTGGTCGGCGTCCGCGACGACGAGTCGCCAGCCGGGGTCGGCGACCGCGGCCCTGCGGATGACCTTGGGGATCTGCAGCGCGCCGCCGCCGTTGGTCACCCAGCGGCCGGTGACGGTGCCGCCCGCCTGGTACTCCGGTCTGAACCGCCCGTCCCGCACCCAGTCCTGGAGCCACGACCAGCCGTGGGCGACCCAGATCCGGTACAGCTTCTTGTACTCGACCAGGGGCTTCACCGCCGGGTGGTCGATGGCCTCGATCTCCCAACGCCGCGTGGACCTCACCTTGATCCCGGCCTGCGCAAAGGCCTTGACGACATCGGCGGGCAGGTCGGGCCGGACCCGGCGGCCGAACGCGGCCGACACCTCTTCCGTCAGCTCGGCCAGCCGCCGTGGCTCACCGCCGCCCGCGTACCGTTCGCCGAGCAGTTCGTGCAGTACCTCCCGGTGCACGTCGGCGCTCCACGGCAGCCCTGTCTCGTTCATCTCGGCCGCCACGAGCATGCCCGCCGACTCGGAGGCCGTGAGCAGCCGCATCCGCCCGGGCCGCGCGGTCGCGTCGTGTCTTCGCTGCTGGTCCCCGTACACCTCGATGAGCTGGGCCAGCGGTACGTGGACGGGGCGCGGCTCGAAGAGGGAGGACTGCGAGCCGGGCTCGGCGGAACGCTGCGCAGGGTCGGGCGGTACGGGGCCGCCGCGCAGCCTGGCCAGGGCGGCTGCGGCCGAACGGGGCTCGCCGAGCCGTCCCTCGTGGCCGAGGAGGAGGGTCTCGGCGGCCTCCAGGTCGTAACACCGCTCGACCCGGACGCCCTCGGCGCGCAGCCGTGGGTAGACCTCCGCCGTCGCCCGCCAGACCCAGCGGGTGACGTCCGGCCGGGAGCGGACGGATTCGGCGAGGTCCGGTTCCCGCAGGAGCGGTCCGGCGGGCAGCCCGTCGGGGCCGAGGGGGGCGAGCTCGGCGCCGCCGTCCTCGGCCGGCACGAGAGCCCACCGTCCGGTCATGACGTGAGTCTCGCAGGAGGGTCTGACAATCCGGCCTCGCCGCGGCTCACCGCCCCTCACCGCCGCTCGCCGCCGGAACTGCCGGAACTGCCGGAACCGCCGGAGAGGCCAGGATCTACCGGAGGGGCTGGGGTCTACCGGAGGGGCCGGGGTCTACCGGAGGGGCCGGGGTCTACCGGAGGGGACCGGGGGCTACTGGAGGGGACCGGGGGCTACTGGAGGGGCTGCTTCAGCTGCTCCAGTGACTTCGCGATGTCCGCCTCGGTCGCCGTCTTGGTGACGCCGAGTCCGCTCAGCAGGCCCGTACCGGCCTCGTGCTCCAGCAGGGCGAGAAGGATGTGCTCCGTGCCGATGTAGTTGTGGCCCAGGCGCAGGGCCTCGCGGAAGGTGAGTTCGAGGGCCTTCTTGGCGCCGGCGTCGAAGGGGACGAGCGCGGGCATGGTCTCCGCGCGCGGTGGGAGGCAGGCGCTGGCGGCCTCGCGTACGGCGTCCAGGGTGACGCCCTGCGCGGTGATCGCCTTCGCCCCGAGGCTCTCCGGTTCGGCGATCAGGCCGAGGAGCAGGTGCTCGGTGCGGATCTGGTCGTTGCCCGCGGTCCTGGCCTCTTCCTGGGAGGCCACCACCACGTTCCTGGCGCGTGCCGTGTAACGGCTGAAGCCCTGGCTCGGGTCGAGGTCCGACTCGGCCTTCGGTACGAACCGCTTCTGGGCCGCCTGCCGGGTGACCCCCATGCTCCTGCCGATGTCCGTCCAGGAGGCGCCCGAACGCCGGGCCTGGTCCACGAAGTGCCCGATCAGATGGTCGGCCACGTCGCCGAGGTGGTCCGCGGCGATCACCGCGTCCTGGAGCTGGTCGAGGGCGTCTTCGTGGACCTTCTTGATGGCCTCGATGAGGTCGTCGAGGCGTACGGAAGTCGTGCCGCGTGGATTCGTGGTCATGTGTCAACCGTAGGTTGACGATCTGAGAGTGTCAACCTCGTGTTGACACTGCATTCCTGGATGACCACCATGGGCTGTCCCGGCCCGTGTCCCGGCCCGTCCGGCTACTTCGGGGACGCCACGAGCAGACGTACGGCCAGCCCCGTGAAGACCGTGCCGCTGAAGATGTTGAGCGCCCGGGCGACCCGGCGGCTGCGCCGCAGCAGGTCGGAGAGGCGGCCGGAGAGCGCCCCCACCGACGCGTCGAAGGCGAAGCCCATGACCACGATGGTGACGCCGAGGACGAGGAACTGGCCCATCACATGGCCGAGTCCGGGGTTCACGAACTGCGGCAGGAACGCCACGTTGAAGAGGATCACCTTGGGGTTGAGCAGGTTGGTGACCGCCCCCTGCCAGAAGGCCCGCCGCCGGCCCGGACCGACGGCGGTGCCCTCCTCGACCGGTACCGAGCGGTCCCGGAACGCCTTGACCGCGAGGTACAGGAGGTAGACCGCACCGACCCAGCGCAGTAGGTGGTACAGCGTCGGCAGCGCCGTGAACAGGGCGGAGAGGCCCAGCATCGCGGCGACCGAGTGCACGAGCATCGCCGTGGCGACACCCGCCGCGGCCATCACCCCCGTGACCGGCCCGCCCCTCCCTCCCATCGCCACGATGAACATCATGTCGGGGCCGGGGCTCACCACGAGCGCGAGCGCGGCAACCAGGAACGCCGCGTACAGAGAGGTGTCGACCATAGGGGCATGTTCGGGCCCGTCCGCCACCGGGTCGAGCGTTTTTCACCCACTGAGACGCCCGCTTCCGTATCCGGGCCCGGCGCGGGTCTCCCGGCGGTCACCCGGCCCCCCGGCCCCCCCATGACACGATCGACGAATGAGTAGTACGTCCTCCACGGTGGAGCGCGCCTTCGCGGCCGCCCTCTACGCCGACTCCGACACGGCCCTCGACACCGGCGCCTCCCTGCTCGCCGCCGACCCCGGTTCCGACACCGAACTCGCCCGTCGCGGCGAGGAGTTCGTCGCGGCGGCCTGGCGGCGCGGCTGGCAGCCCGCGGACGTCGTACGGATCGTGCGGCGCGAGCTGGACGACGTGCACGAACGCCTGGCGGCGGAGCTGGTCCTCGCCGAGGCCGCCCGGGACCGTACGCCCCGAGGCCCACGCTGGACGGCACAACTGGACGAGCTGCGGTCCGGACCGCCCGACCGCTCCGACCGCTCGGATCGCTCGGATCGCTTGGACCGCTCCGACCGATCGGGCGGTCCGGACCGCCTGGACCGTTTCCAGTACGCGACCACCGCCCTGGAGCTGTACCGCCTGCTGCTGCGCCTGCCCTCCCTGGAGCCGCTGGACGCCCATGTACCCCGCGCGCCCGGCGTCGGCTCCGCCAAGCGGGACACCCGCGTGCTCACCCGTATCCGTGCGCTCCTCGCCAAGGCGGAGGCGACCGGGTTCCCTGAGGAGGCGGAGGCGCTGAGCGCCAAGGCGCAGGAGCTGATGGCGCGGCACAGCATCGACGAGGCCCTGCTCGCGGCGCGTACACACGCCAAGGACGCGCCCGGCGCCTGCCGGATCGGCGTCGATCCGCCGTACGAGACCGCCAAGGCCGTGCTCCTCGACGCGGTGGCCGGCGCCAACCGCTGCCGAGCGGTGTGGAACGAGGCCCTCGGCTTCTCCACCGTCGTCGGCTTCGAACCCGACCTGGAGGCGGTCGAACTCCTCCACACCTCGCTCCTCGTGCAGGCCACGGCCGCGATGACGAAGGCGGAGGCGGCCCAGCGCGCGGGCGGCAGGAAGCGTACGAAGTCCTTCCGGCAGTCCTTCCTCGCCGCGTACGCGCATCGCATCGGCGACCGGCTGGCCGACGCGGCCGACGTGGCCGAGGGACAGGTGACCGCCACGGAGGGGGAGACGGCCGCCACGGCGGGGGAGTTGCTGCCGGTCCTCGCCGCGCGCGACGTCGCGGTCACGGACGAGACGGAGCGCATGTTCCCGGACACCGTCACGACCCGGATGCGCGGGGTGAACGACGCGGCCGGCTGGCAGGAGGGAGCCGCGGCGGCGGACCGCGCCCAGGTCAGGGCACGCCCGCCGCTGCGCAGGCCCTGATCCGCCCCGTCAGGGGCGCGGGGGAACCGTGCGACCGGCCCCCACCGGCCCGCGGATCATCCCCAGGCTCGCAGCGGAGCGTTCAGTCCCCCGTCCGCTGCAGCGGAGTCACCGACGCGTCCGGCTCGCTGCCGCCCGCGCTCCGCAGCGCCACCTCGCCGTACTTCCAGGCGAAGGACAGCTCGCCGTCGGCTCCGGGCAGCCCGAACTTCACGGTCGTCACGGCGGCGGCCTTTTCGGCGTCACCTGCGGGCCCTCGTACGTACGTGATCGTGAAGCCGACCGTCTCGTCCTTCTTCACGGTCAGCTTCTGCGCCTCCGCGGACTTCTCCGGAGCGACGGACAGAGCGGTGCCGCCAACGTCCAGGCCGACGGTGGGGAAGCCCTTCAGTGTGCAGTCGGCTCCGGAGCCGTTCGTGAGGGTGACGGAGACGGTTCCGGTGTCGCCCGCGGCCGGGGCCTCGCTGGCGACGACCTCCTGAGCGAACTTGTCGGCCGCGCAGACGGTGGAGGAACTCGACGAACCGCTCTTCTCGCTGCTGGTCTTCTTGTCACCGCCGCCACCGTCACGGCCGCAGGCGGTCAGGGTCAGGGTGAGTGTCGCCGCGAGGGCGGTGACGGCGATCGGCAGGGTGCGCATGGATGTCCTCTGACCTCAGGATGCTGATGCTGATGCTGATGCTGATGTTGGTACTGGTACTGGTACTGGTACTGGTACGGGCACGGGCACGGGCACGGGCACGGGTACGAGTCCTGGTACTGGCGATGCTGGTGATGCGGGGTGATGACGATATCCGTAGATCATCATGGATCCTCCGCCCCTCCGCCCCTCCGACCCCTCCCGTACGCTGGCTCAGTGAGCTGGCGACGAGCGCTTAAGGACACCGCGCGCTCGGGGCTCGCCGTGGAGAAGAAGCGGCTCGAACCTCTCATCGCGGTGCGCGGAGCGGCGGGGCTCGCGATCGTGATCGCGGTGAGCCTGTGGGCCTTCGGTCCGGCCGCCGCCGCGAGTTCGGCGTTCGGCGCGTTCCAGGCGGCGATCGCCACGTTCCAGCGCAGTTGGCGCCCCCGCCCCGAACTGGCCCTCGCCTCCGGTACGAGCCTCGCCGTCTCCACCTTCCTCGGCTACCTGACGGTCTCCCAGGAACCGCTCTTCCTCGCACTGCTGGTGGTGTGGACGTACGCCGCAGGGATGAGCTGGGCCGCCGGCCCGACCATCGGCCTGATCGCTTCCTCGAACGTGGCGATCATGCTCGTGACGGTCACCCTGCCGACCTCCGTCGCCCAGGCCGCGGGCCACGCCGCGATGATGATCGTGGGCGGTGTCGTCCAGGCCGCACTGATCGTGCTCTTCCCCGTACGCCGCTGGGGCGCCCATCGTGACGCGCTCGCCGACGCCCTGGCCGCCGAGGCGGACTACGCGCGCCGGCTGCGCCACGACCCCCTCGCGTCCTTCGACCCGCTGCCCCTGATGGAGGCCCGCAACGCGGCCGCCGTCACACCCCGCCAGGCCCGGCGCCGCCCCGCCGAACTGCACGGCGCCCGCGGTGTCGCCGAGCGCATCCGCCCGGTTCTCGCCTCCCTCGCCGACCCGGCGATGGGCGTACCGGCGGAGGGGCGCGCCCGCGACCGAGTCCGTGAACTGCTCGCCGCCGCCGGCGCCATCCTCGACGTGGCGGCCCACGCGATCCGCCGGGGTGAGCCCGTGACCGTCCCGGGCGCGGCCCTGGCCACCTTCCGTACCCCGGACACCGGCAGCATCCTCACCGGCCGCCCCTACCGCGCGGCGTCCCGCCTCAACACCCTCCTCCAGGACGTACTGGAAACGGCGGGCGGCAGCACACCGAAGGGCAGTGACCGGGCCCCGGCCGTCGGCGTCGCCCCGGCCGCCCCGTCCCACCGCCCCCGCAGCCGTCCCACCCTGCTCGCCCTGATCCCCACCGCGCTCAGGGCCATGCGCAAGGAACTCCGCAGGGGCTCTCCGATCACCCGGCACGCCACACGGGTGTCCGCGGTCGCCGCCGCAGGCTACGTCCTCGGCACCGCGCTGCCCTTCGGCCACGGCTACTGGGCCCCGCTGACCTCGGTCATGGTCATGCGCCCGGACTTCTCACAGACGTACAGCCGGGCGGTGGCCCGGCTCGGCGGCACCGTCGTCGGTGTGGCCGTGGCCACGGCCGTGCTGCGGCTGGCCGACCCGGGCACGTACCTCTCCGGCACCCTCGCCGTGGTGAGCGCCGCGCTCATGTACCTACTGATGCGCACTGGCCAGTTCGCGGCGCAGGGTTGCATCGCCGCGTACGTGGTCTTCCTGCTCGGCATGGGCGGCGAACAGTGGACACAGACCGTGCCCGAACGTGTCCTGCTCACCCTGCTCGGCGGACTGCTGGCGATGCTCGCGTACGCCGTCTACCCGGCGTGGGAGACACCGCGCCTGCGTACCCGCCTCGCCGACTGGCTGGCGACGCAGGGCCGTTACGCCGCCGTGGTCTTCGACGCCTACGCCGACCCGGCGCTCAGGAACGCCCCGGACGTCCGCGAGGCCCTGCTCGCCGCGCGCACCGCCCGAGCGGCCTGGCACACCGCCGTGGCCCGTGCCACCGCCGAGCCGGTCCGCCACCGGGGCCTCTCCCGGACCGCCGCGGACGACGCCGAGGACGCGCTCGCCCAGCTGGGCCGCGTCGCCATGCTCCTGGAGGCCCATCTTCCGGAACGCGGCGCGACACCGGTCCCGGCAGGCGCCGGCCTCGCCGAGGCTCTGCGCGAGTCCACTCAGCAGGGGGCGAAGGGCATCCGCGAGCGCCGGGTGCCGGGCTGGGACGCGGTACGGGCTGTCGTGGAGGCCTGGGAGGCGGAGTCGCCGGACGCGGAGGAGGTCTCCCTCGTCCCCTCCAACGACACATTCGTGGGCGGCGCGGCGCGGCTCGTCCTCGATGCCCTGACCGAGCTGTCCGAGGCCCTCGACACCGCCGTACCGCCGATGACGCTCGACGGGACGTCGGCGGGCGCGGAGCCGGTGACGAAGCCCGTGACGAAGCCGGTCACGAAGAAGTCCGGTGTCAGGAACCCAGGCTCGCCGTAGGCAGCCCGGGCGGCAGGCCCTCACCCTCGGACCTGGTGTACGTCTCCGCGCCGAAGCCGTCCCAGGTGACCTTCAGGGTGGTGGAGTCGACGGAGTCCACCATGCCCTCGGCGCGGTCCTTGTTCCCGTCGGTGCACTTCAGCGCGATCATGCTCATGCCCGAGGTCTTGTCGGCGGTGCCGCTGCAGATGGATCCGCCCGTCGAGAACAGGCCGGCCTGCTTGCCGTTGATCACCAGGGCCACGGCCTTGCCGCCCTTGGTGGTCAGCCAGTTGCCGTCCAGTTCGTCGGCCTCGGCCGTGCTGTCGCCGGAGGCGCCGCCGGTGTCGGCGTCCGCGGACTGGGTGGACGCGGCGCTCGTCGTGGACGACGGATCTTTGCCACCGTCACCTTCACCGTCACCGCCGCCGTCGCTGCTGCAGCCCGTCGTCAGGGTGAGCGCGACCGCCAGCCCTGCGGCTGCGGCCGCGGTGCGCGCGTGCTTGCGCGTGCGCGGGAAGGTCGCCGAAGTCACTGAGCCTCCAGGGGTCTGGCCGGACGGGTCCAACCGCTGCAAGTTACCAGCAGTAGGTGTATTCGTCCGTGGGGTGCGGGCGGGCGGGGGTCGCCTGCGCAGTTCCTCGCGCCCCTGGGGGGCCCACCCGGGCGGGGTGGGGTAGGGCGAGTTTGTCCGTGCGGGCCGGTGGGGGCCAGCCGCGCCGTTCCCCGCGCCCCTGAAGGGCGCCACGGCGGGGCCCGCTTGCCCAGCCCCCGGCCTGCTGCACGGGGCACGACCCGCCCCCCACCGGCCCGCCTTCAAGGGGCGCGGGAAACGGCGCGACCAACCCCCACCGGCCCGCAGCCGAAGTGCACCCCCACCGGCTGTGAACCCCCACCGGCCCGCAGCCGAAGTGAATCCCCGTCGACCACGCCCCCACTCACCAACCCCTACCAGGAAGACTTCCGCACCCCCGGCAGGAAGCCGCGGTGCGCCAGCACCCGCAGGTTCACCCGTGAGACTCCGAACGCCCGCACATACCCCCGCTGACGCCCATCCACACCGTCCCGGTTACGTACCCGCCCCGCCTCATCCCGCCCCGCCCCGCCTCGCCTCATCCCGCCCCGCCCCGCCCGTGCATTCTTCGGGCGGGGCGGGACGGGGCGGGGTTATGCCGGAACAGGAACGGCCCCGCGTGCGTCTCTTCCATTGACAGGGCGCGGAGTCGGAACGATTCGGGCTTCGCGACCGTCAAACCTGTAACCAGGAGACCACCCCCCGTGCACGTGCATCTGCCCATGCATCTGCATGTGAAGACAGCTATGATCCGGGGCAGTTGACCACTGCATCTATGGCAACAGACGCCAATGCACCACCGGGGAGCGACCTGTGGACCACGACGTGTACAACGGCATGGCTGCCACGGAGCTGCACGAGGCGGCCTGGCAGAAGAGCCGGCACAGCAACTCGCAGGGTTCCTGCGTGGAGTTCGCCCGGCTGCCCGGCGGCGAGGTGGCCGTGCGCAACTCGCGCTTCCCCGACGGCCCGGCCCTCGTCTACACCCGCGCGGAGATCGAGGCCATGCTTCTGGGCATCAAGGACGGCGAGTTCGACCACCTGACAGCGAGCTGACGCCGGCAGCTGTCCGTCATGGGTGCGTGGCGGGCGCACAGGGGTGTATGCGGCCCCGGTGCGGCGCGCTGCGGGGCACCCCGCAGTCCCCGACGGCCCCGGGAGCCCGTAACGCGCGTAGAACCGCGGCGCGAAAAAGCGCCGCGGTTCCTCACGCGGAAGGCCCCAGGCGGAACAGCGCCCATACGACCTTGCCGTTGAGGGTGTTGGTGAGCGGGTGCCATCCCCAGCCGTCGGCGAAGGACTCGACCAGGAACAGGCCCCGTCCCGACTCCGCCGAGAAGTCGTCGGAGTCGCCCGCGACCGGGCTGTCGTGGCTGGGGTCGCGTACCGCGCACACCAGTCTCTCGGTCCACCGCATCAGGTGCAGCCGCACGGGCGGGTCCTGGTCGGCGGAGCGGGGGGTGTCCGCGGGCAGCGCGTGCCGCAGTGCGTTGGTGACGAGTTCCGAGACCACCAGGCAGACGTCGTCGAAACGGTTGCCCACGTCCCACTGGTCGAGCGTGCGGCGGGTGAACTGCCGTGCGTCGCGCACCGCTTCGTAACGGGGCGGAAGGGCGCAGGAGGCGGCGTTGGAGACGGCCGCCGGGTCCAGTGGCGGAAGCCCCTGCCTTAACGGCTCCAGCATGGTCGATCCATTCGTCCCCATGCGAGGCACTCCCGGGGTTCGCGGTCGTTGCGATGCAGCGGTGGCGCTAGACCATCGTTCCGTCTGCGTTCAGCAGATGCAAGGGCAGATGCACGTGCACGCGCCCGAATTGGACCTTCCCATACCGCTTCTTGGTGCTTTTTTCCGCCACCTCTCCGCCACATTTCTCGGTCTGGCTTGTCTTCTCCTTGTCGATTCCTGTGTAACTCCCCTGAAAGCTTGCCGTTTCTGTAACCGAACGAGTACTGCTTGAAGTGTTTTAGTGGCAGACTGCGGCCCTTGAAGTCGGGTTGGGGAGGCTGGCGAACGTGAGCGCGCAGGAGTCGGGATCGGTGGTACGGCGCATGCTGCTCGGCTCACATCTGAGGCGGCTGCGCGAATCGCGTGGGATCACCCGGGAGAAGGCCGGTTACTCGATCCGAGCCTCCGAGTCGAAGATCAGCCGTATGGAGTTGGGCCGGGTGAGCTTCAAGACGAGAGACGTCGAGGATCTGCTGACGCTCTACGGGATCGCCGACGAGGCCGAGCGCAGATCGCTGCTCTCGCTCGCCAAGGAGGCCAATGTCGCGGGCTGGTGGCACAGTTACTCGGACGTCCTACCCAGCTGGTTCCCGACCTATGTCGGCCTTGAGGGCGCCGCGGCGCTGATCCGCTCGTACGAAGTGCAGTTCGTGCACGGTCTGTTGCAGACCGAGGCGTACGCGCACGCGGTCGTCACCCGGGGTATGAGAGGCGCGAGCGGAGCCGACATCGATCGGCGCGTGGCGCTGCGTCTGGAGCGTCAGAAGTACCTCGTGGCGGAGAGCGCGCCCGAGTTCCACGTGGTCCTTGACGAGGCCGCGCTGCGGCGGCCGTACGGCGACCGGAGCGTGATGCGCGGTCAGCTCCAGCACCTCATCGACATCTCCCAGCGCCCCAACGTGCGCCTCCAGGTCATGCCGTTCAGCTTCGGCGGGCACGCGGGGGAGAGCGGGGCCTTCACGGTGCTCAGCTTCCCCGAGTCCGACCTGTCGGACGTGGTTTACCTGGAACAGCTCACCAGCGCGCTGTATCTGGACAAGCGCGAGGACGTCGCCCAGTACGAGAAGGCGATGAAGGAGCTCCAGCAGGACAGTCCGGGCCCCGACGAGAGCCGCGATTTGCTCCGAGGACTGCTCCAACTCAGTTGAAAGACCCGTACGATGACATGTGATCAGATCGTGCAGATGCATGGGCTGTTGCCTTGGGCAGCAAGGGATTGAGGGATCACATGTCGTCGTCCTACTTCACCGACCTGGCTCAGCAGTACATCGACGGCCGATGGCGTCCGGGTACCGGGTCCTGGGACATCATCGACTTCAATCCGTACGACGGTGAGAAGCTGGCCTCGATCACGATAGCCACGGTCGACGAGGTGGACGAGGCCTACCGGGCCGCCGCCCGCGCCCAGAAGGAATGGGCGGCGACGAACCCGTACGCGCGGCGGGCCGTGTTCGAGAAGGCGCTGCGGATCGTCGAGGAGCGCGAGCGGGAGATCGCCGAGGTGATCGTCGCGGAGCTCGGCGGTACCCGGCTGAAGGCCGGCTTCGAACTGCACCTCGCCAAGGAGTTCCTGCGCGAGTCGGTCAACCTGGCGCTGCGGCCCGAGGGAAAGATCATCCCCTCGCCCGGCGACACCAAGGAGAACCGCCTCTACCTCGTCCCGGTCGGCGTCGTCGGTGTGATCAGCCCCTTCAACTTCCCGTTCCTGCTGTCGCTGAAGTCCGTGGCGCCCGCCCTGGCCCTCGGCAACGGCGTGGTCCTCAAGCCGCACCAGAACACCCCGATCGTGGGCGGCTCGCTGGTCGCGAAGATCTTCGAGGACGCGGGTCTGCCGGCCGGTCTGCTCAATGTCGTGATCACCGACATCGCGGAGATCGGCGACGCCTTCCTGGAGCACCCGGTCCCGAAGGTCATCTCCTTCACCGGGTCCGACAAGGTCGGCCGCCATGTCGCGACCGTCTGCGCCGCGCACTTCAAGCGCTCGATCCTCGAACTGGGCGGCAACAGCGCCCTGGTGGTCCTGGACGACGCGGACGTCGACTACGCCGTGGACGCCGCGGTCTTCAGCCGGTTCGTGCACCAGGGCCAGGTCTGCATGGCCGCGAACCGCATCCTCGTGGACCGTTCGGTCGAGACGGAGTTCACCGAGAAGTTCGTGACCAAGGTGAAGTCCCTCAAGGTCGGCGACCCGAGCGACCCGGAGACCGTCATCGGCCCGGTCATCAACTCCTCGCAGGCGGACGCCCTCTCGTCCGTCGTGAACCAGGCGCTCGCCGAGGGCGCGACCGCCCTCGTAGCGGGCACCACCACGGACAACCTCGTCGAGCCGACCGTCCTGACCGGTCTGCCCGCCGGGTCCGACATCCTCCGGCAGGAGATCTTCGGCCCCGTCGCGCTCCTCGTCCCGTTCGACGGCGAGGAGGAGGCGGTACGGATCGTCAACGACACCCCGTACGGGCTGAGCGGCGCCGTGCACACCGCCGACGTCGAGCGCGGTGTCTCCTTCGCCAAGCGGATCGACACGGGCATGTTCCACGTGAACGACGGCACCGTGCACGACGAGCCGCTGGTCGCCTTCGGCGGCGAGAAGTCCTCGGGCGTGGGCCGGCTGAACGGCGAGGCCACGGTCGAGGCGTTCACCACCCAGAAGTGGATCTCGGTCCAGCACGGCCGCAGTCTCTTCCCGTTCTGAGCGGTGCCGAGCCGACAGCTTCGCGCCGGGTCCCGGTGGGCCCGGCGCCCGGGGCGGAGCGCGGCGTCCTACGCTTGACCGCATGTCAGCGATCCGCCTCCTCGTCCTCGGCGCCGTACGTCAGCACGGCCGGGCCCACGGCTACCAGGTGCGCAACGACCTGGAGTACTGGGGCGCGCACGAGTGGTCCAACGCCAAGCCGGGCTCGATCTACCACGCGCTCAAGCAGATGGCGAAGCAGGGAATGCTGATCGCCCACGAGATCGCGCCGTCCACGGTCGGCGGTCCGCCGCGCACGGAGTACGAGATCACGGAGAAGGGCACAGCGGAGTACCTCACCCTTCTGCGTGAGTCCCTGACCTCGTACGACCAGAAGCCGGACGTCCTCTCCGCGGCGCTCGGCTTCGTGGTGGACCTCGGCCGCGAGGAGGCGCTCGAACTCCTGGAGGAGCGGGTGCGGGGCATCGAGGAGTGGCGCACGGCCGTCACCGAGCACTATGTGCCGGACGACGGGCCCGAACAGCTCGGTCACATCGGCGAGATCATGAACTTCTGGGTGCACTCCGCCGACAGTGGCGCCGAGTGGACCCGCGGCCTGATCCAGCGGATCAAGAAGGGCGCGTACACCTTCGCGGGTGAGGGCGAGCCGTTCGTGGGGGTGCTCGCGGAGGGTGCGGAGAACCCGTACAGCACGGGGGAGAAGCATCCGGGAGACGCCGGATAATCAAGTTTGACTAATGCTTTGCGCGGGCGTATTCTCCGTCAGTGCATTAGTAGTCAAGTTTGATTAATGGGTAGATCGCCTGTAGGGGATCGCCCGTATACGGAGGGAGCCCGATGACCGACGTGATCGTCGTCGAGGGCGTTCGGAAGCGGTACGGGGACGCGTACGCGCTGGACGGGCTCGACCTGCGGGTCGCGCGCGGCACGGTGCACGCGCTGCTCGGCCCCAACGGCGCGGGCAAGACGACCCTGGTCAGGGTCCTGTCCACGCTCCTGCGGCCCGGCGGGGGCCGGGTGGAGGTGGCCGGACACGACGTGGTGACCCGGGCACGGGAGGTGCGCCGCCGGATCGGCCTGCTCGGCCAGCACGCGGCGCTGGACGAGGAACTGGGCGGACGCCAGAACCTGGAGATGTTCGGACGCCTGTACCACCTGAGTGCCCGCGACGCGCGCGTGCGGGCCGACGAGCTCCTGGAGCGCTTCGGCCTCGCGGACACGGGCCGCAAGGCGGTGAAGCGGTACAGCGGCGGCATGCGGCGGCGCCTGGATCTGGCCGCCTCGCTCATCACCGAACCGGAGGTGCTCTTCCTGGACGAGCCGACCACGGGCCTCGACCCGCGGGGCCGGACCGAGGTGTGGGAGGCGGTGCGCTCCCTGGTCGGCGGCGGTACGACGGTGCTGCTCACCACCCAGTACCTGGAGGAGGCGGACCAGCTCGCGCACGGGATCTCGCTCCTCGACCGGGGGCAGATTGTCGCGGGCGGCACGGCGAACGAACTGAAGGCGCTGGCGGGCGGCGACCGTATCGACGTGGTGCTGCGGGACGGCGGTCAGCTGGGCGCCGCGGTGGCCCTGCTGCCGCTCGCCGGGGCGGAGATCTCGGTGGACGTGGACGTGGACCGGCGGCTGCTGAGCGCCCCGGTCGTGGACCGCATGAAGGCGCTAGCCGGGGTCGTACGGGCCCTGGAGGAGGCCGGGATAGAGGCGGAGGACGTGGCCCTGCGGCGGCCGACGCTGGACGAGGTGTTCCTGCGCCTGACAGCGGACGGCGACCTCGGCTCCGACCTCGCGAAGGAGGCGGTGTGAGCACGTACGCGCTGAGTGATTCCTGGGTCATGACCCGCCGCGAACTCGCCCACTGGGTGCGGCAGCCGGCCCAGGTCCTGGTCGGGCTGGTCTTCCCGGTGATGCTGCTGCTGATGTTCAGCTACCTGATCGGCGGCGGCCGGGGCGTCGAGGGCGACTACGTCGACTTCCTGGTGCCCGGCATGTTCGCGCTGACCATGGCCTTCGGCCTGGAGGGCACGATGCTGGCCGTCACCCAGGACCTCAACAAGGGAGTGATCGACCGCTTCCGCTCGATGCCCATGGCCAACGGGGCGGTACTGGTGGGCCGTTCGGTCGCCGACATGCTCCAGTCGGCGCTCGGCCTGCTCGTGCTGATGGGGGTCGGGTACGCGCTCGGCTGGCGCGCGCACGGAACCCTCGGCGCCTTCCTGGGCGCCACGGGCCTGCTTCTACTTCTCCGGTTCGCGATGCTGTGGATCGGCATCCTGCTGGCGATGGTGGCCGGCCGACCGGAGATGGTGCAGGCCGTGCAGATCCTCGTCTGGCCCGTCGGCTTCCTCTCCAACGCCATCGCGACCCCCGAGTCCATGCCGGACTGGCTGGCCACGGTCGTCGCATGGAACCCGCTGTCCCGGACGGCCACGGCCGTACGCGACCTGTTCGGCGGCGGGGGCGCCGAGGCGGCCCACATCTGGGCGGCGGTGGCCTGGCCGCTCGCCCTGCTGGCGGTGTTCTTCCCGTTGGCGGTACGGAAGTTCGGGGCGCTGAGCAAGTAGGGGGCCGGGGGCAGCCTGTCGCGCGGCGCTGACGTGGAGGAGGGGGGTGGCCTCAGCCCTCGGGGTGCTTGAGGTGCGTGATGAAGGCAGCCCAGGCGGGGGTGGTGACGATGAGGGCGGGGGCCTCGGGGCGTTTGCTGTCGCGGATGGGGGTGAGGGGGGAGTGGTTGTCGGCTACCTCTACGCAGTTGCCCCCGTCAGAGTTGCTGTAGCTCGACTTGCGCCATACAGCGGCGCTCAGGTCGGGTCGGAGGGATTTCATGACGGGTTGTCCTCCATCGTTTCCTGGATCACCTCCACAGACTTCTGCGGAGAGAGGGCGAAGTCCCTTAGCAGATCGTAAGACAGCTTCAGCCGCTCGACTTCTGTCGGGTCCTCAAAAAGCTCGCCGTTTACGTTGGTCTCCGTGTACGCCGCAGACTTGCCGTCCGGTAGCCACAGAATCGTGAGCGACGTACCCATCAAGTGATGTAGCCCAGCAGAAAAGGGCAACACCTGAAGCGTGACCCTCGGCTGGTCGGCGACGGTCAGGAGGTGACCCAACTGCTGGGTCCAGGCCACCTTGTCGCGCATGGGGCGGCGGAGCACGGATTCGTCCAGTACGGCGCGGAAGTGCGGGACGTCCTCGCCGTGCAGCAGCTTCTGTCGCCCCATCCGCGCGGCCACCTGTTCCTCCAACCCCTGTTCCTCACCCGGAAAACTCAGAGCCAGTACGGCGCGGGCGTACCTTTCGGTCTGGAGCAGTCCCGGGACCGCACCGACGGCGTACTCGTAACGTACGGTCGCCTGTTGTTCCAACTCCATGAAGCGCTTGTACTTGTCCCGGAAGACGTCGTTCCTCGCCAACTCCCAAAGATCCACGAGGTGCTCCCCGGTGTCGTGCGCCTTGTCCAGTGCCTCCATGACATCAGGCGAGCCCAGCTTCACCCCCGTCTCCAACTTGTGCAGATACGTGCGGTCGTACGTCGTGTCGGCGGCGAGGTCGCTCAGCGACTTGCCGGACTTCTCGCGCAGCCTCGCCAGTTCTGCGGCCAGCACCATCCGTGCTGACCCGTTGTGATGGTTGCCCCGGTTCGGGCTCGACTTCCGTGGTGGCATCGGTGGCACCTCTCGTGGACCTGACATGCGGGTCTACACCCTTCCACTACCGACCGTAGCCTCCGATCGGTCACGCTGTGAGTGCAATCGACAACTCGGGGTGACCGAAGGGGAATCGAATGAATGACTTGGATCCGGCCAAGGGCTGGCGAATCGACCGCATCCCCGGCAAGCGGGTGACGGCGGTTCATGAGGGCGTACGCCTCCCGCTCTGGCTGCTGCACGACGGCGAGCACAAGGGTGACGCGCTGTTGCGGCTCAGCGTGGTCGAGGCGGAACAACTGCACGCCGAGCTGTCCTACGTGCTGGACCAGGACGCGGCACCGGCGTGCCGCCCGGCGGCTACCCGCTGACCCTGGCACCGGGTGGGGAGTGGGCCGTGCGCGCTCAGGCCCACTCCTCCGCCTTGACCTCGGTCTGCTTCAGTACGCGGTCGATCGCGTCCGGTGCCGGGCGCGTGACTCAGTGATGGAAGGCGGTAGCCGCCTCCTTGTCCCTGGTCACCGGCCGCGACTGGCAGCGCAGCTCGGGCAGGAGGCGCTGCAGGTCCTCCAGGAACAGCTGGGCCAGATCGGACGAGAAGCCGTTGCGGCACACCACCCTCAGTACCGAGAGGTCCTCGCGGTTGGCGGGGAAGGTGTACGCGGGCAGCAGCCAGCCACGCTCCCGCATACGGCGGGACACGTCGAAGACGTCGAACGCCGTGACGTCCGGGGCGGTGGTGAACGCGAACACCGGCAGCTGATCACCCCGGGTGAGGAGCCGGAACTCGTCGAGGGCGCCGATCCGTTCCGCGAGCCCCATGGCGACGTCCCGGGTCGTCCGCTGGACGGCCCGGTAGCCCTCCCGGCCCAGCCGCAGGAAGGTGTAGTACTGCGCCACCACCTGGGCGCCGGGACGCGAGAAGTTGAGCGCGAAGGTCGGCATGTCGCCGCCCAGATAGTTCACACGGAAGACCAGTTCCTCCGGCAGCTCGGCGGGCGAGCGCCACAGCGCCCAGCCGACACCCGGGTAGACCAGTCCGTACTTGTGCCCCGAGGTGTTGATGGAGGCGACCCGCGGCAGCCGGAAGTCCCAGACCAGGTCCTCGTCCACGAAGGGGGCGACCATCGCGCCGGACGCGCCGTCCACGTGGACGGGGATGTCCAGGCCGGTGCGCTCCCGCAACCCGTCCAGCGCGGCGCAGAGTTCGGCGATCGGCTCGTACGACCCGTCGAAGGTGGAGCCGAGGACGCCGACGACCCCGATGGTGTTCTCGTCGCACAGCTCGGCGGCGGCCCGCGGGTCGATGTGGAAGCGGTCGCCCTCCATGGGTACCTGGCGGGCCTCGACCTCCCAGAAGTTGCAGAACTTGTCCCAGCAGACCTGCACGTTGACGCCCATGACGAGGTTCGGGCGGGCCCCCGGATACCGGTCCGCGTTCCGTTTGGTCCAGCGGCGCTTGAGCGCCAGGCCGGCGAGCATGCACGCCTCGCTCGACCCGGTCGTCGAACACCCGACGGCGGCGGCCGGGTCCGGCGCGTTCCACAGGTCGGCCAGCATCGCCACGCACCTGCGCTCCAGCTCGGCCGTGCGCGGGTACTCATCCTTGTCGATCATGTTCTTGTCCCGGCACTCGCCGAGCAGCACATCGGCCTGCGGCTCCATCCAGGTGGTGACGAAGGTCGCGAGGTTGAGCCGGGAATTGCCGTCCAGCATCAGCTCGTCGTGCACCAGCTGATAGGCGGTGGAGGGAGCCAGCGGTCCGTCGGGCAGCCGGTGCTGGGGTGGGGCCTCGGTCATACCGTCGACCGGGTTCGCCTCCCCGTAGAAGGGGTTGACGGTCGAGGGGTGCTCGTCGGACTTCGCGGGGCCTTTGTGGAGCGCCATGATGCCTCCGGTCGTCTGGGTGGGATCCAGGGGGCGAGGGGATCCAGGGGGTCGAGGGGGTCCAGGCCTCCATGGTGGGTCACCCTCTCGCCGAAACCGGTTAAAAGCGACATCGCGTGGGTGGCTTTCCCGCTTGCACCTCACGTGACGTGAGGCCGCAACCTGGACCGCGTACCGAAAAGGCCACGTACCGAAAGGGCCGAAAGGGCCGAAAGGGCCGAGAAGGAGGGGGCGGAGGCCATGAGCCATCCCGTGGGACAGGTCGCCGGTTTCGCCGGAGTGACGGTGCGGACGCTGCACCACTACGACGAGATCGGACTGCTCGTACCGAGCGGGCGCAGCCACGCGGGCCACCGGCGCTACAGCGACGCCGACCTCGACCGGCTGCAGCAGATCCTGTTCTACCGGGAGCTGGGGTTTCCGCTCGACGAGGTCGCGGCCCTGCTCGACGATCCGCGGACGGACCCGCGCGCGCAACTGCGCCGGCAGCACGACCTGCTGACCGCCCGGATCGAGAAGCTGCGGAAGATGGCCACGGCCGTGGAGCACGCCATGGAGGCACGCACGATGGGCATCAACCTCACACCCGAGGAGAAGTTCGAGGTCTTCGGCGGCAAGGACCCTGAGGAGCACGCCGAGGAGGCCGAGAGCCGCTGGGGCGGCACCGGGACGTACGCCGAGTCGCAGCGCCGCACCGCCCGCTACGACAAGGACGACTGGCAGCGCATGCAGGCCGAGGTCGCCTCCTGGGGCGGGCGCTACGACGCCCTCATGGCGTCCGGCGAACCCGCCACGGGGAAGCCCGCCATGGACATGGCCGAGGAACACCGGCAGCACATCACCCGCTGGTTCTACGAGTGCTCGTACGACATCCATCGGGGGCTCGGCGAGATGTACGTGTCCGACGAACGGTTCAAGGAGTTCTACGACTCCATGCGCCCGGGGCTCGCCGGGCACCTCAGGGACGCGATCACGGCGAACGCGGCACGGCACGGATGACAACAGTCGGTAAGGGGCGTCGGCAAGGACGGGCGCCCCTTACCGATCGATCGCGCTATCCCTTGACCATCACCACGGCCGTGCCGTACGCGCACACCTCCGTGCCCACGTCCTGCGCGTCCGTCACGTCGAAGCGGAACATCAGCACGCCGTTGGCGCCCCGCGCCCGTGCCTGCTCGATGAGTCGTTCCATCGCCTGGTTACGGGTCTCCACCAGGGTCTTTGTGAGGCCCTTCAGCTCGCCGCCGATCATCGACTTCAGCCCCGCGCCGATCTGGCTGCCCAGATGCCTGGAGCGGACGGTCAGCCCGAAGACCTCACCGATGACCTGCTCGACCCGGTAGCCGGGTACGTCGTTCGTCGTCACGACCAGCACGTCGGGCCGGGGGCCCTGGCCCCCGCCGTATTCTTCGATACCCATGGCTCACAGCTTTGTCCCAGTCGGGGCACAGTGCATCCTGTAGGAGCCGGTGGAACCTGGCCCCATCGTGGCGCGTTGATAACTTTGGTCGGCCACACCTTCGCCCGCCGCCGCATCCACCACCCTCAGGAGCCCGGAAACGTGACGACGCTTGCCCTTGGCCCAAGCTGGTTGGATCCGGACTACCTGCTGGACTCGTTCGGTATCTGGGGCCTGCTCCTGATCGTCTTCGCCGAGTCGGGCCTGCTCATCGGCTTCTTCCTGCCGGGTGACTCGCTGCTGTTCACGGCGGGCATGCTGATCACCTCGAACGCCCTGGACTTCCCGCTGTGGGGTGCGGTCGTCCTGATCTGCATCGCAGCCATCGTCGGTGACCAGGTGGGTTACATGTTCGGCAAGAAGGTGGGGCCGTCGCTCTTCACCCGGCCGGACTCCCGCCTCTTCAAGCAGGAGAACGTCGCCAAGGCGCACGAGTTCTTCGAGAAGCACGGCCCGAAGTCGCTGGTGCTGGCCCGCTTCGTGCCCATCGTGCGCACGTTCACGCCGATCATCGCCGGCGTCAGCGGCATGAAGTACCGCTCGTTCCTGATCTTCAACGTGCTTGGCGGCATCCTCTGGGGCGCGGGCGTCACCCTTCTCGGTTCCTGGCTCGGCAGCATCGAGTTCGTCCGCAAGAACATCGAGCCGATCCTGCTCCTGATCGTCCTCATCTCGGTGGTGCCGATCATCATCGAGTTCCTGAGGGCCCGCGGAAAGAGCAAGACGAACGCGGCGAACGGGTCGCAGGCCGAGTCCCAGGCCCCCCACGCCCCGCAGCCGGGCCCCGTCATGGACGACCGCACGGCCCAGCTCCGCCAGATCCCGCAGCCCCACCAGAACGGCTACGACCAGCAGCAGTACGGCCAGGACCAGGGCTACGGCCAGGACCAGGGCTACGGCGACCAGGGCCGGCAGCAGTACGACCAGTACGACCAGTACGGCAACCAGAACCAGAACCAGAACCAGAACCAGAACCAGAACTACTACCAGCAGCAGCCGTACGGCCAGGACCAGAACTACGGCCAGCAGCAGTGGCAGTACCCCGAGGACCAGCAGCAGTACCAGCAGCCGTACCAGCAGGGCCAGCAGCAGGGCCAGCAGCAGTACCCGTACGGCCAGGAGCACGGCCGCAACTGATCAGCCGCCTCGACCCGCGCCCGCGCAGGGGCGCGGGGAACGGCGCGCTCAGCCCCCGCCGGCGCTCAACCGACAAACGACACAAGGCGCCCCGCGCCCCGCGCCCGGCACCCCGCTCAGAACCCCCGGGTCCGCTTCGCCGCGCGCCGCGCCCCCGCCGTGGCCCCCGGCAACCGCAGGAACAGCCGCGAGATCTCGGACCCCAGGTTCATCCCGATCGCGATGGCCATCGCGAGCGCGGCGGCCTTGCTGAGCTGTACAAGGCCTTGGTCGACATCGTTCTGGGCGATGGCGAGCAGCCCGAAGTACGTGGCGGAGCCGGGCAGCAGCGGCCCGATCGCGGCGGTCGTGTACGGCAGCGCGGAGGCGAACCGGTAGCGCGACATGAGCTGTCCGAAGAGCCCCACCAGACCGGCGGCCACCGCCGTCGAGGCGACCGGCGAGATCCCGCCCGCGTAGTGCATCGCGCCGTACACGCTCCACGCGACCCCGCCGTTGAGGGTCACGATCAGCACGGTCGACCGTTCCTGCTGGAGCAGTACCGCGAAGGCGAGCGTGAGGAGCATCGACGCGCCGATCTGCCACAGCGGCCGGTTCGTGGACAGCAGGGCCGCGTCCGGGTTGAGCTGGGCGCCCAGGGTCACGCCGAAGTACAGGACCACCAGGACGCCGATGACGATGCCGACGTAGAAGTACATGACTTCCAGGAGCCGGGCCGACGCGGTGATGTAGTAGCCGGTCAGGCCGTCCTGCACACCCGCCACGAGCGCCCGTCCGGGCAGCAGCGCGAACAGCCCACCGGTGATCACCGCGGACGCCCGTACGTCGACGTGTGCGACCGTGAGCGCGGCGCCCAGCGCGGCGGCCGGCATCGCGGCCACTGTGAACTGGTAGAACTCCGGCAGCCCGCGTCCGGCGCACAGCCACGCCAGCCGGTCGCCGAGCATCGCGCCGACGACCGCCGCGACGAACACGATGATGTCACCGCCGACGAGCACGGAGGCCGCGCCCGCGAGCAGCCCGGTGGCGAGGGTCAGCACCCAGCCGCTGTACGGGTGCCGGTTGCGGCGGATCTCCGCGAGCCGCCGGTAGGCCTCCTCAAGGGAGACCTCGGTCTCGTCGTCGCTGATGTCGTCGACGAGCTGGTACACGGCCGCCAGACGCGTGTAGTCGGTGCCCCGGCGCCGCACGGTCCGTGACGCGGTCACCGGATCGTCGACCAGCGACGGCTGGTACGAGATCGACAGCAGGGTGAAGGTGACGTTCGGCTCGCAGCGGTCGAGGCCGTAGGAGCGGCAGACGGCGAACATCGCCGCGTCCACGTCCTCGGCGCCCTCACCGCCCGCGAGCAGCAGCTCGCCGACGCGCAGGGTCAGGTCGAGGACGCGCGGCACGGCGGGCCCCTCGTCCTCCGCCTTCTGCACGGTCTCGGGCACGGGCCGGTCGGCGACCGGCATGCGCAGCATCGTGCGCATCCGGTCCTGCCAGGGGGCGTCCTTGATGAGGTCGACCCGCGGTATGCCCGCCGGGGGCGTGAAGGCGGGCGGCGCGTCCCGGGAGCTGTATGTCCGCGGTGTGCTGAACGCCGACCCCTCGGCAGGGTCGGCGACGGGCGTCTGCGTGACGCCGTACCCCTTGGGCAGAGCGAACTCGGACGTCGTCGAGGACTCCTCCTCGACCGGCGGGGCCTGTGTCACCACACCGCTCGGCGGAACGAAGGCGCTGCGTGCCTCGTCCGACTGCGGTTTGCGGTCCTCGGCGTCCGATTCCGTCACGCACTGCTCCTGGTTCGTACGTCCAGTACGCCCCAGTATGCGCACTGGTACACAAACGGGCCGCGCGACCCGGTCGGGGTCACGCGGCCCGCAGGACGGAGGGGGATCAGTGACCGCCCGCTTCCTTGGCGCGCTTGTACGAACGCTCGATCTCGGCCTCGGCGTCCGTGCGGCCGACCCAGTTGGCGCCCTCGACGGACTTGCCGGGCTCCAGGTCCTTGTAGACCTCGAAGAAGTGCTGGATCTCCAGACGGTCGAACTCCGACACGTGGTGGATGTCCCGCAGATGCTCCACGCGCGGGTCGTGCGCCGGAACGCACAGCAGCTTGTCGTCGCCGCCGGCCTCGTCCGTCATACGGAACATGCCGATCGTGCGGCACTGGATGAGGCAACCGGGGAAGGTCGGCTCGTCCAGGATGACCAGCGCGTCCAGCGGGTCGCCGTCCTCGCCGAGGGTGTTCTCGACGAAGCCGTAGTCGGCCGGGTAGCTGGTCGAGGTGAAGAGGCGACGGTCCAGACGGATCCGACCGGTCTCGTGGTCCACCTCGTACTTGTTCCGTGAACCCTTCGGAATCTCGATCGTGACGTCGAACTCCACCGGTGGCTCCTCCATGATCAACACATAGTTCTGGTGGTTAAGTGTCCCTCACGCAGGTGTGTGATCGCGAAAGGGGCTGGTGGTCGTGCCAGAGCTGAGGGCTTGGCGGGCCGCGAGACCGCATGTGGTGCGGGTCGCGCGATCCTTGGGACCGCAACTCGTCCGGGCCGCGGAAGCCGTGAAGCCACCGCTCGTACGGGCGGCGGAAGCTGTGAAACCACCGCTCGCCCGCGCGACGGGAGTCGTGAAACCGCTGGTCAAGCGGCCGTCCACCGTGCAGTTCACGACGGGCGCCGCCACTCTCGGACTCGTCGTGGCGGCCACCGTGGTCACCGCGGCCGGGCCCTGGGACTCCACCGGCCAGCGTACGGCGGAGCGCGACTGGGCCGCATCGCGAGAGCGCGCGGGTGGCGCAGATCACGGCTCGGTGTCCGGTTCGTCCGGCAAGGAGCCGGCGCCCGCGCCGAGCGCCGTGTCCGTGCTCGCGGGCCTCGGCGGCTCCGTGGGGTCCGTACCGTCACCCACGGAGAAGGCCCTGAGCGGCGTCCTCGGGCCGTTGCTCGACGATCCCGCGCTCGGCACCGACCGTGCGGGCGTCGTCGTCGACATGGCCACCGGCAAGCGGCTGTACGGCAAGGGCGCGGACGATCCGCTGACCCCGGCCTCCACCACGAAGATCGCCACGGCCGTGGCGGCGCTCACCGCGGCCGGCCCGGACCACCGCATCGCGACCCGGGCGGTCCTGGAACCCGGCACCGAGGAAGTCGTCCTGGTCGGCGGCGGCGATCCCACGCTGACCGCCCGCGAGGACGCGGACGGCAACGCGAGCCTGCGCGACCTCGCCGACGACACGGCCCGCGCCCTCAAGTCCCGCGAGGCAGGCAAGACCGACAAGGCCGGCAAGGGTGGCAAGAGCGAGAAGGGTGGCAGGACCGCCGAGGTGACGCTCTCGTACGACACCTCGCTGTACGCGGGCTCCGCCGTGCACCCCATCGGCGCCGACAACACCAACCTCGCGCCGGTCACCGCCCTGATGGCCGACGAGGGCCGCCTCGACGACTCCGCCGGCGGGCCCGCGGACCGCAGTGACGATCCTGCGGCCGACGCCGCCGACACGTTCGCCGACCTCCTCCACGAGCGGGGCATCAAGACCACGGCTCCCGGCACCTCGAAGGCGTCCGCCCGCGCCAAGACCCTCGCCACCGTCAAGTCGCCGCCCCTGTCCGCACTCGTCGAACGCATGCTGACCAGCAGCGACAACGACATCGCCGAGGCCCTCGCCCGCCAGACCGCCCTCGCGGCGGGCGAACCGGCGAGCTTCGAGGGCGGCGGCGCGGCGACCCACGAGCAACTGAAAAAACTAGGGCTGCCGCTCAAGGGGGCGAAGTTCGCGGACGGCAGCGGCCTGGACCGCGCGGACAAGCTCACCGCGGACCTGCTCACGGCCCTGCTGGCCGAGGCGGCCGACCCGGACCGCCCCGAACTGCGCCCGGTCCTCACCGGCCTGCCCGTCGCCGGCTTCACCGGCACCCTCAGCAAGCGTTACGCCGGTCAGCCCGGCACCGGCCTCGTACGCGCCAAGACCGGCACCCTGACCGGCGTGCACACCCTCGCGGGCACGGTCGTCGACACCGACGGCCGCCTCCTGGCCTTCGCGTTCCTCACCGAGTCCGACCCGCCCACGGACGCGACGACCACCCAGCGGGGCCTGGACGCCCTGGCCTCCACCCTGGCAACCTGCGGCTGCAACTGACCCGCCCCTTTTTTTCGCGCCCCGCAGGGGCAGCCGAAAAGGGGGCGCGGGGAACTGCGCGCCCAGCCACGGCGGACCCGCAGCCGACCGGACAAGGCGGCCTCCCAGGGGGCGATCGCGCCCGGCCACAGCGGCCCCGCACGGCCCCGCAGGGCGCCAACCCTCACGGCCCACCCCTGCCCCCAGCGGCAGCGCTCACGTACGGTTGGCAGCATGACGAGCATCCGTGGTGCCGAGATGGTCGACTGGAATCTCGCGGTGGCGACCGCGACCCGACTCGTACGGCCGGGCCCAGAGGTGAGCCGCGACGAGGCCAGGGCCGTCGTCGCCGAGCTGCGCCGGTACGCGAAGGCGTCGGAGGAACACGTCCGCGGTTTCACGCGGATGGGCGGGGACGACCTGCATGACACCCCCGTACTCGTCGTCGACCGACCGGGCTGGGTCCGGGCGAACGTCGCCGGGTTCCGGGAGATCCTCAAACCGTTGCTCGACAAGATGCAGGAACGTCGCGGCAGCACCCCGGGCGGAGCCGTCCTCGGCGCCGTCGGCGGCAAGGTCACCGGCGTCGAGCTGGGGATGCTGCTGTCCTTCCTGTCCTCCAGGGTCCTGGGCCAGTACGAGACGTTCGCCCCGGCCAGCCGGGAACTGCCCGCCGGGCAGAACGGCGGCGGCAGGCTCCTCCTGGTGGCGCCGAACATCGTGCACGTGGAGCGCGAACTCGACGTCCAGCCCCACGACTTCAGGCTCTGGGTCTGCCTCCACGAGGAGACCCACCGCACGCAGTTCACGGCCGTGCCCTGGCTGCGCGACCACCTTGAGGGCGAAATCCAGTCTTTCCTGGGGGAGACCGAGGTCGACCCCATGACCGTCCTGGAACGCGTCCGCGAGGCCGCCCAGTCCCTCGCGGGCAGCCGCCCCGAGGGCGAGGAGGGCGACGAGGCCCGCTCCATCGTCGAGATCGTGCAGAGCCCCGCCCAGCGCGAGATCCTCGGCAGGCTCACCGCGGTGATGTCACTCCTGGAGGGCCACGCCGACTTCGTGATGGACGGCGTCGGCCCCGCCGTCGTCCCGTCCGTCGCCGAGATCCGCGAGAAGTTCCAGCAGCGGCGCGCCCGCGGCGCCTCCCGCCTCGACCTCGCCCTGCGCAAACTGCTGGGCCTCGACGCGAAGCTGCGCCAGTACCGGGACGGCGAGCGCTTCGTCCGCGCGGTCGTGGACGAAGTGGGCATGGACGGCTTCAACCGCGTGTGGACCTCGCCGAACACACTTCCCACCAAGTCGGAGATCGCCAAACCGGCGGACTGGGTCGCGCGGGTGCACCGTAAGGCAGAGTCGTGAACTGAATTCGGCCGACGGCAGGTGAACGCCCCTCCAATCACCCGTCCGAGGGACCGTGAGGCATGGGTAGGCGTGCAATGCTCGGGGAACGGCCCGGTTCTGTCACCATCGACACACTCTGAGTGACCGAACCCGGGCTCACCCCCCGACAATTTCATGAAGGGAACCGGACATGGGTCCCCATCCTGCGGTCGCGGCGATACGCCTGGCGGTCCGCCGCGTACTCCATGACGTCCTCACCGACCACGCCCCCGAACGCGCCCTCGATCAGGCCCCCGACGCGCCCTCGCGCGCGCCGCTCGTACTGGTCGCGTGCTCCGGCGGCGCCGACTCCATGGCGCTCGCCTCCGCCCTCGCCTTCGAGGCGCCCAAACTCGGCATCCGCGCCGGCGGCGTCACCGTGGACCACGGTCTGCAGCCCGGGTCGGAACTGCGCGCCGACGAGGTCGTCCTGCGGCTCACCGAGCTCGGACTGGCCCCCGCCGAGTCCGTCGCGGTCACCGTCGGCCGGGACGGCGGCCCCGAAGCCGCGGCCCGCGACGCGCGGTACGCCGCTCTGGACGCCACCGCGGAGCGGCACGGCGCCACCGCGGTCCTGCTCGGCCACACCCGCGACGACCAGGCCGAAACCGTCCTGCTGGGCCTCGCCCGCGGTTCCGGGACGCGCTCCCTGTCCGGCATGGCCGCAGTCTCCGGCAGGCCGGGCGCCGACCGCCGCTACCGCCGTCCCTTCCTGCACCTGGACCGGCAGACCGCCCGCAAGGCCTGCATGGTCCAGTCGCTGCCCGTCTGGGACGACCCGCACAACGCGGATCCGGCGTACACCCGCTCCCGGCTGCGCCACGAGGGGCTGCCCGCCCTGGAGAAGGCGCTCGGCAAAGGCGTCGTCGAAGCCCTCGCCCGTACGGCCCAGCTGTCCCGTGACGACGCAGACGCGCTCGACGCGTGGGCCGGCCGGGCCGAGGCCGCCGTACGCGACGCGGCGGGCCTCCTGGAGTGCGCCAAGCTGTACGCCCTGCCGCCCGCCGTGCGCCGCCGCATCCTGCGCCGGGCCGCCATCGAGGCCGGGGCGCCCGCCGGTTCGCTGTTCGCCCGGCACATCGAGGAGATCGACCGGCTGATCACCGGCTGGCGGGGCCAGGGAGCCATCAACCTGCCGGGCAAGGTCGTCGCCCAGCGGCAGGGTGGCAGACTGGTGATTCGGCAAGGCTGAAAAAGAGTCGCCCTTCGGACGGCGACTCCCCCGGAGGGCAACCCCTTCGGGGAGCGGCCCCTCTTCGCCGAGGGACCGGGAAGCAGCCGGTGGGACGACCGAAAGTGATGCGGGTGGACGCGAAAGACCTGGGCACCGACCTCCAGTCGGTGCTCATCACCAAGGAAGAGATCGACGCGAAGCTGGTCGAGCTGGCCGCGAAGATCGACGCGGAGTACGCGGGCAAGGACCTGCTCATCGTCGGTGTCCTCAAGGGCGCCGTGATGGTCATGGCGGACCTGGCCCGGGCCCTGTCCACCCCCGTCACCATGGACTGGATGGCCGTCTCCTCGTACGGCGCGGGCACCCAGTCCTCCGGAGTGGTGCGGATCCTCAAGGACCTCGACACCGACATCAAGGGCAAGCACGTCCTGATCGTCGAGGACATCATCGACTCCGGTCTGACGCTGTCCTGGCTGATCTCCAACCTCGGCTCCCGCGAGCCCGCGTCCCTCAAGGTGTGCACGCTGCTGCGCAAGCCCGAGGCCGCGAAGGTCGCGATCGACGTGGAGTGGGTCGGCTTCGACATCCCGAACGAATTCGTCATCGGGTACGGCCTCGACTACGCGGAGAAGTACCGGAACCTCCCGTTCGTCGGTACGCTCGCGCCCCATGTCTACGGCGGTTGAGGCACCCTGGACGGGTGATGCCCCTGACAAGGGCACAGCTCCTGCAGGACGGCCGGGAACCCCAGAGGGTTTCGCGCCGTTGGAGCATACGTAGACGGGGCTTGTCAGCCGGACCGAGCAGCTTCCGGTGGCAATGCTGGGGTACCGTCCGAAGAACAGTCTTATCAAACTCACTATGGCAGGAGGGACGGGGCGGCACCGCTCCGTATGGATGGACGTGAAGCGATACTTCCGTGGGCCGGTCATGTGGATCGTGCTGGCCGTCCTTGCCGTGGTCGTGTTGATGCAGGTCGTCGGCTCGTCCGGCGGCTACAAGACGGTGGACACCGGCCAGGTCGTCCAGGCGATCAGTGACAACAAGGTCAAACAAGCCAAGATCACAACCGGCGACGAGCAGGTCATCAAGGCCGAGCTCAAGGACGGCGAAAAGATCGAGGGCAGCTCGAAGATCCAGGCGAGCTACATCGGTGACCAGGGTGTGAACCTGGCCACGACCCTCCAGGACAAGTTCCAGAACAAGCAGATCCCGGACGGCTACACGGTCTCGCCGACCAAGCAGAACGCTTTCGTCGGCATCCTGCTGTCCCTGCTTCCCTTCGTCCTCATCGTCGTCGTCTTCCTGTTCCTGATGAATCAGATGCAGGGTGGCGGCTCCCGGGTCATGCAGTTCGGGAAGTCCAAGGCGAAGCTCATCACCAAGGACACCCCGAAGACGACGTTCGCCGACGTGGCGGGCTCGGACGAGGCGGTCGAGGAACTCCACGAGATCAAGGAGTTCCTCCAGGAGCCGGCGAAGTTCCAGGCCGTCGGCGCCAAGATCCCCAAGGGCGTCCTCCTGTACGGGCCTCCCGGTACGGGCAAGACTCTGCTCGCGCGTGCCGTCGCGGGCGAGGCGGGCGTCCCCTTCTACTCGATCTCCGGTTCCGACTTCGTCGAGATGTTCGTCGGTGTCGGTGCCTCGCGAGTGCGTGACCTGTTCGAGCAGGCCAAGGCGAACGCTCCGGCGATCGTCTTCGTGGACGAGATCGACGCGGTCGGCCGCCATCGCGGCGCCGGCCTCGGCGGCGGCCATGACGAGCGCGAGCAGACGCTGAACCAGCTGCTCGTCGAGATGGACGGCTTCGACGTCAAGGGCGGCGTGATCCTCATCGCCGCGACGAACCGCCCGGACATCCTCGACCCGGCCCTGCTGCGCCCCGGCCGCTTCGACCGCCAGATCGCGGTCGACCGCCCGGACATGCTGGGCCGTCTGGAGATCCTCAAGGTTCACCAGAAGGGCAAGCCGGTCGCACCGGGTGTCGACCTGAGCGCGGTCGCCCGGCGTACGCCGGGCTTCACGGGCGCGGACCTGTCGAACGTGCTGAACGAGGCTGCGCTGCTCACCGCGCGCAACAACGGGAAGCTGATCGACAACGACATGCTCGACGAGGCGATCGACCGTGTGGTCGCGGGCCCGCAGAAGCGGACCCGGATCATGTCGGACAAGGAGAAGAAGATCACCGCGTACCACGAGGGCGGACACGCCCTGGTCGCGGCGGCCTCACCGAACTCCGACCCGGTGCACAAGATCACGATCCTCTCCAGAGGCCGTGCTCTCGGCTACACGATGGTCCTGCCGGACGAGGACAGGTACTCCACGACCCGCAACGAGATGCTCGACCAGCTGGCGTACATGCTGGGCGGGCGCGCGGCCGAGGAGCTCGTCTTCCACGACCCGACCACGGGTGCTGCGAACGACATCGAGAAGGCCACGGCAACGGCCCGCGCGATGGTCACGCAGTACGGCATGACCGAGCGCCTCGGCGCCATCAAGTTCGGCGGCGACAACACCGAGCCCTTCCTGGGCCGGGAGATGTCGCACCCGCGCGACTACTCGGAAGAGGTCGCCGCGCTCGTCGACGAAGAGGTCAAGAAGCTCATCGAGAACGCGCACAACGAGGCCTGGGAGATCCTGGTCGAGAACCGCGACGTGCTCGACGCGCTGGTGCTGCAGCTGCTGGAGAAGGAGACGCTGAGCAAGGAGCAGATCGCCGAGGTCTTCACTCCCCTCGTCAAGCGTCCGGCCCGCCCCGCGTGGACCGGCTCCTCCCGCCGCACCCCGTCCACCCGCCCGCCGGTGCTCTCCCCCAGGGAGCTGTCACTGACGAACGGGACGAACGGTTCGGCCCCCGCCATCACCTCGAAGGCCAACGCACCCGCCGAGGCCCACCCGGTGACCGAGACGGCCCCCGAGGACCGCACCGAGAGCTGACGGGCACCCTGGCTCCCGGTGCCCTCACCAGGCCCGGAATGAATGCCGCGCCCCCCAGGTTCTAGCCTGGGGGGCGCGGCATCTTCGTATGCCCGATCGCGATACGCGCGATACGCGCGGTTCGCGCGTGCGAGAGGCACAGGAACGAGGCACGAGATGATCGACCCCGTGAAGCTGGACGGAGAGGGTGTGATCGGCGACTTCGACGAGAAGCGCGCCGAGAACGCCGTACGAGAACTGCTGATCGCGGTCGGCGAGGATCCGGACCGTGAAGGGTTGAGGGAGACGCCGGGGCGGGTCGCCCGGGCGTACCAGGAGATCTTCGCGGGGCTGCGGCAACGGGCCGAGGACGTCCTGACGACGACGTTCGACCTGGGCCACGACGAGATGGTCCTCGTGAAGGACATCGAGGTGTTCTCGACCTGTGAACACCATCTGGTGCCGTTCCGGGGCGTGGCGCACGTGGGCTACATCCCGAGTACGTCCGGGAAGATCACGGGCTTGTCGAAGCTCGCCCGGCTCGTGGATGTGTACGCCCGGCGGCCGCAGGTGCAGGAACGGCTCACCACGCAGGTCGCCGACTCGCTGATGGGGATTCTTGAGCCGCGCGGGGTGATCGTGGTGGTGGAGTGCGAGCACATGTGCATGTCGATGCGCGGTATTCGTAAACCCGGGGCCAAGACGATAACTTCTGCCGTTCGGGGGCAGTTGCGGGATGCGGCGACCCGTAACGAGGCCATGAGCCTCATCATGGCGCGGTAGGCGGGTGCGGGTGCGGGTGCGGCTGCGTGCCACGGGGGGCCTCTGTGGGTGGGTGCGGGTTCGTTGTGGCTGGTCGCGCCGTTCCCCGCGCCCCTGAAAGACGAAAGACTGCGCCGTTCCCCGCGCCCCTTGATGAAGGGCTGCGTTCCGGCCCTTGGGTCAGGCCGGGGCCGTTGTGCCGTTCGTGTCGTCGTCTTCCGGGAGTTTGCAGACTCGTTCCAGGAAGAAGGCGGCCGCTATGACGGCGAAGCCTGCCAGGACCGAGAAGCCGGCGTAGATGGCCTGGTCGCGGCGGGCGGGGATGTCCAGCGACTCCAGCAGGAACGCGCCCGTGCCGCCGTACATCCCGGCGACGAGGGCCGCGACCAGCGCGCTGGCCTGGCCGAAGACGACCGCGCGGGCGGCCATCAGAGGGTCGACCCCCTTGGCGCCGGCCACGCGCTCGCGCTGGGCCTTCAGCCGGGCCCGCAGGGAGAGCGCCGTGGCCAGCAGGACCACGGCGATCAGAGCCAGGACGACGGGGGCCGCGAGGGGCACCCGGGGCAGCGTGCCCACCGAGTTCCACAGGCGGGCGCCTGCCCAGGACAGCACCCCGGCCACGAGGAACACCGCGGCCAGCGTCCTGATGCGCAGCTCTTTCACTCAGTCCCTCTCACGATGGTGTGTCCTGACGCGTCTTGACCTTAACGACTACTCGGGCAGCTGGAGTTCCAGGTCGGCCCTGGGCGCGACACCGTCACGGGTGACCGCGGCGAGCAACTGTGCCACGGGGCCGCGACCGGGCAGCTGGGCCTCGGGCTCCACGTCGTTCCACGGGGCCAGCACGAAGGCCCGCTCGTGGGCGCGCGGGTGGGGGAGGGTCAGCGTCGGATCGTCGGAGACCACGTCCGCGTACGCCACGATGTCGACGTCGATGGTGCGTGGGCCCCACCGCTCGTCCCGTACCCGGTGGAATGCCTCCTCCACCGCGTGGGCCCGCTCCAGGAGCGAGGACGGGGGGAGGGTCGTCTTCAGGACGACCACCGCGTTGAAGTACGACGGCTGGCTGTCCGCCTCCACGCCCCACGGTTCGGTCTCGTACACCGGGGAGACCGCCCTGACGCGGACGCCGGGGGTGTCCTCCAGGGCGTCGATGGCGCCCTGGAGGGTCTCCAGGCGGTTGCCGAGGTTCGAGCCCAGGGAGATCACGGCCCGCCTGGGGTTCTGCAGGGTCGTGTCGGCGGCGTCCACCCGTTCCACCACGGAGGCGGGTACCGGCTGTACGGTCGGGTCGCTCTGGCCCCCGGTGAACGCTGTCATGCACGGCTCCGGATGATGGTGACGGTCACGTCGTCGAAGGGGACCGTGATCGGGGCGTCCGGCTTGTGGACGCACACCTCGACCTCCTGGACCCCGTCGTGCCGCAGACAGGTCGTGGCGATCCGCTCGGCCAGGGTCTCGATGAGGTTCACCGCATCGCCCTGGACGACGGCCACGACCTCCTCCGCCACGATGCCGTAGTGCACGGTCTTCGTGAGGTCGTCGTCGGCCGCGGCGGGCCGGGTGTCCAGGCCCAGGACGAGGTCCACGATGAAGGTCTGGCCCTCTTCGCGTTCCTTGGGGAAGACGCCGTGGTGACCACGGGCCCTGAGGCCGCGCAGCGCGACACGATCCACGCGAATCACTCCTGCAATCGTCGTCGGTGAGGGCCGGTCCCGCCGTGTGCGGGCGGTGCGCCGACCTGGAACGAATCTACCCGCGAGCACTGACACGGCCGGTCGGTCGGCCGGGCCACGGGGCCGGCGCCACGATCACCAACGTACTACGACGGTGATCGGCCGCCCGGCCTGCCTCGGGGCCTCAGCGGGCCTCAGCGGGCCGCAACGGGCCGCGAGGGGAGCAAGGGGAGCAACGGGCCATCAGGGTGTCGGCTCGTCCGGTTCGTCGTCGTCGGTCTCGGCGAGGACGGGTGAGGCGTGGTGCGACCAGAGCTTCCAGCCCTCCGAGGTGCGGCGGAACACGTTCGTGGCGACGACGAGCTGGCCCACGAGCGGCCCCAGTTCGTCACTGTCCTCGGGTGGGGGGCCGCCGCTGAGGATGTTCTCCGTGCAGGTCACCAGCGCGGTGTCACCCGTGATGGAGACATGCACGTCGGTCAGGAAGAACTGGATGTACTCGGTGTTCGCCATGATCAGCGCGTACGACCGCAGGACCTCGCCGCGGCCGTTGAGGACCGGCCAGCCGGGGTGGACGCAGGAGATCTCACCGGCCTGCGCGGGGTCGTGGTACTCCTCGTCCTGGCCCAGGTCGGAGGGCGTCAGCCAGAGCGAGGACAGTTCCTCGAAGTCGCCCTGTTCCAGCGTCTCGTAGAAGGCCGTGTTGGCGAGTTCGACCTGTTCGACGTCCGTGTGCGGGGCGCTCACCGGGCTCCCTCTGCGGTCCGGGCGCCTTCCACGGCCCGGGCGACCCGGACGGCGTCGGCGGTGGCCCGTACCTCGTGGACGCGGACGGCCCACGCGCCCTGGTGGGCGGCGAGCGCGGAGACCGCGGCGGTGGCCGCGTCCCGCTCACGGGCGGGCGGCGGGGCACCCTCCGGGCCCGCCAGTACGCGGCCGAGGAACCGTTTGCGGGACGCCGCCACCAGCAAGGGGTGGCCGATCTCCCGGAGGCGGTCGAGGTGGGCGAGGAGGACGAGGTCGTGCCCGGCCTCCTTGGAGAAGCCGAGGCCCGGGTCGACGACGATGCGGTCCGGGGCGATGCCGCCCGCCAGAACGGCCTCCACGCGCGCGTGGAGCTCGTCGACCACTTCGGAGACGACGTCCTCGTACGAGCCCCGCACGGTGCTGCCCTGGAGGAAGCCGCGCCAGTGCATGACCACGAAGGGGGCGCCCGCGGCGGCGACGGCGGGGATCATCGCCGGGTCGGCGAGGCCGCCGCTGACGTCGTTGACTAGGACGGCGCCCGCCGCGAGCGAGCGCTCGGCCACGGAGGCGCGCATGGTGTCGACGGAGACCGTGACGCCCTCGGAGGCGAGGCCGCGGACGACCGGTACGACGCGTTTGAGCTCCTCCGCCTCGTCGACGCGGGCGGCGCCCGGGCGGGTGGACTCGCCCCCCACGTCGACCAGGTCCGCACCCTCCGTGACCAGGTGGAGGCCGTGCTTGACGGCGGCGGTCGTGTCGAAGAAGCGGCCGCCGTCCGAGAAGGAGTCGGGGGTCACGTTCACGACGCCCATGACCGCGCAGCGGTCCCACGCCGGGAGCCCTGACACTTGCCCTCGCCCGCTCATCTTGCTCATACCGTCCAGCCTAGGCCCAAGGGCGTGGGTCACCCCTCACTGCCGCAGACCTGCCAGGACCGGCCGCCGCGCGGCACCGGGGTGGGCGTCACGAGGCGGCCGGGATTCGATGGGAGCGAGGGGCTCAGGCCGCCCGTACGCCGCGTTCGGCCGGCGCGTGGGCGCACGGGCGGAGTGCCCTCGGGCGGCGGCGGCGCAGGACGCGCGGCAGGGCGAGGCTCACGAAGCCCTCGGCCTGCAGGGCGGCGAGGCCGATGCGGGGGAGGTCGCGGGAGGTGCGGTAGACGACGAAACGGGGCTCCCAGCAGGGGCGGAACTTGGCGTTGAACCTGTAGAGCGACTCGATCTGGAACCAGCGGGACAGGAACACCAGCAGACCGCACCAGATCCGCAGGACCGGGCCCGCGCCGATCTTCTCGCCGCGGGCCAGGGCCGCGCGGAACATCGCGAAGTTCAGCGAGAGGCGGGTGATGCCCAGGCGGGGAGCCGCCTGCAGGGCCGCCACGATGAGGAGTTCGTTCATGCCGGGGTCCGCCGAGCGGTCGCGGCGCATGAGGTCGAGGGAGACGCCGTCCACGCCCCAGGGGACGAAGTGGAGCACGGCCTTCAGATCGCCGTACGGGCCGGGTTCGCCGTCCGCCTTGTGCGCCGTCGCGACGAGGCAGTCGCCGTCCGCCGGATCGCCGATGCGGCCGAGCGCCATGGAGAAGCCGCGCTCGGTGTCCGTGCCGCGCCAGTCCTCCGCGGCCCTGCGGATCCGGCCCAGCTCGCCCTCGCCCAGGTCACGGATGCGCCGTACCCGGGTCTCGTAGCCGGCGCGCTCGATGCGCTTCACCATCTGGCGCACGTTCCGCATCGCACGCCCGGCCAGGGAGAAATCCGCGACCTCCACCACCGCCTCGTCACCCAGTTCGAGGGCGTCGAGGCCGGTCTCGCGGGTCCAGACCTCGCCACCGGCCTCGGAGCAGCCCATGACGGCGGGCGTCCAGGAGTGGGCCGTGGCCTCGTCCATGAAGCGCTCGATCGCGCCGGGCCAGGCCTCGACGTCGCCGATCGGGTCGCCGCTGGCGAGCATCACCCCGGAGACGACGCGGTAGGTCACGGCCGCCTTGCCGCTGGGGGAGAAGACGACCGCCTTGTCGCGGCGGAGCGCGAAGTGGCCGAGCGAGTCGCGTCCGCCGTGCCTGTCCAGGAGGGCGCGCAGGCGCACCTCGTCGTCCTCGGTGAGGCGCGCGGCCGGGTGTTCGGGGCGGAAGGCCAGATAGATCGTGGTCACGGCGGTCAGCAGACCGAGCGCGCCGAGGGAGAAGGCCACCGTCCAGGACGTGGTGCCCGTGTAGTCGAGGGGCCCCTCCAGGCCGAACAGGCCGTACAGCACATGGGCGATACGGTCCGCGAGGCTCGGGTCGCCGATCATGCGGTGCGGGTGGGCGCTGACGACGACCAGGCCGAGTACGAGCGAACCGGCGCCCATGAGGACGAAGTTGGCGAGCGCCCGCCAGCGGCTGCGCGGGTCGGGCAGCGCCGTGAACTCGTCCCGGTGGCGCAGCAGCGGGGCGAGCAGCGCGAGCGAGATGATCACGCCGGCCAGCGAGTGACGGTACGTGAACTGGGCGAGGGCGCCCGCCGGGAGCAGCCCCACCGCGGCCCGCCACGCCCGCCGTTTGCGCCGGCGCAGTCCGTGGGCCAGGAGCAGCAGCAGGACACCCGTACTGAGCGACAGAGCGGCGGCGAACGGGCCGAGCGCGCCCGGCAGTACCTCCGCGAGCGTGTGCATCCGGCTGTGGCGGAAGCGCGGGAAGACACCCGCTGCGATGTCCAGGACGCCCACGAGCGTGCAGGCTCGGGCGACCCAGGCGGGGACGGCCTCGGGGCGCGGACCGTGGAGGACACGGCGCGGACCGCGCGGTGCGCCGCCCGGACGGCCGAGCGCGCCCCGCGGCCGGTCCGTCCGTTCCGGAACCCCGCCCGACTTTTCCCCATCTATCCTGACAGACATCGCATCCCGTGGTTCTGCGAGAGACCGTGAATCCGGTGCCAATCCGGCATCCGGCGACATTGCGCCCTCTAGGACGGTGTCCTGAGGAGCCAGGTTCACTCCCTTGCGGAAAACCGCTCCAAAGGGACTCCAAAGGGACTCCTAAGGGAAAGGAAAGACCGGGACAAGCCGCAGCGAAGGAAGCGGCGCGGCCACCGGTCGGAAAGCGCAGGCAGGAACAGCTCATGGGACTCACGAGCAACAAGGTGCTGGCACTGACGGTCCTCGTCGCCGTGCTGCTGTTCGTCGGCACGGTGTGGTGCTGGCCGCTGCTCGCGCGCCGCGATCGGCGTGCCGTGTCGGGGCGGATCGCCCTGCTGACGGCCACGCAGGTCGCGGTCTTCGCATCGGTCGGCCTCGGCGCCAACCAGGCCTTCGGCTTCTACGCGAGCTGGGCCGACCTCCTCGGCAGGGAATCCGGACAGGGCGTCGTGGTCGACCACGATCCCGGGGACGCGGCCGGGCCGCTCCAAGTGGTCGGCACCCGGCACGTCAACGTGTCCGGCGGGGCGCGGCCGCAGATCGGCGGCCAGCTCCAGAAGGTCGAACTGGTGGGCCGGCGGACGCACATCGCCAGTCCCGCGTACGTCTATCTGCCGCCGGAGTACTTCCAGCCGCAGTACCGCGCCCGTACGTTCCCGGCCGCTGTCGTGCTCACCGGCTACCCGGGCACCGCGGAGGCGCTCATCAAGGGCCTGCACTATCCGCAGACCGCCCACGCGCTGGCCGAGGACGGCCGGATGCAGCCGATGATCCTGGTCATGATGCGGCCGACCGTCGCGCCGCCGCGCGACACCGAGTGCGTGGACGTACCCGGCGGACCGCGGACCGAGACGTTCTTCGCCCGGGACCTCCCCGACGCCGTGTCACATCACTACAGGGTGGGCGGAAGACCCGGCAGCTGGGGCATCGTCGGCGACTCGACGGGCGGTTACTGCGCGCTGAAACTCGCGATCCACCACCCGGGGACGTACGCCGCCGGAGCGGGCCTGTCCCCGTACTACCGGCCGCCGTCCGATCCCACGACGGGCGATCTCTTCCACGGGGACCAGGAGTCGCGCGACAACGCCGACCTGCTCTGGTACCTCAGGCACCGGCCCGCGCCCGACACCTCGCTGCTCGTCAGCAGCAGCAGACAGGGCGAGAGCAACTACCGGGAGACGCTGCGGTTCATCGACCTGGTCGAGGCGAGGAAGCCGACCCGGATCTCGTCGATCATCCTCGACAGCGGCGGCCACAACTTCAACACCTGGCGGCGTGAGATCCCGGCGACCCTCCAGTGGCTCAGCGGTCGGCTGACCGATAACTGAGCGGCCGTCGGCCATGGCTTCCGACGGTGGCTGTACGCGAATACGCGGCACGGTCCGCTGAATTCACCGGTCCGAAGATTTCCGTGGATCTCGGGAAGCGCGGTGGCAAGGCCGGCGATCTCGGCCCGGTGGCGAATGCGAGGAGCTTGATCGAGAAGTGGCGCGGCGGCCACGGGGGAGTCCGCGTCGAATAGGCGGACGGCGGACGGACGGCGGGCGGACGGTACGGGACCCGTGCGACTGCTGGTGGCGGGCCCAAGTCGTGGTCCGGGAGGGGCCGGTGCGGAAATTGTCCGGGGAAGGGGCGACGAGAAGGTTTCGGTGTGGCTGCGTTTTTGCCCCGCGGGGCACCATCATTCGCCTACGCGCGGTAAGTTTCTGGCCATGCCACGAGGACGTCACCGCCATTCCCCACCTCTGCACCGGCTGTTGCCCCCCTCGGCGATCGCAGGCGTATCCGTCGTCTGCGCCGTGGGGCCATGGCTGTTCTCCGAACCGATGGTGCTCCGAGGGCTGGCCGCGGGCGCCGCGCTGACGGCTGTCCTGGGCGCGGTCGTCATGCGCCGCTGGGACGCCTCGGCGGGCAGGCGCGTCGCCGATCTCGCCCGCGGGCGAGAGAGCGACGAGTGGCGTCACGAGGAGCGGGTCGCCGAACTGGAGAGCGACCTCGACGAGTCGCGCGAACTCCGTACGAAGCTGGAACAGCGGCTGCGCGCCAAGCGTGCCGAGCTGGCCGGGCTGCGCAACGAACACGCCGCGCTGCTGAGGCGTTACGCCACGGCGGAGACCGAGCGGGCCACCGCGCTGGAGGGCCGCCGGCTCCTGGAGATAGAGGCCGCTCCGGCCTCGGAGGACTCCGTCACGGCTGCGGGGGCGAAGGAGACGGCCCCCGAGGTAGCCGACGACACGGCTCCCGAGGCCGCGGTGCCCGAGGCGACGACGGCAACGGTCCAGGCGGCCCTGGCGGCGTCCTCCGCCGCCTCGGTCCTCTATGTGAAGGCCAACTCGGTGCTGGACCGGCTCCTGGGGGCCCGCAACGCCGTCGCGGTCGAGGACGAGGCTCGGACGGACGATTCGAGCGCCGCGGACGCCGCGGACGACGACGGGCCCACGCCCGAGTCCTCCACGGTCGGGTTCGGGGACGACACCGCCGTCGATGCCGTCCCGGAGGAGTCCGGCTCGGTGCGGGCCGACTCGCCGATGGACGCGTCCATAGCCGCCGAAGCAGGAGCCGAAGCGGGAGCCGACGCGGCAGCCGAGGCCGGTTCGGCGCAGGCCGGCGCGGTCGCGAACAGCACGACCCCCGACGACCCGACCTCCGACGACCCGGCCCCGGACGACCCCGGCACCGGCGGTCCCGCGCCGGCCACGCCCCCCAAGGGCGGCCCGGTCAAGCGGACCTCCGCGAAGGGCGGTACCCGTAAGGGTTCGCCGTCGCCGGGCGGCCCCGGCAAGGGCGCCCCCAGGCCGGGCGGCTCCCCGAAGGCCGCCGCCGCTTCCGCGGCGGGCGGCGCCATGACGGGTGCGCCGGCGAAGGGCGACACCCGGCAGGAGGACGAGGCGCCGGGGAAGCCCGAGGCGGCCGACGGGCACGAGCGCACGGCCGCCGCGACGGCCCCGAGGCCCACGCGGGCCACCGGGACCGAGAACGTACGGCCCCACGCACAGCCCGCCGAGACCGCGCAGTCCGCCGCGACCGCTCGGCCCCGCGCACGGTCCGGCGCCGTCGGCGTGACGTCCCTGCAGTCCACTGCGACCCGCAAGGCGTCCCGGTCCGCGCCGGACACCGCGTACGCGCCGGCGCCCGAGTCCTCGCCGGGCAGCGCCCTCGCGCGTCCCACCCCGTCGGAAGTGGCCCGCGTACAGCAGCCGCCCGCGGCCGAAACGGGTCCGTCGCCGACGAGCGCGGTCGCGCTGACGCCCGCCGCGCGGCCCGCGCGCCCCGCCGGACACTTCACCGTGCCCACGGCCGTGGCGGTCGCGCCGGCCTCGCCCGTGCGGCGCCCCGCCGTCGAGGGCGGCTTCGACTTCTTCGGTACGCAGAAGGGCGCGGAAGCGCTGGAGGCCGTGCAGAACGAGGACCTCGCCGACGTGGTCGGACAGGAGGCGCTCGCGCTCCACAAGGCCGAGGCCGAGTCCGGCTTCAAGCCCGTGGGCGAGGAGTCGCGCGGTGTCGGCCAGGTCATCGACCTGACCGCGCACGACGAGACGGAACAGATCGACCTGACGGAACTGCGGAGCGCGGTCTCCTAGAGGCCTCCCAGCGGTCCCCTCGAAGCGGGGTCTTCTAAAGAAGGCGCGGTTTTCCGAGGCAGGTCAGGTCAGGTCAGGCCATCCAGCGGTCGGGCCTGGCCTCGCGCCGGCCGGTCAGCGCGCGGTCCGCCTGCGCGTACAGCAGCTCCGCCGCCTCCGAGGCGTCCCGCAGCCGGGCCGTCACGGTCTTGTTGGCCCCGGTGTCCACCCGGACGTCGGCGAGCCCCTGGCGGCGCTGCCACGGCCCCTGTTCGAGGCGCACGCTCTGCACCTTCGCGTGCGGTACGAGCGAGATGCTGCGGCGCAGCAGTCCGTGCCGGGCCACGAAGACGGTGTCGGTGACGGCGATCCCGTAACCCCGCCACCAGAACGGCAGGCACCGGCCCGCCCGGCGCGGGGGGCGCGCGAGGGTGCTCGGCACGGTCACTCCAGGCAGCACGCGCGCGATGACCGACTCGGCGACCTCGCGCGGGGCGACCGGTACGAGTACGGAGTTGGACGAGCCCGCCACATCCAGCTCGACCCGGACCCAGCCGCGCCGCCGCCACAGGAGCGGCTCGACGATGTGCAGGGTCTGGACGCGCCCGGGCGGCACGGTCTCGTGCGTGCGGTCGAGGAGTCCGTGGTCGATGCGCAGCCCGTCCGGCGACTCGCCCACGGTCCAGTCGTACTCGGCGACGAACCGGCCCGCGCTGCTCGCGCCCGCCGCGCCGAGCAGTGGCAGGGCCGTCGCGAGCACCGTCCACACGCTGTGGGTGGCGAACCACAGCAGCGGCGGTACGACGAGTGCGGCGGCCAGCGTCCCCCAGGTGGCCCCGGTCAGGACGAGCGAGACGGCGAGGACCCTGGCCGGTACGTGCAGCAGTTGGCGCACCGGTGCCTCGCCCACCTCGTGCACGGTGTCGGGGGCGAAACCGGCGGCGCGGGCGAGGAGTTCGGCCCGCAGTATCCGGGCCTCCTCCTGGCCCAGATAGGCCAGCTCGTCCTTCTTGTCGGTCCCGACGACGTCGAGTTTGAGCTTGGCGACACCGGCCACGCGGGCCAGCAGCGGCTGGGTGACGTCGACGGCCTGGATCCGTTCGAGCCGGATGTGCGCGGTACGCCGGAACACCAGGCCCGTACGGATGCGCAGCTCGGTGTCGGTGACCGAGAAGTGCGTGAACCACCAGCTCAGGAAGCCGTAGAGGGCGGCCCCCAGGACGGCCGCGGCGAGGGTGGCCAGCAGTACGGTCGTCGTGAGCCGCATCAGCTGCCGCTGCGCCTGGTCGGGATCGTGCACGGCCCATCCGGCGATCACGGCGACCGGCGCCCACGCGCGCCGCAGCGGAGTCACGGGATGCAGCCGCCGCTCGCCCGGCACGGATTCCCCTGTCGGCACGGATTTCCCCGTCGGCACGGATTCCCCCGTCGGCGCGGATCGCCCCACCGGCCCGGCCTCGGCCCGTATGTCCTGTACGTCCCTGGGGGCGTCCGGTGGCGTCGTCACAGCCCCGCCGATCGGGCCTCGCCCAGCTCGGTGAGCCGGTCGCGCAATCGTTCCGCCTCCGCCGGTACGAGCCCCGGGATACGGGCGTCCGTCGCCGCGGCGGCCGTGTGCAGCTGCACGCTCGCCAGCCCGAAGTGCCGCTCCACGGGACCGGAGGTCACCTCGACCAACTGCATGCGCCCGTACGGCACGACGGTCTCCTCGTGCCACAGGACACCCCGGCTGATCAGCAGGTCGTCCGCGCGCTCGGCATAGCGCCAGGAACGCCAGTTGCGTCCCAGCATCGGCCAGCCCCACAGCAGCGCGGCGGCCGGCAGCAGCGCGAACGCCGCCCAGGCGGGCCCGGCGAACAGACCGAGCAGCAGGCCCGTGGCGAGGGTCAGCAGACCCAGCCACACCACCAGCAACAGCCGTCGCATCCTCAGCAGTCCCGGCGGCAGCGCGATCCACACCGGCTCGTCCGCCGGGCGCCCCGCCGCACTCCCGGCCGGCCGGCCCGCTGTCCGCCCCGCGTTTTCCGAGGTCCCCGTCTCCATGCAGCAAGCGTACGTACGACACACTGTGCGCATGACTCCTACGGCGGGTCCCACGGAGACCACAGTCGGTATCGGCGGCGCCGCGGAGAGCACCGACATGGTGCTCAACATCGGGCCCCAGCATCCGTCCACCCACGGCGTACTCCGGCTGAAGCTCGTCCTGGACGGTGAGCGGATCCAGCACGTGGAGCCGGTGATCGGCTATATGCACCGCGGCGCGGAGAAGCTCTTCGAGGCGCGCGACTACCGGCAGATCATCATGCTGGCCAACCGCCACGACTGGCTCTCCGCGTTCTCGAACGAGCTGGGCGTGGTCCTCGGTGTGGAGCGGATGCTCGGCATGGAGGTGCCCCCGCGCGCGGTGTGGACCCGTACGCTCCTCGCGGAGCTGAACCGGGTCCTGAACCACCTGATGTTCCTCGGGTCGTACCCCCTTGAGCTGGGCGGGATCACCCCGATCTTCTACGCGTTCACCGAGCGCGAGGAGCTCCAGCACGTTATGGAGGAGGTCTCCGGCGGGCGCATGCACTACATGTTCAACCGGGTGGGAGGCCTCAAGGAGGATCTGCCGGCCGGGTGGGCCACGCGCGTGCGGGAGGCCGTTTCCGGGGTGCGCTCCCGTATGGACCGGTTCGACGGCCTGGTGCTCGGCAACGAGATCTTCCGGGGGCGCACACGCGGGGTCGGAGTGCTCTCCCCCGAGGCGGTGCACGCCTACGGAGTGAGCGGGCCGATCGCGCGCGCCTCCGGTGTCGACTTCGACCTGCGCCGGGACGAGCCGTACCTCGCGTACGGGGAACTCCAGGACACCCTGAAGGTCGTCACGCGCCAGGAGGGTGACTGCCTGGCCCGTTTCGAGTGTCTCCTGGAGCAGACCCACAACGCGCTCGACCTCGCGGACGCCTGTCTGGACCGGCTCGCGGAGCTGCCCCCCGGCCCCATCAACCAGCGGCTCCCCAAGGTTTTGAAGGCGCCCGAGGGCCATACGTACGCCTGGACCGAGAACCCGCTCGGCATCAACGGCTACTACCTCGTCAGCAAGGGCGAGAAGACCCCGTACCGGCTGAAGCTGCGTTCGGCCTCGTACAACAACATCCAGGCGCTCGCCGAGCTGCTGCCGGGCACGCTGGTCGCGGACATGGTGGCGATCCTGGGGTCGCTGTTCTTCGTGGTGGGGGACATCGACAAGTAGGGCCTGTAGGCGATAAGTAGGGCCCGTCGGCGGCGAGCCGGGCTCGTCGACGGGCAGGGCTCGTCGGCGAGCAGGGCTCTACGTGGAGGGCTGTTTCGGGTCCGGGTCGGGGTCCGGGTCGGGGTCCGCGTTCGGGTCCGAATCGGGGTCCGGGAGGGGGTTCGGGATGCCGGCCGCCTGTGTCAGCCAGCAGAAGTCGCCCAGGCCGCCCCGGGCGGTGAGTTCGGCGGCCTCGCCCGCGCCCGCGAGCGCCCGTACGTAGGCCGCGGGGTCCGTGGAGGCCAGGGCGAGGGACGGCCGCTCCCCGCTCACTCCCAGCGCGCGCAGCGCCTCCCGCTGGCTCAGCAGCCGGCCGCCGGGCAGGGCGCACGCGTCCAGCGCCACATGGGCGGTGATGTCGCGGGAGCCGTCCGGCACGGGGGCCGTCTCACGGCCCTCCCTGAAGCCCGTCAGCGTCCCGAAGGGCGGTCGTGCGCCCGCGCTGTGCCCGTAGTCGACGGCGACGGCCAGACCGCGGCCGAGAGTGGCCACGGCGGACGCCCAGGCGGTGTCCCTGGGGAGACCGATCTCGGCCCGCAGGCCTTCGGCGGGTGGCCGGCCGTCGGTCGTGTCCGTGAGAGGCCACCACTTCTCCAGCCAGCGCGCGTCCGCGCCCCCCACCGGCTCCCCGAGGGACTCCGTCCCGTCCGCGGCCACGAGGACGAGGCGGGGCACCCCGTGCGCGTCCACCTCGACCACGTCCACCGGCACGTTGTCGAGCCACTCGTTGGCGAACAGGAGGCCCGAGACGCCCTGCGGGGGCTCCGGGAGCCACTCGATCCGGTGGTCGAGTCCGGCGGGGCGGGCGGCGCGCTCCACCGCGTACCCACGCGCGCGGGAGGCCACCTCGGCGGGAAGCGCCTTCAGGACGGCACCCACCAGTTCGCCGCGGCCCGCGCCCAGGTCGACGAAGGCGAGTTCGGCGGGGTGGGCGAGGGCCGCGTCGACGAGCCGCAGCAGCCGGGCCACGGCCCCCGCGAACAGCGGTGACGCGTGCACCGAGGTGCGGAAATGGCCCGCGGGACCCTCCGGCCTGCGATAGAAACCGCGGGGCCCGTACAGCGCTTCCTCGGTCGCCGGGCGCCACCCGCGCATCCCGCCCGCCGCCTCACGCTCCACTGCGCCCACCCCTGTTTCCCTCGCTGTCACCGCGCCAGGCTAAGCGCCAGGTTCAAGGCGGCCTCCACCTTGGGGAGTACAAGCACCGGTTACGGATCGACCCTCCGGTTGACCCCTGCACACAGCACGCTTCCCTACGCTGGGTTACGTGCAGCGCCTCTATGACTTTCTCCGCAGGCACCCGACATGGGTCGACGGCTTCTGGGCCGTCGTCCTGCTCGGGATCTCGGTCGCGAGTGGAACGGCCGGGCAGGAGAATTCTGACTCCGGGACCGACCATCTGGCCGTCGTCCTTCCGATCACCCTGCTGCTCTGCCTGGTGATCGCGCTGCGCAGGCGGCTGCCCGAGTCGATGCTGATCCTCGCCGTCTCCATGGGCGCGGCGCAGCTGGCGCTGGACATGCCGTTGGCGCCGGCCGACTTCGCGCTGCTGGTGATCGCCTACACGGTCGCCTCGAACGGCACCCGCTGGGCGTCCCGGCTCGCCCTCACGGCGGGCCTGCTCGCGGCCCCGCTGGCGCAGCTGCGCTGGCCGGAGGAGCACCAGAGCGCCGCCGGGCAGGTGGCGATAGTGATCTTCCAGACGGTTCCCTTCGCCCTCGCCTGGGTCCTCGGCGACTCCCTGCGGACCCGCCGCGCCTATTTCGCGCAGCTGGAGGAGCGGGCCGCGCGGCTGGAGAAGGAGCGCGAGGCGCAGGCCAAGGTCGCGGTCGCCGCCGAGCGCGCCCGGATCGCCCGCGAGCTGCACGACGTCGTCGCGCACAACGTCTCGGTGATGGTGGTCCAGGCCGACGGGGCGGCGTACGTGCTCGACTCCGCCCCCGACCAGGCCAAGAAGGCCCTGGAGACCATCTCCGGGACGGGACGGCAGGCCCTCGCCGAGATGCGCCGCCTCCTCGGTGTGCTGCGCACCGGCGAGCACCAGGAGTCCGGCGAGTACGTGCCGCAGCCTGATGTGGAGCAGCTCGACGACCTGATCGAGCAGTGCCGGGGTTCCGGTCTCCCCGTCGACTTCAAGATCGAGGGCACTCCGCGTCCGCTGCCGAGCGGCGTCGAGCTGACCGCGTACCGCATCGTGCAGGAGGCACTCACCAACACCCGTAAGCACGGGGGGCCGAACACGGGAGCGAGTGTGCGCCTGGTCTACTTCGACGACGGGCTCGGCCTGCTGGTCGAGGACGACGGCAAGGGCGCCCCGCACGAGCTGTACGAGGAGGGCGGGGTGGACGGCCAGGGCCACGGACTGATCGGTATGCGCGAGCGCATCGGCATGGTCGGCGGCACCCTGGACGCCGGGCCGCGTCCCGGCGGAGGCTTCCGCATCAGCGCCCTGCTTCCCCTCAAGCCCGCTCACTGACACGTGCACGCGTGCGAAGACGCGTACGTGCATCCAAACCGACCGGAGGACCTCCCCATGCCGATCCGCGTGATGCTCGTCGACGACCAGGCGCTGCTGCGCACCGGGTTCCGGATGGTGCTCGACGCCCAGCCGGACATGGAGGTCGTGGCGGAGGCGGGCGACGGCGTGGAGGCGCTGCAGGCGCTGCGCGGGAGGGACGTCGACGTGGTCCTGATGGACGTCCGCATGCCGAAGCTGGACGGGGTGGAGGCGACCCGCCGCATCTGCTCGGACCCGAACCCGCCGAAGGTGCTGATCCTGACCACCTTCGACCTCGACGAGTACGCCTTCTCGGGGCTCAAGGCGGGTGCCTCCGGCTTCATGCTCAAGGATGTGCCGCCCGGTGAACTCCTCACCGCGATCCGCTCCGTGCACAGCGGCGACGCGGTGGTCGCGCCCTCGACGACCAGGCGCCTGCTCGACCGCTTCGCGCCGCTGCTGCCCAGCGCCGGCAAGGAGCCGCAGCACAAGGAGCTGGAGCGGCTCACCGGCCGGGAACGCGAGGTCATGATCCTGGTCGCCCAGGGTCTGTCGAACGGCGAGATCGCGGCCCGCCTCGTCCTCTCCGAGGCGACGGTCAAGACCCATGTGGGCCGCATCCTCACGAAGCTGGGCCTGCGCGACCGGGTCCAGGTCGTGGTCCTGGCGTACGAGACGGGTCTTGTACGGGCCGGTGGACAGGGCTGAGCGCTGCTGTCGGCTGCGGACCGGCGGGGGTTGCCCGCGCAGTTCCCCGCGCCCCTGAGAGGGCACGGCGGTGGCCGGTGCCCGCTGTCGGCTGACGGTCGTGTGTGGCTGGCTGCGCAGTTCCCCGCGCCCCTGGGTCGCCGGGAGCTGGGGCCTGTCTCACGGGTTCCCCGCGCTCCTGGCCCCAGGGGCGCGGGACACGCGGGCACGTCACACAGGTCCCCCCGTGCTCCTGGCCCCTAAGGGGCGCGGGGCACGTCACACAGGTCCCCCGTGTTCCTGGCCCCTCAGGGGGGGGCGCAGGGGCGGGGGGAACTGCGCGACCGGCCCCCGCCGACCCGCAGCCGACGACAAACGGCAGCCCCCGCGCGGAGCGCTCAGCGCAGGACTCCCTCCAGGAAGTCGCTGCCCAGGCGCGCCACCATCGTGACGTCCAACTGGTGCAGGACGTACCGGCCGCGGCGGCGGGTGGTGAGCAGGCCCGCCTTCTTCAGCACGCTCAGGTGCCGGGATATCTCGGGAGCCGTCATCCCGTGCGTCTGCGCCAGCTCGCTCGTGGTGAACGCGCTGCGGGCCAGGCTCCGGCACAGCCGCATCCGCATCGGATGGGACAGGGCCGTCATCCGCAGGGTCAGCTGCTCGACGGACATCGGGACCGTCAGCTCCGGGGAGCCGACCGGATAGTGGATCACCGGCTGCCAGCCGTACCGGTGCAGCACCATGAGATGCGGCCAGCCGAGGCTCGTCGGCACCAGCAGGAGACTGCCGGCCCGGATCGACGTGTGGCCGTGGCCCAGCTTGTCGACGACGATCCGGCCCGCGGCCTCGTCGAGCGTCACCGCTGCCGACACGGACGCCAGGGCCTCGCCCAGGCCCCGCCGGCCGAGCAGATCCGTCTTGCGGCGGGCGTCCGCCGCGAGCTGGTGGCGCAGCCGGGACCAGGTGTCGGCGAAGAAGGCCTCGTCGCAGTCCTCCAGGAACTGCCGCAGCCAGGCCCGGATCAGCGGCGGGTCGGCCAGCAGCCGCTCGGTGAACTCCGCCGGCCGCGGCCCGCGCGCGGCGGCCAGCTCCAGGGCCCGCCGACGGGACACGGGGTCGGCCAGGGCGCCGGCGCCCTGCGCGTCGTACGGGAGCGCGCAGGTGAACTCCAGGGCCGCGTCCACGAACTGCTCGTCCGTCAGCTTGTCGAGCAGGTCCAGCTCCTCGGCGAGGGTGGCGCCGGGGAGCGCGCTGCCGCCCGCCGCTCCCGCGTACGGCAGGAACAGGTCCGAGAACGTCGTCCGCCACAGGAAGTCGGCCTCGCACATCCGGTCGGCCAGATGCGGATCGAGGCGGGCGGTCACGCCGGTCGCCCAGCCCTGGAGGCCGGGGTGGTGGCCCGGCTCGGCCAGCGCGTGCAGCGCCATGCACAACTCGGCCAGGGGCGAGGGCACGACGGCCACCCGCTCCCTGCGCAGCCCGGAGATGTCGATGGTCACGCTCATGACCTCATGGTGCACCCCGCCACTGACAGCGCGGCCCTCGATTGACGAGCGCCGTCAATCGACGGGACGGCGACGGCGGGCCCGGCGCAAGCTGTGTCCACCGGGGCACCGCGGGGCCCACGGAGAACACCCGGAGCCGGAACCGATGTCGGAAGCGAAGGCGAACCGATGCCGGAGCCGGTGACGGGAGACGTCCGTACCCGTCCCGAGAAGGCGATCAGCCATGAGCATCACGCAGCAGTACCTACTGGACACCTATCGCGCCCGGCAGCACGGGGACCCGACCCCGCCCGCCCCCGGCGCCCACGACTGGCAGGTCATGCGCGAACTGCCCGACCACCGGCGGTTCCGCGCTGTCCTGGCCGGCCGCCCGGCCCGGGGACGGGCTCGGGGACGGGTGCGGGTGCGGGTACGGGCGGCTTGGGCGGTCCTGTTCGCCCGCCCGAGCGAGAAGGCCGGCCCGACCGGGTCGGCCGGCCCGCTGATCAGCGGGGAATGCGCGCCGCGAACTCCCTGACAGCGGCCCGTACGTCGTCCGCCGTCCACTCCAGGCCCGGCGCGCCCACCGTGACCTCGGTGTACGCGAGGCCGGGCCCGCGCCGGTCCCAGACCTGCGGGAAGAGCGACACGCCCGTCTCCTCCGCCTGCAGCGTCCCCGCGTCGGTCAGGTCGTCGGCCTCGTACGGCAGCCACACCTGGAACTGGTGCGTGTGCGGCTCCTCGGGATGGACGCGCGACCAGGGGAGTCCGGTCCCGGCGAACCCCTCGCGCAGCGCCGCGGCGACCACGCGCGCGTGGGCCACGTACTCCGGGAGCCGGGGCAGTTCCCTCTCCAGGCCGATCAGCGCGGACAGGGCGGTGGGGAACTGCTGGAGGATCTGGCCGCCGTACCGGTGGCGCCAGGCCTTCGCCTCGTCGACGAGTGTCCTCGGGCCCGCGAGCGCGGCGCCGCCGAATCCGCCCAGCGACTTGTAGAAGGACACGTAGACGCTGTCCGCGAGATCCGCGATCCCGGCCGGGGAGCGGCCGAAATGCGTGCCGCACTCCCACAGACGGGCCCCGTCGAAGTGCACCACGGCGTCGCGATCGCGTGCCGCGTCCGTGACGGCGACCAGTTCCTCCCAGGAGGGCAGGAGGAAACCGGCCTCCCGGAGGGGGAGTTCGAGGAACAGGGTCCCGAAGGGTTCGTCCAGGTCGCGCACCTCGTCGGCGGAGGGCATCCGCGGCTCGCGCGTGGGATGGACGGTCCGCAGGCCGCCGAGGGCGCTGAGCGCGTGCCTCTCGTGGACCTCCGGGTGGGACAGGGGATGCATCGCCACCGTCGCGTTGCCCGTACGGCCCGCCCAGCAGCGCAGCGCCACCTGCTGGGCCATGGTCCCCGACGGGAAGAAGGCGGCGGCCTCCTTGCCGAGCAGCGCGGCGGCCCGCTCCTCCAGGGTCTCGACGATCCCGTCGCCGTACATGTCCACCGGCAGGTCCAGGTCGTACACGTCCGCCGCGGCCTCAGTCAGCCCGGTCAGCAGCTCACCGACCGTGGCGCGGAAACCGGGCCGCCACAGCGCGCGCCTGGCCCCTCGCCAGGCGACCCTGCGCCGCTCCCGCCGCTCCCGCCGCTGTTCGGGCGTCCGCTCCACCACTTCCGAGCCCTGTGCCGAATCGCTCATGCTCCGGATGATGCAGGACGCCATGACGAGGGGCACGCGAATTCAAGGGCGGCCTCCGTGGCACGGCTTGTGGATTTCCCACAGGCTGTGGACAAGGACCTGTGGACAAGAACCTGTGGACAGAAAAACGGCCTCGGACCGATCGCGTTAACATGACGAGAAAGCGTCCGGTACCCCGAGCGGACTGGAACGGAAGGCCGCCGTCGAGTGAGTACATTCCCCCAGGCAGACCCCAAGGACCGCCCCGCGCGGCTCACCGTCGGCGTCGTCGGCGCCGGGCGGGTGGGTCCCGCCCTGGCCGCGTCGCTCCAGCTCGCCGGGCACCGCCCGGTGGCCGTGTCCGGGGTCTCCGACGCCTCCCGGCGCCGCGCCGCGCAACTGCTGCCCGACGTGCCGCTGGTGACACCCGAGCAGGTACTGGAGCGGGCCGACCTGGTCCTGCTGACGGTCCCGGACGACGCCCTGCCGGGCCTGGTCGAGGGACTCGTCGACACCGGTTCCGTCCGGCCGGGCCAGCTCCTCGTGCACACCTCGGGACGGTACGGGTCGAAGATCCTCGACCCCGCTCTGCGCGCCGGGGCGCTGCCTCTCGCCCTGCACCCCGCGATGACGTTCAGCGGCACCCCCGTGGACGTTCAGCGGCTCGCCGGATGCTCCTTCGGGGTCACCTCCCCCGCAGAGCTGCGGCTGGCCGCCGAGGCCCTGGTCATCGAGATGGGCGGCGAGCCCGAGTGGATCGCCGAGGAGGCCCGGCCGCTCTACCACGCGGCCCTCGCGCTCGGCGCCAACCACCTGGTGACCCTGGTCGCCGAGTCCATGGACCTGCTGCGCACGGCGGGGGTCGACGCCCCGGACCGGATGCTGGGCCCGCTGCTGGGCGCCGCACTGGACAACGCCCTCAGGTCGGGCGACGCGGCCCTCACAGGACCGGTGGCGCGCGGCGACGCGGGCACGGTCGCCGCGCACATCACCGAGTTGCGCGAGCACGCGCCGCAGACCGTCGCCGGCTACCTCGCCATGGCCCGCGCGACGGCCGACCGGGCCCTCGCCCACGGCCTGCTCAAACCGGAGCTCGCCGAGGACCTCCTGGGCGTACTCGCCGACGGCCCCGACGGCCCCGACGGCCCGGACGGCCCGGACGTCCCGGACGTCCCCGAAGGAGACGTCCGATGACGCGCGCGGGTTCAGGCTCGGGCGCCGAGAGCTCGGGCGCCGGGAACGGAGCAGTCCGATGACCACCGTCCTGCTGAGCACCGCCGACGAGCTCCACGCGCGCGTACGCGGGGGCCGCCGCGCCGTCGTCATGACGATGGGCGCCCTGCACGAGGGCCACGCCACCCTGGTCCGCACCGCCCGGGAACTCGCGGGCGGCGACGGCGAGGTCGTCGTCACCGTCTTCGTGAACCCCCTCCAGTTCGGCGCGGGAGAGGACCTCGACCGCTACCCGCGCACCCTTGACGCCGACATCAAGATCGCCGAGCAGGCGGGCGCGGACGTCGTGTTCGCCCCTTCCGTGGACGAGGTCTACCCGGGCGGCCAACCCCAGGTCCGGATCAGCGCGGGCCCGATGGGGGAGCGCCTGGAGGGCTCGACGCGGCCCGGTCACTTCGACGGCATGCTCACCGTCGTCGCGAAGATGCTGCACCTCACCGGGCCCGACGTGGCGCTGTTCGGGCAGAAGGACGCCCAGCAGCTCGCCCTGATCCGCCGCATGGTGCGTGACCTGAACTTCGGCATGGAGATCGTCGGCGTCCCGACGGTGCGCGAGGCGGACGGTCTCGCCCTGTCCAGCCGCAACCGCTATCTGTCGGCCGGCGAGCGCCGCACCGCGCTCGCCCTCTCCCAGGCGCTGTTCGCGGGCAGCGACCGGCACGCCGCCCAGGAGGCCCTGTGCGCGCGGGCCCGCGAAGTGCCCGCCACGCACGCGCGTGCCGAGGCCCTCAGCGCCATCGGCGAGTCCCGCGCCGCCGCCGACACGCACGCCGTCGCCAAGGCGGCCCCAGCGGGCCCCGCCGCGGTCCGCGCCGCCGCCCGGCTGGTCCTCGACGACGCGGCCCGGCTCAGCCCGCCGCTCGCCCTGGACTACCTGGCACTGGTCGATCCGTCCGACTTCACCGAGGTCCCGGACGGCCACACCGGTGAGGCGGTCCTGGCTGTCGCCGCCCGGGTCGGGACGACCCGGCTGATCGACAACATTCCTCTGACCTTCGGAGCCGCCTCGTGACCAGCACAGGCACCAGCCTTGGCACCAGCCCTGGCACCAGCACAGGCATACGACTGCACGCGCCCGCGCCCGGCTGGTCCGTCACCGCCGACGTCGTGGTCGTCGGCTCCGGAGTCGCCGGACTCACCACCGCGCTGCGCTGCGACGCCGCCGGCCTGCGGACGGTCGTCGTCACCAAGGCCCGCCTCGACGACGGCTCCACCCGCTGGGCCCAGGGCGGCATAGCGGCGGCCCTGGGAGAGGGCGACACCCCCGAGCAGCACCTCGACGACACCCTGGTCGCGGGCGTCGGCCTGTGCGACGAGGACGCCGTGCGCATCCTCGTCACCGAGGGCCCCGACGCCGTACGCCGCCTCATCGAGACCGGCGCCCACTTCGACGAGTCCGAGGAGGGCGGTCTTGAGCTCACCCGCGAGGGCGGCCACCACCGCCGCCGTATCGCTCACGCGGGCGGCGACGCGACCGGCGCCGAGATCTCCCGGGCCCTCGTCGAGGCGGTCCGCGCGCGCGGACTGCGCACGGTCGAGAACGCGCTCGTCCTGGACCTCCTCACGGACGCCGACGGACGTACGGCGGGCGTAACCCTGCACGTCATGGGAGAGGGCCAGCACGACGGCGTGGGAGCCGTCCACGCGCCCGCGGTGATCCTCGCGACCGGCGGCATGGGCCAGGTCTTCTCGGCCACCACCAATCCGTCGGTGTCCACCGGCGACGGCGTGGCACTGGCCCTGCGGGCGGGCGCCGAGGTCTCCGACCTCGAATTCGTGCAGTTCCACCCCACCGTGCTGTTCCTGGGCGCGGACGCGGAGGGCCAGCAGCCGCTCGTGTCCGAGGCGGTCCGCGGCGAGGGCGCCCACCTCGTCGACGCAAACGGCGAGCGCTTCATGCTGGGGCAGCACGAACTGGCCGAACTGGCGCCCCGGGACATCGTCGCCAAGGGCATCATGCGGCGCATGCAGGAACAGGACGCCGAGCACATGTACCTGGACGCCCGGCACTTCGGGGCGCACATGTGGGAGCACCGCTTCCCGACGATCCTGGCCGCCTGCCGCGCCCACGGCATCGACCCGGTCACCGAGCCGATCCCGGTCGCCCCGGCCGCGCACTACGCCTCCGGAGGCGTGCGCACCGACTCCCGGGGCCGTACGACCGTGCCCGGCCTGTACGCGTGCGGGGAGGTCGCCTGCACCGGCGTCCACGGCGCCAACCGGCTCGCCTCCAACTCCCTCCTTGAGGGCCTCGTCTACGCCGAGCGCATCGCGGCGGACATCGCGGACCGCCACGACGACAACGGCCACGACGAGAACCCTCATGGAGAAGCTCGCCACGACGAGAACCCTCACGGAGAGTCTCGTCGGGGCGAGAACCGCCTCAACGCGCGCGTGGAAGCGCCCCTCGCCCGGCCGGAGAAGCCCGGCCACCCGCTGCTCGCCGCCGAGGCCCGGTTCGCGATCCAGCGGATCATGACGGACGGCGCCGGCGTCCTGCGCTCGGCCGGCTCCCTGGAGACCGCCGCCGACCGACTCCAGCGACTGCACGCCGACGCCCGCGACGCCCTCGCCGAGAACGGCAAGACCGCCGAACCCGGCGTCGACACCTGGGAGGCCACCAACCTCCTGTGCGTGGCCCGCGTCCTGGTGGCCGCCGCCCTCCTCCGCGAGGAGACCCGCGGCTGCCACTGGCGCGAGGACCGGGGCGAACGGGACGACGACAACTGGCGGCGCCACATCGTCGTACGGCTCAATCCCGACCGGACTCTCGCGGTACACACCACCGACACCGCAGACTTCCCCCCGACACTTCCCCGGGCCCGCGACTCCGTGCGCACCGGGGGGACCCCCACGCCCAGCCCTCAGGAGCAGTGACAGAAGTGAGCACCCCGGACCTTCCCCTCCTCGACGGCGGTGGCTGCGGCGACGGCTGCGGCTGCGGCGAGTACAGCGCCGACGACGCGGAGTACGCCGAGTGCGGGCTCGACCCCGCCCTCGCGCAACTCCTCGCCGACGCCGGGCTCGATCCCGTAGAGGTCGAGGACATCGCGCATCTGGCCATCGAGGAGGACCTCGACCACGGCGTGGACGTGACCACGGTCGCGACCATCCCCGAGGAGGCCGTCTCCACCGCCGACTTCACCGCCCGCGAGGCCGGCGTCGTGGCGGGCCTGCGGATCGCCGAGGCGGTCGTCTCCGTCGTCTGCACCGACGAGTTCGAGGTCGAGCGGCACGTCGACGACGGCGACCGCGTCGAGGCCGGCCAGCGGCTCCTGAGCGTCACGACCCGCACCAGGGACCTGCTGACGGCCGAGCGCAGCGCGCTGAACCTCCTGTGCCGCCTCTCCGGCATCGCGACGGCCACGCGCGCGTGGGCGGACGTCCTGGAGGGCACCGGCGCGCGCGTACGGGACACCCGCAAGACGACTCCGGGGCTGCGCTCCCTGGAGAAGTTCGCGGTCCGCAGCGGCGGCGGTGTCAACCACCGCATGTCCCTCTCGGACGCGGCCCTCGTCAAGGACAACCACGTGGTCGCCGCGGGCGGAGTCGCCCAGGCGTTCAAGGCCGTCCGGGAGACCTTCCCCGAGCTGCCGATCGAGGTCGAGGTCGACACCGTGGACCAGCTGCGCGAGGTTCTGGACGCGGGCGCCGACCTGATCCTCCTGGACAACTTCACGCCCGCCGAGTGCGAGGAGGCCGTGGCCCTGGTGGGCGGGCGCGCGCTCCTGGAGGCCTCGGGCCGCCTCACCCTGGACACCGCCGCGGCGTACGCGCGCACGGGCGTCGACTTCCTCGCGGTGGGAGCCCTCACGCACTCCTCGCCGATCCTGGACATCGGCCTCGACCTGCGCGACGCCCCCGAGGCGCCCCTGAGCGAGGCTGAGTAGGCATGCTGCTCACGATCGACGTCGGCAACACGCACACCGTCCTCGGGCTCTTCGACGGCGAGGACATCGTCGAGCACTGGCGCATCTCCACCGACGCGCGCCGCACCGCGGACGAACTGGCCGTGCTCCTCCAAGGACTGATGGGCATGCACCCGCTCCTCGGTGACGAGCTGGGCGACGGCATCGACGGCATCGCGATCTGCTCGACCGTCCCCTCGGTCCTGCACGAGCTGCGCGAGGTGACCCGCCGCTACTACGGCGACGTACCGGCCGTCCTCGTCGAACCGGGCATCAAGACGGGCGTCCCGATCCTGATGGACAACCCCAAGGAGGTCGGCGCCGACCGCATCATCAACGCGGTCGCGGCGGTCGAGCTCTACGGCGGACCGGCCATCGTGGTCGACTTCGGCACGGCGACGACCTTCGACGCGGTCTCCGCGCGCGGGGAGTACGCCGGCGGTGTCATCGCGCCCGGCATCGAGATCTCCGTCGAGGCGCTCGGCGTCCGGGGCGCCCAGCTCCGCAAGATCGAGATCGCGAGACCGCGCACGGTCATCGGCAAGAACACCGTCGAGGCCATGCAGTCCGGCATCATCTACGGCTTCGCCGGGCAGGTCGACGGTGTCGTCCGCCGCATGGCCCGCGAACTCGCCGAGGACCCGGACGACGTCACGGTCATCGCGACGGGCGGGCTGGCGCCGCTGGTGCTGGGTGAGGCCTCGGTGATCGACGAGCACGAGCCCTGGCTCACGCTGATCGGCCTCCGCCTGGTCTACGAACGCAACGTCTCCCGCACGTAGGCGCTCCGCCAGGGGTGGCCGTGCGTAGGTGACCGCGGGTGTGTGGGTGCGGGTGGGTGACCGCGGGTCGGGGGTGGGGTGTGGCTGGGTGCGCGGTTCCTAGCGGCCCCTGGGTGGGTGGGGGTGAACGCGTGCGGGTGAGTGCGGGTGACCGCACGTGTGTGGGTGTGGGTGTGGGCGAGCGTGCGTGTGTTGGCTGCGGGTTTTGTCTGATTAGCGCGTATCGTCGCGATCATGCCCACGCCTCACGGATCCCGCGGCGGCATGGCGTTCGGTACGGAGGAGCTGCGTGTGCTCCGACGTGCGCTCGCTCTCGCCCTTCACTCCGGCCCATCCTCGGCCCAGGACGTCCAGGACTGCCTCCGCCTGGCGGAGAGCGTCGACGAGGCGACCCGCGAGGGCGCCCGGCTGCGCGCCTTCCTGCTGGCCGACCTCGCCCGCTACCGCGAAGCGCTGCCGGGAACGGCGGCCGGCTATCTGACGCTCATGGAGGAGGCCCTCGGCGCCGGCCACCGTCCGGTCCCCGACGACATGGCCGCCCTGCGTGCCCTGCGCGGCAACCCCGTGGCGGCCACCCTCCTCGACCGCTGCGAGACGCTCGTGGAGCAGGACGTGCGCACGCGCCTCGCCCGCCGCTCGGTGCCGGCCTCGCGCACCCGCCTCCGTACGCGGCTGACGGCCCTCCCCGGCGGGAAGTCCGCCGAGTGGCCCGCCGACGACCCGGCCTCCCGGCCCGTCCCGGAAGCGCCGCGCCGGGACCGTCCCATTCCGACCCCGGGCGAGGTCTTCCCCCCGAGGCGCAAGCCGTCCACTCCGCCCCCGACCCCCGAAGGCCCTCCTCGGCAGCTCGCCGCCGTCTAGAGCGGGTGGGTCCGTGACCCCGATTCCGCCCGGCCCGGCACCCTGGCTACTCTGGACGGCATGGAATACGTCTCCGCGCTCGTGCCCCCGGTAGTGATGGCCGTGTTCTTCGTCGGTCTGATCGTGACGATCGTGAAGACCCAGGGCGGTGCCAACAAGGCCAAGGAGGACGCGGTCGTCGACGCGGTCCTCGCCCGCGCCGAGCACACCCGCCAGACCCCCCGGGACACCGAGGTCTGAGCAAGGCTCCCGGCGCACGCCGCTCACGGCACGGCGTACGACTCACAAGCTTTTCGAGTCGTACGCCCTTTTTGTTGCTGTTTGCCGGTCGGCGCCACGTCCACCACACGATCGGTGACATCTCCCCCTATTGTTCTGGCTGTGCCTCGCCCATTGGGAGAACTCGAAGACTCGGTCATGACGCGGGTGTGGAAGTGGAACCGCCCGGTGACCGTACGAGAAGTCCTGGAAGACCTTCAGCAGGAGCGGTCCATCGCCTACACCACGGTGATGACCGTTTTGGACAATCTCCATCAGAAGGGCTGGGTGCGTCGCGAGGCGGAAGGCCGGGCCTATCGATATGAGGCGGTCTCCACCCGCGCCGCCTACTCGGCCGCACTCATGAACGACGCCTGGACCCAGAGCGACAACCCGACCGCCGCTCTCGTCGCCTTCTTCGGCATGATGTCCCCACAACAGCGCGAAGCGCTGCGCGATGCCGTACGTATCGTCCAAGGGCCGGAAACGCCCGCAGCGCAGAACACGGCAGCGCAGAACGCGGCAGGACAGAACACGGCGGCGCAGAACCCTGCCGCCGAGAACCCCGCCGCCGAGAACCCCGCCGCGGCAGAGGGCGGGACCGGGGGATAGCGTCCGGTTCATGCCAGCAGAGCAGCCCGAAGTCAGCACTAATGCCCTCACTGTCCGCCGGGCCAGGACCGGCGATGTCCCGGCCGTTCGCGGCCTCCTCGACTCGTACGTCCGCGGGCGCATCCTGCTCGACAAAGCGACGGTCACGCTTTACGAGGACATCCAGGAGTTCTGGGTCGCGGAACGCGGTACCGGTCCGAGTTCGGAGGTCGTGGGCTGCGGCGCTCTCCACGTCATGTGGGAAGACCTCGCGGAAGTGCGCACTCTCGCGGTGAGCCCCGTGATGAGGGGTGCCGGCGTGGGCCATCAGTTGCTGGGGAAGTTGCTGGAGACCGCCCGCTGGCTCGGTGTTCGCCGCGTATTCTGCCTGACCTTCGAAGTCGACTTCTTCGCGAAGCACGGCTTCGTCGAGATCGGTGAGACGCCCGTTGACACCGATGTCTACGCCGAGCTGTTGCGTTCCTATGACGAGGGCGTGGCCGAGTTCCTGGGGCTCGAACGAGTGAAACCGAACACCTTGGGCAACAGCCGGATGCTTCTGCATCTGTGATCGCCTACGCGTAATACTCCGGACATACCTCCGCTCCCGGCCCGTCGACCCATGCCCAGTGCCTCTATGTCCGAAACGCGCATGTTTCCGGTCTTCGCGGGTCCCGTCGGTCTCTCCCAGGGGTTTGTGTTTTTCCATCAAAAGCGGTTTGCTTTCCGACGTACTGCAGTAGTGCATATAACAGGGGACACGAAACTGCGGCGGCTGCCGTGGATCCTCGGCCCTGAAGATATCGATGAAAGGAAATCCGGTGGCACAGAAGGTTCAGGTCCTTCTTGTCGATGACCTCGACGGCGGCGAAGCGGACGAGACCGTGACGTTCGCGTTGGACGGCAAGACGTACGAGATCGATCTCACGACTGCCAATGCGGACAAGCTCCGTGGACTTCTTGAGCCGTACGTCAAGGGCGGCCGCCGTACCGGAGGCCGTGCTTCGGGTGGCCGTGGAAAGGCGCGCGCCGCTTCGGGTGGCAGCCAGGACACCGCGCAGATCCGTGCCTGGGCGAAGGAGAACGGTTACGAGGTCAATGACCGTGGCCGCGTTCCGGCGTCCATTCGCGAGGCCTACGAGAAGGCCAACGGCTGAGCACAGCCACGGCGCAGCCGGATGCGATGGCACTCCGAGGCCACCGTCTCCACGAGTCGTACGAGATCGGGGGCGCCCCCACCGCCCCCGCCGAGCGCCGACAGCGTCGGCAGCGACGACTCCACCTCGCAGCCAGGCTCAGGGGGCCGCAGCCAGACGGCGGCCCCCTGCGAGCCGGTGGCCCGGCCCTGATCCGCCCCGCCGGGATCGGCCGCCCCACCGGCATCCGCTCCATCGGCATCCGCCTCACCGGCACCCGGTCCACCGGCACCCGCCTCACCGGGGCTCCGGTGCCCGCTGCGGGCCGGGCCCGGCGGCAGTGGCGCCTCCACGCGCCCGCCCGAGCCGGTCGCCCCGAGGTCCAGCGCGAGAGAACCCCACTCCAGCCAGTCGAGGAGTCCCGGCAGTTCCTCCGCGCTCCCCGCGGCGACGAACAGCCACATCCGGTCCGCGCGCACGGCCACCGGAGAACCCGGCCCCAGATGCCGCAGCGCCGCGTACCCCGCCTCCGCCGGCGCCTCCAGGACGTCGAAGCGCAGCCCCGTCAGCAGGTGGACCGGGGTACCGGGCACGGTCGCCCACCCCAGTTCGTTCTCGTACCAGTGCCGGACCGTGTCGTCCGGACGGACCGCGCCGAGCGGACGACGGGGAAAGGGGACCACGGAGACCATGCAAGGCCAACCGCCAGGAGAGCGTCCGGGTTACGCTGGGTGGTCCGGCGTGTGCGAAGGGTGCCCGGGGGGCGGGCGCCCGGAGGCGGTCGGCGACGCAAGGGTGTTCGCCCGTAGCGGAGGGAACCGGGGCACTCGGCATGGAGTGTCGGTGCGTACGGGTAAGACATCCCTAGTGGGAGGGGCGACACGCATGGCTCGGGCATCTCACGTTCGCCATCGGCGTACTGATGGTGGGGGTATCTGCTTGGCCTGCGGGAACATCGCCCACCACCATCAGGTTGGAGCAGATGTCGGCGTTCGGGGTCAGGAGGCTGTGTTGGTTCTCGGTCCGGTGTCGGCAGTTGGAATGAGCGGTCCCCGCTTGCGGGACTAAGCTGCGGAAGGACAGGGAGGGGAGCGTCCCCTTACTGCCTGACCGCTCTGAGGAGCGATTAACGATGTTCGAGAGGTTCACCGACCGCGCGCGGCGGGTTGTCGTCCTGGCTCAGGAAGAAGCCCGGATGCTCAACCACAACTACATCGGCACCGAGCACATCCTCCTGGGCCTGATCCACGAGGGTGAGGGTGTCGCCGCTAAGGCCCTGGAGAGCCTCGGGATTTCACTTGAGGCGGTCCGTCAGCAGGTGGAGGAGATCATCGGGCAGGGCCAGCAGGCTCCGTCCGGTCACATTCCCTTCACCCCTCGTGCCAAGAAGGTCCTGGAGCTCTCGCTCCGCGAGGCCCTTCAGCTGGGTCACAACTACATCGGCACGGAGCACATCCTGCTCGGCCTGATCCGCGAGGGTGAGGGCGTCGCCGCCCAGGTCCTGGTCAAGCTGGGAGCCGACCTCAACCGGGTGCGGCAGCAGGTCATCCAGCTGCTCTCCGGTTACCAGGGCAAGGAGACCGCCGGCGCCAGTGGCGGTCCTGCCGAGGGCACGCCCTCGACGTCCCTCGTCCTCGACCAGTTCGGCCGGAACCTCACCCAGGCCGCTCGTGAATCCAAGCTCGACCCGGTCATCGGGCGCGAGAAGGAGATCGAGCGGGTCATGCAGGTGCTGTCCCGCCGTACGAAGAACAACCCGGTGCTCATCGGCGAGCCCGGCGTCGGCAAGACCGCCGTCGTCGAAGGCCTCGCCCAGGCCATCGTCAAGGGCGAGGTGCCCGAGACCCTCAAGGACAAGCACCTCTACACCCTGGACCTCGGCGCGCTGGTCGCCGGCTCCCGCTACCGCGGTGACTTCGAGGAGCGCCTGAAGAAGGTCCTCAAGGAGATCCGCACCCGCGGCGACATCATCCTGTTCATCGACGAGCTGCACACGCTGGTCGGTGCGGGTGCAGCCGAGGGCGCCATCGACGCCGCGAGCATCCTGAAGCCGATGCTGGCCCGTGGTGAGCTGCAGACCATCGGTGCCACGACGCTCGACGAGTACCGCAAGCACCTGGAGAAGGACGCCGCGCTTGAGCGCCGCTTCCAGCCCATCCAGGTCGCGGAGCCGTCGCTGCCGCACACCATCGAGATCCTCAAGGGCCTGCGGGACCGCTATGAGGCGCACCACCGCGTGTCCATCACGGACGAGGCCCTGGTGCAGGCGGCGACGCTCGCCGACCGCTACATCTCGGACCGCTTCCTGCCGGACAAGGCGATCGACCTGATCGACGAGGCCGGTTCCCGGATGCGCATCCGCCGGATGACCGCGCCGCCGGACCTCCGCGAGTTCGACGAGAAGATCGCCGGCGTCCGCCGCGACAAGGAGTCCGCGATCGACTCGCAGGACTTCGAGAAGGCCGCCTCCCTGCGCGACAAGGAGAAGCAGCTCCTGGCCGCCAAGGCCAAGCGCGAGAAGGAGTGGAAGGCCGGCGACATGGACGTCGTCGCCGAGGTCGACGGCGAGCTCATCGCCGAGGTCCTCGCGACCGCCACCGGCATCCCGGTCTTCAAGCTGACCGAGGAGGAGTCCTCGCGTCTGCTGCGCATGGAGGACGAGCTCCACAAGCGGGTCATCGGCCAGATCGACGCCGTCAAGGCGCTGTCGAAGGCGATCCGTCGTACGCGTGCCGGTCTGAAGGACCCCAAGCGTCCCGGTGGCTCGTTCATCTTCGCCGGCCCGTCCGGTGTCGGTAAGACCGAGCTGTCCAAGGCACTCGCGGAGTTCCTCTTCGGTGACGAGGACGCGCTGATCTCCCTCGACATGTCGGAGTTCAGCGAGAAGCACACGGTCTCGCGTCTCTTCGGCTCGCCCCCCGGCTACGTGGGGTACGAGGAGGGCGGCCAGCTGACCGAGAAGGTCCGCCGCAAGCCGTTCTCCGTCGTCCTCTTCGACGAGGTCGAGAAGGCCCACCCGGACATCTTCAACTCGCTGCTGCAGATCCTGGAGGACGGTCGCCTGACCGACTCCCAGGGCCGGGTCGTGGACTTCAAGAACACGGTCATCATCATGACGACCAACCTCGGCACCCGGGACATCTCCAAGGGCTTCAACCTGGGCTTCGCGGCCTCGGGTGACAAGAAGAGCAACTACGAGCGCATGAAGAACAAGGTCGCGGACGAGCTCAAGCAGCACTTCCGGCCCGAGTTCCTCAACCGCGTCGACGACGTGGTCGTCTTCCCGCAGCTGACGCAGGAGGACATCCTCACGATCGTCGACCTGATGATCGGCAAGGTCGACGAGCGCCTCAAGGACCGGGACATGGGCATCGAGCTCTCCCAGTCCGCCAAGGAGCTGCTGTCGAAGAAGGGTTACGACCCGGTGCTGGGCGCGCGTCCGCTGCGTCGCACGATCCAGCGCGAGGTCGAGGACACCCTGTCGGAGAAGATCCTCTTCGGTGAGCTGCGCCCCGGTCACATCGTGGTCGTGGACACCGAGGGCGAGGGTGAGGCGAAGACCTTCACCTTCCGCGGTGAGGAGAAGGCCGCACTGCCGGACGTTCCGCCGATCGAGCAGGCGGCAGGTGGGGCAGGCCCCAACCTGAGCAAGGAGGCGTGACCTCCGGGTCCGTCTGAGAACGACCGCTCACCGAGCGGCTGATGGGGCCGGTGCTTTCGAGCACCGGCCCCATCGGCGTGCCGGGGGCTGGGCGGGGGCGCGGGGGGCCGTCGGGTGGCGACGATCTGAGTGGTCGGTAACTGTGAGGTGCCCAGGTGGGGTTGGCGTGGGGTTGCCGTGGCGTTGCCTAGAGGACGGTGTGCATCCTCACGACGGTGTGCATGTCCGGGAAGAGCGCGAGGGTCCGCTCCGGCACTTTCGTCACCCCGGGGGCGAGTACGAATGTGACCGACCGCAACCCGGGAAACAGCGCCGGTACCGTCGAGAGGTCTTCGTTTCCGGTGAAAGTGTTGAGACGGAGTCGCTCGATGCCCGGCAGAACGGGGCCTTCCATCCACGGGGCCGCGGTCCAGTTGAGGTGCAATGCCTTGAGGTCAGACAGGAGCGCGACCTCTTCGTGGTCTGCGGCAGTGAGCCGTGTGTCGAGGCTTGCCAGGCTCAGCGTTCTCAGTGAGCGAATACGGCTCAAGCCGCGCAGCCCGGTGTGCACAAGGGCATGTCTGGTGAATCGGAGATACGTCAGCGGCAGGTGACGTGGAAGCGTGGTGTCGAGGGATGTGCCCATGAGCGTCACGCCCGTGTCGAGTTCGCGCAGGGTCGCCGAGGCCGAAAGGGGCGCCAGCGCGCCAGACCGTTCCAGGTGCGGCATGTGGTTCAACGACAGCCACCGCAGAGGCAGGTCGGCCAGGGGCGAGAGGTCGTCCACGTGCGGACTGTGGCTGATGTCCAGATACGTGAGTCGGTGCAATGGGGAAAGCCAGTTCAGGTCCTGCAGGGTCTGATTGTCCCGCAGGACGAGATGGAGCGTCGTGTCCGGTGGGAGGCACGTTCTCAGTTCCGCGACCTCGATGTCTCCTTCGACCTGGAGACGCCGCCGCCCGCCGAGTGAGCGCAGGGCCCGCAGGTGTTCCGCCGAGTGAGCCGTGAAGTACAGGTCGTCCTCCGGCAGATGGGCGATGACGTCCGCCGCGTACCGCTCGGGGTCGAAGCGGTGCCAGGTCCAGGTGAGCTGGGAGCGGACCGACAGGGACGGGTGGGTGCGGAAGCGGGCCAGCACCGGGATGGCCGCGTCGGTGCCGATGATGCACGCGGTGACGACGACCGCCCTGGCCTCCGCCTCGGACAGCCCCTCGGGGCCGGGCAGGAGTTCCAGTACGAGCGGGCCCACCGCGGCCAGCTCGTGGGCCTCCTCCGCCGTACGGGGCGGGATGAGCGTGGCCGCCTGTTCCTCGACGGCGGCCCGGACCGCCGGGTCGAGTTCCGTGGCGTGCTCCAGGCCGGCCAGGGCGAGCAGCCGGACGCGGGTGCCCCCGGCGGGCCCGGCCTGTTCGGCGGCGGCCAGCAACTGGGTCAGGAAGGCGGCGCGTTCGCGGGGCCGGGCGTGGGCGACGGCCATGCGGATCACGTCCGACCACTGGTAGTCGGCGGCGTTGCGGACGAGGAGCCCGAAGTCGCCGTCCTCCACCGCCGCCTTCGCGCCGAGGTAGTCCTGGAAGGTGCGATGGACGAACTCCACGGTCCCGAGGGAGGGTTCGCGGAGCAGTCCGCTGCGCAGGAGGAGGTGGCGGTAGATCGTGGGGGCGTCTCCCTGGCTCGCGACGGCGGGCAGGGCGGGCAGGGCGTCCGCGATGAGCCGCTCGGCCCGCTCGCGGTCCATCTCCAGCCGGCCGTTGCGGATCAGCCAGTAGGCCAGGCGCTGGAGGAGCTGGATCTGGGGCAGCTCGGTGAGCTGGACGGTGTCGTGCGGGAGCATGTCCCGCTCCTGGTCGCGGCGCGCGAGAAGCATCGAGAGGGCGGCGTCGTACAACTCCTGCCGTCCGTGCGGCAGATAGCCGCGCCTGTCCCGGTGCAGGGCGCAGATCAGCGCGCACATCAGGGGGTTGGTGGCGAGCCGGCCGAGGTCGGGCTTGGTGCGGACGGCGTCGAGGAGCGAGGACTCGTACGCGGCGAGTCGTTCGGTCTCCCGTTCGGTCTCGCGTTCGGAGTCCGGGGCGTCGACGCGGGCCGCGGTGTGCCAGCGTTCGACGAACGCCGTGACGTCGTCGCGGCTCATCGGGGAGAGCGCGAGTTCCGTGAAGCCGTCCGCGGCGAGCCAGTTCTCGCGTACGGCCGAGGGGCGTGAGGTGACCAGCCACTGGTTGCCCGGGTAGGCGTCGAGCAGATCGCGCAGCCAGCGGCGGGTGCGCTCGCGGTCAGGCTCGGGGATTTCGTCGATGCCGTCGACGAGCAGCAGCCCGCGGCCCGCCGCCAGCACCCGGTCGGACCAGCCGGCCGGCGCCGCGCCGTGAAAGGGCACGCGGGCGGCGGCGAGGAAGTCGGCGGGCGCGGGCAGTCCGTCGGGACGGCGGACGAGCGTGCGCAGCGGCAGGACGAACGGGACCCGGTCGCCGCGCTCACCCCGCGCGGCCGTCACCGCGAGCCACTGCACCAGCGTCGTCTTGCCCGAGCCGGCCACGCCACGCAGCAGCACCAGGTCCCGCTCGACCAGCGCGTATTCGGCGGAGAGCGGGAGACCGGGCGCGCCGAGCACCCCGCCGTCCTCGCCGTCGGTGGCGGGGCGCAGGGCCTGGAGGGTGAGGTAGGCGGCGTCCAGGGGCCACCGGTCGGGCGAGTTCACCAGGTCGAGTCCGTAGATGGTGAGCCGGCTGTGCTTCGTCGCCGTGTACGCGAGGAAGCGCCGCTCGAACGCCGCGTCGTCCCCACCGGTCAGCGGCGTACGGGCGATCAACTCGTCCACCTTCGCGATCAGTTCGGCCTGCCTGCGCGTCTGCTCGACGAGTGTCCTCGCCACGAACGTCGAGCGCTGGGTGAAGAAGTGCAGGATGTGCAGACAGGCCGTGTCGAGCAGGCGCTCGTAGAACAGGGTCGCGTCGAAGCCGAGATCCCGGTCGGGGCTTCCCGCGGTGTGGCGCAGATGCAGGGCGAGACCCGCGTGGCCCAGCGCCACGGCCTGTACGTCCGTCATGGTGAGGTCGCCGAGAGCGCGCAGAGTGTCGGCGAGGGCGTGGACGACGGGCTGTTCCTCGTCGGCGGGCACGGGCCGTTCGACGGCATCCCTGACGGCCCGCCCGACCAGCTCGACGGCGAGCCTGGTCACGTCCCGCTCGCTCAGCGTGTGCCGCTCGCCCCTGAAGGAGACGCGGGACGAGATGCGTACGGGCTTGTCGACCAGGCCCGCGCCCGGCCCCTCGGCCACGAAGAGTTTCCTGATGAGCGGCGTGGCCACGCTGGACGCCAGCCGCACGCCTACGGTTGCCGGTTCCATGACGCTCCCCCGAGGCGTGGTGGGTGGTTGGCGGCTGTCAGCGTAACCGCCGGGTGCGACCCTGTCCGTGGATCTCGGAGCTGTGGATCTCGGAGCTGTGGATCTCGGGGCTGTGGATCTCGGAACCGTGGGTCCTGGCGCGGCAAAAGCGGTGGCCGTACGACCCGGCGGGCGGGAGGATGCGCGATGTCCCGAACTGTCCTGGAAGGGAGCCGCAATGGATGTCGACCGACCCGAGGTCCGCACGCAGGCCGGGGTGTTGAGGGGCGAGGCCGGCAGGGCGGGCACGGCGGTGTTCCGGGGTGTCCCGTTCGCCGAACCGCCCGTCGGCGCGCTGCGGTTCGGGGCTCCACGGCCCGCGCGGGGCTGGGACGGCGTACGGCGGGCGACCACGTTCGGGACGCCGCCCCCGCAGTCCGCGGCGTTCGGCATGGACGCGCTCGCGCCCCCGGGCGCCGACGACGGCGACTGGCTGACCCTCAACGTCTGGACACCCGATCCCGCCCCCGGCGCCGGCCTGCCGGTGATGGTGTGGCTGTTCGGGGGCGCGTATGTCATCGGGATGTCGGGTCTGCCCGAGTACGACGGCGGCCGGCTGGCGGGGGAGGGTGTCGTCCTGGTGACGCTCAACTACCGCCTCGGCATCGAGGGGTTCGCACACATCGAGGGCGCGCCCGCCAATCGCGGACTGCTCGACCAGGTCGCCGCCCTCGCATGGGTGCGGGACAACATCCGTGCCTTCGGCGGCGACCCGGACCGCGTCACGGTCTTCGGCGAGTCGGCGGGCGCGGGGTCGCTCGCCGCGCTGCTCTCGATGCCGCGCGCGGCCGGGCTCTTCCGGCGGGCCGTCGCACAGAGCGTGCCCGGCCCGTTCCTCTCGGCCCCGCTCGCCGCGGACGTCGGCGGGGAGTTCGCGGCGGAGCTGGGGCTGCGGCCGACCGTGGACGACCTGGCCACGGTCGAGCCGGGGCTGCTGCCCGCGGCGGCGGACGCGGTCGGGGCGCGGATGGAGCGGTACGCGCACCGGTGGGGAGTGCTGGCGCACACAGCGATCCCGCTGGCGCCCGTGGTGGACGGAGACGTGCTGCCCCGCGCGCCCTGGGAGGCGCTCGCGGCCGGAGCCGCCCGCGACATCGAGCTGGTCGCCGGCCATACGCGGGACGAGTACCGGCTCTTCATGGCACTCGACGGAACGCTCGGCGGGGAGCTGCCGGAGGACCGGGCGACGGCGGCGCTGCGGACGTTCTCGCCCGGCGCGGGCGGCGCGGGCGGCTCGGGCGGCGAGGAGGCGTACCGGAAGGCCGTCCCGGGTCTCGACGCGGCGGGGCTGTACGAGCTGGTCCGCTCCGACTGGCTCTTCCGGATGCCGTCACTGCATCTGGCAGAGGCCCAGGTCGCGGGCGGCGGCCGTGCCCACGTCTACGAGCTGGTCTGGGAGGCGCCCGGGATGGGCGGGCTGCTCGGGGCGTGCCACGGGCTCGATGTGCCGTTGGTCTTCGGGAACCTGCGCGGTGGGCTGCCCGCGTTGCTGTTCGGGGAGGCGCCGCCCGCCGGGGCGGAGGAGCTGTCGGCGCTGTTCCGGGCCGCGTGGACGGGCTTCGCGGCGGGGCAGGGGCCCGGGTGGCCGGCGTACGACGTCGATCGGCGGCCGGTACGGCTCTTCGACACGCGGCCGACCGTGACGGCGTACCCGGAGGAGGTGTCGCGGGAGCTGTGGCAGGAGCACGTCTTCGGGGCGCTGCCGCTGCTCGGGTAGGCAGTCCGGCGGTGGCCGGTGGTGGCCGGTGGTGGGCGTCACATCCGGTGGCCGCCGGGTGGGGACGCCCGGTGACATGACGCACAGGCCTTTCGCGCCCTACTAGGGGTGGTAGTGGCGAACGCTGGGTGGACAAGAAGGACCTTTGGCCCTGGGGGTGGGTCCGAGGTCCTTCGGGGTGGGCGGGGTGGTCGGCGAGGTGGGGTCCGGGCCGTGAGGGGCAGGTCTGAAGTGGGAGTAAACCCGACTTCTGGATGAAAACCGAGAGGTTTCGTATTCAACGGGGGTTCTGTCAAGGAGTCGGAAGTTTCGGGGTCAAGTACGACTTGAGGCCGTAGAGGGTGGTTTTGGGGGATGGCGGGAGCACGGGTTACCAAGGGATGACCCCCGCCCGGCGCACCGACAGCGCGCCGGGTGTGTCGTTGCCCGTCCCCCGGAGGTAGTCCCCATGTCGCAGCGCACCACGTCCCGCATACCCGGCACGTCCCAGCTCCGTGCCCGGGCGGCCGTCCTGGCCCTCGGCCTGGGAGTCTCGACCGCCGTCGGAGCCGGGGTCGCGGTCGCCGCGGACGCCAAGCCGAGCGCGGTCTCCCTGTCGAGTGCGGCCGCCGCCTCCGTGCAGGAGCAGGCCGCCGCCCAGGCGAAGGCCGCGCAGACGAAGAGCAAGGCCGCTGCCAATAATGCGGCGGTCAAGAAGGCGGAAGCCAAGAAGGCCGCGGCCAAGCCGGCTGCCGCGAAGAAGGCGTCCTCCTGGGTCGACCCGGTCGCGAAGTACAGGCTCTCCGCGAGCTTCGCCCAGGCCGGCAACCTGTGGTCGTCCACTCACTCCGGCCAGGACTTCGCCGTCTCCTCCGGCACCCAGGTCGTCGCCGCCCACGGCGGCACCGTCGTGAAGACCGGCGGCAACGGCGCCGGTGACGGGCCCGCGTACGGCAACGCCGTCGTGATCAAGCACAGCAACGGCACGTACTCGCAGTACGCGCACCTGTCCCGCGTCGACGTGAAGGCCGGCCAGGTCGTGAAGACCGGCCAGCGGATCGCGCTGTCCGGCAACACCGGCAACTCCAGCGGGCCGCACCTGCACTTCGAGATCCGTACGACGGCCAACTACGGTTCGGCGGTCGACCCGGTCGCCTTCCTGCGCTCCAAGGGGCTCAGCCTCTGACGGACCTCAGGGCCCGTTTCCGACGGACCCCGGGATCGGTCTCCGACGGACCCCGGGATCGGTCTCTGACGGACTTCAGGTTCGGTCTCTGACGGACCTAGGAGTCGTGCGGGCCCGAGTGTGCCCTCGTGACCAGTTCGACGGCGACCTCCAGGACGGCTTTCCGCTTGTCCTCGGGGTCGCCTTCGATGTCCTTGAGGGCGAACATCCCGGCGTGCATGGTGAACAGGGCGCTCACGCAGCGGACCTGGTCCTTCAGTGGGGCCTGGGGCTCCCTGATGATGTCCAGCAACTTGACCATGCGGTCCTTGAACGACTCGCCGATGCTCAGCTCGCGGACCGTCGCCTGGTTCTCCTGCATGAAGCGGAAGAGGGGGGTCGCGTCGGTGAGGGCCTGGCTGTACCGGCGCAGCAACTCCTGCTTGGTGTCGAGGGAGCGCGGCTGCCCCTTGCCCCACTCGATCAGCTCGTCCATCGGCCTCGTCAGATCCTCGAAGAGGCTGATGAGGATGTCTTCCTTGGTCTTGAAGTGGTAGTAGAGCGCGGCTTTGGTGACGTCCAGCCGTTCGGCGATCTCGCGCAGGGACGTCTTCTCGTAGCCCTGCTCGGCGAACAGTTCGACGGCCACGTCCTGGATGCGCTGGCGGGTGTCTCCACGCCGCCGCTGCCTGCTGCCGCCCATCGTGGCCGCCCCTCGTCCTGGTCGCACGCCGCAGCGTGGGTAAAGAAAAACTTACTTGACGCCCGGCTAGTTACGGGTCTACTTTCCCCAGTGTAGTCAACTTGCCGGTCGGCAAGTAAGTAGCAGTGCGGTACCCAGGGGAGTGGGCAGAGTGGCGGACACCAGGACGGCCGGAGCGGCCGGAGCAGCGGATGAGGCGGAGTCGGCGGACGCGGTGCCGGAAACGGCTCCGGACGGGTCGGGGAGGCCACGGAGGCTGCGGAGGCCGATCAAGCCGATGAAGTCGGCAAAGCCGGTCGACCAGGTCGACCAGGTCGACCCGGCTGAGTCGGCTGAGTCGGCTGAGACGGGGGATGCGCTGGTGAAGTCCGCGACGACGTCCCAGGCGTCGGCAGCGGCATCCGCATCCGCAGCGGCATCCGCATCGGCAGCCGAAGGTGGTGCCGTGGACGCCGCCGCGGACGCGGGCAAGCAGCCCAGGAGCGTACGGGTCGTCCTGCTCGCGCTGATGATCGCGATGCTCCTCGCCATGCTCGACAACATGATCATCGGCACCGCGATGCCGACCATCGTGGGCGAGCTGGGTGGCCTGGAGCATCTGTCGTGGGTCGTCACCGCCTACACGCTCGCGACCGCCGCCTCCACCCCCATCTGGGGCAAGCTCGGCGACATGTACGGCCGCAAGGGCGTCTTCATGACGTCGATCGTGCTCTTCCTGATCGGGTCGGCGCTCAGCGGAATGGCCCAGGACATGGGCCAGCTCATCGGGTTCCGGGCGATCCAGGGACTCGGCGCGGGCGGTCTGATGGTCGGCGTCATGGCGATCATCGGTGATCTGATCCCGCCGCGTGAGCGGGGCAAGTACCAGGGCATGATGGCCGGCGTGATGGCCCTCGCCATGATCGGCGGACCGCTGGTCGGCGGCACCATCACCGACCACTGGGGCTGGCGCTGGTCCTTCTACATCAACCTGCCGCTCGGTGTCATAGCCCTGATCGCCATCAGTGCCGTACTGCACCTGCCCAAGAAGCGGGTGGACGCGCGGATCGACTATCTGGGCGCCGCGCTGCTCACCGTGGGCATCACCTCGATCGTGCTCGTCACCACCTGGGGCGGGACCGAGTACGCCTGGGGCTCCGCCCGGATCATGGAACTGATCGGCATCGGGGTCGCCGCCCTCATCGGTTTCCTGTTCGTGCAGACGAAGGCCGCCGCGCCGGTCATGCCGCTGCACATCTTCCGCAGCCGCAACTTCACGCTGATGTCCCTCGTCGGCTTCGTCGCCGGGTTCGTGATGTTCGGCGCCGTGCTGTTCCTGCCGCTGTACCAGCAGTCGGTGCAGGGCGCGTCCGCGACCAACTCCGGGCTGCTGCTCCTGCCCATGCTCGGCGCGATGCTCGTGACCTCGATGGTCGCCGGACGGGTGACCACCAGCACCGGGCGTTACAAGGCCTTCCCGATCGTGGGCAGTGCGCTGATGGTGGTCGGGCTGTACCTGCTGTCCCTCATGGACACCGACACGTCGAGGCTGACGTCCGGTGTGTACATGGCCGTGGTCGGTGCGGGCATGGGCTGTCTGATGCAGATCACCATGCTCGTCTCGCAGAACAGTGTCGAGATGAAGGACATGGGCGTCGCGTCGTCCAGCACCACGCTGTTCCGTACGCTCGGCTCGTCCTTCGGCGTCGCCATCATGGGGGCGCTGTTCAACAACCGCGTCCAGGACGTGATGACCGAGCGGGCCGGGGCGCTGGGGTCCAAGATGACCGAGCAGTCGGCGCAGCTGGATGCGGCGAGTCTGGCGAAGTTGCCGGTGGCCGCGCGGGAGGCGTACCAGCACGCGGTCGCGTCCGGGACGCATTCCGCGTTCCTGCTGGGGGCGGTTGTCGCGGTGGTGGCGCTGGTGGGGGCCGTGTTCGTGAAGGAGGTTCCGCTTCGGGGGGCGGGGCCGGGGGCGAGTGCGGGTGCCTCCGGCGGGGAGAAGTCGGTGGAGGCGGTCTGAGTCCGGGGGACTCGGCGGTTCGGCCTGACGGCCCCTTGTCTCGGACGGTGTCCGGGACTGGGGGCCTTTTTCCGCCCCCGGCCGCCCTACCCATTCCCTTCCCTGCCTCAGGGGCTCCGCCTCCGAACCCCCGCTCCTCAAGCGCCGGAGGGGCTGGACGGCCGACAGGCTCAGGGGCTCCCGCCTCCGAACCCCCGCTCCTCAAGCGCCGGAGGGGCTGGACGGCCGACAGGCTCAGGGGCTCCCGCCCCCGAACCCCCGCTCCTCAAACGCCGGAGGGGCTGGATAGGGGCGTCGGAGGGGTGGGATGCGTGGGCGCCGAGCACGCGGCCAGCCTGAGAACGGGGGCGCAGCCCCGTTATCAGGGGCGCGGGGAACTGCGCGCCCAGCCCTCACCGGCCCGCAGCCCAAGCCCGGCACCGCCACCCTCCCCCCCAGCCCGTCCGGCGTTCGAGGACAAAGGGGGCCGGGGCGGCAGCCCCTGGAGCAGGTCATTCCGGCAGCATCGGGTAACTGCCCGTGTTCGTCGGGGCATGCTCCGGCAGCCACAGCACCGCCACCGCCCCCTCCGAGGGAACCCCCTCCGCCACCCCCACCGCCCGCACATTGCGAAACGTGAGCCGCGCCCCCAGCACCCGCGCCTGCCCCGCCGCGATGGTGAGCCCCAGACCGTGCCCGTGCCCCGCCCGGTCACTGCTGCCGGTGCGGAAACGGCTGGGACCGTCGGCCAGCAGCGCGTCGGGGAAGCCGGGGCCGTGGTCGCGGACCCGGATGACCCGGCCCTCGACGGTGACCTCGATGGGTGGCCTGCCGTGCTTGGCGGCGTTGACCAGCAGGTTGATGAGGACCCGCTCAAGGCGGCGCGGGTCGGTGGTGACCGCCGACTCGTGGACCACCCGGACGATGATCCCGGGGTCCCGTGCGATCACCCGCCGGGTCACGAACTCGCCCAGCAGGATGTCCTGCAACTCGGCCCGCTCGGACGCGCTGTCCAGCCGGGCCACCTCCAGCACGTCCTCGACCAGCTGACGCATCGCCTGCGCCCGGTCCCGTACGAGTTCCGTGGGGCGCCCCGGCGGCAGCAGCTCGGCCGCGGTGAGCAGCCCGGTCACCGGAGTGCGCAGCTCGTGCGCGATGTCGGCGGTCACCCGCCGCTCGGCCTCGATGCGCTGCTGCAACGCGTCCGCCATCGCGTCCACGGCCCGTGCGAGATCGTCGGTCTCGTCGCGCACGACCCCGCCGATGGAGTCCCGTACGCGCACATCCGGTTCGCCCTGCGCGACCCGCCGGGCCGCCGTGGCCGCCTTGCGCAGCCGCCGCGAGAGCTGGCCGCCGATGAGCACGCCGAGTGCGCAGCCGCCGAAGACGACCGCGATCGATCCGATGAGCAGCGCCTCGTCGAGATCCTTCAGGACGGTCGTGCTGCGGTCGGTGAAGTTCGTGTGCAGCGACAGGATGCGGCCGTCCTTGAGCGGTACGGCCGCCCAGATGTCGGGCACGCCGTCGGAGTGCTCCGTCACATAGGTCGCCCGGCGCCCGGCCGTCGCCTTCGCCAGCAGGTCCTCCGGCAGGGCGGGGTCGTCGATCCTGACGCCGGGGAAGTTCGGCCGCCCGGACGCCTCGTAGTTGCGCTGCGCGATCTGGACGCGTTCGTCGGCGAGGTCGCGCGCGTTGTCGAGCATCGAGACCCGGGCGGCGTTGTGCACGACCAGGCTCAGTGCGACGGCCACCAGCGCTCCGACCGCCGCGATGGCGGCGCTCAGCTTCCATCTGATCCCCGTACGCGGCATCAGGCGCCCGAGTCTCTCGCGCCGCCCGGCCGCACCGGCCCGAACAACTCGTCCGGCCCGAACAACTCGTCCGGCTCGAACGACCCGTCCGGCCCGAGCGACCCGTCCGCCCCGAAGAACCCGTCCGGCCCGAGCGACCCGTCCACCGTGCTCGTGCCCACCCTCATGCGTGTCATCGCCGAACTCATCTTGCCCGTCGGCCGGGTCGCCGCTCGTCCCCCGCATCGTCCGCTCCGCTCAGGCCTTCAACTTGTAGCCGAAGCCGCGGACCGTCTCGATCCGGTCCTGGCCGATCTTCGTGCGCAGCCGCTGCACATGGACGTCGACGACCCGGGTGTCACCGCCCCAGCCGTAGTCCCACACCCGCTCCAGAAGCCTGTCGCGCGACAGGACCGTACCGGGCGAGGACGAGAACTCCAGGAGCAGCCGCATCTCGGTGGGCGTCAGTGACACGGGGGCGCCGCCCCTGCGCACCTCCATGCCCTCCGTGTCGATCTCCAGTTCGCCGGAACCGGAGCCCGCGCCGAAGGTCAGCACACCGCCGCCGTGCTCGGCCGACGTACCGTCACTCCCGTCGGCGGAGCGCGACCCGCTCGCGTGTCCGAAGCGCCGCAGCACGGCCCGGATGCGTGCGACCAGCACGGCCCCGTCGAAGGGCTTGGTCACGTAGTCGTCGGCGCCCGCTTCCAGGCCCAGGACGACGTCGATGGAGTCGGCGCGGGCCGACAGCATGATCACGGGAACGGTCGACTCATCGCGGATCCGGCGGCACAGCGACACCCCGTCGAGGCCCGGCACCATCACGTCGAGGAGCGCGATGTCGGGCCGGTCCGCGCGGAACGCCTCCAGCCCCGACAGCCCGTCGGGCATGGCGGTGACCACGAAGCCGTCGCGTTCCAGAGCGAGTTGGGTGGCCTCGCGGATGACGTCGTCGTCCTCGACGAACAGGACATGGGTGTGCTCTGCCATCCGGGTGCTCTCGTTTTCTCGGTCGGTCGGTCGGTGAGCGTGTGTCGGTCAGTCGGTCGGTCGGTTGATCGGTCTGTCGATCGCTTGCGTGGTTGCGTGGTTGCGCGGTGCCGGACCACGGATGATCGCGCCGTGCGGGACTACTGAGCGGAGGGGGCCGCCGACTCGCCGCCCACCACCTTGCTGTAGTCGTTGTGCGTCCTGGCCCGCTCGGTGAAGCGGGTCGCCGTCCAGTGGTACGTGATCACTTCCTCGCCGGACGGATACGTCACCGAGTCGTCCTTCTCGTACACCTGCTGGGTGATCACCAGGTCGCCCCGGTCGATCTCCGCGTACACCGGGGGCTCCTCGGCGCGGAAGACGTTCTTGTACTCGTCGCCCTCCTCGCGGTACACGTACGAGCCGACGCCGACCGCGTCCCCGCAGGTCATCACGTTGATCACGACGTCGGTCGCGGAGCCGCCGGTGAGGTTGCCGTACGACACGTCGACCGGGTACTCGTCGCCGACGCACGGCTTCAGGTCGCGCTTGACCGCCGTACTGACGCCGGGGTCGGCCCTGACCAGACGTACCGCGTCCACCCGGTCGGGAGTGGCCGGGGTCGGGGCCGAGGCCGAGGCCGAGACGGAGGGGGCCGGGTCCGGGGTGCTCCCGGCGACCGAGTCGGACAGGGCCGGGCCCTCGTCCCGGGCGCCGGTGCCGCCCGTGGCGCAGGCGGACACGGAAAGGCCGAGGGCGGCGAGCACGACCGCTGCCGTGATCACCGCCTTGCGGACCCCACGGGCCCGCGGAGCCGCTGGGTCTAGGCCGCGCAACGCTCCCGCTCCTCACGCTCCGGCACGCGTACGCCGAGCTTGCCGTTCCGGTCGTTGTTCCGGCCGCTGTTTCCGTCGCTCATCACTTCGCTGTGCACATCGTTCTCGTCACGGGCCCGGCGCTCCAGCTCCTCGCGGAGCCGGGCGAGCGCCCGGTGCAGTGTGCTCTTGACCGTGCCGGCCGACATACCGAGGGCGGCGGCCGTCTCCTCCGTGGACATCTGCTCCCAGTGTCGCAGCACGACGACGCTGCGCTGCTTGGGAGCCAGCACCTTCAGGATGTCCATCAGGAGCGCGCGGTCCGCGTGCTGCTCGGTGGAGTCGTCCACGCTCGCGTCCGGCAGCTGCTCGGTGGGAACCTCCTCCAGCTTGCGGGCCCGCCACCACTCCGTACGCGTGTTGATCATGACGCGGCGCAGATAGGCGTCGGCGAGGCGCTTGTCCGCGATGCCGTCCCAGCGTCCGTACGTCCGCACCAGCGCGGTCTGCAGGAGGTCCTGGGCGTCGACGGGGTCGGGGACCAGGCGGCGTGCGCTGCGCAGCAACGCGTCCTGCCGAGTGCGTACGTACTCTTCGAACTCAAGCACCTCGCCGTGCGCCATTCCAACCGCCTCCGTCCCCGTTCCGGCCTGGGTGCTGCCGGCTGTCCGTTGCCTGCCGTACCGCTGGTCCGCGGTACGGCACTGAAGTTACGGAGCTGTTGTCACGGGGTTGTCCGAGCGAGCATGCGACGAGCGCTCGGCTGTCCATAGGTTGTGTAACGGAAGTAGGGCCTGGGTAAGACGAGGTGCCGACTGGAGCGGGTACGGGGCGTTTTGCCCGCCGCGGCTCTGTCACCGGGCTCGGTGGAGCCTGTGGGTCAGCTCTGCGGGAGCCGGTACAGACCGCCGGCGAGCGGTTCGACCAGTCCGTCGGCGACCAGTCCGTCCAGGGCGCGGGCCCGTTGCACCGGTTCGTCCCAGACACGGTCGAGGGCCGACCGGGGGACGGGGGTGACCGCCTCGCGCAGTACGGCGAGCAGCCGGCCGCGCACCTGCCGGTCCGTACCCGCGTAGGTCTGCCCGCGCCGCGGCGGTCCCTCGTACGCGGGTTTCCCGGCCAGCCGCCAGGTGCACAGGGCGGCGATCGGGCACCGTACGCACGTCTCGTTCTTCGCCGTGCAGACGACGGCGCCGAGCTCCATGGACGCGGCGGCCCAGAGCGCGGCCGTGCGCTCGTCGTCGGGCAGGAGCGTGCGGGCGAGCTTCCGTTCGGCGGCGGTCGTGGCGTTCGGCGGGTACTGGGCCCCGGTGACGGCCCGCGCGAACACACGCCGCACGTTCGTGTCCAGGACGGCGTGCCGCTGCCCGTACGCGAACGAGGCCACCGCCGCCGCCGTGTACTCGCCGATGCCTGGCAGCGCGAGCAGCTGCGCGTGCTCCGTGGGTACGTCGCCGTCGTGCCGCTCCGTTATGGCGACCGCGGCGCCGTGCAGGCGCAGGGCGCGGCGCGGGTAGCCGAGGCGGCCCCAGGCGCGGACGGCCTCGCCCGGCGTGTCCTCGGCGAGATCGGCGGGTCGCGGCCAGCGGGCCATCCACTGCTCGTACACCGGGAGCACGCGGCTCACCGGTGTCTGCTGCAGCATGAACTCGCTGACCATCACCCCCCACGGGCCCGCGTCGGGCCGCCGCCACGGGAGGTCGCGTGCGTTCTCCTCGAACCAGTCGATGACGGGGGCGTGCAGGTTGTCGCCGACGGTTTCGGGTGTGTCGGCCTGGGCGGGGATCGTGGGTTTCGTGGGCGCAGTCATGGCACGGCCGATTCTTTCACGCGGCGGCGCGTGTGGAGGTCTGGCCGGGGTGCGTCGTGTGTTGTCCGCAGGCCGGTGGGGGTTGGACGCGCCGTTCCCCGCGCCCCTGAACCGGTCCCCGGGGTCGTCCCGGGCTGATGATCGGAAAAAGTTGGGGCCGTTGACGGCGGGTGGGGACAGTGAACTCCCCGATCTCTCGTACAGTTTGCGCCGTGGGATCTCTGCGCAATCCGGTCGGGCCGCTTCCCTCCTCCATCTACTGGCGACGGAGGGCCATTCTGGCGTCCATGTTCGCCGTGATGGCCCTGTTGGTCACCTGGGTGGTGACCTCCGACGGCGGAGGCGGAGGCAAGAACGACGCCGACGGGTCCAACGGCAAGAACCCCACCGCGTCGATCACACCCGGCCCCTCGGACTCGGAGTCCGCGATCAGCCAAGCCCCGGGCGGGCGCGACGAGTCGGGCGACGGCGGCTCCGAAGGTTCGGGAGGCTCCGGGGGTTCGGGTTCGGGAGGGTCGGAGGGCTCCGGCGGGTCGGGCGATTCCGGTGCGGGCGGGGCCGGTTCGGGTTCCGGCTCCGGCTCCGGCGGTGGCGGCGGGGACGACGGCGAGGGTGGCGGTGGCTCGGGTGACACGGTTCCGGCCGGGTCCAGCCTCCCCAACTGCACCCCCGGCTCGGTCAAGTTGACGCTGCGCAGCGTCCACAACTCCTACACGCCCGACGAGAAGCCCGCCTTCGAGCTGATCGCGAAGAACTCCTCAAGCAGCGACTGCAAGCTCGATCTCGGTCCGAAGAGCGCGGTCCTGACGATCACTCAGGCGAAGAGCGACGACGAGATCTGGTCCTCGGCCGACTGCCCGGCGGGTGCCGCGAGCGTCCTGTTCCGCATCCCGGCGAACGACCAGGTCATCCGCACGGTCGAATGGAACCGTAAGGCGAGCGCGCCGCAGTGCGCGACCCCGCCGGCCCTCTCGGCCACCTCCGGCACGTACTTGGTCGAAGCGAAGCCCGCCGGCCTCCCCAAGTCCCAGACGTCCTTCGTCCTGAAGAAGGACTGACACCGACCCGCCCGCGCCGCCGCCCCGGGTCGCCCGGGCTCAGCTTTCGGGTGCGGTCCCCGTGAGCACTGGGCGCGCAGTTCCCCGCGCCCCCAAGCCGGCGGGGCGCGGGGCAGCGACGTTCACACGCCGACCCCGCGTCCCTGAGTCAGCGGGGCGCGAGGCAAGGAGGTTCACACGCCGACCCCGTGCCCTTTGCCTTTAGGGGCGCGGGGAACTGCGCACCCAGCCCCCACCGGCCCGCGCCCAAAAAGCGGAGCCGCCCCCCGGCCGCCGAGGGCCACGCCAAACCGCCGGACGGCTACACGTACCGCTCAAGAATCGACGACTCCGCCAACCGCGAAAGCCCCTCCCGCACGCTCCGCGCCCGCGCCTCCCCGACCCCGTCCACGGTCTGCAGATCATCCACACTCGCCGCGAGCAACTTCTGCAGCCCGCCGAAGTGCTCGACCAGCCGGTCGATGATCGCGCCGGGCAGCCGCGGCACCTTCGCCAACAGCCGGAACCCGCGCGGCGACACCGCGGAGTCGAGCGCCTCGGGCGACCCGGTGTAACCCAACCCCCGCGCCACGGTGGGCATTTCGAGCAGTTCGGCATGAGTGAGCGCATTGAGCTCGAAGAGCGCCTCGTCCACCGTGCGGGAACGCTTCGCGGTCGGTTCGGGCACATAGTCCCGCACGACGAGCGACCGCTCGGGCTCGACCCCGGCGATCAGCTCGTCCAGCTGGAGGGAGAGCAACCGCCCGTCCGTACCCAGCTCCACCACGTACTCGGCGATCTCTGTGGCGATCCGGCGCACCATCTCCAGGCGCTGGGCCACCGCCGACACGTCCCGGACGGTGACCAGGTCCTCGATCTCCAGCGCGGACAGCGTGCCCGCGACCTCGTCGAGCCGCAGCTTGTACCGCTCCAGCGTGGCCAGCGCCTGGTTGGCGCGGGAGAGGATCGCGGCCGAGTCCTCCAGGACCCGCCGCTGCCCGTCCACGTACAGCGCGATCAGGCGCATGGACTGGGAGACGGAGACGACGGGGAAGCCGACCTGCTTGCTCACCCGGTCCGCCGTGCGGTGCCGCGTGCCCGTCTCCTCGGTGGGAATGGTCGGGTCGGGGACCAGCTGCACGCCGGCCCGCAGGATCTTGGTGATGTCCTTGTCGACGATGATGCCGCCGTCGAGCTTGCACAGCTCGCGCAGCCGCGTCGCGGTGAACTCGACGTCCAGCACGAATCCGCCGCTGCACATGGCCTCGACGGTCTTGTCCCAGCCGAGCACGATGAGCCCGCCGGTGTTGCCGCGGAGGATGCGCTCCAGGCCGTCACGCAGCCCTGTGCCGGGTGCCACAGCGCTGAGAGCCGTGCGCATCAGGCCATCGGTGCCGGAACTCCCGCCGGACTTGCCGGGAACTGCTGCCCGGTCGTTGGCTGCCACTGCACTCCTCCGGTCGCAGGCTGATGAGGGCGCCCTCGGTTCGTACGGACGGGCGAGACCTGGGCAAAGTCTACCGGCGCTCTTCCTCGTCCCGTGGGGCGTCTCTCCGACGCGACCTCGGGAGGACCCGCAGCGCGTCTCCCATGTCGGCGACTTCCAGGACCTTCATACCGGCAGGGATCTTGCCCGGGTCGCTCGGAACAAGAGCGTGGGTGAAGCCGAGACGGTGGGCCTCGGCGAGTCTGCGCTGGACGCCCGTGACCCGTCTGACCTCGCCCGCGAGCCCCACTTCACCGATCGCGACGAGGTTCTGCGGGAGCGGGGTGTCGCTCGCCGCGCTGGCCAGCGCGAGCGCGATAGCGAGGTCCGCGGCGGGCTCGGACAGTTTCACGCCACCGACCGTCGCGGTGTAGATGTCCCGCTTTCCGAGGGCGCTGATCCGGCCGCGCTGCTCCAGGACGGCGAGCATCATCTGGACCCTGGAGGTCTCCAGGCCGGACGTCGTACGCCGCGGAGTGGGGATCTGGGTGTCCACGGTGAGCGCCTGCACCTCGGCCACCAGCGGGCGGCGGCCTTCGAGGGTGACGGTCAGACAGGTGCCGGGGACGGGCTCGGCCCGGCGGGTGAGGAACAGGCCGGAGGGGTCGGTGAGCCCGGTGATCCCCTCGTCGTGCAGCTCGAAGCAGCCGACCTCGTCCGTGGTGCCGTACCGGTTCTTGACGCCTCGTACGAGTCGGAGGCGCGCGTGCCGGTCGCCCTCGAAGCTCAGGACGACGTCCACGAGGTGCTCCAGGAGACGCGGTCCCGCGATGGCGCCGTCCTTGGTGACATGGCCGACCAGGAGGGTGGCCATGCCGCGCTCCTTGGAGACGCGGATCAGGGCCGCGGCCACCTCGCGGACCTGCGACATGCCTCCGGGGGCCCCGTCGATCTCCGGAGAGGCCACCGTCTGTACGGAGTCGACGATGAGCAGGGACGGCTTCACCGCGTCCAGGTGGCCGAGGACCGCCGACAGGTCGGTCTCCGCAGCCAGGAAGAGGTTGTCGTCGATCGCCTTGATGCGGTCGGCGCGCATCCGGACCTGGCTCGCCGACTCCTCACCCGTGATGTAGAGCGTGCGGTGCTCGTCGCTCGCCGCCTTGGCCGCCACGTCCAGCAGCAGCGTCGACTTCCCGACGCCCGGCTCGCCCGCCACGAGCACCACCGCGCCCGGTACGAGGCCGCCGCCGAGCACGCGGTCCAGTTCGGGCACACCGGTCGAGCGGGCGGTCGCCTGACGGGCGTCGACCTCGCCGATGGGCAGCGCGTTCGTGGTGACGCGGCCGGGGGCCGTCGTACGCACCGCGGGCGCGCCGTACTCCTCGACCGTCCCCCAGGCCTGGCACTCGGAGCAGCGGCCGAGCCACTTGGCCGTCTGCCAGCCGCACTCGGTGCAGCGGTAGGACGGCCGGTCCTTCGCGGTCTTCGTACGGGCAGCCATGACACGAACCGTAACCGCCGCCACTGACAGAGCGGTGACGGCCCGTTCGACACCCGCTGTCGATAACAGGGCACCCTTCGCAAACCGGCTGCTTTTCATGGGCGGTGCGACAGGGACACGACACGGAGTACGGGGCTCCTGCCCTCGTTTGAGGGATCGTTTCACCCGTATGGATTAAATGTGCTCAAGCAGGGAGAAGGGCCCACCGCAAGGCACCTACGGTCGCACGGGTGATGAGCAGCAGTCCCGAGACCTCGACCCGCACCACCGGCGCACACCGGGCGCACCGCGAGGCGCGCGACCGGGCCGCGGCGCGCACGGTGGCGCAGTGCCCGCCGACCCGCTACGAGCCTTACCTGGACGGCCTGTTCACCTACTGCCTGTCCGTGCTGTGCGACCACGACACGGCGACCGCCGCCCTCGGGGACGCCCTCGCACTCGCCGAGCGCCGCGGCCATCGGGGCCGCGAGACGCCCGACGACCGCAGGGCCTGGCTGTACGCGCTCGCCCGCTGGTCCTGTCTGCGCAAGCTCGCCGAGGCCAGGCAGAAGCGTCACGGCGCCCATGCGTCGGGTCGTTCCGCGGGTCGTTCCGCGGGTCGTTCCGCGGGCCGTACGGCCGGTTCGGAGGGCCGTTCCGCGGGCGGTACCGCCGGTTCGGACGGCCGTTCCTCCGGCCCGCACGCGGCGGATCGGACGAACTCGCGCGCGGAGGGCGGCCCGGCCGGCCCTCATACGGAGGCCCGAGCCGAGAGCGCCCATGCCGCCGCCCGCGGCACCTCGTCCGCGGGCCCGGGGCGCACCGGCGGCCGGGCCGGTGACCGCCTCGGCGAGCGTGTCGGCGGGCGGATCGGTGACCGCCCCGGTGACGGCGTCGGCGACCGCGTCGGCGAGCGCGTCGGTGAACGGGGCGGTGAACGCGTCGGTGAGCGGGGCGGAGATCCGAGCGCCGGCCTCCTCGCCGACGCCGAGAAGGACCGCCGCCGTCGCGAACTCGCCCTGCTGGCCTGGCCGGAGGCCGCCGGTACGACGCCCGAGCAGCGTGAGGCGCTCGAACTCGCCGTGCGCCACCAGCTCGCCGCGCACGAGGTCGCCGCCGTCCTCGGCACCGACCCGGTGGCCGCCCGTGAGCTCCTCGCGGCGGGCGCCTGCGAGATCGAGCGCACGCGCGCGGCCCTGGCCGTCGTCGAGACCGGTACCTGCCCGGGTGTGACCCGGCTCACGGGCGACAACCACCTCGTCCTCGGCGCGGCCCTGCGCCGCGAACTGGTGCGGCACGTCGACGACTGTCCGCGCTGCCGCCGGACCGCCGAGCGCGCGGGCCCCGGCTCCTGGCCCGGCACCAGCGTCACGCCCGCCGCGCTGCCCGTACTCGAAGCCCCGCGCGCGGCTCTCCACAAGGCGATGACGCGTCTCCCGCGCGCGCGGGGCGGCGGTCCGCGCTTCGACCGGCGGGGTTTTCCGATGGACCCCAAGGACCACGCGGCCCGTCGTGACCGGCTGCGCGCGCGTGCCGTCACCACCACGGTCGTCGCCACCGTCGTGGCGGCCCCCGTGCTCGCCCTGTGGGCGGCCTACCGGGGGGCGCCCCTCATCGGCGAGGGCTCCGACGGCCGGCCGGTCACCGCGAACGAGGCGCAGGACCCGGAGGAACTCGGCGGCAAGGCACCCGGCTACGAGAACGCGGGCAACGCCAGGACGCGGTCCGGCTCCCGCTTCACCCCGCGCAGCGGCTCGTCCGATGTCTCCGTGGAAGTCGTCAGCGTGGCCCCGGGGCAGCAGGGCGGGCTCTCCGTCGCGGCGCGTTCCCACGGTGACACGACACTGATCACCCTCACCGCGACCGGCGGTTCAGCGGTCCGCTGGTCGGCGCGGACCGGGGCGTCCTGGCTCTACCTGAGCCAGTCGTCGGGGACGCTGGAACCGGGGGAGACGCTGACGATCAAGGTGTACGTCGATCATCTGCGTGAGCCGATCGGGGCGTGGAGCGCGCGGGTGGCGGTCGGGCCGGCGGGGGCGGTGGTCACGATCGGCGGTTACGGGACCGCGGGGCCCACGCAGCCGGGGCCGCGGCCGGATCCGTCCGCGCCGAGCGAGCCCGGGCCGTCGGACCCTGGACCGGGGCCCGGTCCAGGTCCCGGGCCTGGGCCTGGGCCTGGGCCGTCGGATCCGGGGCCCGGTCCTGAGCCGACGCCGTCCGGGCCGGGGCCGTCCGATCCCGGGCCTGGGCCGACGCCCGGTGGGCCGGAGCCGTCGGACCCGGAGCCGGAGCCTCCGCCGGGTTCCTCCGAAGGTTCCGCGCCGGCGACCGGTGGGCCTGTTGGCGGCGCCGCTGGTGGCAGTGGTGAGCCGAGCCCGTCGGGGAGTTGAGCGCTTCCGCGGGCGGGTGGGACTTCGGCTGCGAGTCCGTCGTGGCCGGTCGCGCGGTTCCCCGCGCCCTTTTCGGGGCGCGGGTGCTCATCCGAGGCGGGGTGGGTCCGCCGGGTGGGGGGCCAGGAGGGGGAGCTGGGCGGACAGGCGTTGCTCGCACAGTTCCACCAGGCGGTCGTAGCCCGACTTGCCCATCAGTTCGATCAGTTCCGGGCGGTACGAGACATAGACCGCGTCCCCCGCGCCGTGGGCGGACGTCGCCGACGTGCACCACCAGTGCAGGTCGTGCCCGCCCGGACCCCACCCGCGCCGGTCGTACTCGCCGATCGAGACCTGCAGCACCCGCGTGTCGTCGGGCCGGTCGATCCACTCGTACGTCCGCCGCACCGGCAGCTGCCAGCAGACGTCCGGCTTGGTCTCCAGGGGCTCGCGGCCCTCCTTGACAGCCAGGATGTGCAGCGAACAGCCCATGCCACCGGCGAAACCGGGACGGTTCTGGAAGATGCAGGACCCCTGGTACGGGCGCGTCTGCCGGTCCCCGTCCTCGTCCTGCGCGACCCAGCCGGTCGCGGTCCCCACGTCGTGGTGCTGCCAGATCTCCGGCGTGAGCCTCGCCACATGACCGGCCACGCGCTTCTCGTCGTCCTCGTCCGAGAAGTGGGCCCCCAGCGTGCAGCATCCGTCGTCCGCGCGGCCCGCCTGGATCCCCTGGCAGCCACTTCCGAAGATGCAGTTCCAGCGAGAGGTCAGCCAAGTCAGATCGCAGCGGAAGACCTGCTCGTCGTCGGCCGGATCGGGGAACTCCACCCACGCACGCGCGAAGTCGAGCCCCTTCTCGTCGCCCTTCGGGGCCTTCGGAGTCTTCGGGGCCTTCGGGGTCTTCGGAGGCTTTCCGGGCTTCACCAGAAGCGAGTCGTCTGCGGACGCTGTGGAGGAACCCGTGGCCGATTTGTCGCTCTTCGCCTTTTTCGTCTTTGGCACCCGTCCAGAGTAAGTCGCTCACGACCACTCTGGGGACGGCCGAGCGGCCCGGGCGCAGTAGCGTGCCGTACATGAGACTCGGTGTCCTGGACGTGGGTTCGAACACAGTGCACCTGCTGGTGGTGGATGCACACCCCGGCGCGCGCCCGCTGCCCGCGCATTCACACAAGGCGGAGCTACGGCTCGCCCAACTTCTGGACAGCAGCGGCGCGATCGACTCCGAAGGCGTCGACAAACTGGTCGCCGTCATCCAGGAGGCGCTGGAGGCCGCCGAGGACAAGGGCGTCGAGGATCTGCTGCCGTTCGCGACCTCCGCGGTGCGTGAGGCCAGCAACGCCGACGAGGTGCTGGCCCGGGTGCGCGAGGAGACCGGTGTGGAGCTCCAGGTCCTCACCGGCGCGGAGGAGGCCCGGCTCACCTTCCTCGCCGCCCGCCGCTGGTTCGGCTGGTCGGCCGGGAAACTGCTCGTCCTCGACATCGGCGGCGGCTCGCTGGAGATCGCGTACGGGATGGACGAGGAGCCCGACGCGGCTGCCTCGCTGCCGCTGGGCGCGGGCCGGCTGACCGCGGGCTGGCTGCCGACCGACCCGGCGGACCCGGCGGACATAAAGGCCCTGCGCCGCCATGTGCGGGCCCAGATCGCCCGTACGGTCGGGGAGTTCAGCCGGTTCGGCGCCCCCGACCACGTGGTCGCCACCTCCAAGACCTTCAAGCAGCTCGCCCGGCTCGCCGGCGCCGCCCGCTCGGTCGACGGCCTGTACGTCCAGCGCGAGCTCAAGCGCCGGTCCCTGGAGGACTGGGTCCCGCGCCTGGCCTCCATGACGACCGCCGAACGCGCGGAACTCCCCGGAGTCTCCGAGGGCCGCGCCGGCCAGCTCCTCGCCGGCGCGATAGTGGCCGAGGGTGCGATGGACCTCTTCGGAGTGGAAACAGTGGACATCTGCCCCTGGGCACTCCGAGAGGGCGTAATCCTCCGCTCCCTGGACCAAATGCCCCGCACATGACACACCCCGCTCCACCCCACCCCGCAAGGGGCGCGGGGAACGGCGCGGGCAACCCTCACGGCCGGTCACCTGTCATACGAGGCCGGCCCCCACCCCGTAAGGGGCGCGGGGAACGGCGCGGGCAACCCTCACGGTCGGTCACCTGTCATACGAGGCCGGCCCCCACCCCGTAAGGGGCGCGGGGAACGGCGCGGGCAACCCTCACGGCCGGTCACCTGTCATACGAGGACGGCCCCCACCCCGTAAGGGGCGCGGGGAGCGGCGCGGGCGACCCTCACGGCCGGTCACCTGTCATACGAGGCCGGCCTCCACCCCGTAAGGGGCGCGGGGAACGGCGCGGGCAACCCTCACGGCCGGTCACCTGTCATACGAGGCCGGCCCCCACTCCGCAAGGGGCGCGGGGAACGGCGCGGCAAGCCCCCATCCGACCGGTCACGACTCCGCCCACGCCACCCAGCACACCCCCACCCCGCACAGGCAGCCCCCGGCCAAACGACCCCGCCCCCCGACACCCGACGAACCCACCCCGTAACCTGTCCCCGTGGCAGAACCAGTCGTGCGCATCCCGGATGCGAAGGTCGCCCTGTCCACGGCCTCCGTCTATCCGGAGTCGACAGCGACGGCCTTCGAGATCGCCGCACGCCTCGGCTACGACGGCGTCGAGGTCATGGTGTGGACGGACCCGGTCAGCCAGGACATCGAAGCCCTGCGCCGCCTCAGCGACTACCACCGCATCCCGATCCTCGCCGTACACGCCCCCTGCCTGCTCATCACCCAGCGAGTCTGGTCCACCGACCCGTGGATCAAACTCCAGCGCGCCCGGGCGGCAGCCGAGAAGCTCGGGGCGAGCACGGTCGTCGTACATCCCCCGTTCCGCTGGCAGCGCCAGTACTCCCGCGACTTCGTCACCGGAATCTGGCAGATGGCCAACGAGACGGACGTACGATTCGCCGTCGAGAACATGTACCCCTGGCGCTACCGCGATCGCGAGATGCTCGCGTACGCACCCGACTGGGACGTGACGAAGGACGACTACCGGCACTTCACGATCGATCTGAGCCACACCGCGACGGCCCGCACGGACGCGCTCCAGATGATCGACCGCATGAGCGACCGCCTCGGCCACGTCCACCTCGCCGACGGCAGCGGCTCCATCAAGGACGAGCATCTGGTCCCGGGCCGCGGCACCCAGCCCTGCGCCGAGCTGCTCGAACGGCTCGCCCTGTCCGGCTACGACGGCCATGTCGTCATCGAGGTCAACACCCGCCGGGCCATGTCGAGCGCCGAGCGCGAGGCCGACCTGGCGGAAGCCCTCGCCTTCACCCGCCTCCACCTGGCCTCGGCGGTCCGGGTCCCGCGTTCATGACCGCCGCGGCACCGCGCCGGCGTGGACGCCCCTCCCGTACGGACTCGCAGGACGTCCCCGCGGCCCGCGACCGCATCCTGGCCGCGGCCCGCGAGGAGTTCGCGGAACGGGGCTTCGAGAAGACCTCCATGCGCGCCATCGCGAAGGCGGCGGACGTGGACTCGGCGCTCGTACACCACTACTTCGGTACGAAGGAGCAGGTTTTCGAGGCGTCCATCGAGGTCGCCATCGGACCCCTCCTGAGCGCTCCCGGCTCGATCGGCGAAGGCCCCCTCGACGGCGTGGGCGAGCGGCTGGCCCGCTTCTTCTTCGGCGTCTGGGAGAACCCGGCCACCCGCAAGGCCCTGCTCGCGATCGTCCGCTCCGCCGTGAACAACGAGACCGCGGCAGGGGTCTTCCGCCGTCTGATCTCCACCCAGCTGCTGCGCCGCGTCGCCCTCCAGCTGGACCTCCCGGACGCCGAACTGCGCGCGGAACTGGCCGCCGCGCAACTCGTGGGAATCGCGATGCTGCGTTACGTGATCAAGGTGGAACCCCTGGCCTCCGCGGACCCGGAACAGATCATCAAGCGGGTCTCCCCGGCGATCCAGTCCCACCTGACAGCCCCGTGAGCGCGGCGCGCCTCTTCGACGGGCGCCCAGCAGGGGCGCCCGTCAGGGGCGCGGGGAACTGCGCGACCAGCCACGTGCGACCCGCACCCGAAACCTCCACGCCCAGCGCCCCGCCCCCGAACCGCAGTGCGCGCCCAGCGCCCCGCAGTCGAGAGCCGAAACCCGAGACAGCAATCCCGCATACCGGACACCATGTCCGAACGGTGGATGCCCGGCGTACGCTCGACAGCAGTCAACACTCTCCGAAGGAGCGAGCGGCCATGCCCGAGCTGAGGTCCCGCACAGTCACCCACGGACGCAACATGGCGGGCGCCCGCGCCCTTATGCGCGCCTCCGGTGTACCGGGCGCGGACATCGGCCGCAAGCCGATCATCGCGGTCGCCAACTCCTTCACGGAGTTCGTGCCCGGCCACACCCACCTCCAGCCGGTCGGCCGGATCGTGAGCGAGGCCATCACGGCCGCGGGCGGCATCCCGCGCGAGTTCAACACGATCGCCGTCGACGACGGCATCGCGATGGGCCACGGAGGCATGCTCTACAGCCTCCCCTCCCGCGACCTGATCGCGGACAGCGTGGAGTACATGGTGGAGGCCCACTGCGCCGACGCCCTGATCTGCATCTCGAACTGCGACAAGATCACGCCCGGCATGCTCATGGCCGCCCTGCGCCTGAACATCCCGACGGTCTTCGTCTCCGGCGGCCCCATGGAGTCCGGCCGCGCCACGCTGGTCGACGGCTCGGTCCGTACGCTCGACCTGGTCGACGCGATCTCCGACGCCGTGAACGACAAGATCTCGGACGAGGACATCCTCCGTATCGAGGAGAACGCCTGTCCGACCTGCGGTTCGTGTTCCGGCATGTTCACGGCCAACTCCATGAACTGCCTGACCGAGGCCATCGGCCTCTCCCTCCCCGGCAACGGCTCGGTCCTCGCCACGCACACGGCCCGCAAGGGCCTGTACGAGGACGCGGCCCGCACGGTGATGGACGTCACCCGCCGCTACTACGAGCAGGACGACGAGTCGGTCCTGCCGCGCAACGTCGCCACGCTCGCGGCCTTCGAGAACGCCATGGCCCTCGACATCGCCATGGGCGGCTCGACCAACACGATCCTGCACCTGCTGGCCGCCGCCGAGGAGGCGGGCGTCCCGTTCGGCCTGGACGAGATCAACGCGGTCTCGCGCCGCGTGCCGTGCCTCGCCAAGGTCGCCCCGAACGTGGCGAACGGCCGGACGTACTACATGGAGGACGTGCACCGGGCCGGCGGCATCCCCGCCCTGCTCGGCGAACTCCACCGCGCGGGCCTCCTGAACGAGGACGTGCACTCGGTGCACAGCCCGTCCCTCGCCGACTGGCTGAAGACCTGGGACGTCCGCGGCGGCTCCCCCTCCCCGAAGGCCGTGGAGCTGTGGTACGCGGCGCCCGGCGGTGTCCGCTCCTCCACGGCATTCTCCCAGTCCGAGCGCTGGGCGGCCCTCGACGAGGACGCGGAGGGCGGCTGCATCCACTCGGCGGAGCACGCGTACTCCAAGGACGGCGGCCTCGCGGTCCTGAAGGGCAACCTCGCCGTCGACGGCTGTGTCGTGAAGACCGCCGGCGTGGACGAGTCGATCTGGACCTTCGAGGGCCCGGCGGTCGTCTGCGAGTCGCAGGAGGAGGCCGTCGACAAGATCCTCAAGAAACAGGTCACGCACGGCGACGTCGTCGTCATCCGCTACGAGGGCCCCAAGGGCGGCCCCGGCATGCAGGAGATGCTCTACCCGACGTCGTTCCTGAAGGGCCGCGGCCTCGGCAAGACCTGCGCCCTGGTCACCGACGGCCGCTTCTCCGGCGGCACCTCGGGCCTGTCCATCGGCCACGCGTCGCCCGAGGCGGCGTCCGGCGGCACGATCGCCCTCGTCAGGGACGGCGACCGCATCCGCATCGACATCCCGAACCGCAGCATCGATCTCCTGGTCGGCGACGAGGAACTGGCCGAGCGCCGCGAGGCACTCAAAGGCGTGTACGCCCCGGTCGCCCGCGAGCGCAAGGTCTCGGCCGCCCTGCGCGCGTACGCCGCGATGGCGACCAGCGCGGACAGGGGAGCCGTCCGGGACGTCTCCCTGCTCGGCTAGCCCGACCTGGCCCGACGCACTCCCCAGTTCTCCCAGCGCACCCGAACCCGCCCGGTCCTCACCACCGGGCGGGTTCGCTGTTCACCGGACCGGCCCGCCGTCCTTGTGGCTCAGGCTCACCAGTCGGCGGGCCTGCGGGCGTCCACGGCGAAGACGCTGCCGTCGGGCGCGCTCGCGTAGACCCGGTCGCCCACGACCATGGGTGCGAGCACCTCGGCCACGACCCGTTCGCCGTCGTCGCCGAGCCGCGTAGGAGTCTGGCCCACGAGCCTGCCGGTGCGGACGTCGGCCGCGAGCAGCCGGCCGTCAGGGGCGCTGACGTACACGTTCCGGTCGTCGGCGGTCGGCGCCGAGGCCCTGCTGACCGAGGTCTCACGACGCCAGCGCTGTGTGCCGGCCTCGATGTCGACGGCCACCAGCGCACCTCCCGCGGCCAGTAGATAGACCGCGTCGCCGTGCAGAGCGGCCGTGGCGGACGGAAGCGGGAGGTCGAGCGGAATCCGTTCTTCCGATTCGCTGCCCGGCGTGTAGCCGACGATGCTCCGCGTCTCCTGGGTCGCGTTCTCGGCGGTGAGCCAGAGAGTGCCCTTCCGCGTGCCGACCGGAGTGAGCAGCCCGTCGAGGCGGTGGCGCCAGCGCACGTCCCCGGTCCGTGGATCCACCGCGATCACCTGCGTGCCCGTACCGTCGGACGTCAGCGTCGTCGCGTACGCGAGTTCGCCGCCGAAGTACGCGAAGGCGGGCTGGGCCCCGCCGGCCGGGCGGCCGTGCCAGAGCCGCTCCCCGGTCTTCCCGTCGATGCCGGTGACCGTGCCGTCGCCCGCGGTCAGCAGAACGGTGTCGCCCGCGTACTGCGCACCACCCCCGTACACCGAGGTGTTCAGCTTCCAGCTAGTCCTGCCCGTGTCGGGGTCGAGCGCGACCAACTGCCCGCCGGCCGCGGTGACCGCGTGCACGAGGCCCCCGGACAGGACGGGCGCGGAGACCGAACCGTCCTCCCCGGTCTTCACCGAGCGAGTCCACCGCGCCTTTCCGTCCCGCGGGCCGAGGGCGCCGGCGAGCACACCGGGACCGGCACAGAGCAGGGCCCCACCGCCGTACGTGCACTTGGCCATGCCCTCCCGGCCCGTGCCCACTTTCGTGGCCCACGGCCGGAACGCCGCACCGGCGGACTCACGTGCGCCACCCGATGCGGAGCCCGGCCGCCCTCCGGAACCGTCGTCGCCCGGCAGGCCGGCCAGCAGCGCACCGCCGACCGCGAGCGCGACCACGCCACCGAGCGCGACGGCGAGAACGCCCCGGTGCCGGGAACGTACCGAGGACGAACCCGCACCTGTACCCGAATCCGGGTCGTGGGACCCGGCATCGCCGCCGCCGGCCCGGCGGCTTCCGCCGTCGTCGGACCCCGCCGGCATCCGCCGCTTGCCGCGCACGTGGGTCGTACGGTCGCGGGAGCCAGCCACGGCTTCCGCCGACCCCGCGGCCGATGCCCCCGATGCTTCCCCCAATGCCTCCGCCGATGCCGTCCCCGCCTCCGCCGTGCGCTGCGCCGGGATGAACGCCTGCGTGTCGTAGAGGGACGAGACATGCCGCAGTTCGGCCATGAGCTCGTCGGGTGTCGGCCGTTCGTCGGGTTCCTTGGCGAGGCAACGGGCGATCAGCGGAGCCAGGTCGCCGGGGACGTCCGTCAGATCAGGTTCGTCATGCACGACCTGGTAGGCCACGACATAGGGGCTGTCGGAGTCGAAGGGCCCGCGCCCGGTCGCGGCGTGCACCAGCACGGACCCGAGCGCGAAGATGTCGGCGGCCGGTCCCACCTCGCGCGGGCGGCGGAACTGCTCGGGGGCCATGAAGGGCGGAGTGCCGATCAACTTGCCGGTCTCCGTGCGCAGTTCGCTGTCCGACGGCCGCGAGATACCGAAGTCGATGACCTTGGGGCCGTCCTCGGCGAGGAGGACGTTGCTCGGCTTGAGGTCGCGGTGCACCACACCGGCACGATGGATGTCGCGCAACGCCTCGGCGAGCCCGGCCATCACCTGACGCAACTGCGCGGACGACAACGAACCGTTCCGCTTCACATGCTCCGCGAGCGTGGGTCCCGGTATGAACAGGGTGGCCATCCAGGGCCGGTCCGCCTCGGGGTCGGCGTCCACGACCGGCGCGGTGAACGCACCGCTGACCCGCCGTGCGGCCGCCACCTCCTGCTTGAAACGCCCTCTGAACTCGGGGTCCCTGGCGAACTCGACGTTGATGACCTTCACCGCGAGCCGCAGCCCCGACGCCGAGCGGGCCAGATGGACCACGCCCATGCCGCCCGAGCCGAGGTGTGACTCAAGGCGGTACTGCCCTGCGTACTCGGGTAGTTCCGCTTCGGCATCCGATCCGGCGATGCGTTTTGGCGGCATCGTCCACCCCCGTGAATTGCGTACGCACGCGCGACGCACGGAGCCTAGTCGATGGTTCGTACGAGACCCACGCGGCTTGCTAGCCTCCGCGTGCACAAAACAAAGACAGCGTTTCGAGACACCACATTCGAGACAACGCGTGCACCACATCCAACGGGGAGACATACATGGCTGTTGAAGAAGTAAGAGAAGCCGAAGCGGTCGAAGCGGCCGGAACGGCCGGAACGGCTGAAACGGCCGAAGTGGCTGTGGAGACGGCGAGCGCCGAGGCAGCCGCGGCGGTCGCGGCACAGGCGCTCTACTCGATCGCACCCGGCTACACCCTGAACGTCCGCAGCGGCCCCGGCACCCAGTACCGCCTGATCCGCACGCTGGCGCCGGGCTCCAGGGTCCCGATCTTCTGCCAGCGCCCGGGGGAGACGATCAGCGGTCCCTACGGGACGACGAAGATCTGGGACAACATCGAGGTCGGGGAGTACGTCTCCGACGCGTACGTGCGCACGGGAAGCGACGGGTACGTGGCATCGCGCTGCGCCTGACGCCTGTGCGAAGTATCGCCTCGGCCCGCGGGTCGGTGGGCCGAGGCGATAATCAAGCCGTGAGCGACAAACCACACACCATCTCCGCGGGCCCCCGCCCCGAACCGATCCGCTTCTTCGCGGTGACCTGGGTGGATCACGACGGCGGCTACGCGGCCCGCCGCGCGGCCGTGACCGTCGGCTCGCTCGTCGCGATCGCGGCCGGCTGCCTGGTCCTGCGCTTCGCGTACGAGGGACTGGAGATCGCGGCCGTGGGCGGCTTCGTCACCGCCCTGGTCGCGGTCATGTTCGCCGTCTGCAGCGCGGTGGCGTTCCGCCACACCTGGGCGGGCTATACGAGACGTCCGGCCCCGGACAGCCAGTCCGCGCTGCGGGGTCTGCTGGCCATCGGCTTCGTCGGCACCCTCACCGCGTACTTCCTCCGCTCACTGACGGAGGCCCCGGGCGAAAGCCTCCACCGCGCCGAGTACGAGGCGGCGCCCCGCCGCAAGCGCAACTAGGGCCCGCATTCATCTGGGGCCCCGGTGGGGGTTGCCCGCGCAGTTCCCCGCGCCCCTGAAGAACGGCGCTGCGCCCCGCCCGCAAGGGCGCGCGGGTAACGGCGCGAACGACCCCGGCCGGACCCGCACCCGACAACGGGCTCGGGCGCAGCCCCGCTTCTTTTGGGGGCGCGGGGAACTGCGCGAACGGCCCCCACCGGGCCCGCCCGCACGCGACGACGGGGCTGGGACGCAGCCCCGCCCGCAAAAGGGCGCAAGGAACGGCGCGCCCAGCCACGATGTACCCATGACCCCCAAGACCCCTAAATCCCCCTCCCACCCCAACTACGCCCTCTCCTTCAACACCGCCGCAGCCCAGTACGCGGCAAGCCGCCCCACCTACCCCCCGGCCCTCTTCGACGCGATCGAGCAAGCGGCCGCCCGCCCGCTCAGGGGCGCCCGCGTCGCGGACGTGGGCGCCGGTACGGGCATAGCCACCGCACTCCTCCTCGCCCGCGGCGCCGAGGTGGTCGCGGTGGAACCCGGCGACGGGATGGCGTCCCAGTTCCGCCGCTCCCTCCCTGGCACCCCCGTCGTCCGGGGCGACGGCGACGCCCTGCCCCTCGCCACCGCCTCCGTCGACTTCCTCACCTATGCCCAGTCCTGGCACTGGACGGACCCGTCCCGCTCCCTCCCCGAAGCCATGCGCGTACTGCGCCCCTCCGGCGCCCTGACCCTCTGGTGGAACAACCCCGCCCTCGACGTCCCCTGGCAGGTGGAGCAGAACCGGCGCGTGGAGCGGTTCATCGGCGGTGACGTCGCCGAGAAGCGCGGCTCAGGCCGCCGGGCCCGTAAGGAGGACGTCTTCGCCCACGCTCCGTACCTGCCCGTCTGCACCCGCCATGAGATCCGCTGGAGCCGAACCGTCCCCCTGGACACCCACCTGGCCAACATCAGCAGTTACTCGGTCTTCCTGGTCCTGGGAGAAGAAGCGACGGCCGCCTTCTTCGCCGAGGAGCGCGCACACCTCCTGCAGGCATTTCCCGACGGCCAGGTGGAGGAGAGCTACGAGGTCGTCCTGATCGTCATCCGGGCCGCTTGACGAGGTCCGCACCCAGGCGCATTATTCATCACATGATGAATAACGCGTCCGGCGCCCCTGCCCCCGCGCCACCACCCCCCGACCACCCGGCGGTCCACGCCGCCGACCTCACCGTCGCCCGAGGCCCCCGCAAGGTCCTGCGCGGACTGGACTTCGACATCCCCCGCGGCCGGATCACCGGTCTGCTCGGCCCCTCCGGATGCGGCAAGTCCACCCTGATGAGGTCGATCGCAGGCACCCAGGCCAAGGTCGCCGGCACCCTGGACGTCCTCGGCCTCCCCGCGGGCCACGCAGCCCTCCGCTCCCGGATCGGTTACGTCACCCAAGCCCCCTCCGTCTACGACGACCTGACCGTCCGCCAGAACCTGGACTACTTCGCCGCGATCCTCGACCCCGGCCGCGCCGCCGCCGACCGCCGCCACGAGAACGTCGAGCACGCCATCGCCGACGTGGACCTCGCCTCCCACGCCGACGCCCTCGCGGGCAACCTCTCCGGCGGCCAGCGCAGCCGCGTCTCCCTCGCCGTGGCCCTCCTCGGCACCCCGGAGCTCCTCGTCCTCGACGAACCCACGGTCGGCCTCGACCCCGTACTCCGCCGCGACCTGTGGCAGCTCTTCCACACCATCGCCGACCGGGGCGCCACCCTCCTCGTCTCCTCCCACGTCATGGACGAGGCCGAGCGCTGCCACCACCTGCTCCTGATGCGCGAGGGCGAGATCCTCGCCGGGGGCGCCTCCCGTGCGGAGGCCGGGGGAGACACCCCGGACGCCCTGCGCACCCGGACCGGCACCGACACCGTCGAGGCGGCCTTCCTCCACCTGGTCGACGAGGCGATCGCAGCCGCCGCCGGCAACCAGCCCAGCCAGTCCCGCGAGGAGCCCGCCCGATGAACACGACCACCGCCCCACGCACCAGCTCGCCCACGCCTCCCCAGCCGCGCGCGATCAACCTCGCCCGCACCACCGCCACCGCGACCCGGGTCCTGCGCCAACTCCGCCACGACCCGCGCACGATCGCGCTGATGCTCCTCATCCCGTGCCTGATGCTTCTGCTGCTCCGCTACGTCTTCGACGGCAGCCCGCGCACCTTCGACTCCATCGGCGCCTCGCTGCTCGGCATCTTCCCCCTCATCACGATGTTCCTGGTGACCTCCATCGCCACCCTCCGCGAACGCACCTCAGGCACCCTGGAACGCCTCCTCGCCATGCCCCTCGGCAAGGGCGACCTCATCGCCGGCTACGCCCTCGCCTTCGGGGCGGTCGCCGTCGTCCAGTCCCTCCTCGCCACCGGTCTCGCCGTCTGGGCCCTCGGCCTCGACGTCACCGGCTCGGCCTGGCTGCTCCTCCTCGTCGCCCTCCTCGACGCCCTGCTCGGCACCGCCCTCGGCCTCTTCGTCTCGGCGTTCGCGTCCTCCGAGTTCCAGGCCGTCCAGTTCATGCCGGCCGTGATCTTTCCCCAGCTCCTCCTCTGCGGCCTGTTCACCCCGCGCTCCGACATGCACCCCGTACTCGAAGGCATCTCCGACGTCCTCCCCATGTCGTACGCCGTCGACGGCATGAACGAAGTCCTGAAGCACGCCGACGTCACCACCGCGTTCGTCCGCGACGCCCTGATCGTCGCGGCCTGCGCCCTCCTCGTACTGACCCTCGGCGCGGCGACCCTCCGCCGCCGCACCCCCTGACCCCGGACACCCCGACCCCGGGCCCGACCGCGTCCCGACCGCGTCCCGCCCAGCGGACAGCGCGGGCCGGCCCCGTGCCCCGGTGCGAGGATGGGCCCCGGACGACGCACCCCCGGAGGGCAACCGAACATGACCCAGAAAGTCGCAGTGCTCGGCACCGGCAAGATCGGCGAGGCCCTGCTGAGCGGAATGATCCGAGCGGGCTGGGCGCCCACCGACCTCCTGGTCACCGCCCGCCGCCCGGAGCGCGCCAGGGAACTGCAGGAGCGCCACGGCGTCACCGCTGTCACCAACCAGGAGGCCGCCAAGACGGCGGACACGCTGATCCTCACGGTCAAGCCCCAGGACATGGGGACTCTCCTCGACGAACTCGCCGCGCACGTCCCCGCCGACCGCCTGGTCATCAGCGGCGCCGCGGGCATCCCCACCGCCTTCTTCGAGGAGCGCCTCGTTCAGAACACCCCGGTCGTCCGGGTCATGACGAACACCCCCGCCCTCGTGGACGAGGCCATGTCCGTCATCTCCGCCGGCAGCCACGCCACCGCCGAGCACCTCGCCCACGCCGAAGAGATCTTCGGCGCCGTCGGCAAGACGCTCCGCGTGCCCGAGTCCCAGCAGGACGCCTGCACCGCCCTCTCCGGCTCCGGTCCGGCGTACTTCTTCTACCTGGTCGAGGCCATGACCGACGCGGGCATCCTGCTCGGCCTGCCCCGCGACAAGGCACACGACCTCATCGTCCAGTCCGCGATCGGCGCCGCCGTGATGCTCCGCGACAGCGGCGAGCACCCCGTGAAGCTCCGCGAGAACGTCACGTCTCCCGCGGGCACCACGATCAACGCCATCCGCGAACTGGAGAACCACGGTGTACGGGCCGCCCTCATCGCGGCCCTCGAAGCAGCCCGCGACCGCAGCCGCGCACTGGCCTCCGGCAACAGCTAGTACGACAGCTGCGCGTGTTCATCCTCCTTAGCTTCCGGGCAGTGTGACCGGTTCTTCAGGGTCGGGGTGAACGCCCGCTCCCGCGTTTGCCCCGGTTTCGTGGGTATCCGACGACCGCCCAGGAGGCGGTCATGCGTGAGCACTGCGCGCACGTTCGGTATGTGTGGAACCTCGCCGTCGAACAGCACTCACACTGGAAACCGGGCCGCAGGATCGCGCCCGGCTTCGCTGAGCAGTGCCGCCAGCTGACCGAGGCCCGACGTGAGGACGAGTGGCTCGGTGCCGGAAACGCGGATGTGCAGCAGCAGGCCCTGAAGGACTTCGCCAAGGCCAGCAACGCCCGCTTCACCTCCGGCTTCGGTGAGCCGACCTGGCGTAAGAAGTTCCGGCATGAGGGCTTCCGGGTTATCGGTACCGACCGCGTACCGGAGTTCGGGGCGGACGGGGCGCCGAGGCTGAACGCCAAGGGCAAGCAGGTCATGGGCCGGTCCGTGGTGGTGCGGAAGCTCAGCCGCCGGTGGGCTCAGGTCAAGGTACCCGGCTGCGGATGGGTCCGCTTTCGCCTCACCCGTCTGCGGCTCCCTGCCGCGAGGACGTTCCGGGTCACCTTCCGCAACGGGCAGTGGAACATCGCGTTCGCGGTCGTCCCCGAACCGATCGCCGCACCCGGTACCGGTTAGGTCATCGGCATCGAGCGGGGCGCGAAGATCACCGCCGCCCTGTCGGCCGGGCGGAAACTGAACTGCCCCCAGGTGGCCAGGCTCAAGGCGCGGGAAGCTGACCGGCGCAAGGACTGGTGCGAGAAGACCAGCACCATGCTCGCCCGTACCTGCGACCTGGTGCGGTTCGAGAAGCTGAACATCAAGAACATGACCGCCTCCGCGAAGGGGACGATCGAGCAGCCCGGCAAACGCGTGAAGCAGAAAACCAGGCTCAACCGGGCCATCCTCGCCCAGGGCTGGAGCCTGCTCAGGCAGCGCACGGAGCATAAGGCGCCTGGCCGGGTCGAGGACGTTCCGGCCCCCTACACCTCTCTGCGGTGCAGTGCCTGCGGATGGATCGAAAAGAACTCGCGCAAGAGCCAAGCCCCCCGGGATCGTGCTCCACGGTCAGCGCGTGCAGGTCGACGACACAGAACAGCGCGTCGGCCTCGTGCTGGTCGAGGCCGCCACCACCGCCGGCCGGCGCTCCAGGAAGGAGATACGGAAACGGCCGCCGAGGAGGCGGCCGTTGAGTACACGCGTATGTACGGCCGCCGTCAGGCGGCCCACCACAGCTGGGTGCACGCATGCGTAGTGATGACACCGAGAGTACGCCTCAGGGGTGGTCCCCGTACCCGAGTTGACACACCCCTGCCCGCTACGTAGTGTTCTCCGAGTTGTCCGACGTGAGCGCCGACTCCGGTTGGTCCCCGGACAACCATTCCGCAACAAGCACACAGCGATCGACGATCCGTCGTCGGCTCGTTTTGACGCGTGTTTGCGAAATGAGGAATCCACGTTCGAGGGGGCGCGACCCCGATTAGCTCGGGGGCCGGGATTCCGCTAAAGTCTCACTCGTCGGAACGGCCCAACAGCCGGGAAGGCAACCCCCACTTCGACTGAGAATCGGGCCTGAAAGGGTCTGGTAGAGTCGGACTCGCCGGAAAGGGAAACGCGAAAGCGAAAACCTGGAAAGCACCGAGGAAATCGGAACCGGA